>CALICM010000045.1 GCA_938049225.1 uncultured Paracoccaceae bacterium
CCCTCGCGCTCCCCGGGATATTTCTGGGACAAAGTGGGGTTGTCTGCTGCCTCTTGTTTTGGGACCTCCCCGCCGGAGACCCGGGCAGGGAGGTACCAAGGTCAGTTGGTTGGCTCTGGGGCGGGGGTCATCAGGCCAATGGCGGCGCCTGCGGCATCTTTGAGGGTGGTAATGCGGCCCACGCCTTCGGCGTCCCAGGGTGCGCGTATGATCTGGCCGCCCATATCCACCGTCTCTTTCGCGGCCGCATCGACGTCATCCACCGCCAGGTAGGTGAACCAATGATCGGGCATCTGCGCCATCTCTGGCATATTGGTCATGTCAAAGATGCCCGCGACGGGTTGTTCGTTGCGCATCGCGACATGGTAGATCATGCCGTCGGCCATCGGTACGTCATTGATGGTCCAGCCCAGGATCTTGGTGTAGTACTCCTTGGCTTTCTCGACATTCCTTGTGTTCAACTCGGACCACCAAACGGCCCCGTGATTGTCAGACATCTTTGCCCCTCCCCTTTTTCTGTGATTTCACGGTAGCACGGGCGCCCGAGTCGGGCAAAGTGAGGGCGAGGATGGCGATCAAGACCTGCGTGTTCGATGCATACGGAACGTTGTTTGACGTGGCGGCGGCCGCGCGCGGGGCAGCGACCGAGCCAGGGCGCGAGGCTTTGGCGGCCTGTTGGGCCGCGCTGGCCAACACCTGGCGATTGAAGCAGTTGCAGTACAGTTGGCTGCGCGCGGTAGCGGATGCGCATTGCGACTTTTGGGATGTCACGGCGGATGGATTGGATTTCGCGCTGGAAGCACATGGGCTGGCAGGTGATACGGAGCTGCGCGAGCGGCTGCTGGCGCTTTATTGGGAGTTGGACGCCTATGCGGAAGTGCCCGAGATGTTGCGCGCGCTGAAATCGGCGGGGTTCGAGACGGCGATCCTGTCCAACGGTTCGCCGGATATGTTGGCGGGGGCGGTCGAGAGTGCGGGTGTGGGCGGTTTGCTGGATGCGGTTCTAAGCGTCCAAGATGTGGGCGTCTTCAAACCGGATCGGCGGGTGTATGATCTGGTGGGGCGACGGTTTGGGGTCGGGGCCGACACAGTGCTGTTTGTTTCGTCCAACGGATGGGATGCGGCGGCGGCGGCGGGCTATGGGTTTCAGACGGCTTGGGTTAATCGTGCTGGCGAGCCGATGGACCGACTGCCCTGGAAACCGCGCGAGGTTTTGAGTGATTTGAAAGGGATACCGGATTTGGCGGGGGCATGGTGATGGAGCGATTTACAACTAAAGATGGATTGTCGCTGGTTTACGAGGATCATGGCGACGGGACACCCCTGCTGTGCTTGCCAGGGTTGACGCGCAATGCGCGGGATTTCGATGATCTCAAAGCCGTGCTGCCTGCGGGCCTGCGGATGATCACGCTAACCTCGCGTGGGCGAGGCGCCTCGGATTGGGCCGAGGATCATATGCAATATGCAGTGCCGGTTGAGGCACGGGATGCGATGCAACTTCTGGACCACCTGGGGCTGGAGAAGGCGGTGGTCGTGGGAACTTCGCGCGGGGGGATCATCGCGATGCTTCTGGCGCTGACGTCCAAGGATCGGCTGGCGGGGGTGCTATTGAACGACATCGGGCCCGAGATTGCGCAGGAAGGGTTGGATGTGATTTATGACTATATTGGGGTCGCGCCCAAGGGGCGGACCTATGCCGATGTGGGGCAGGGTTTGAAAGCCAATATGGGTGTCGCATTTCCGGGGCTTTCTGATGTGCGCTGGACGGAACTGGCCGAGCGATGGTTCGAGGAAACAGGCGACGGGGTCGCGCTGCGGTATGATCCACGGCTGCGCGACGCGATGTTGACGCAGGCCGCACAAGAACAACCCGACCTTTGGCCGTTTTTCGATGCATTCGAGGGTGTGCCGGTAGCCGTTGTCCGGGGGGCGAACTCGGATCTTTTGACGGCCGAGACGGTCGCGAAGATGGCCGCGCGGCGGCCCGATTTGATCGTGGCTGAGGTGCCCGATCGCGGGCATGTGCCTTTCTTGGACGAGCCTGAGGCGGTAGTCGCGCTGAAGCGATTGGTCGAGGCCTTGGGGTGAGTTCAATCGCGCGGATCCGGGCGGCCGAGGTGCGGCTGGCTGGGCATGTCCGGCGGACCCCCATGCTGCGCTCGCCCGATCTGGATGCGCTGGCGGGGCGGACGGTCTGGGTGAAGGCCGAGTGTTTGCAGCACACCGGCTCGTTCAAGTTTCGCGGCGGCTGGGCGGCGGTCAGTGCTCTAAAGGATGCTTTAGGGGTGATCGCCTATTCCTCGGGGAACCACGCGCAGGGGGTGGCTTTGGCGGCGCGGCATCATGGGGTGCCAGCGGTGATTGTGATGCCGCGCGATGCGCCGGGCCTGAAGATCGACAACACACGGGCGTTGGGGGCCGAGGTGGTACTCTACGACCGCGCCGGTGGCGAGCGGCGCGAGGACGTGGGCGAGGCGGTGGCTGCTGCGCGCGGGCTGACGCTGATCAAACCCTATGACAATGACGAGGTGATCGCCGGCCAGGGCACCTGCGGGCTGGAGATCGCGGAGCAAGTTGAGGGTGTCGAGGCGGCGGATGTGCTGGTCTGTTGCGGCGGCGGTGGTCTGAGTTCGGGGATCGCTCTGGCGCTTGCGGATCAAGCGCCAGGGCTGCGGGTGCGCCCGGTCGAGCCCGCGGGGTTTGACGACATGGCGCGCAGTCTGGCGGCCGGTGCGCGGGTTGGAAACAACGCGGCCAGCGGCTCGCTTTGCGATGCAATCTTGACGCAAATCCCCGGCGAGATGACGTTCCCGATCCTCTCGAGCTTGGCGGGACCGGGATTGGTGGTTACCGATGAAGAGTGCTGCCGCGCAATGGTCTTGGCGTTCTTGCGGCTGAAAATCGTCCTTGAGCCCGGGGGTGCGGCGGCACTGGCGGCTGCCCTGTTTCATGGTGATCAAATCGACGGGGACGCGGTGATCGCGGTGGCCACCGGCGGTAATGTTGACCCGGCGCTGTTCGCGCGGGTTCTGGCTGATTTCCAGCCGTAAGGCGGTTTGCGCGCCTCGCAAACACGCAAACCGCCTGCTGGCAACGCCAAGGCGACAGGCCGATGATCCTGCGCCCTGGCGTTTGAGGGCTACCTGCGCGGGGGGGATGCGCGGCTGCCCTGTCCGATCAGTGCATTTCAACTTAAATTCGAGTTTGCTTTCGTTGTTCCCCGTTGTGGGCCGGAACCCGAAAGCCATTGGGTGTGTTTCAATCCAAAGTCATATGTCTCATCGACGGCGCAGGATCGCCTGTATTCGCCGGTTCTTCGTATTGTCGTTGTCGTCGCTGTTCAGGATATTCTGGATGACGGCCCTTTGGGCGTTTGTTAGGTTTGTTTTGTCGAACGGTTTTACGTCAGCGACCGTCGATGTAGCGGCGACAATCGATAAGACAAGGGCTGTTATGACAATTGATTTCATAACCGGTCTCCTTTTTGCCTGGCTCAGGCCGTTTGGACCTGGGCTGTTTGGGTGGTTGCCGCCATGTTCGGGCAGTCGCGTTGCAGGGTGCCCGCTGATACGGTGGCTGCCGCGGTAAGGGCGAACAGAAGGCAGGTTATGAACTTTGTTCTCATGGCGGATCTCGGTGTTGACGGTTTCTTTTTTTGGTCGGCGGGCACGTTGTTTTGTGGTGCAATGAATATTGTCCCAGGGCCCTCCTTTTACAATTCACGAACACTGTTCACTTTTTCACATAACGGTGAGGGTCACAGGCCTGCGACTTGATGCGCAGGGAGAATTCAGCGCGCCTGGCGCTAAGCGGTTGAGATCAAGATGTTTTCGGTACGGACATTGAATCTGATTAGGCCCTGGTCCTTAGTGAAGCAGGTCGCTTTTTGGGGCCTTTGCCAGGCAATATCGGGTGTTTTGAGGGATGTGTAAGACCGTTGTGCCCGCTTGTATTGAAACGCCTCTCGCGGGGACGTGATGCGACTTGCGATTCTGCAATATCAACCCAGCGAATCGCGGGCCCAGTTCGACCTCACCCGTCGAGGCGGATCCGGGCGTTTTGCGGATCATAGGGGCTGTCTTCAACAATCTGCGCGTCCCAGAGTTGGTTCAGCATCTTAACCTTGAGGTTTTGACCGACGGTCGCAACCTCGGGGCTGACATAGCCCATCCCAATGGATTTCCCAAAAGCCACAGAGTGACCGCCCGAGGTCAAGCGGCCGACTTTGGTTTCGCCCGCATAAAGCGCCTCGCGGCCCCAGGGATCTGTGTCGGCTGGGCCGTCGATCAGCAGCGTCACGCATTTCGAACGGATACCGATAGCCTGCATCGCGGCCTTTCCGTGGAAATCCTTGGACAGATCGACGAAGCGGGGCAAGTCAGCCTCCAACGGTGTGGCGTCGCGACCCAATTCGGTGCCGAAGGCACGGTAGGATTTTTCCTGGCGTAGCCAGTTTTGGGCGCGGGCACCGACGAGTTTCAGACCTTCGGGCTCGCCCGCCTCCATCAGCAGATCGAACAGGTAGTTCTGCATCTCGACAGGGTGGTGTAACTCCCATCCCAGCTCGCCGGTATAGGCGACGCGGATGGCCATGGTGGGGCACATTTTCAGCTCAATGTTCCGCATCGAAAGCCAAGGAAACCGCTTGTTTGACAAAGCAGTGGCTGGGTCAGCATCAACAATCAGCTTGTTCAACACATCCCGAGATCTGGGGCCAGCAATGGCAAAGACGCCCCATTGGGTCGTCACCTCTTGCTCATTTATGCGGCCGAACTCGTCTTCTTTTTCCCAAATCGCCTTGTAGAGATAGTCTTGATCATAAACCGTCCATGCCCCGGCAGATACCAGATAGTAGTCGTCTTGAGCCAGGCGGACGATGGTGTATTCGGTGCGCGTGGTGCCTTGGTCGGTCAATGCATATGTCAGATTGATGCGCCCAACCTTCGGCAACTTATTGGTGGTGAACCAATCCAGGAACGCCGATGCCCCAGGGCCACTGATCCTGTGTTTGGTGAAGGCCGTGGCGTCGATCAGGCCCACACCCTCGCGGATCGCTTTCGCCTCGTCGACCGCATATTGCCACCAGCCGCCGCGGCGGAAGCTGCGGGAGGCGTGGTCGTCAAAGCCGGTGGGGGCGTAGTAATTCGGGCGCTCCCACCCGTTGACTTGGCCGAATTGCGCGCCGCGGGCCTTTTGCCGGTCATAGGCGGGCGAGGTGCGCAGCGGCCGCGCCGCCTCTCGTTCCTCGTCGGGATGATGCAGAACATAGACGTGCGCGTAGCATTCCTCGTTCTTGCGCGCGGCATATTCGGTCGTCATCCAATCGCCATAGCGTTTGGGGTCCAGCGATGCCATGTCGATCTCGGCCTCGCCCTCGACCATCATTTGCGCCAGGTAATACCCTGTGCCGCCCGCAGCTGTGATACCAAAGCTGAACCCCTCGGCCAGCCACATATTGTGCAGGCCGGGCGCGGGGCCGACCAGCGGGTTGCCGTCGGGCGTGTAGCAGATCGGGCCGTTGAAATCGTCCTTGAGCCCGGCGTTCTCGGACGAGGGGATCCGGTGGATCATGGACATGTATTCTTCCTCGATCCGCTCCAAATCCAGCGGGAACAGATCGGCGCGAAAGCTGTCGGGCACAGCAAACTTGAAGCGCGCGGGGGCGCCATCCTCGTAGGGGCCCAGGATCCAGCCGCCGCGTTCCTCGCGCACATACCAGCGCGCATCCGCATCGCGCAGGACCGGATGCTCGGGGTGGGTTTTGCGATACTCGACCAGGGCGGGATCGGGTTCGGTGACGATATACTGATGCTCGACCGGGATCGCTGGGATCTTGATCCCCAACAGTTGCGCGGTGCGCTGGGCGTGGTTGCCGGTTGCGGTGACGACATGTTCGGCGCGGATCTCAAAGGCCTCCTCGGCGGGGATCAAGTTACCACCCCGCTCGACCATATGGGTGCCCCGAACGATCCACTCGCTACCGGTCCACTGGTAGCTGTCGACCTGCATCCGGCGATAGATCTCAGCCCCATGTTGGCGCGCCCCTTTGGCCATGGCTTGGGTTACATCCGCCGGGTTGATGTAGCCGTCGGTGGGATGAAAAATCGCGCCCTGCAGATCCTCGGTCCGGACCAGTGGCCAGCGACCCTTGATCTGCGCAGGTGTCATCCACTCATAGGGAATGCCCACGGTTTCGGCGGTGCTGGCATAGAGCATATACTCGTCCATCCGCGCCTGCGTCTGGGCCATCCGCAGGTTGCCGACGACCGAAAACCCAGCGTTCAGCCCGGTTTCGGCCTCCAAGGACTTATAGAACTTCACACTGTAGTCGTGGATATGGCTGGTCGCATAGCCCATGTTAAACAAGGGCAGCAGACCGGCGGCGTGCCAGGTGGAACCACTGGTCAGTTCGTCCCGCTCCAGCAGCACCACATCTGTCCACCCGGCTTTGGCCAGGTGATAGACGATGCCAGCGCCCACCGCGCCGCCACCGACGACCAGGGCTTTCACATGGGTTTTCATGGCGCGGCCTCGTGTTGGATATCCGTTGAATATGGATACGACTTACCGCCTGGCGCGCGCGGGGCCAACCGACATGGGGGCGAGGAAAAGCGACATTCGGGTCCATAGCCTTTCGACTTAAACTGGAATCAGCTTTCGTTACCTCTCGCCTTTGGCTGGAACACAAAAGCCGATTAGCAGTGCCTTATGTTAACGCCGAGACAGGTTAGCCAGACGGAGAGGTGCTGGCGATGGCGCGGACCTCGACCACCGCGCCTGGGCGTCTGAGGCCCGCGACTTCGACGGCCGTCCAGGCCGGATAAGGTGCCGTCAGGTACTCCAAGCGGATCGAGTCGAACAGATCGAAATGGTCCCGCAGCCCAACATGATATGTCGTCATCTCGACGATGGCGTCGAAGGTCAGCCCACCTTCGTGTAGGACGCTTCCGATCTTGTCGAAAGCATTGCGCATTTGGGTGGCGGGGTCCAAAGGCATCTGCCCTTGCGGGTCGCTGCCCGTGGTGCCGTTCAGGAAAACATGACCACCCGAGACAATGCCGGGTGACATTTTCAACTGGTTAGCTGCCGCGCGAAACGCAGGTGGTACAAGGGCGCGCTTGGTCATGGATCGCACTTTCGCAAGGGACGTGGGGCCACCGTGCCCGATCGCGGAAAGCGGCTCAATGATCGATTTGCCTTGGGTGATGTCAGCCGTGCGCAGATCGCGGCTTGCGCAAGGTCAGTCGCGCAGACCCATCCGTGCTAGTTTGGTGCGGGACAGGAACTCCTCGACCACCGCCATGGAGGTGCGCCCGCGGACATAGATCGCCCGGTTGCTGTCCAGTTTGGCCCGCAGGTCGATCACCCCTTTGCGCGTGCCGGCGTGATTGGTGAACGTCAGTCCCTCTATGGTCACTGTCGGCAGGGGTGGTGGTGCATCCGCGTCGGGAACGGAAGCTTCCGCGCCCTCGTCCACAACCAAGGTCGCTTCGGTGGCCGCCGGTGTTTCGGCCGGGATAGCGTCGGTTTGCGTGGGCGGCAGTGTGGCGGCCACGGCATCGGGCGTTTGCAGGACAACAGGGGTGCCGGGTTCGGCTTTGGCCACGATCTGTGGGTTCGTCGGGGTGGTGGCAACGGGCACTGGCGGCGGCGGATCGCCGGCCTCGACAAAGATCAGAAGCTCTTGTCGGCCGGCGCGATAAATCGCGGCAGTGCGGGCGCGCATCTCGTCTTCTGGCAATAAAGCGACCGTCCCGGTCCTGAGCAGCCGGTCCATGCGGCGCATCGCCTGCGGCGCGGTTTTAGGATCCAAGTAGTCTGTCCGCTGCCAGTTGTTATAGGCCAACGGGAAGGCGCGGATATCGACGGGCCCAACAACCGTCTTTCCTGAGCTGCCAAAAAGACCCATGATCATCGCCATCAGCCCCCCTTGGGGTGCGGGAGCCGTCGCAGCGGCGGTCTGTTGATCCGGTGCGGCAGCCGCATCTGGTGCGGGGGCGGCGGGGCTTGCCGCGGGTCCAGGCAGCGAAGTGCTTTGAATTTTCTCCAGCAACTCAGCCTTGTCGCTGGCCGGGATCAAATACCATCCGCCATAACAAACAGCGCCCAGAATGAGCATATTGCGGATAATCAGCAGCCCGCCGCCACCTTTTTTACGTGGCTTCTCGTCGGTCTCGAGCGCTTTGTAGCGTGGATGTTGTTTTGCCATGCCTGCAGCCTTTACCCCATCAGGGAATCGAATATGTCCGAGCTTTGCGGTGAAATGCGGGCGATTCTGTGGCGCCGAGGGGTGTCGCGTGCCTTGCCAGCCCGTGCCGTGGTCCGCATAGTCGGTCCTTGGATTTAACGTTGAGGGGACCCACCGATGAGATCGATTGCTTTGCTTGCCGCCTGTGTGACTGCCATGACCGTGGGGGCCGCGACCGCCCAGGATCTGCCCGATTTGGGCGGGCAAGAGGTCGTGATCGTGACCGAGAATGCCTATCCGCCATTGCAGTTTATCGACCCGAAATCCGGCGATGCGATTGGCTGGGAATACGATGCGATCGAAGAGCTGGCAAGCCGCCTGAACTTCACCCCGGTGATCGAGAACACCAGCTGGGATGCGATGATCGCGGCCGTCGGGGCCGCGCAATACGATATGGGGATGACCGGGATCACGATCCGCGAGGACCGCAAAGAGCAGGTCGATTTCTCGGACGCGTATATGCGCTCCGAGATGTTCATGATGGTCCGCGCGGATGAGGAGCGGTTCAGCGATGCGGCGGGTTTTGCCGGGGATGCGGATCTGCTGATCGGTGCGCAGCCGGGGACCACGCCGTTCTATGTGGGCGTTTACGAGGTGCTGGATGGGGACGAGGCCAACCCCCGGATCAAGTTGTTCGAGACGTTTGGCGCGACGATCCAAGCGCTGCGGACGGGCGATGTGGATCTGGTGCTGACTGATGGAACGGCGGGCGAGGGGTACGTGCGGGCTAACCCGGATACGTTCAAACTGGTGGGGGACCCAATGGGAACCGAGGATTTCGGGTTCATCTTTCCCAAGGGCTCGGAACTGGTTCCAGCGATGAACGCGGGCATTGCCGCTTTGAAAGCCGATGGCACGATCGAGGCGCTGAACAAAAAGTGGTTCTTGGACTACACCTTTGGGGAGTAGGCCTGCTTGATGGACCATCTGCCGCCCCGCGCCGAGCGGGGCGAGTTTCCCTATTGGCTGGTGCTGTTGGTGGGCCTGGGGCTGTACCTGGGCTGGCGCGTTTGGCAGGATCAGATCTATAGCGATATCTTCGCGGCGGTCTCGAAAGGGATCGGGGTCACGCTTTTCGTGACGGCCGTGGGCTTTGCCAGCGCTTGCTTGATCGGGCTGGGGCTTGCGGTTGCTTCGCTGTCGCGTTTGATCGCGTTGCGGCAGATCGCGCGGCTTTATATCGAGGTGATCCGGGGTATTCCGATCCTGGTGCTGCTGATCTATGTGGCCTTTGTCTTTGCACCCGCGCTGGTGGTGGCGGCGAATGCCATGCTGGAGCCTTTGGGATTCGAGCCACTGCGGACCCGCGACATCAGCTTTTTGTGGCGGGCGATTATCGCGCTGACGATTGGGTATTCCGCCTTTATCGCCGAGGTGCTTCGGGCAGGGATCCAGTCGGTGGATAAGGGTCAGATCGAGGCGGCCGAGGCGCTGGGCTTGACGCGTTGGCAACGATTTCGGCTGATCGTGCTGCCCCAAGCGATCCGTACGATCCTGCCGCCCCTGGGGAACGACTTCATCGCGATGGTCAAAGACAGCAGCTTGGTTTCGGTGCTGGGGGTGGCGGATATCTCGCAGCTGGGCAAGGTTTCGGCCGCCGGGAGTTTTCGGTACTTCGAGACGTATAACATTGTGGCTTTTATCTATCTGGCGCTGACGATCACATTATCCCTGGGCCTGCGGCGGTTAGAGCAGCATCTGCGGTCGCGGACGCCGTGATCCAATGGCGGCCCCATGCCGGGGCCAAGTCAACTCTCCCCACTCCTGCATAGGCAGGAGTGGGGCCCGCCGCGCAGCCCCACCGTTGCGTGTGTTATCCAAGACCCGATGAATGTCGTCACCTATGGCTCCAGCATTTGTGTTGGCGCGATGGCTGGAAGTGCGGACGCGAAGGAATTAGCTATTGGCCTCAAACAGGGGACCCGCATGACCAACGCATTGACCGCAACTTGGACAACTCAATTTCAACTTCCGCCTTTCGATCAGATCACTGACGCTGATTTCGCACCCGCGTTCGAGGCGGGGATGGCGGAAGCACAAGCTGCGGTAGAGGCGATTGCGGCGGATCCGGCGCCCGCGACCTTCGACAATACCATCTCGGCCCTTGAGCGCAGCGATGCCTTGTTGGATCGGGTCGCGGGTGTGTTCTTCAATCTGGCGGGAACGGACACCAATGACGCGATTAAAGCGCTGCAGCGCAACCTTTCCCCAAAGCTTTCCGCGTTTTATGCGGATATCGCGCTGAACGAAGCCCTGTTCGCAAGGATCGAGGATCTTTGGGCGCGACAGGACAGTCTGGGCCTGACCGAGGAACAAACACGGGTGTTGATGCTGACCCGCAGACGGTTTTTGCGGGCGGGCGCACAGCTTCCGCCAGGGGGGCGCGTGCGTCTGAAAGAGATCTTGGGGCGGCTCGCCGCACTCGGCACTCAGTTTGCCCAGAATGTACAGGCGGACGAGGAAAGCTGGATGCTGCGGCTGGCGCCCGAGGATCTGGAGGGGTTGCCCGACTTTCTGCGCTCGGCCGCGCGGGGAGCGGCGGCAGAGCGGGGCGAGGCAGGGCACATCATCACCCTGTCGCGCAGCTTGATCGTGCCGTTCTTGCAACTCTCGCACCGGCGGGATCTGCGCGAGGTGGCGTTCAAGGCTTGGGCTGCCCGTGGGGAAAGCGACCCCAAGACCGCGACGGCAGGGATCGCCGCCGAGATCTTGGCGCTGCGGGCCGAGCGGGCGGCGTTGCTGGGCTATCCTGATTTCGCCAGTTTCAAGTTGGAAACCGAGATGGCAAAGACGCCCGACGCGGTGCGCGACTTGCTGATGGCGGTTTGGTCCCCGGCGCGGGCACAAGCGATGGCGGATGCCGACAAGCTGACAGCTCTGATGCGGGCCGATGGGATCAACGCTGACCTGGCGCCCTGGGACTGGCGGTACTACGCGGCCAAACAGCAAAAGGCCGAGCATGACTTGGACGAGGCCGAGGTGAAACCGTATCTGGTGCTCGACAACATGATCGAGGCGGCCTTCGCCTGTGCTACGCGGCTGTTTGGCGTGCGCTTTGTGCCCGTCAAGGCACCCCTGCACCACCCAGATGCGCGGGCTTGGGAGGTCACACGGGGCGGACAGCACATCGGGGTTTTCATCGGCGACTATTTCAATCGCAGCTCGAAACGCTCAGGCGCCTGGTGTTCCAGCTTCCGCGATCAAGCCAATATGGATGAACGGATCCGCCCCATCGTGATCAACGTTTGCAACTTCGCCAAGCCCGAGGCGGGGCAGCCCGCGTTGCTCACCTTTGATGACGCACGCACGCTGTTTCATGAGTTTGGCCATGCGCTTCACGCGTTGCTGTCGGATGTGACTTATGCGTCAATCTCGGGCACCTCGGTGGCGCGGGATTTCGTGGAACTGCCCAGCCAGCTCTATGAGCATTGGCTCAGCACGCCGCAGGTCCTGGCCGAGTTCGCGCGCCACGCCGAAACAGACGCCCCGATGCCCGAGGATCTGCGCCAGCGCCTGTTGGCCGCCGAGAATTTCGACCAGGGGTTTGCGACCGTGGAATATGTCGCCTCGGCTTTGGTGGACCTGGACTTTCATACCGGCGCGGCGCCCGCCGATCCCATGGCCCGGCAAGCCGAGGTGCTGGCGGAGCTGGGCATGCCGCCCGCGATCACGATGCGGCACGCGACACCGCATTTTCTGCACGTCTTCGCGGGCGATGGTTATTCGTCTGGCTATTATTCCTATATGTGGTCCGAAGTAATGGATGCCGATGCATTCGCGGCCTTCGAGGAGACGGGCGATGTCTTTGACGCTGAAATGGCTCGTGCTTTGGAGAAAAACATATATGCGGCGGGTGGATCGCGCGATGCGGCGACACTTTATGCCGCATTTCGAGGTAAAATGCCAAAAGTGGGTGCATTGTTGCGACAAAGAGGGTTTGCCGCCTAATAATTGATCAGCCGTTTACGTAAAACGCAAAAGAGAGCGGCGAAAAACTGCGCAGACCTTAGTCACTATGTTGCTTTCAACTTGTGATTGGTTCTAATCGATAATACATGCAATATATAACGTACGTAGGGTGATCGTTGCTATTACGTGACTAGGGTGGCGTTCAATACGCCGGATAATCGTGAAAGAACTAACAATGACAGATCAACAGCCGATCGACACCGCAGACCTTTTGGCGCTTAGCGCAGATGTCGTTTCGTCTTATGTGGGAAATAATTCGCTGCAACCGCAGCAAGTCACCGAGATGCTGCGTGCGATCTACACCACCATGAGTGAGTTGAGTGGCCCGGTCGCGGAAGAGCCCGAGCAGTTGGTGCCAGCGGTGCCGATTAAGAAGTCGATTACCGATGATTTTATTATCTGCCTCGAAGATGGCAAAAAGCTGAAGATGCTCAAGCGGCATCTGATGGCGGCCTACAACATGACGCCTGAGGATTACCGCGAGAAATGGGGGCTGAAGGCTGACTATCCAATGGTCGCCCCGAATTACGCGGCCAAGCGACAAGAACTGGCCAAAAAGATCGGCCTGGGCCGCAAGCCCAAAAAGTAACGCCCCTGGAAACGGCAACCTTGGTCCCGCATTGCGGCGGGGCGGGGAAAACGCTAAACACGGCGCGCCCGGTCGGATCGACCCGCGCGCCGTTTTCGTAAGTAAAGGCCCCTTATGACCACGCCGAAAAAGCTGTTCGTCAAAACTTATGGCTGTCAGATGAACGTCTATGACAGCGAGCGGATGGTGGGTGCGCTCGAGGCTGCGGGCTATGAAACAACCGATACCGCTGATGCGGCCGATATGATCCTGCTTAACACCTGCCACATCCGCGAGAAGGCGGCCGAGAAGGTTTATTCTGAACTGGGACGGCTTAAGCCGCTCAAATCGGCGAACCCGGAGCTGAAAATCGGTGTCACAGGCTGCGTGGCGCAGGCCGAAGGGGCCGAGATCATGCGGCGTCAACCGTTGGTGGATCTGGTGGTGGGCCCTCAGGCCTATCACCGGTTGCCCCAAATGGAGGCGCGGGTGCGGGCGGGTGAAACCGCCCTGGATACGGATTTTCCCGAAGAGGACAAATTCGATCATCTGCCGCGCGGCCCCCGGGCCAGGCGCGGCCCGACTGCTTTTCTGACGGTGCAGGAGGGTTGCGATAAGTTTTGCGCCTTTTGCGTCGTCCCCTATACCCGCGGCGCCGAGGCCTCGCGCCCAGTGGCCCGGATTCTGGACGAGGCGCGCGATTTGGTCGACCGTGGCGTGGTCGAGATCACGCTGCTGGGCCAAAACGTTAACGCTTACCACGGGGTGGGCGAGGGCGGTGCGTGGTCGCTGGCGCAACTGATCCGCGCCTTGGCCAAAATCGACGGCTTGCTGCGCATCCGCTTCACCACCAGCCACCCCAACGATATGACCGAGGACCTGATCGCTGCTCATGGCGAGGTCGAAAAACTGATGCCCTATCTGCATCTGCCTGTTCAGTCAGGCTCGGACCGCGTGCTGACCGCGATGAACCGCAAGCACTCGGCCACCGACTACCTGCGGATCCTGCAGCGGATGCGCGCCGCACGGCCCGACATTGCGCTGTCGGGTGATTTCATCGTCGGCTTCCCGGGCGAGACCGATGCGGATTTCGACGCAACGCTCGCATTATGTGACCAGGTTCGCTATGCGCAGGCCTATTCTTTCAAATACTCAGCCCGTCCCGGCACGCCCGCCGCCAATCGGGCCGAGGTGCCCGAAGACGTCAAAACGGACCGCCTGCATCGCTTGCAAGCGGTTCTGACCCAACACCAACAGGAATTCCAACAGTCTATGGTTGGTCGCGATCTGCCGATCCTATTGGAAAAACCGGGGCGCCTGCCTGGCCAACTGGTGGGCCGTTCACCGTATCTGCAACCGGTGCACCTGCAGGCCGATGCCGCCCTGACCGGCACCATCGTTACAACCAAAATCCTTGGTTCCGAAACCAACTCGCTGCGCGGGGCACCTGTTTAGCGCCTGCCCCCACTTTGTCCCCAAAAATATCCCCGCCGGAGGCTCCGGCGCCCATATGTGCCGCAACATGAAATTGGGATGAAACTTCCCAACCGGCCCGTCTTTGCCCTTGCCACGCGCCACGCGCTTGGGCACCATATCCGCACAGGCATATCCTATCAGCACGTAAGGGAGAGATCTTGACGACCCAGGTTCTGCAGAACGCACCCACCGAGACGCCGACCGAGCGTGACGTCAGTTTTCCCGATAATCGACTTCTGATCGAACTTTGCGGCGAGCATGACCGCAACCTGGCTCAGATCGAGCAGGCGCTGAGCATCCTGATCACCCGCCGTGGCAACGAGTTGGTTCTGCATGGCGAGGCCGATGCGGTCGCACGCGGTGCCGAGGTTCTGCAAGCCCTCTATCTGCGTCTTGAGCAGGGGCGCGAGGTCGCACCCGCTGATGTCACCGCCGGGTTGCGGATGGGCCCAGCACAGGCGCCGGAAGAAACCGATCAATTGGAGATGTTCCAAGGCGATCAGGTCGAGATCCGCACCCGCAAAAAAATCGTCGAGCCGCGCACGCCCGCGCAAAAGCAATACGTCCGCAACCTGTTCACCGATGAATTGGTCTTTGGCATCGGCCCCGCGGGCACCGGCAAAACCTATCTTGCGGTGGCGACGGCGGTTTCGATGTTCTTGGACGGCCATGTCGACAAAATTGTCCTGTCACGGCCTGCGGTCGAGGCGGGCGAGCGACTGGGTTTTCTGCCCGGGGACATGAAAGAGAAAGTCGATCCCTATATGCAGCCGCTTTACGATGCGCTGAACGATTTTCTTCCGGGCAAGCAGATTGCCAAACTGATCGAAGAAAAGCAGATCGAAATCGCCCCACTGGCGTTCATGCGCGGCCGCACGCTGGCCAATGCCTTTGTCGTGCTGGACGAGGCGCAGAACGCCACGACCATGCAAATGAAGATGTTCCTGACCCGCTTGGGCGAAGGATCGCGCATGGCGATCACCGGCGACCGCACCCAGATCGACCTGCCGCGCGGTGTGCCCTCTGGCCTGATCGAGGCCGAGAAAATCCTGACCGGGGTTCAAGGCATCGCTTTCTCCAAATTCAAGGCGGTCGATGTGGTTCGCCACCCGCTGGTGGCCCGGATCATCGACGCCTACGAGGCCGCGCACCCGCAAGATGACTGACATCCTCGATCTGGTGATCGAGGATGTCAGGTGGGATGCGAGTCGTTTGGCGGATTTGGCCCGCCAAGCCATCGACCTGGCGCTTACCCACGCGGCGGTAGAAACGCACGACGTTGAGGTTGTTCTGCTCGCCTGTGATGACGCCCGGATTGCAACGCTCAACAGCCAGTTTCGCGGCCGGTCGACGGCGACGAATGTGCTGTCGTGGCCCGCGTTGGATCTCTTCCCGGACACTCCCGGCGACACCCCCAAGACCGAAATTCCCGCCGATCCCTTCGGCGCGACATCCCTGGGCGACATCGCCATCGCCTATGAAACCGTTGTCGCCGAGGCAACGGCAGGCGAAATTTCACTGGATGATCACATTCTTCATCTTATTTTGCATGCCTGCCTGCATTTGCTAGGCTATGATCACCAAACCGACGCAGATGCGGTGGTTATGGAATCGCTCGAGGTTTTGGCCCTTGCCTCAGCGGGTGTCGCGTCACCATATGAGGGGCTATAGCGGGTTTTCCCCGCGCAACGGAACGGAGCAATGGGCGACAACACCGATGGATCTTCTAGCGCAGCGCAGGGCGCGCTGACGGCGGACGAGGATAAAGACCCCCCGCTGAGTATCTGGGACCGCTTGTTGGGCCGCACGCCCGCACCGGTCCCCCACCCCCAAGGCCCCTCGGAAATGACCGCGGACCAGGCTGAAGACGCGCGCACGATGTTGCTGAACGTCCGCAATCTGCGCGGTGTTCGCATCCAGGATGTGGCCGTCCCGCGGGCCGATATCGTGGCCTTGCCGGATACTTCGACGCTTGAGGATATCGTGGGCGTTTTTCGCGACAGCACTTTTACCCGCTTGCCGGTGTTCACTGACACGTTGGATAGCCCAGCGGGCTTTGTGCACCTCAAGGACATTGCCCTGCGCTACGGTTTTGACTGTCAGACGACGGAGCTGGACTTGAAGGGCCTGTTGCGCCCGTTGCTGTATGTGCCCCCGTCGATGCCGATCACCGTGCTGCTGCAAAAGATGCAGACAGAGCGGATCCATATGGCTTTGGTGATCGATGAATACGGTGGCGTCGATGGGCTGGTGACGATCGAGGATCTGGTCGAGCAGATCGTGGGTGAGATCGCGGACGAGCACGACACCGACGAGGCCGTCGGCTGGATCGAGGAGGCGCCAGGCGTCTATATATGCTCGGCCCGGGCCGAACTTGATGCGTTCGAGGCTGTTGCGGGCGTGGATCTGCTGCCCGATGAAGCCGACGAAGATGTCGACACCCTGGGCGGTCTGGTCATCATGCTGGCGGGTCGCTTGCCCCTGCGGGGCGAGGTGATCCCCCACCCCCAGGGGCACGAGTTCGAGATTGTTGATGCCGATCCGCGCATGGTCAAACGCTTGCGTGTACGGCTGCGGCCTGCCGTGGCCCTTGATAGGGCGGCGGAATAACCCAGTGATCCAATGGATAAACGGACTGGCTGCGCGCCCCCCCTGGATGCGCGGTGCGATGGCGCTGGGCGCGGGTGCGGTTTTGGCCCTGGGGCACAGTCCCTATGATTTCCCTTGGGGCGGGTTGCTGGCCTTGCCGCTGATTTTTGTTCTGTGGTCCGGCGTGCGCCGCGCCGCCCTGGCGGGTTGGCTGGTGGGCTTGGGCTATTTCGCCGTATCGCTTAGCTGGATTGTCGAGCCCTTCCTGGTCGATATCGCGCGGCACGGCTGGATGGCGCCCTTCGCGCTGGTGTTCCTCGCCGGTGGTCTGGCGCTGTTCTGGGCATTTGGATTTGGTTTGGCCAAACGCGTGGCCGGCGACCGAGTATGGGGTGTTTTGGCTTTGGCAGGATCGCTCAGCCTGACCGAGTTGACGCGTGCCTGGATCTTGACGGGTTTTCCCTGGGCTTTGCCGGGCTACCTGTGGGCCGACACACCGGTGGTGCAAGTCGCCTCGGTCTTGGGGCCGCATGGCCTGGGTTTGATTGTGCTCACCTTGGGGTTTCTGCTTGGGCTTCTTCGGATTGGGCCGGTTTTGGTCACTGTTGCAGGGTTTGCGGCGCTTTGGGGATTTGGTACTTGGCGTCTTGCGCAGCCAGTGGCGGATACAGATATCGTCGTGCGCCTTGTGCAACCAAATGCAGTGCAGCATCTTAAGTGGGATCCCGAATGGATGCCGCAGTTCTATAACCGCCAATTGGCCGCCACCGCGGCCCCCGCGGCCCGCGCGCCCGACGTGATCCTTTGGCCTGAAACCGCTGTGCCGTTTCTTTTGGGCACGCGCGCGGATCTTTTCGCGCAAATCGCCAACGCGCCCCAGAACCCCAAGGCGCGGGTGATCCTGGGTCTGCGCCGCCATACCCCCGCCGATGGATGGTACAACACGCTCGCAGCCCTTGCCCCGGACGGGACGGCCCGGCAGACCTATGACAAGCATCATTTGGTACCCTTTGGCGAGTATCTACCGCTTCGGCCCCTGTTTGATGCCATAGGGTTGGGCGGTTTCGTCGGCAGCTTTCAGCCGGGGCTGGGGCCGCGTCGGATTACCCTGGACGGGTTGCCGCCTTTTCAGCCACTGATCTGCTACGAGGCGATTTTCCCGCACGAGGTTCTGCGCGGCGCGCGGCGCCCGGATTGGCTGCTGCAGATCACCAATGACGCCTGGTTCGGCACTTGGAGTGGCCCCTATCAGCATCTGGCCCAAGCCCGTCTGCGCGCGATCGAGCAGGGCCTGCCCCTGGCCCGTTCTGCTAATACCGGGGTCTCTGCGATGATCGATCCGTTTGGTCGGGTGGTCATCGCGTTGCCGCTGGGCGCGGATGGGTTCGTCGATGCCCCGCTGCCCGCACCGCTTGCCCCGACGCCCTATGCGCGCAGCGGTGAGTTGCTGGTTTTGGGGTTGATCCTTGCCTGGCTGGCGGTCGCGATGATTGCAGGCCGCAGGCGGGGTTGATAGGTGCAGTCCATGGCGCAAGATCCTTCAAAGCCTGACCGCCTGGGTCCCCCGCGTGCCGATGGCGCGCCTTGGCGGAATTTTTATGGGCGGCGGCGCGGCAAACAATTGCGGACCGGGCAGATCGCGCATTTGGACACCACCTTGCCGGATCTGGCCGTTCCAAATGTGGGCTGGGACGAGAACCCCCAGCGGCGGCCGCTGGACCTGCACGCCCTCTTTGGCCGCCGTGCGCCTTTGCATCTGGAGATCGGCTTTGGCGGGGGCGAGCATCTTTTGGCCCGGGCGGCAGGCGAGCCCCAGACCGATTTCATCGGCTGCGAGCCCTTTGTGAACGGCGTTGCGATGTTATTGCCGAAACTGGCCACGCAGGGATCTGGGAATGTTCGACTGCACCCAGGCGATGCGCGGGATCTGCTGGATGTTTTGCCTGCCGGTTCGTTGTCGCGGTGCTACCTTTTGTACCCTGATCCGTGGCCCAAGAAAAAACATCACCGGCGTCGATTTGTAAGCGCCGAAACCCTGACGCCCCTTGCAAGGGCGCTGCAATCGGGAGCCGAGCTGCGGGTCGCGACCGATATCCCTGACTATGTGCGCCACAGCCTTGAAGCCGTCGCGGCACAAGATGCCTTTGAGTGGACCGCCCAAACGCCTGCGGATTGGCGCGACCCGTGGCCCGATTGGACCCGCACCCGCTATGAGGCCAAGGCGCTGCGCCAGGGGCGCAGCCCGCATTACCTGCGATTTCGCCGCCTCTAACGCGTTTCGACTTCACTTTGAAGCATCTCCGATCGGCTTTTGTGTTCGAGCCGAACGCCAGAGGCAACGAAAACCAGTTCCGGTCTAAGTTGAAATGCCTTGGGTCGGGGCCCAAAAAACGGATTGGCCTGTTTCTGACCGCGATCTGAAAGACGATTAGAAGCTGGACCAATCCTCGTCATCCTCGACAACATAGCTGCCGCCACCGGCTTGCGCTGCGGCGGCAGTGGCCGGTGCCGGCGCCGCTGATCGTGGTGCGCTTTCGGTCGCGGCTGCTGGTACCGGCTCGATCTCCTGTTCAAAATAGTCACGGATCGGATTGGCTTCGTCGCCCGCTGGTTCTGTTGGCGTTGTCGGCACATAGGCTTGCGCCTCGTCCAAGCGGAAATGCCGGATCGCCTGGGACATTTGCTGGGCCTGATCGGTCAGTGCGGTCGAGCTGCCCCGGCTGCTGTCGGCAAGCTGCACGTTGTCTTGCGTGTTGCTGTCCATCTGCGCCAACGCGGCCGAGATCTCGGCAATGCCCTGTGCCTGTTCGCGGCTGGCCCCGGTAATTTCCGCGACCGTCTGCGAAGCGGCACTGATCGCTTCTGTTACCTCAGCCAGAACCTCGCCCGCGCGGTTCACCTCCGTGACGCCGGATTTGACCTGCGCCCGGCTGGTTTTGACGATGGCCGAAATGTCCTTGGCGGCGTCTAGTGTTTTGCGCGCCAATTCGCGCACTTCTTCAGCCACGACCGAGAACCCGCGACCCGCTTCGCCTGCGCGGGCGGCTTCGACCGCGGCGTTTAGCGCCAACAGGTTGGTTTGCGAGGCGATGGTGTCGATCACGGCGATGGTCTCGGCAATTTTGTCAGATCCAGCCTCGATCTCGCTCATTGCGCGCACCGCTGCTTGGACCACGCCCTGCCCACCGTCGGCCCTGGACTGTGCGGTGGTCGCCAGTTCTGCCGCGCGGTCCGCGTTCTCGGCGTTGGCTTTCACATTCGCAGACATCTCCTCCATCGTGGCGGAGGTTTCTTCCAATGATGCCGCTTGAGATCCGGTTCGCTCGGCCAAGTTTTGCGAGCCGTGAGCCACTTGATCCGCGGTTTCCCCCAGCTGCGTTGAGGCGGTCGACAACTGTCCAACCAGCACCCGCAAGTTGTCCACGGTTGCGTTCACATTCGATTGCAACTCGGCCAAGGCGCCATGATGCGTGCCAGACATCGTTTTGCTTAAGTCGCCATCGGCGAGGGCGGTCATGACTTGCTGAAGGTCTGAAATCCCAGCTTCGACAGTTGACATCAGTTGGTTCAAACCGGTGGCCAGATCCTGCAAAACCTCGTCATCAAAGGTGTCGGCGACGCGTACCGCAAAATCACCACCGCTGGCACGCCCAACGACATCGCCAAAGCTTTTGCGCAGGCTTTCCATCATCGTCGCGCGCTCGGCCTCGGCGGTTTCGCGTGCGGCGGCGGCATCAGCCTCGGTCGCGCGGGCCGCATGAGCGATACTGCGGAACGATTCGACGCTGGCGGCCATCGACCCCAATTCATCTGCACGATCCGCACCAGGTATGGCACTTTCATAATCACCATTCGCCATTGCGGTCATTCTGTCTTGCAACTGGCCAACGGGCTTGGCCAGGGACCGGCCAAAGAACAGACAGAAGATGGCCGAGACGACAATCACGCCGACCGAAGCAATCACGATCATCCAAGTGAGCGAGGTGAGTGCGGCATAAGAGTGGGCATAGTCTGCCTCCTCAACTATCAGATAGTCCTGGCCCAAAAAGGATACCGGAGCAGCGGACATCAGCGCCTTGTTGCCCAACACCCCGGTCGCAACTGTGACAACAGGAGTATCCAAAGTACCGATCTGTTCCGGTTCAAGAACAATCTGGCGTTTCAGAATGTCGCCCCCTTCGGTCGCAGACAGTTCGCTGCGCAGCATGAAATCCGTGGCACCGACCATATAGGTCAGACGTGTGTTTGAATGGTCGATGCCGTTGGAGGGGATCTGGACTGCGACAACACCGGCGAACTCCATCTCGCCAGTCAGCGGGTTTGGCGTATCGACCCGAACCCCCACAAACGCCGCGGGCGCGCCGGCACTGGGGGAATATGGGGCGAAGTCGGTTCCGACCAGCACATGCGCCTTTTCGGCCTTGGCCATGCGGAAGGCGTCCGCCAGGCCAGTATCCGCGTATTTGCCAGATAGCAGGTTTTCGCCGAAGTCGTCTTCCTTGACGACGGTGTAGACAACCTCGCCCTGGGGATCGATCAAGAACACATCGTAGTACCCGCGCTGCTCCATGAACGATCGGAAGATCGTATGCTCTTGCGCATGGCGCCGGGCGTATTCGCCATCGCTTTCCGAGCCGACCAAATTGGCGCGCTCGTTGGCAGGAAACGGGTTTTGGGTTATAAAGAAATCGCGCACCGGGGTGCCTTCGCCCAGGGAACGCTCGCGCTGGAGCGCAAAGCTGAGCGAGGCGATCAGGTTGTTCCGCTCAACCTGCGAGGCCACATAATCCAGGTCCGACCGGACATCGGCCTCGAAATGCTCAATCCGATCGACAGAGACAACCAGATCGTTGACCATCAGCTCTTCCACGCTGGTTTCCACACCCACCTGTGCGCCATATATACCAATTCCAGCGATACAGGCGGCGGTGATCCCCGAGATCAGAAGCCCTGTCGCTGCGATCTTGCCCTTAAGCGAGCCCGTGATGAATTTCATGTCAGCACCCTTCTTTGCGCGCACCCATCCGTCCGCGATCGCAAGCGCTATAAACGGTGCCCCTTAACCGAGGATTACCAGGTGCACGGGGCTTGCCCCTTTTGTCGGCATTCGATTTAACGGCACCGTCGGCGCCGTGGGGGCGCTCAACGAAAGGCAGCGTATGCAGTTTACGGTGGCGCTCGACGGTCCCGCGGCCGCGGGCAAGGGCACAATCGGACGCGCGGTCGCAAAATCCTTTGGCTTTGCGCATTTGGATACCGGGCTTTTGTACCGCGCCGTTGGGGTCAAGGTTATGGGCCGTGCGCGCGGCGTGATCGACCCTGTACTGGCAGCTGTGGTGGCTGAAAAGTTGACCGAGAAAGACCTGGATCGCCCGGATCTGCGCACAGCCCTGGCCTCGCGCGCGGCGTCGCGTGTGGCAGCGGTGCCTGAAGTCCGCGCGGCACTGCTGGATTTTCAGCGCAAGTTTGCGCGGCGCGAGGGCGGCGCGGTATTAGACGGCCGGGACATCGGTACGGTTATCTGCCCCGCCGCCGATGTGAAACTCTTCGTCACTGCGGACGAGGCCACCCGCGCCCGCCGTCGCCACGTGGAACTGGTCAAATCCGGTGCCGACACGACCCTTGACCGGGTTCTGAACGACCTGCGGACACGCGATGCGCGGGATAGCGTGCGTGATACGGCACCGATGATACGGGCGGCGGATGCGCTCTTGCTCGATACCACTGAATTGTCTATAGAGGCGGCGGTAGCCGAGGCCACGGCGCTGATACAAAAGAAGATTGAGCAGGGTCGGGACTAACGTCCGGCCCTTTGTGTTTGCGACCGGCCCGCGTGATCATTCACTCAAAGACCGGCGGAGCCAACCGCCCGGCCAGAAAACCGTATGTAAGGAACCGAAAGCTAAATGTCTGCAAATGCAACCATGGAAGACTTCGAAGCGCTTCTGAACGAAAGCTTCGAACTGAAAACCCCCGACGAGGGTTCTGTCGTCAAGGGCACCGTCCTGGCCATCGAGGCCGGACAAGCCATTATCGATATCGGCTATAAAATGGAGGGCCGGGTCGAGCTGAAAGAATTCGCAAGCCCAGGCCAAGACCCCGAGATTACCATCGGCGATGTGGTCGAGGTCTATCTTGAGCGGGTCGAAAACGCGCGCGGAGAGGCGGTTATCAGCCGCGACAAAGCCCGGCGCGAGGAAGCTTGGGACCGGCTTGAAAAGGCCGCCGAAAACGAAGAGCGCGTCGCGGGTGCAATCTTTGGCCGCGTCAAAGGCGGCTTTACCGTCGATCTGGGCGGGGCCGTGGCCTTCTTGCCCGGCAGCCAAGTCGACGTGCGCCCGGTGCGTGACGCGACCGCGCTGATGCATATCGAACAGCCGTTCCAAATCCTGAAAATGGACCGCCGCCGGGGCAACATCGTCGTCTCGCGCCGCGCAATCCTTGAGGAAAGCCGCGCCGAGCAGCGCGCCGAGATCGTCGGCAAGCTGCAAGAGGGCGATACCGTGGACGGCGTGGTCAAGAACATCACCGAATACGGGGCCTTTGTGGACCTGGGCGGTGTCGACGGCTTGCTGCACGTCACCGACATGGCCTGGCGCCGCGTGAACCATCCTTCGGAAATCTTGGCTATTGGCGAGACGGTCAAGGTTCAGGTCGTCAAGATCAACAAGGACACCCAGCGCATCAGCCTGGGCATGAAGCAATTGCTGGAAGATCCTTGGGAGAACGTCGAAGCACGTTATCCGCTGGACAGCTTGCACACCGGCCGCGTGACCAACATCACCGACTACGGCGCTTTTGTTGAGCTTGAGCCGGGTGTCGAGGGGCTGGTCCATGTGTCTGAGATGAGCTGGACCAAGAAAAACGTGCATCCTGGCAAGATCGTCTCCACCTCTCAGGAGGTCGAGGTGATGGTGCTTGAGATCGATACCGCGAAGCGCCGGGTTAGCCTTGGCCTGAAACAGACCCAAGGCAACCCCTGGGACAACTTCGCCGCTGCCTATCCCGTCGGGACCGAGGTCGAGGGTGAGGTCAAGAACATCACCGAATTTGGTCTGTTCGTCGGGCTCGAGGGTGATATCGACGGCATGGTGCATCTGTCTGATCTGGACTGGAACCGGTCTGGCGAAGACGCGATCCAAGATTTCCAAAAGGGCGACGTGGTCAAAGCGGTCGTCACCGATGTGGACGTCGAGAAAGAGCGGATCAGCCTGTCGATCAAAGCGCTTGAAGGGGACCCGTTCGCCGATGCCACCGCTGGCGTGAAGCGCGGCGCCGTTGTTACGGTCGAGGTTACCAAGATCGAAGATGGCGGGATCGAGGTCGAGTACGATGGGATGAAGGCCTTCATCCGTCGGTCCGATCTGTCGCGTGACCGGTCCGAGCAGCGCCCCGAGCGGTTCACCGTTGGCGACAAGATCGACGCCCGTGTGACCAATATCGACAAAGCCAGCCGCCGGTTGGGCCTGTCGATCAAGGCGCGCGAGATCGCCGAAGAGAAAGAGGCCGTCGAACAGTACGGCTCCTCCGATTCGGGCGCCTCGCTGGGCGATATCCTGGGCGCCGCGCTGAAGGGCGGGGATGACGACTAAAGTGGATCCTGTAACACGGGATTTCTATGAAGAGCGGCGTCGCAAGTGGCGCCGCTCTGCCTTTTGGCGGGGGTTTTTGATCGCCGCTGTTCTTGCGCTGATCATCGGGGCGGCGATGACACTGCGCGGCGGCCCGCCGGGCGGGCCGCATATCGCGCGTTTGCACATCAAAGGCGTGATTTTTAGTGACCGCAAACGGACCGAGTTGCTAGAAAAGCTGGCCGAAAGCAACGATGCCGCCGCGCTTATCCTGCACATCGACAGCCCCGGCGGCACCGTTGTCGGGTCCGAGGAGTTGTACGTCGCCCTGCGCAAAATTGCGGCCGAAAAACCGGTGGTTTCAGTGATGGGCGGTGTCGCCGCCTCGGGTGGATATATTGCCGCGATAGGTGGGGATCATATCATCGCGCGGGGGAACACGATCACCGGCTCCATCGGAGTGATCTTTGAATACCTCACCTTTACAGGGCTGATGGAAACCTTGGGCGTCGGCGTCGAAACCATCCGCTCGTCCGAACTAAAGGCTGCCCCCTCGCAGTTTCGCGACCTGTCGCCCGAAGCCCGTGCGGCCGAGCGGGCCATCGTCGACGAAACCTTTGGGTGGTTTCGGGATTTGGTGGGGGAGCGCCGCGACCTGTCGGGACCCGGCCTGACCGCTGTGACGGACGGGCGCACCTTTACCGGCCGGATGGCGCTGGATGCGGGTCTGGTCGATGGCTTGGGGGACGAGGCCACAGCCGTCGCTTGGCTCGAATCATCAGATGATTCGCTTAAGGACCTGAAGGTCAAGGAATGGACCCTTCCCAAAAAAGAAAATAGTTTTTTGGGGCGTCTTGGCCTCTTCGCCCCTCAAATTCCCCAGCTTAATATGCCAGAAGGTCCGCGATTGATGTCGATCCTTAAGTAAGTACTGCAAATAAATGCTGCATTTTTAGGACAGTATCATATAGAAAGTCATCATAAGCCGATCCGCATATGGCGAATTCCAGCGGCGGGAGGGGACAAAAATGATCAAATCGGAACTCATTCAGAAGATCGCTGACGAGAATCCACATCTGTACCAACGTGATGTTGAGCGAATCGTTGGCACTGTTTTCGATCAAATTATCGAGGCGATGGCCGAGGGCAATCGGGTCGAATTGCGTGGTTTTGGTGCTTTTTCTGTCAAGAAACGCGATGCCCGGACGGGGCGAAACCCCCGCACGGGCGAGGCGGTGCCTGTCGAAGAGAAATACGTGCCGTTTTTCAAGACTGGCAAGCTGCTGCGTGATCGCCTAAATGGGAACGAGGATTAATCGTCTCCCGGGGGCCCGCGATGTTGCGCACCATTAAACTCATCGTCTTGGCGGTCATAATGGCCGCCATTGTCGTGTTAGCGCTGGCGAACCGGGGTCCGGTGACACTCAACCTGCTGCCCGAGGGGGTGGCGAATATTCTGCCGCTGTCGGTCGAGGTGCCGCTGTTCGCGGTGATCCTGGCATCGATCCTGGCGGGTTTGGCGATCGGCTATATTCTGGAGTGGCTGCGCGAGCATAAACACCGTCGTCTGGCGGCCGAGAAGAAGCGCGAGGTGGGTAAATTGGCCCACGAGGTTGAGGTTCTGAAGAAAAAGCACATGTCCCCCGAGGACGAAGTGCTGGCGATCCTGGACCAGAAAACCGGGCATGCCTGACCCAAACGATGTGCCGGTCAAAATCTGCGGCCTGACAGAAACAGCGGGCCTGCAGGCGGCGGTCGAGGGCGGCGCGCGCTATATTGGCTTCAACTTCTTCCCCCCGTCCCCGCGCTATGTGGACCCGGATGTCGCTGCCAAACTTTGCAACCAGATCCCGCCGGGCGTGTGCAAAGTGGCTTTGGTCGTGAACGCCGATGACGATACCCTGGCAGCCCTGGTGGACCGGGTCCCGGTGGACATGCTGCAGTTACATGGGGCCGAGCCGTCCGCGCGGGTGGCCGAGATCAAGGCGCAGTTCGGCCTGCCGGTGATGAAGGCGGTGGGGGTGTCGGACGCCTCGGACCTGGAGACGCTCTACACCTATGCCCGCGTGGCCGACCAACTGTTGGTCGATGCCAAGCCGCCTAAAGGCGCGGAACTACCCGGCGGCAACGGCGTGGCTTTTGACTGGCAATTGCTGAGCGGGACCGTCATTCCGGTGCCTTGGCTGCTGGCCGGGGGCCTGACCCCCGACAATGTGGCCCAGGCGATCCGCTTGACCGGGGCGCGGCAGGTCGATGTGGCGTCTGGGGTTGAGCGCCCGAAAGGCGTGAAAGACCCAGGTTTGATCCGGGCCTTTCTTGCGGCAGCGCGGTCGCCCGCGCCCGCCTTGCATTAATCTATCGCACCCGCGATCCGCATCAAGCTCAGCACCTCGGACCGATAGCCAAAGGCGTCCTCGCCCCGGCTGCCAGCGGCCAGCGCGCGGGCGTCGCCATAGGACCAGCCTGGCAGCGCCTCGCCGCGCAGCAACATGCCGAAGCCCGCGATAGCGGCGGCAAACCCAGTCTCGGTCGCCGCGATATCCTGCCGGTCCGGCGCAACCGGTGTTTCGATCAACTGGCTGCGCGCCTCGCCCGGCCGTTTATAGCGCAGCTTCAGGAAGGCATATTCTTCGCTGGGGTCCGCCGCCGCCTCGGTCGCCTGGCCATAGCGCAGATCCGAGACCCGCTCGGCGGCCGAGCCCTTGGGTGTGATCTCGTAAAGGGCGGTCACCTGATGCCCCGCGCCGATCTCGCCCGCGTCCACCGCATCATTGTTGAAATCCTCGCGGTTCAGCGTGCGGGTTTCATGTCCGATCAACCGATATTCCGAGATCTGCGCGGGATTGAATTCGATCTGGATCTTCACGTCGCCCGCGATGGGGAACAGGCTGCCCGCCACGTCCTCGACCAGCACTTTCTGCGCCTCGGCCAGTGTGTCGATATAGGCCGCCGTGCCGTTGCCGTTCTGCGCCAGGCTTTGCAGCGTCGCGTCGTCATAGTTGCCGCGCCCAAAGCCCAGCACCGACAGATAGGTGCCGCTGTCGCGCTGTTCGGCGATATAGTCCTTCAGCGCCTCGGGGTCCGAGATGCCGACGTTAAAATCCCCATCGGTGGCCAGGATCACGCGCGATACCTCGCCCTCATCGCTCATCTGTGCGGCCAGGGCATAGGCCTGCTGCAACCCCTGCTGCCCGGCGGTCGAGCCGCCGGCGCTCAGCCGTTCAAGGCTTTGCAGGATCTTCGCGCTCTCGGTCGCCGGTGTCGGCTCCAATGCCATCCCGGCACTGCCCGCATAGGTCACGATGGCAACGCTGTCATCCTCGGACAATGTCGATAGCAGCAGCTTGAACGACTGGATCAGCAGCGGCAGCTTCTTGGGATCGTTCATCGAGCCCGAGGTGTCGATCAGAAACACCAGGTTCAGCGGCGGCCGGTCGGCGGGGGCGATGTCATAGCCCTGGATCCCGATATGCAGCAGTTGCGTGTCTTCGTTCCAAGGTGTCGGCGCGACCGAGACCGAGGTCCGAAATGGCACTTCGGCGCCGTCCGGCGCGGGGTAGTTATAATCGAAATAGTTCACCATCTCCTCGATCCGCACCGCCTGGCGCGGCGGCAGGACACCATTGTTCAGCGATTGGCGGATCAGCGCATAAGAGGCCGTGTCGACATCGATTGAGAAGGTCGAGACAGGCTTGTCCGCCGTGACTTTCAGCGGGTTGGGCGTGGCGTCGGGATAAGCCTCAGTGTCGCTTTCGGGGGCAATGAACACGGGTTCTGGGGGGGCAGTAAACATGGGTTCGGCCGAGAGTTCCGGTCCCGTTTGCAGAACCTCGTTGGGCCCCAGTATGAATTCCGATACCTTGGACTCGGCCCGATCCACCTGCCCCTGCGCGCCACGGTTCTCGGTCTGCTCTGCGGCCCCGCGTGTCCGCCCATCATCCAGGGATCTCAGTCGCTCCGCTCCGTTCTGGCGCAGTGGTTGGTTTTCGTTTCGAAGATCTTCCAGGGCATCGACCCGGGCGCTCTCGGCCAGTTCGTCGGTCAGGGCTGGCGCTGGCGCAGCGACGCCCCTGGATTGCTGACCAACGACTTCCTCGCTGACCGGTACGACACCGGTTTGGCCATAGTCGCCGAAATTTTGCGTCAACACGACGGCAATTGCCAGCGTGGCCAAAGCACTTGTGCCCATCAGGACACGTGGTTGGGTAAGGTTGGAAAGCATGGTCAAAACTCCTGTCCAGATCCCGGCCCGAGTTTCGGGGCGGTTAGGAGTTTGACGCACCAAGTCAGCGGATCCTTGGGACTGGGCGGAAAAATTTTCCGCCGCCGCGCGCAGGGCCGCGTCCCGTGCCGTGTCCGACGGCGCGGGCGTCTGACGTTTCAGCGCCGCTTGCAACTGGTCGAGGGGGTCGTCGGTCATGCTCTCTCCTCCTCAGCGATTTCACGCAGGCGGCGGCGGGTCTCGCTCATCCGCCAGCTGATGGTGCCTTCGCTGACCTCAAGTACATCCGCCGCTTGCGCGTGGGTCAGATCTTCGCCCAGCACCAGGGCCACGGTTTCGCGCAGCTCGGGTGGTAGGGCGGTCATGGCTTGGATCAGCCAGGCCTGGCCGTCCGCCGCTTGGGCGTCTTCGGCACGGCGGGCCAGCTCGACCTCGCCCCAGCCCTGGGCGGCGCGGGCATGGCTTGCGTGGCGCCGAACCCGGTCGCGGGCCGCATTGACCACCACCCGGTGCAGCCAGGTCGAGAACCGCGCCTCGGCCCGGAACCCGCTCAGCTTGCCGGGCAGGCTGGCGCAGACATCCTGCGCCAAATCCTCGGCCTCGGCCCGGTCGCCCAACATGCGCCAGCCCAGCCGAAACACCATATCGTAGTGCCGCGCGACCAGCGTGCCAAAGGCACGCGCGTCGCCCGCTTGCGCCAAAACCACCAGGGATGCGTCGCTCGGCTCCATCTTCATACCCAGTTGGACGCGCCCCACACCGCGATCCTTGGCGGCAGGATGCACTTTTTTACTGGCGGGGTCATTTGCTGTTTGCGGATGAGGTGGGACTCATCGATTGAAAGGCTGTAATGGTTTGAAATAAATACAGAAATACTCAGAAACAAATCTCGTTAAACCGTCAAACCCGCGTGTCGCCGACAATCCGCCCTTGGCCAAAGCGCCACACGCGGTGCACCATAGGGGCTGTGTTCGGAGTTCCCATGTCCCTGGTGTACCGCCTTTGCGTCCTGATCTTTGTTCTGTCCTTGCCCTCTTGCGCAACCCTGACCCAAGAGCAATGCACCGCAGGCGCGTGGGAGCGCATCGGCGCGGCCGATGGCGCCGCAGGCCGTGCCCTGAGCTATGTGGACAACCACCGCGAGGCCTGCGCCCCATTGGGCATCACGCCCGATGTCCAGCGCTGGGCGCAGGGGCGCCAGCAGGGGTTGCGGCAGTATTGTACGCCCGACACGGCCTATGCCCTGGGGCGCAGGGGGGATGGGATCAATCCTGTTTGCACGACGGCAGAGCGGCGGGCGATGGTGCGTGGGCATCAGGCCGGTTTGCGGTATTTCACCCTGACCCGACAGATCGCCAGTCTTGACCACCGACGACATGATCTAATCGATAAACTGCACCGGATCTCGGCCAGCGATGAAACCGACAAGCGCAAGCGCCAAATCCGGGCCCTGCGTCAGCGCATCTGGACGCTTGAGTTTCGGATCCAACAGCTGAAACTGCGGCGGTTGGCCAGCGATCTGTGACCGCTGTGCGCGGGCCCTTTGACAAGTGGTCTGACAAAGAAATGAACGGTAGTTCAATTTTCCGACTCGACCTGCGCAACAGAATTGCTAGGTTACCCCTGGGATCTTTCGATCCTTGCGTCCGCGCTCAAGCGGCGGACGACGGGCAACGACCCGAAATATGGGAGATGACAGATGACGGCGCACGACCTGCCCGGCGACGCGACTACGTTCCCTCGGCTGCTGGCCCGTAATGCTGCGCGCCATGGTGACCAACCCGCATACCGGGTCAAAGAATTCGGCATCTGGCAAAGCTGGACTTGGGGGGAGGCCGCGGACGAGGTCAACGTGCTGGCAAAGGGGCTGATCGGCCTGGGTCTGAATGCGGGCGATCACGTCGCGATCATTGGGCGCAACCGCCCGCAGCTATATATGGCAATGGTGTCGATACAATCCTGCGGCGCGGTGCCCGTGCCGCTGTACCAGGACGCTGTGGCCGAGGAGATGGCTTATGTTCTGGATCACTGCGGTGCCCGGTTCGTGATCGCCGAGGATCAGGAACAGGTCGACAAGGTGCTCGAGATCAACGACCGCCTGCCGGGGCTGGAACAGATCCTGTATCTGGATCCGCGCGGCCTGCGCAAATATGACCACACCCATCTGCACAAGCTTGAGGAGGTTGCAGCTGCAGGGCGGGCCTCGGACAACGAGGCCGATCTGAAACGCCGTTCGGATGCGCTGGATGCCGACAGCACTTGTGTGATGCTTTACACTTCGGGCACCACGGGGCGGCCCAAGGGGGTGGTGCTGAGCAATGCGAATATCATTCTGACGGCGAAGAACTCGGCAGATTTCGACCATCTGAACGCGGGCGACAGTGTATTGGCTTATTTGCCGATGGCTTGGGTCGGGGATTTCATCTTTTCGATGGGCCAGGCCTATTGGGCAGGGTTCTGCGTGGCCTGCCCTGAAAGCGAGCATACGATGCAAGCTGATCTGCGCGAGATTGGCCCGACGTATTTCTTCGCCCCGCCACGGTTCTTCGAGGGTCTGCTGACCAATGTGATGATCCGGATGGAGGATGCCGGGTGGTTGAAGAAACGGCTGTTCCACCACTATATGGCCGTCGCCAAGCGCGTCGGCCCGGCGTTGTTGGATGGCCAATCGGTCAGCACGGGCGACAAGCTGGCTTATAAGCTGGGTGGCCTGCTGGTCTATGGACCGCTCAAAAACACGCTGGGCCTCAGCCGGGTGCGGGTCGGCTATACGGCGGGCGAGGCCATCGGGCCGGAGATTTTCGACTTTTATCGTGCGCTCGGGATCAACCTTAAGCAGCTTTATGGGCAGACCGAGGCGTCTGTGTTTATAACCCAGCAACCCGACGGGCAGGTCAGGGCGGATACGGTGGGCACGCCGACACCTGGGGTCGAGATCCGGATCTCGGACAATGGCGAGGTGTTTTATCGCTCGCCCGGTGTTTTTGTTGAGTATTACAAGAACGCTGATAGTACCGCTGACACCAAGGATGCCGAGGGTTGGGTGGCCACGGGCGATGCGGGGTTCATCGAAGCGGACACCGGGCACCTGAAGATCATCGACCGGGCCAAGGATGTGGGCAAGCTGGCCTCGGGTGGCATGTTTGCGCCCAAATACGTCGAGAACAAGCTGAAGTTCTATCCCAATATCCTTGAGGCAGTAGTTTTTGGTGCGGGCCGCGACATGTGCACGGCATTTTTGAACATCGATCTGATGGCCGTGGGCAATTGGGCGGAACGCAACAACATCGCCTATGCCAGCTACCAAGAACTGGCCGCGCACGCAGAGGTTTACGCGACCTTTCAGAAGCATGTGGAGGAAGTTAACGAAAGCGTGGCCCAAGATCAGATGCTGTCGGGCTGCCAAATCCACCGCTTTGTCATTTTGCACAAGCAATTGGATGCCGATGACGGAGAATTGACTCGCACACAAAAGGTGCGCCGAAGGATCATCGAGGAGAAATACGCCGATATTCTCGCGGCGCTCTACGACGGGTCGGAGACCATCTCGACCGAGACCGAGGTGACTTACGAGGATGGGCGCAAAGGGGCGATCAAGGCGACGCTTGAAATACGCGATGCCAAAGTGGTCGAGACGGGCGGAAGGATGGCAGCCGAATAATGAGCTGGGAGGTGTCATATGTGCTCGCACGGTTCCTTGACAGGCTGGAGCAATTCGACGTTGGACTTCGCGGGGCTATCGACAAATTTGGGTTTACGAAGACAATTATGATCGTGGGTCTAGGTTTTGCGGGAGCATTCGCGCTGGCACCAAACTCAACCTTTGTTGTAGTTTGTTGCCTTGGCTTTTTTGCTTCACATGCCGCGTATGTCAGACGTAGGGGACCGTTCAGATCAGGTTTAGAGCCGATCACTTTTGCCGCTTTTGGGGGCATTGTTGCGGCGGTTTTTTCGATTGTGGTCCTGCAGGAGGTTCTTTCGTGACCGATCCGAACCATTCCCAACCGACAACTCTTTGGAGCCGATTCCAAAACCGTGTCGCTACCTTTGGGTTCCTAGGCTTCTCGATCTGGTTCCTGCTGTTTACCGACTATCGCCCGATGACGCTGGCCGCACTGGTGGTCTTCTATTTCCTTGGTTACGTGGCCCTGCGCCTGATGTCCTTTCTGGACAACAACCGCCTGACACCGCGACGCTATCAGGTCGGGCTTAGCTGGGCGCTGACCGGGTTCAACAGCGAGACGGACGAGTTTGATATCCGCCCGGTGCGCGTCTATTTCCTGCTGCTGGCCCTTCTCTCCGCCGGGCTGCTGCTGCGCCCCATCGTAAAATGGATTGCGGCATGAGCCTGGATCAGACCGAAAGCTACCAAACACCTGACGGACGTACCATTGGCCCCGTGGTGATGGAGATGCGCAATATCACGCTGCGGTTTGGCGGCGTGGTGGCGATCAAGGACATCAGTTTCGATATCCGCGAGGGCGAGATCCGCGCGATCATCGGGCCGAATGGTGCGGGCAAGTCCAGCATGCTGAATGTTATCAACGGTTTTTATCATCCGCAGGAAGGCGAGGTTTGGTTTCGCGGGCAAAAGCGTAAGCCGATGAAACCGCATGCGATCGCGCATCAGGGGATCGCGCGAACGTTTCAGAACATCGCTTTGTTTCGCGGGATGACCACGTTGGACAACATCATGACGGGGCGTTTTACCAAGATGAGGGCCCCCTGGTGGCAGCAGGCCTTTTGGACCGGCCCCGCCGAGCGTGAGGAAGTCGCGAACCGCGAGGTGGTCGAGAAGATCATCGATTTCCTTGAAATTCAGGCGATTCGAAAGACACCCGTGGGCCGATTGCCTTATGGCTTGCAGAAACGGGTTGAGTTGGGGCGGGCCCTGGCCGCCGAGCCCAAGCTGCTGCTGCTGGACGAGCCGATGGCGGGGATGAACGTCGAAGAGAAAGAGGACATGAGCCGCTTCATCCTGGATGTGAACGACGAGTTTGGGACGACGATCGCGCTGATCGAGCATGATATGGGTGTGGTTATGGACATCTCGGACCGTGTCGTGGTGATGGATTATGGCGCGAAGATCGGCGATGGGACCCCGGATGAGGTGCGCAATAATGCAGCCGTGATCGACGCCTATTTGGGGGTAGCGCATGATTGAGCCGACCCTATGCCGGGGCGGGGCGGCCCACCCGCCCACCCCCGCCGCCCCACCCCGGCATTTGGTGCTTTTGGCGGCGGCGGGTCTTTTTCTGGGGTCGGCGGTCATGGGGCGGGCCGACAGCGTCTCTGTCGGCGCTGAAAGTTTAGACCTGTTTCAGTCCCATTGCGTTGGTCCGTTGACGACTGCGGATATCCCCCATGCGCAGGGGTTGGCCCCTTTGGAACCCGATCACGCCGAGCGGTTCCAACGGATCCTGGGCCTGATGGGGGTGGCCAATACAGATCCTGAGGGGCAGGAGTTTTGGGTCACCGACACAACAAAACTGATCTATGTGACTCGCCGCGATCAACCGTATTGCGTGGTTTTCGGCTTTGACGCCGAGTATATCGAGGTCAGCGCCGCCTTGGCCGACTGGCGGGATATGCACGGAGATGCCTTTTTGGCGGATGGCGATTTTTCTTTGGACAGCACTGTCGCAGGGCGCCCGGCGCTTACATCGCTTACCCGAAACCTTCCTGAGAACGGTACAATTCGTCTCAGCCTCAGCTATGACCCGAAGCTGGCCGGTCTTTTCGTGGCCGCCGCTGATCGCGTGGACACACGCTAATCCCAAATGAGACCTCTAAAAAAGGACTGAATACAATGCTTGCTGCCCGTACCGTGACCCCGGTCCTGACCCTGATATCGGCCCTGACCCTGATCCCCTTCGCCGCCACCGCCGGAGAGAACGCTTGGAAATTGGCCTCGAAACACTGTGTAGGCGCCTTTGAACGGCTCAACCCGGTGGACACCAGCGGTATGACACCGGCAGAAGCGCCGGCCTGGGCAGCTGTTGAAGAGGGCGCCGAGACCTTTGAGGTGGCCCCCGAGATCTTCTTGATGGTTAAGGGCGATATCGAAACCGAGCTGGCCAGTTGCACCGTGGTGGCACAAGCCGAAGGTCTGACCGATGACTTCTTGGGATGGGCCAAGGAAGCGGCTTTGATCGACATCTATGGCCCCGTCGAAGGCGATGATCTGACCCATATCGAAACCATCGACTGGCGCGAGCCCCGGATGGAAGTGAAAATCGAGGAGAAGGACGGGGTCACCTGGATCCACACCTTCGAAGTCGACAAAGAGGCGTGATATATGAGCCCGACGTTTCTGTATACGATTGAAGTGATCCTCAACGGCCTTATGGCCGGCGTGATGTATTCGCTGGTTGCCTTGGGCTTTGTGCTGATCTTCAAGGCGTCGGGCATCTTCAACTATGCCCAAGGGGTGATGGCGCTGTTCGCTGCCCTCACCTTGGTGGGCCTGCAAAACGGCCAAGTGCCCTTTGCGCATTTGATCAACGCAGTCTTTGGCACGGATGTGCATTACTTCGGTTGGAACGTCCCCACTGTGGCGGCGATCTTGCTGACCCTTCTGATCATGGTCGCCTTTGCCTGGGCGGTGGAGGCGCTGATCCTGAAGCATCTGGTCAACCAAGAGCCGATCATCCTGTTTATGGCGACCATCGGCCTGGCCTATTTCATGGAAGGGTTTGGCGACCTTATGTGGGGGTCGGACATCAAGAAACTGGATGTTGGCCTGCCGTCGGGCGGATCCTTTTGGCTGGAGGATCTGACGGCCGGGTGGGCGGCCGAGGGGGCTGAGTACTACGGCATGTATATCGATCTGCTGGACGTCTGGGCCACGATGATTGCCGTGACACTGGTGATCGCGCTGATGTTGTTCTCGCAATACACCAAGACCGGCCGCGCCCTGCGTGCCGTGGCGGATGATCACCAAGCGGCGCTATCAGTGGGGATCAGCCTGCGGACGATTTGGGTGATTGTGTGGTCCATCGCGGGCTTCGTGGCCTTGGTTGCGGGGATCATGTGGGGCGCGAAACTGGGTGTGCAGTTTTCGCTGAGCCTGATCGCTTTGAAGGCCTTGCCGGTGCTGATGCTGGGCGGCTTTACGTCGATCCCCGGCGCGATTGTCGGGGGGCTGATCATTGGGGTGGGTGAGAAGCTGTTCGAGTTCTCGATCGGGCCTCTGATCGGTGGGGCAACGGAAAACTGGTTCGCTTATGTTTTGGCGCTGCTGTTCCTGGTGTTCCGGCCGCAGGGTTTATTTGGCGAGAAGATAATTGAGAGGGTTTAAAATCGTTGGAGGATCAACTGAGGTGGACCTGGTTCGCAGCGCTGCTCCTGTGTATTTACGCAGGGCTTTATGGGTTTGTTCTTATGTTAATACTTCCCATAATACCGCCGCCGATCAGCTGGGTTATTGTGCCGCTCTTTGGGCTCGCAGTTACTCCTTTTGTTGCGATTATGAAGTTGAACAACTTGAGAGAAGCCGCACGGCGTCACACGGTAATCCCGGAAGGTTTAAGGCGACATTCGTGGATAATGTTCTCCGTTATGTGTTTTCCTGCGGCTTTTTGGGGCTTCGGCGTCGCCTACGCCATTTGGGATCTTCCATATCCTTCTTTGCGCTTTGGAGAGTTCGCGGGTTTTGTGATCTTGGTTTTTTGTCCTGCGTTTCTGTCGTTTTGGCTGGCTCTCACATTTGCCCGAGTTGCGCGGGCCAAGACCGAAACGTGACCAGCTTCCCAATAGGCGAAAGCTCGATATGACCCATCGTTCTTCCCTCCGCATGATCGTGATCGACTGTCAGACCGAGGATCTGGCCGAGGCCTGCCGCTTTTGGGAAGCGGCCCTGGGCGGTACCGCGGATCTGGATGCGGACGGTAAGTATGCGCGGATCCAGGGGCAATCCTGTCCCGCCGTTTTGCTGCAAGCGGTCGACCACGCGCCACGGGTGCATATCGACATTGAAAGCGACGATCAGGCTGCCGAGGTGTCGCGACTGGAAACGCTGGGTGCAAAAGTGATCGCGCAGGTCAAGAAATGGACGGTGATGGAGGCGCCCACCGGGCACAGATTTTGTGTTGTAAATCCGCAGAATGATGGTTTCCTGGCGGACGCCAAGGAATGGAGTTAACGAGTTATGCAAACGATCCTGGATTGGTTGTTTCGCGACGATGAAACCCTGCACCCCAAGGTGGTGATCGGCGCCGGGCTTTTGGCCTATGTGCTGATGTATCTGAACACTTGGCTGGGGATTGGCATTATCCTGGCGGTGCCGCTGGTGGTGATCTCGATCACGATCGTTTGCTATGCGGTGCTGCGCTTCCTGCTGCCGATGATGGACCCCCGCGACCCGGATGCCGACCGCTTCGCGGTTTGGGGCGGCACGCTTTTGTTTGTGATCGTGGGCGCCGACGCCTTTGGCGTGTGGTTCATCCCCGGTTTGGTGCTGGGCGGCGGGCTGCTCTACTGGCGCGCGCCGGAACTGCTGGAGGTCTTCCCGTATTTTGAGGGCAAGGGCGGCGGGATGGAGCGCTGACGATGGCGGGTGCGGATATTGAAGCCTCGGAAAATCCGACCCAAGGTCACCCTGAGAAGCGGCCAGGGTTTCGGATGGGACTGATCTTTCTGTTTGCTGCATTGGCTATGATCGGCATTGAATCCTATCAGTTCGCCGCGGAGCAGGCCGAGCGAGCCGCCGCCGTCGCAGCGGTTGAGGCGCGGTTGATCGCGGCTGGCCTGCCACTGGATCGCGACACAGCAAAGGCCCTCGGCCATTTGGTATCACCCGATGGCGCGGAGTTCTTTGTGTGGACCGACCACTTCAAAGCGGCATTTAGTTATATGGTGGTGGGCGCGTTTCTATTCCAATTCGGCAGGTCTGAGGCGGGCTGCTGGGCAGGACAGATATTCACTAAATTCTGGACCTGGAGACCGCAGTGAGAAATCGTGCCACTCCAATTGGACCCTTGCGGTTCCTCATCTGGCTCATCGCCGGTGTCAGCTTGTTGCTGACGCTTGGGGGGTTGAGCGTTGGCATGGTGGTCGGGCGCTTGGTCCAGGCCGGCAGTGCGCATAGCTCTGCGGTCAATATGCCGTTTCTTGTGATGACCGCCGTGATCTTCGCGCTGAGCGCGGCTACCATTATCTTCACCCGTCGGCGTGTCCGACCTCAGGGGGACTAACGTATGTTTTACCGCGAGGCTGGGGATTTCAAAACCACCTATGCTGCCGACGCGCAGACCTTTCCGATCAGCTTCGATCGCTGGCGGTATTATCTGGTGGTTGGCGTCGCTTTTCTGATCGTCCCGCTGTTTCTGACCGAATATATGGCCAGCGCGGTGCTGATCCCTTTTCTGATCTGGTCGATCATTGCGATTGGGTTGAACATTCTGACGGGCTATTGCGGCCAAGTGAGCCTGGGCACGGGCGGGTTCATGGCGGTGGGGGCCTATGCCGCATATAAGATCATGACGGCCTTTCCGGATCTGAACATCTTTTTTGTGGTCATTTTGGGTGGTGTGGTCACGGCGATTGTCGGCCTGCTGTTCGGTCTGCCCAGTTTGCGGATCAAGGGCTTCTACCTGGCTGTCGCCACGTTGGCAGCGCAGTTCTTTCTGGTGTGGCTGTTTAACCGGGTGGCCTGGTTTTACAACTACTCGGCCTCGGGCCAGATCAGCGCGCCCGAACGTTCGGTCTTTGGTTATGCTGTGACCGGACCGGCGGCGCACGCCTCGTCAAAATATCTGTTTTGCTTGGTTTTGGCGTTTCTCTTGGCCTGGGTCGCACGCAACCTTACCCGGGGCCGCCTGGGCCGCAGTTGGATGGCGATCCGCGACATGGACATCGCGGCCGAGATCATTGGGGTGAACCCCTTGCGCGCCAAACTTTCCGCTTTTGCCGTTTCTTCTTTTTTCGTTGGTGTGGGTGGGGCATTATTTTTCACGGTCTATCTGGGCGCGGTCGAGGTGGGCGAGGCTTTTGGCATCCAAAAGTCCTTCCTCGCCCTCTTTATGATCATCATCGGCGGCTTGGGCTCGATCTTTGGCAGCTTCGCGGGTGCGGCCTTTATCGTGCTGATGCCCGTCTTGCTGAAAAACATCATGGTCGGCGGCTTTGGCTGGCCCACCGACATCGCCGCGCATTTCGAGTTCATCATTCTGGGTGGCCTGATCATCATCTTTCTGATCGCCGAGCCGCATGGGCTGGCTGCCCTCTGGCGAACCGCGAAAGAAAAACTACGTCTATGGCCGTTCCCACACTAGGGTGGGCCGCACATTCCCCGGTCAACGGGGCTTAACCATGTCAGGGAGGTTTACGACATGAAATTCAAAACCCTAGCGACTGCGGCGATTGCCTCGGTCATGGCGGCCAGCCCGGTCCTGGCGGATCTGGTGTTCCCGTCGCTCAGCTATCGCACCGGGCCCTATGCAGCTGGCGGTATCCCTTTCGCGGACGGCTATGCCGACTATTTCACCCTGCTGAACGAACGTGACGGCGGCATTGGTGGCATCGAAGTGCGCGTGCCGGAATGCGAGACCGCCTATAACACCGAAAAAGGGGTGGAGTGCTACGAGTCGACCAAGGGCGACGGCGCATTGTTGTATCAGCCGCTGTCGACCGGCATCACCTATCAGCTGATCCCCAAGGTCAGCGAGGACAAGATCCCGCTGCATACCATGGGTTATGGTCGTACATCGGCCGCGAACGGCAAGGTGTTCGAGTGGGTCTTTAACTACCCCGCGAACTACTGGAACGGTGCCAGCCATGCGGTGAACCACGTTCTGGACCTGAACGACGGTGACATCAGCGGCAAGAAAATCGCGCTGGTCTATCACAACTCGGCCTACGGCAAGGAGCCCATCCGCACGCTTGAGGAACTCAGTGCCAAGCATGGGTTCGAGTTTACGCCGGTCGCGGTCGATCACCCGGGTCAGGAGCAGAAGTCGCAGTGGCTGCAAATTCGCCGCGAGCGCCCGGACTATGTCTTTATGTGGGGCTGGGGTGTGATGAACCAGGTTGCCGTGCAGGAGGCCGCGAATATCCGCTATCCGATGGAGAACTTCATCGGCATTTGGTGGTCGGGGTCCGAGAATGACGTCCTGCCCGCGAGCGATTCCGCAACCGGCTTCAAGGCGCTCACCTTCCACAATGTCGGCTCAGACTTCCCCGTTTTCGACGATATCCAAGAACATGTCGTCGACAAGGGCCTTGCCGCCGGCGCGGGCGATCAGATCGGTACTGTGCTCTATAACCGCGGTCTCTATGCTGCAATGCTAGCCGCTGAAGCAGCGCGCAAGGCCCAAGAGATCCACGGCACGGCCGAAATCACCCCCGAGATGATGCGCGACGGGATGGAGGCGCTGGAGATAACTGAGGCGCGGATGGGAGAGCTTGGCATGCCCAACTTCGGCCCGTCGTTCAATGTCACCTGTGACAACCATGGTGGCCCCGGCTTGGGCGCGGTCCAGCAGTGGGATGCCGCGACTGGCAAATGGTCGCTGATCTCGGAGTTCGGCCCCTCGGACGCCGAGGTGATTAACGCTCTGATCGAAGAAGACAGCGGCGCCTATGCGGCAGAGAACAATCTGACGCCGCGCGACTGCAACTAAACCTCGACAGTCGCGTCCCCGGGCTTAAGGGGGCGCGGCCCAACAAATGGAATAGACCCTTGCGCAAACTTTCTGTTCTTTTGGTCCCTTTCGCCTTGGCGGCCTGCTCGGCCACCGAACCTGAAAACCTGATGTGCCCGGCCCTTGAAGTTGCCTCGAACGAAGGTGTCGAGGTGAGTCAAGGCCGCGTCATGACGCCAGAAGAAGCCCAGATCTTTGGCATGGGTGCTATGTTCTCGCAACGGGCCGATGTGGCGCCTGCGCCTGCGGATGTGCCGCGCCGTGTCGCCCCGCCGATCCCCAAGATCAAGGTCGCCGTGTTGTCTGCGGGGGGGCAATTTGGCGCCTTTACCGCCGGTTTCATGACTGGCTGGTCGCAAAACCCTGTCACCCCTCGCCCGCAGGAATTCGAAGTTGTCACGGGGGTCAGCACCGGTGCGCTGCTGGCACCTTATGTCTTTGCTGGCTCGGACTACGACGTCAATCTTGAGGCGATCTATAATGGTGTGGGCGAGGCGTCAGTGTTCCGTCGTCGTAGCACCTTGGAATTGGCCAGTGCGCCATCGCTATGGGACGCCTCGCCGCTGCGTAAGCAAATCACCGACAACCTGGACAAAGAGCTGTGGGACAGAATCGCTGCGGCTTCGGATGATCGCACCCTGCTAGTGGGTGCCGTGAACCTGAACTCAGGGTTCTTCGAGGCGTTCGACCTGACCTCGATCGCGGCAAAGGGCGGCGCTGGCGCCCCTGACTGCTTTACCGAAGGGCTGATGGCCAGTGCTGCGATCCCGGTCGCCTTTGCGCCGCGCAAGATCAACGGGAACCTCTATATTGACGGTGCCGCGCGCCAGGGCCTTTTCCTGCGGGGCCTGGCCCGGGCCCGCGTGCAGCCCGAGATCTATGTGTTTCTGAACAACCCCGCCGCCTTCCCCGAAGGGGATCCGACATATGGCCTGCCGCCGCTGGCCGGGCGCGCCACGCAGATCCTGTCGGACGAGTTGCTGCGTTCCTCGGCCGAGGATGCGGTGCGCTTCGCAATGTCGCAGGGCTGGGACATTAAGGGTGTCTTCGCGCCCGATATCGAGCCGGGCCCCGATTGCATCAACCGCGGCGGGCAGAAGGCGTCGTTCTGCAAAAGCTTCACCGCTGCCCTGTTCAAAGACGGCTGGACAAAAGGCAACGCCAACCCGATCCCATGGCTGGACGCTGACGAGCTGTTGGAACGCCTGGGCGACAGCCGCCATAACCAACGGACCCAGTGATGTTGGATAGCGCAAAAACCGAGACTTTGCTTGAGGTCAACAACATCGAGGTGATCTACAATCACGTCATCTTGGTGCTCAAAGGGGTCAGCTTAAGCGTGCCAAAGGGCGGCATCACCGCCCTTCTGGGGGGCAATGGTGCGGGCAAGACAACCACCCTGAAGGCGATTTCGAACCTGCTGCATTCTGAGCGGGGTGAAATCACCAAGGGTAGCATTGAATATCGCGGCGACCGGATTGGGAACCTGAGCCCGAATGAAATGGTGAAACGCGGGGTCATCCAGGTGATGGAAGGCCGCCATTGTTTCGAACATTTGACCGTTGAGGAAAATCTGATGACCGGCGCGTATACGCGCCGCGAGGGCAAAGGCGCTGTCGAGGCCGATCTGGACCTGGTCTATACCTATTTTCCGCGTCTAAAGGAGCGCCGCAAATCCCAAGCAGGTTATACCAGCGGGGGCGAGCAGCAGATGTGCGCGATCGGCCGTGCGTTGATGAGCAAGCCCGAGACGGTGCTGCTGGACGAACCCTCGATGGGCCTGGCCCCGCAACTGGTCGAAGAGATCTTCGGCATCGTCAAAGCGCTGAACGAGAACGAGGGGGTGTCGTTCCTGCTGGCCGAGCAAAACACCAACGTCGCGCTGCGGTTCGCGCACTATGGCTATATCCTCGAGTCCGGTCGCATCGTCATGGACGGCCCCGCCGACGAGCTTCGCGAAAACCCGGACGTCAAGGAGTTCTACTTGGGCATGTCCGATAAGGGCCGCAAGTCCTTCCGCGATGTGCGCAGCTATCGGCGGCGCAAACGCTGGCTGAGTTAATGGAACGCGTCGCGTGCCGAACCCCTGCCGAAGGACGGAGCGGGGTGACCAATATCCCCGCCTGGAAATTCGAGGCAGTGCGCCGCGCGATTTTAGATGAGCTGGCAACAGGGGATCTGCTGAACAAAGACCTGCGCGACAGGGTCGGTGCGCGCCTGAGGGCCGAGGATCTGGCCAACCTTGGCAAGCTTGGGTGGCATGTTGTCACCGTGAAGCTCGAACTGGAAGTGCGGGGCGAGGTTGTGCGAGTGCCCGGCGCGTCGCCGCTGCGGCTGACCCTGGGGCAGATCAGGGATTAGCCTATCGTCGTTCCCTCTGGAATTTGCCCTGCCAGGCGTTCGACCAACGCCGCGGGGGCCGCCACACCGCCGAAATGCCCATCCCGCGTCCGATCACACAATCGGATCGCCTGGTTCTGGAAATATCCGGCCTCCCGGTAGCCCGCAAAACCCGCATCCAGCATTTGCCCCGCGCGCTGTGCCAAAGGGAAGGCCGCGCCATGGGCGACGGCCCACTCAAAATCCAAACCTGTTGTTTGCAGCATCAGGTAGAGCGCCAAAAACTCGTTCGTGGCGAATTCGGTGTAGTTCATTAACTCGTCAAAGACGATCACATCGCCCGGGCGCAAATAGGGTGCAAGGGATTGCAGTACTGTATGCGCCGCAGAGAAAATATCGCAATCAATATGGATCAGCGCGATCCGAGGGCGCTTGCCTTGCCATTGCGCGACGAACGGCGGCACCGTCTCGGCGAAATACCCCGGCTGCAGCGTGACGTTCCCAGGCACTTCGGGCAGTGCGGCGACGGAGAAATCCTGGGTCCAATCCGTGCGGCCATCCTCGGGGAAGCCTTGGAAACTGTCGAAGCCGTGGATCTGTGCCTGGGGTCGTCGCTGTGCCAAATGGCGCAGACTGTTGCCTTGAAACACCCCGAACTCCAGGATGATGCCGTCAGGCGCCGACGATTGTGCCAATGCCGCATCCAACACCGCTTTCCAAGGCTTGCCGGTCTTGCCGCGCCGTCCCGACCAAGGCCAACGGCGCGGCAGGGGTGTCTGCGCTTGCGCAAAGCTGTCATGCGCGGCACACAGGAAAGCGGCATAGTCGGCCACGACGCGTTGGTGATCTGCAGCTTGGATCATCGGCGGAACTTTGCATAAGTCCTAAGGGATTGCCAGATTACGCAGACGCCGCGCACCGGAGGATATGGATGACCTACTACGACACCCTCGAGACCCGAAGCGCAGACGCTCGCGCCGCGGATCAAACCGCCCAACTGCTGGCTCAGATCGACCGCGTTGCGGCGGTGCCCGACAGTTGCCTGGCCCCGGTGAAAGAGGTCAAAACCCTGGACGACCTGCGCCACATCCCCGTCCTGCGTAAATCCCAGCTTGCGACCTGGCAGGCCGAAACGCCCCCGTTCGGTGGCGTTCATGTCGGCGAGATCACCCATGTTTTCCAATCCCCCGGCCCAATCTATGAGCCTGGCGGGACCAGCCACGACTGGTGGCGCTTTGGTCGTTTTCTGCATGCCTGTGGCATCGGCGCGGGGGATTTGGTGCAAAACTGTTTCGGCTATCACCTGACCCCAGCCGGCACGATGTTTGAAAACGGTGCGCGCGCCGTCGGCGCCCGGATCTTGCCCGCTGGAACCGGCCAGACCGAACTGCAGGCCCGCGCCGCCCATGATGTCGGCGCGACCGCCTATGCAGGGACGCCGGACTATCTTAATGTGATCCTTGAGAAGGCCGACGAGATGGGCCTGTCCCTGAACATCACCAAGGCCGCCGTTTCGGGTGGCGCACTCTTCCCCAGCCTGCGTCAGGCCTATGCCGACCGTGGCATCGCTTGCCTGCAGTGCTACGCGACCGCCGATCTGGGCCATATCGCCTATGAAAGCCCGGCGATGGAGGGGATGATCGTCGACGAGGGCGTCATCGTCGAGATCGTCCGTCCCGGCACCGGCGATCCCGTGCCCGTGGGCGAGGTGGGCGAAGTGGTGGTGACCACGCTCAACCCCGACTACCCGCTGATCCGCTTTGCGACCGGTGACCTTTCAGCGGTTCTGCCGGGCACCTCCCCCTGCGGGCGCACCAATATGCGGATCAAAGGCTGGATGGGCCGCGCTGACCAGACGACCAAGGTCAAAGGCATGTTCATCCGCCCCGAACAGGTCGCCCAACTCGCCGCGCGCCACCCTGAGGTGGTGCGGTTTCGCCTGACCGTCACCCGCGCTGGCGAGGCGGACGTCCTGACCGTCCAAGTCGAAGCCACCGATGCGGATGCCGCGGCCATTACCGCCAGCTTGCCAGATGTCCTGAAACTGCGCGGCACGGTGGAGCTTGTGTCGCCGGGCAGCCTGCCCAACGACGGCAAGGTGATCGACGATCAGCGCAGCTACGACTAAGGGCGCATCGTGACGCCTGCCACGGCGGTTGCACCCTTTGACCTGCTATGCTTGAGTCGCGCCGAATAATTCTTGGGACATCCATGTTTGCCCACCGCCTGCTGACGTTGTTCTTTCTCACTCTTGCCAGCCCTCTGGTCGCCGCCGATGTGGTGCTGATCGTCACTGGCGACGAGGCCCTGCCGGGGGCGCTGGGCCATGACAATCTGACCCAACGGTTCCGTGACGCAGGCTATGAAGTCTATGCGGGCGAGGATCTCAATCGCGCCGATATGACCAAGCTTATCGCCCAGGTTGAGGGCAAATTGGCCGATACGGGGCGTTTAGTGATCCATCTGTCCGGTCCCGTCGCGGCCGAGGCCGGGTTGTCGGTTTACCTGCCGCGCGATGTCTCGCCCGAAAGCCGGACCGAGGTGCTGACGGGCGGTGTTCCCCTTGCGCTGTTGCTGGAGATGGCCGCCACACGACCCGGCCAAAGCATGTTGGCGCTGGGCCTGCCACGACTGGCCGACCCGCTGAACCTGAACCTGGACATCCCCCAGGGCGTATTGGTCCTGCGCGGCCGCCCGCCTGAGGTGCGCGATGTCGTTGTCGACCAAATGCTGCGCGCTGGGCGGACGGTGCCGCAAATCGATGCCGCAGCGGCGGGTGTCCAATTCGATGGGCTGATCACCGACTTTTTCCGGCTGGCCGAACCGCCAGATCCGGCGGCGTCTGATGCTGATCCGACCGCAGTGGAAGCACAGTTGAGCGAAGCTGATCGTGTGCAGATCCAAACTGACCTCGCCGACCTGGGCTATGGTCCTGGCGATGTGGATGGGGTCTTTGGCAGCGCCACCCGTGGGGCCATTCGGGCGTGGCAACGGGATAACGGTCAACCGGCGGATGGGGTCCTCTCGAGTGCGCAGATCCGGGATCTGGCCGACGCCGCCACGGCCGAGCGCGCCGCTCGTGCCGCCGCCAGCAGCGCCGAGCAAGCCGAGCGCGAGGCCTGGGACCTGGCCCGCACCACAGACACGCTGCGCGCTTATCGCGACTTTTTGGTGGCCTATCCCGAGGGCCGGTTTACCGCCCGCGCGCAAGATCGTGTGGACACGCTCGAGGCGGCCAGTGAAACCGCGCAGCGCATTCGGGGTTATCGCCAGCAAGAGCAAAACCTGGGCCTGACCGTCGCGAGTGTCGCGGTCATTGAACGCCGTCTCGATGCGCTTGGCCTGGCGGCGGGGCCGCCGGACGGCCGGGTCGACCGGCAAACCCGGCGGGCCATCGCCACATTTCAAGCGCAGCGCGGCTTGACGCCGACAGGGTATTTGGACCCCGCGACAATCCAACGTCTGATCCTGGCGGGCGCCGAGGCTCAGTAAGGGTCGGTGCAACAAAAAAGGCCACCCCGCAGGATGGCCTTTTCACGACTCTTAAAAGCAGTTCAGCCTTGGCGGGCTTTGAACCGGCGCTGGGTCTTGTTGATCACATAGACCCGCCCCTTGCGGCGCACGACGCGACAATCGCGGTGGCGCTGCTTGAGGGAGCGAAGCGAGTTTCTGACCTTCATGGCCTCTCTCCTTGTCTCTCGCGGCGCGCGGCTGGACCTGCGCCTTTGGTTGCATGGCACCCTGTCCGGCTAAGGCCTGGGTGGCGGATATGGTGGGCGTAACTGGGATTGAACCAGTGACCCCTTCGATGTCAACGAAGTGCTCTCCCGCTGAGCTATACGCCCGAAACACGCCGCGCGAGGCCATAACCTCGCGTGAGCCGCCCGTATAAAACGTTGTGTTCGAGGGTTCAAGACCTTTTGCCCTAGGGTGCGTTGCGCTACATTGTCAGCGGAGGGACGGAGCATGCGACCGTGACTAAGGCCTATTCGATCTATCATCCGACGGAATGGACATCGCCTGCGGTGTTCAGTTCACCCCATTCCGGATCGCGCTATCCGGCTGATTTTTTGGCCACGGCGGCGCTGGATGCCATGACCATTCGGTCGTCCGAAGACGCCTTCGTGGATGACCTCTTTTCGTTTGCTCCGCAGCATGGCGCGCCTCTGATCGCAGCCCATTTGCCCAGGGCCTATGTTGATCTGAACCGTGCGCCCGACGAATTGGATCCTGCCCTGATCGCCGGGGCGCAAAGGCATGGGGCCAATCCGCGGGTCTCGGCGGGTCTGGGTGTCATTCCCCGTGTGGTGGCCGAGGGGCGACCGATTCGCTCTGGTAAAATCTCGCAGCGCGAGGCACTCAAACGTTTACGTGTCGCCTATCACCCTTATCACGATGAGCTTGAGTCTCTGCTGGCCCGGCAACGCAATGCTTTTGGGACTGCCGTTTTGTTCGATTGCCATTCGATGCCGCATGATGCTTTGGCCTCGGCCCCCCGTGTGCGGGGGAAAAGACCTGATATTATCCTCGGCGACCGTTTTGGCGCCGCTTGCGCGCGCTGGGTGATCGATGCTGCGACCTGTCTGTTCACCGACGCCGGCTTTGTGGTCGCACGCAATGCACCCTTTGCTGGCGGCTATATCACCCAACACTACGGCCGCCCGTCGCGCGGCGTTCATGCCCTGCAGATCGAGGTGGATCGCCGTCTTTATATGGACGAACGGGCGATGACGCGCCGCCCCGATTTCGCTGACATTGCGCAACGGCTTGAGCCAGTGATCGCCGGTTTGGCGCATTTGGGCGGTGCGGCGATGCCAATGGCCGCAGAATAACGGCTGCGTCACGCCTCCACCCCAAAAAAAAGGGTCGCGACACGTCGCGACCCAAGTCTAGGGAGGAAACGCCCGGAAGGGCGTATGATGCAGCGCATCAATAAGTTAGTATTTATGCCGCGCCGCAACATAGTCAATGCGACATGCGGATAACCGCCTAGCTTACCTAACGTCATGCCTATGAAATGGGCGCGCCCGAGAGGATGCCTATTTTTTGGTCGAAATTGGTTTAAGCAAGGCTCTTGCCCCAACTTGGGCTGCCCTCGGTGGCATTTGACGCCGCAAGCGCGCGGGTTAACTCAAAGCCCGTCCTTTGACGATCGCCTCAGCCCCAAACCGCTCCCGAATGATGTCCGTCGCACGTTCGGCCTCGGTCCGGCGGGCGGCATTTGGGTCCAGAAGGTCCGTGGTGAGATCGGCATGGGAGCCGGGGGTCAAGCGCCCCAATCCGACACCGATCAAGCGGAAAGGCCCTTCGCCCAGGGCCTTTGTGAGAAGCGGACTTGCGGTCCTGTGCAGCACATCGGCCAACTGGGTGGGCTGTTCCAGGGTCATACTACGGGTCAGCAATCGGTGATCGGCGCGCTTTAATTTCAAAGTGATAACTTGCCCGGCCAGATCCTTGGCTTTTGCGCGGGCCGACACCTTTTCGGCCAGCCGCCAAAGATGGCCGTCCAACAGGTCTGGGTCGGTGGTGTCCTCGCGAAACGTCGTCTCGTGCGAGATCGACTTCATCTTTGATCTGCTCGAGACCTGGCGCGCGTCTTGTCCCCAAGCCAGCCGCCAGATGTGGTCGCCCATCGCGCCATAGCGATCCGCCATAGCCTTGCGGTCGCGGCGGCGGACATCGGCGATGGTGCGGATCCCGTCGCGCGCCAGGGTTTGGCGGGCGGCCTGGCCGACGCCCCAGATCACACTGACGGATTGGCGTGCCAGGAAATCCAGCGCCTCGGCCTGGCCGATCACCGAGAATCCCCGGGGTTTCTCCAGGTCGCTGGCGATTTTGGCCAGGAATTTGTTGTGCGACAGGCCCACCGACGCGGTGACGCCCAACTCAGCCTCAATCCGGGCGGTCAGGCGGGCCATCAGGATTGCGGGGGCAGCCCCGTGCAGGCGCTCGGTCCCGGTCAGATCGAGGAAGGCCTCGTCGAGAGAGAGGGGCTCGATGATTGGGGTCAGATCCTCCATCAAGCTGCGGATCTGGCGGGAAACTTGGACGTATTTCTCCATATTTGGGCGGACCACGGCAGCGTCGGGGCAAAGGGCCAGAGCCTTGAACATGGGCATGGCCGAGCGAACGCCGCGGATCCGGGCGATATAGCAAGCGGTCGAGACAACGCCCCGTCGGCCGCCGCCGATGATCACAGGTCGATCTGCCAGACTTGGATCGTCGCGTTTCTCGACCGTGGCATAAAAGGCGTCACAATCGATGTGGGCGATGGAAAGTTGCGTTAGCTCGGCATGGGCCAGCGTTCGCGGCGAGCCACAGGCGGGACAACGGCCTGGTGCTTGGCCAAGGTGGAGGCAATCGCGGCAAAGGATCTGCATGATTGCAGTATACTGCGGTGTTGGCGGCGGTAAAACCATGGGGTTTCATCGTGAAACCATGTGCAGGATTTTGGAGCAATTGTTAGAAAATTTCGTGTAGCTTATTTCTGAGCCTATAGGGCATCGATCACACGCATTTCGCCGTTGGCTCGAAAACCCAAAGTGCGTGAACCTTAAGACGAAAGAGCGGTCGTACTGCCCGTCTCGTTCGAACTCACTGGTTGATGGGTCGGTGCCAGACTGCCTTGCGCCGGGCGCAGGCTGGCTTTGCGGGCCTCGATGGCGCGCAGGGCGATGTCGATATCGGCCAGCTCCTCGCGCAGTTCAGCAATTTTTGCCTCGACTGTTTTGCGTTGTGTTCTCAACATTTCAACCACACCCATAGTCTCGACCCCTCAACCCGTAATATCGTCATCCCACGATCCTCCGATAACACAGTTGTTTACCATTGTGGCAATTTATTGCGGCTTTCACGGCGCATTTGCGGCGTTTTTTTTGTTTCTGCCCAATAGCTTGGCAGAAGTGTGGTTAACGCAAGGTTAAGCGGGCCCGAAACACAGCCATCAGAGCCCCGCATTTCTTTCCACCCGCTCAAGCGGCGTCATCATCATGCATCCTCAAAACAGGGCCTCCACAGGGAGATTGACAAGCCCCGCACAAAGAGGATCACCGAAATTGGTTGCGCTGCCATATTGTTTCGTCAGGGACTTTGCCATGCAGGGTGGGTCGGGCTTGCCATGATACTTCTGACGGAAGGCCAAATGTTTCACAGGGGGGGCTCACAGTGACACAGCATCCGAGAAAGAAAGCTCAGGACTTCGACCAACGCATTCTGGAAATTTTCTGATGGCTATGTGCATGGCAAGATGTCCAAACGGGATTTCGTTGCCAGCGCTGGAAAATACGCGACAGTGGGCGTGACGGGGGCGATGCTCCTTGAGCAGTTGCAGCCGAATTAGGCGCAGGCGCAACAGGTCGCGCCGGATGATCCGAATACTGTAACGGAAGTGATCGAATACACCAGCCCCCAGGGGCATGGCGCCATCACGGTTTTATGGCCAAACCCGCGTCCGCGACGGGCAAGCTGCCCGCGGTTTTGGTGATCCACGAGAAGCGGGGCCTGAACGGCCCTCGTGCAAAAAAGTGTTTGCATCGATGTTCACGACCGCTTTTTACCTGTGGGCTCTCAATACTCTTGCTGGAGTGGGGGGTTTTTCGAGTTCACTGCCGTGTGGCGACATGAGTTTGTTCATCATTTCGGGTCCGAGGCTGACGGCGCGTTCGATCAGGCGGACTTCTCCCCTGATCCCATCCTGAAGCTGGAAGGCCTTAGTCTGTTTCTTCTCTAGCCCCGCACGTCCGCCGCTATCGCTTCTTGCGCAGCGCGATCCAGCCAGCCTTTGTAAAGTTGAAAACCAACGACCTCGATCACCGTGCTAGACATTCCCCGCTCCCGCCCCCAAGTCTGACCCAAACACCCAATAGGACGACTTTCATGCCAGAAACCCGTTTCGCGTCTTCCCATCTTGACGAGACTCTGCGGCGGGACGCAAGTCGTAGCCTGACCCCCGAACAGCAAGAGTTGTTGCGCCCCTTTGGGACTATTAGGACCTACGATGCTAACACCTTTCTATTCCGCGCCGGTGACGAGAGCTATGGCTTCCACCTGGTGCTTGAGGGCGAGGTCGCAATCCTCGACCAATCCGAGGACGGGGAACTCTTGATCAATATGCTCACCGAAAATGCCTTTCTGGGTGAGCTGGGGTTGCTTAGCGGTCAACGCCCTTTCCTGTCTTGCCGGGCTGAGTTGCCAACCAAAACGCTCGAACTGACAGCCGAGGCACTGCACGAGGTTATCAATCAGATCTCCGAGATCGGCGACATTATCGTCGCGGCCTTCGCTGCCCGCCGTGAAAGCCTGATGGCCACCGCCAGTTCCAATGTGACCATCCTGGGCCCCGAGGCCAGCCGCGATGTCACCCGTGCGCGTGAGTTCGTCTCGCGCAACCGCATTCCACACCAGTACCTCGACACGCATCAGCCCGACGGGGCTGCCTTTGCCAACCGCCTCGGCCTGGACCTCGGGACCCTGAATGTGGTGATGCGCGGGACTGAGGTCGTGGCCCGCCCCGACAACCCCGGTATCGCCTATGCTCTGGGCATGGCTTTGGACGTGGCCGATGGCACGCAAGTTGATCTGACCGTCATAGGGGCGGGGCCTGGCGGTTTGGCGGCGGCGGTTTATGGGGCATCCGAGGGGCTGGACACCGTAGTGGTCGAGAACACCGCCATCGGCGGTCAGGCGGGCACGTCCAGCAAGATCGAGAATTACATGGGCTTTCCCACCGGTATCTCGGGCCGCGATCTGGCCTATCGTGGGGCGGTTCAGTCGGTCAAATTCGGCGCCCGTTTTGCCGCCCCTCGCACGGCGCGTAAGCTGGAGGTGACCGACAACGGCTACCGGATCGTGCTGTGCAACGGCAACGATATCTGCACCAAATCCATCGTCATCGCCTCGGGCGTCCAATATCGCCGCCTGCCGCTGGAAGGGCTGGAAAGCTTCGAAGGGGCTGGTATCTACTACGCCGCGACCGACCTGGAAGCGCGGTTTTGCAAGAATACCGAAGCGGTTATTGTTGGTGGCGGCAACTCGGCTGGTCAGGCCGCCATGTACCTTAGCCGCCACGCGAAACACGTTCACGTTGTGATCCGCAGCGGCGGGCTTGCGGCCAGCATGTCCGACTATCTGCTGCACCGTTTGGAAAATGATCCGCGCATCACCATCCACACCCAAAGCCAAGTCACAGCCCTGCATGGCACCGACGCCCTGTCGGCCATCACCCTGACCACCAAGGGCACCGACCAACGGATCGACACGCGCGCCCTGTTTATCATGATCGGCGCCGCCCCTTTCACGGAATGGCTGGGCGACCGTGTCAGCCTGGATAATCGCGGCTTCATCCAAACGGGCGAGGCTGTCGGCGGCCGCAGCCCCTACGAAACCTCAAGCCCTGGCATCTTCGCCATCGGCGATGTCCGCGCGGGATCTGTGAAACGCGTCGCCTCGGCGGTGGGCGAAGGCTCGGTCGTTGTTTCGGCGGTTCATGCGCATATTTCCGATAATACCTAAGTGCTTCGCGCCCTCAACATACTGCTTCTTACGGGTCTTCTCGCTTATGGTGCCTGGCTGCTCTACGGCGACGAACTAACCCCGGCTGATCGCAAGATCCTGTTTGTAGGAAACTCTTTTACCTTTGGCGGGAACATCCCTCTTCAGGTCAAGATACTTGCGGCACAGGCCCACACGCCCGTGACCTACCACACCCGCATGATCGCAAAGCCTGCTTACGCCTTGCGCCAGCATATCCACGAGGGGGCGATCCTGAACGAATTGCGTTCAGGTGTTTGGGATGTGGTGATTGCGCGCATGATGCGCAGTATCGCGGCGCAACTTGCATGGCCTGTTTCACGACCAATCACAGAAGATGTCAGATCAAACCAATAGGTGTCAGCAAAAAGCCTCAGCAAGGTCCATCTTGCACAGGGTATCGTGCGCCCACTCTCTGATCCGGTGCCGTATGATGGATGATGGACAAAACTCTGTTTGCGCCCAGATCCGAGGCTTGCGGGTTCGCTTCGGCCACCACCATCGTTGACATCAGTCGCGCCGAGGTTTTTGCGTCACTCACCGGATAGGGCACGATCATGCCCGTCATCACCGCGACAACGGCGATTGTTCTATAGGTTCCAGGTACTCTGGCCATCGTTAACTCCGTCTTACAAACTTTCGACTGCCCTGCGGGAACTGAACAAGGCACAGGTCAGGCATTAAGTGCGTTATCTCTCAAAGAGTTGTGGTCCAATCATGGCCAGGGATGGGGGATTGATTGACAAGACCTTGGCGGGTGATGCCGCACCTGTGGTTAATGCCTGCGCTTCAGACCCCCATCCGCCTGTTTTTACTGCCCTGGGTGTCTTGGAACCGATCCGGCAGCAACAAAGGTGCATATAAAGCGATTTAATCCCCATCTGAGCCCCTCGTGAGCGCTTGCAGCACCCCCTTCCCACTCCTATATACCCCCCGAACCGTCGCGTCGGCGGCGCACACCTATGGGATGAGGATGGGGGCCGATACCGGACCCGGCCTCGTAATCGCCAAATGAAGAGGTAAAAAATGTCGAAAGTCATTGGGATCGATCTGGGAACCACCAACTCTTGCGTGGCCATCATGGACGGCTCGCAGCCGAAGGTTGTCGAAAACGCCGAAGGCGCGCGCACCACACCTTCCATCGTCGCCTTCACGGATGACGAGCGTCTCGTTGGCCAATCCGCCAAACGCCAGGCCGTCACCAACCCGACCAACACCTTGTTCGCCATCAAACGCCTGATCGGTCGCCGCACCGACGACCCGGTCGTGGCCAAGGACAAGGACATGGTCCCCTACGAGATTGTCGAGGGCGACAATGGCGACGCCTGGGTCCGCGTGAAGGACGAAAACTACGCCCCCTCACAGATCTCGGCCTTCATCCTGCAAAAGATGAAAGAAACCGCCGAGGCTTATTTGGGCGAAGCAGTTACCCAAGCCGTCATCACTGTCCCCGCCTATTTCAACGACGCCCAGCGCCAGGCCACCAAAGACGCGGGCAAGATCGCTGGCCTTGAGGTGCTGCGCATCATCAACGAACCGACCGCAGCCGCGCTCGCCTATGGTCTTGATAAAAAAGAGACCAAGACGATTGCCGTTTACGACCTGGGCGGCGGTACCTTCGACATCACCATCCTGGAAATCGATGACGGTCTGTTCGAAGTCAAGTCGACCAACGGCGACACCTTCCTGGGTGGCGAAGACTTCGACATGCGCATCGTCCAATACCTGGCCGAGCAGTTCAAGAAAGAGAACGGTGTCGATCTGACCCAAGATAAAATGGCTCTCCAGCGCCTGAAAGAGGCTGCCGAGAAAGCCAAGATCGAACTCTCAAGTTCGTCCCAGACCGAGATCAACCAACCGTTCATCTCGATGGACCCCGAGACTCGCCAGCCGCTGCACTTGGTCCTGAAACTGACCCGGGCCAAACTGGAAAGCTTGGTGTCCGAGTTGATCACCCGGTCCATGAAACCCTGCAAGGATGCGCTGAAAGACGCAGGTCTTTCCACGTCCGATATCGACGAGGTTGTTCTGGTTGGCGGCATGACTCGCATGCCCCGCGTTGTTGAGGAAGTCACCAAATTCTTCGGCAAAGAGCCGCACAAGGGCGTCAACCCAGATGAAGTGGTGGCACTTGGTGCTGCGATCCAAGCGGGCGTCCTGCAGGGCGACGTCAAGGACGTGGTCCTGCTTGACGTGACCCCGTTGTCCTTGGGCATCGAAACGCTGGGCGGTGTCTTCACCCGCCTGATCGACCGCAACACCACGATCCCCACGAAGAAAAGCCAGATCTTCTCGACCGCCGAAGACAACCAAAACGCGGTCACCATCCGGGTTTTCCAGGGCGAGCGCGAGATGGCCACCGACAACAAAATCCTTGGCCAATTCAACCTTGAGGATATCCCACCGGCGCCCCGCGGTCTGCCGCAGATCGAGGTCACCTTTGACATCGACGCCAACGGCATCGTCAGCGTGTCGGCGAAGGACAAAGGTACCAACAAAGAGCATAAGATCACGATCCAAGCCTCGGGTGGTTTGAGCGACGAGGACATCGACCAGATGGTTCGCGACGCCGAGGAAAACGCTGAAACCGACAAGGCCCGCAAAGAGCTGGTCGAGGCCAAGAACCAGGCCGAAAGCCTGATCCACAACACCGAGAAATCGGTGGAAGAGCATGGCGACAAGGTGGATCCCACCACGGTTGAAGCGATCGAGATGTCGATCAAGAACCTGAAAGAGGCGCTTGAAGGCGATGATGCGGACAAGATCAAGACCCGCAGTCAGGACGTCATGGAAGCTTCGATGAAGCTGGGCGAAGCGATCTACAAAGCCCAAGCTGAGGAGGCCGAGGCCGCCGAAGCCGCGGACGAACCCGCCCCAGTGGACGGAAACGAAGATGTCGTTGATGCCGATTTCGAAGATCTGGACGACGATCAGAAGCGTGCCTAACCCAAAGGCCTTGAATAACCGGTCCGTCCCCCGGGGCGGGCCGGTTATGCCGTTTTAAGAAAGGCATCTTTGATGGCCAAAGCAGATTACTACGACCTGCTGGGTGTGGGCAAAAACGCCAGCGCGGACGAGCTGAAAAAAGCTTATCGCAACAAGGCAAAGGCGCTGCACCCTGATCGGAACTCTGATAACCCCAACGCCGAAGAGCAGTTCAAGGCGGTGAACGAGGCTTACGACGTTCTCAAAGATGCCGACAAAAAGGCGGCCTATGATCGATTTGGCCACGCCGCTTTCGAGGGCGGCAACGGCGCCAGCGCCGGCCAGCGCGGCGGTTTCCAAGGCGGCGGCGACTTCGCCTCGGCCTTCTCTGATGTTTTCGATGATCTTTTCGGCAATTTCGCGGGTGGTCAGCGGGGCGGCGGCCAGCAACGCGCCCGGCGCGGCTCGGACCTGCGGTATAATCTGCGCGTGAACCTGGAAGATGCCTATCGCGGCAAACAGACCACGCTAACTGTCCCAACCTCGGTCGGGTGCGAGACCTGCTCGGGCACCGGGGCTGAGGGCGGCGCTGAACCCTCGACCTGCCCGACCTGTTCAGGCATGGGTAAGGTCCGCGCGCAACAAGGGTTTTTCACCGTCGAACGCACCTGCCCGACCTGTTCGGGCCGGGGTCAGATCATCAAGAACCCCTGCAAAACCTGCGGCGGCGCAGGCCGTGTCGAGAAAGAGCGCAGCCTTAGCGTTAACATCCCACCCGGCGTCGAAACCGGCACCCGCATCCGCCTCGCGGGCGAGGGCGAGGCGGGTCTGCGTGGGGGGCCGCCGGGCGATCTCTATATTTTCATTGAGGTGGCTGACCACCAGATATTCGAACGCGATGGCGCAAATCTCTACTGTCGCATCCCGGTGTCCCTGACCACTGCCGCTTTGGGCGGCGAGATCGAAGCGCCCACCATCGACGGCGGCCGCAGCCGGGTCAAAGTTCCCGCAGGCGTGCAATCGGGCAAACAACTGCGCCTGCGCGCCAAGGGCATGCCCGCCCTGCGCGGCGCTAATTTCGGTGATCTCTACATCGAACTCGCGGTTGAAACCCCGGTCAACCTGACCCAGAAACAAAAGGACCTTCTGAAAGACTTCGAGGCCGCCGGTGGCAACAACAGCCCCGATACCCAAGACTTCTTCTCCAAGGTCAAAACCTTTTGGGACGGTGTCAAAGGCGCGTGAATATGGTTTCAGGAGCGCAACTAAGCGATGTGCACCTGACTTCCCGTTATTCCGAAAGAACCCGCAGGGGATTACCCGCGCCGCAGCAACGCTTCCCCCCGCGCCGCTGCCCGGCGTCGTTTGACCCAAGTATATAGTCGCATCCGTTCGTGTGGTTCGTTGTGGGCATGCGGCCCCCGAAACAGCCGACGTTCCCTGATTTCGCCCTTGGTCCCACGCAGCTTTTTCACTTCGACCTGGTTCATTCCATCCCCTCCTGTTGAGCCCAAACGGGGCCGTTGGAACACACGGATTCGACAGATTGGTAGCTTACCACAAATCCACTTTAAATGCCTGTTGGCTTCATATAAATTTATGATTATTTCATAATATCAGCTAGTTAAGTGGGATCTTACGCAGAAATCCCAGCATATGCCGCTGCTGCCCGCCCCGCATGAAACCCAGTGGCCAGACAGGTCGTGATTAGGTATCCGCCCGTCGGTGCGTCCCAGTCCAGCATCTCCCCCGCACAGAAAACGCCTGGGCGATGCCTCAGCATCAGATCTTTGTTCACGTCGTCCAGCCGGACGCCGCCGACCGTGGAAATTGCCTCGTCCAATGCTTGCGGCCCCTGGGTCAGCAGGTTGACCCGCTTGATGCGAGTCGCCAAGTCTTCGGCCCGCTCAGGCAAGGCACCGCCCTCGCGCAAGAGTGCCGCTTTGACCCCTGTCAGCCGCAGCGTTTTGCGCAAATGGTTCGCCAAGCTGGCCTTTCCCTGTGGCCGCTTTAGCCGGGTTATCACCTCGTCCAGCGAAAGATCCGGCAATAAATCGATCTCCACCATGCCGCCAGACCGCAGTTCACTGGAAATCCCATAAATCGCCCCACCCTCTACCCCGGATTTCGAGATCACAAACTCCCCCAAAAACGACTGTTTCCCGGCCGAGACCCGAACCCCCTTTACCGGTGTCCCAATGTGTCGCGCCATTGGTTCGCTCCAAGGCACCTTGAGGCCGACGTTCGATGGCTCGAAAGGTGCGGTGCCCTCAAGGATCCCGGCCCAGTTCCCATCTGAGCCCAACCTGGCCCAGCTCGCCCCGCCCAGCGCCAAGACGGCCGCATCAGCCTGGACTAACTGAGGCCCGTCGGGCGCGTCAAACCGAAGCGCACGGCCCTGCCACCCGACCCACCGCCAGCGGGTCCGCATTGAAACGCCCGCCCCAGATAGCCTTGATATCCAAGCCCGCAGCAGGGGCGATGCCTTCATCGCGCGGGGAAAAACCCGCCCGGAACTGCCCGTGAAAACCGGCTGATCCAGTGCTTCGGCCCAGGTTTTAACATGATCCGGACCGAAGGCAGACAGGGCTGGATCAAGCACCGCGCTGCCGTTTACATGACCCCAAAAACCCTCGAGTGGCTCATCTTTGGTCAGGTTCAGGCCAGACTTCCCGGCCATCAGGAACTTCCGGCCCAAGGTCGGCATTTGATCGGCCACCAGAACCGTCGCGCCAGCGCTCTGGGCGGCCTCGGCGGCGGCAAGTCCTGCGGGACCGCCACCGATCACACAAATGTCCACGGTTTTCATGGGAAACAGCCCTATCAGGTGTTGACGGGGTCCCACCAGAATTACCTAGACCGCGACTGGGCGGCGCACTAGGTTTTCGAAACGGCGTATAAGGAGAGGCAGACCATGCCCGATCGGGAGCTTCAGGACATCGGCGAGGACAACTCGCTGCTTTTGGTGGACGATGACGAGCCATTTTTGCGACGGCTGGCTCGGGCGATGGAAAAACGTGGGTTCGAGCCGACGGCGGTCCTTTCGGTGGCCGAGGGCAAGGCGGTGGCTGCCACCCGGCCCCCCGCCTATGCCGTGGTGGATCTGCGATTGGAAGACGGGAACGGGTTGGATGTGGTCGAACTGCTGCGCGAAACGCGGCCCGACAGCCGGGTCGTGGTGCTGACCGGTTACGGGGCAATTGCGACGGCCGTGGCCGCGGTCAAGATCGGGGCCACGGACTACATGTCGAAGCCAGCGGACGCGAATGATATCACGCAGGCGCTGCTGGCGACGGGCGAAGACAAGCCGCCGCCGCCGGAAAACCCTATGTCAGCGGATCGGGTGCGATGGGAGCATATTCAGCGCGTGTTTGAGTTGTGCGACCGGAATGTCAGCGAGACAGCCCGGCGGTTGAACATGCATCGCCGGACCTTGCAGCGGATCCTCGCGAAACGTTCGCCACGCTGAAAACCCACATAGCCGTCGGAAAACGTTAAGGCAGACCTTAGGACCGGATGGAGCGAGACAAACGGCCCCAGTCAGCATTGCCTTGGTCGATCCCCAGCGGTAAGACGCCACCTTTCCAGTTGGTGTTGAGCAGAGTCTCTGCCTCGCCCTGTGGGAGGGGTTTGGAAAAGAGATATCCCTGACCCTGATCGCAGTCGAGGCTTACTAAAAAACCCAGTTCGCCGGTGTTTTCGATCCCTTCTGCGGTTACGACCAGATCGAGCGAAGCTGCAAGTGATAGGATGCCCTGCACGATTTTTGCACTTTGGGGTTTTTTGGTCACCCCCGACACAAAGCTGCGATCAATCTTGAGTTTGTCAAAAGGCAATTGATTCAAAGTCGCGAGGCTGGAGTACCCCGTTCCGAAGTCGTCCAAAGAGATCCGGACGCCCAGTCTGTGTAACAGAGTAAAGACCTGTTTGGCGTTCTGAATGTCCTTGATCACCGCGTTTTCGGTGATCTCGATTTCGAGCCGTGACCCATCAATCCCGGCCTCATCCAAGATGCGGCCGATCTTGCGCGCGAAATCAGGATCTGAAAACTGATGCGGAGAGATGTTGAAGGCAATCGACAGATCCGGATCCCAACCGGCCAATATACGGCAAGAGCGGCGCAAAAGTTGCCAGGTCAGAACCCCCATCAAACCCGTTTCCTCGGCCAGAGGGATGAAACGGTCGGGTGGCACCAGCCCGTGCTTGGGGCTGATCCAGCGGGCCAAAACCTCGAACCCCAGCAGTTTCCCATCAGCCAGGCAAATGATGGGCTGGAAATAAGGCTGGATTTCGCCCGCATCGATGGCGATGGCCAGGTCATTTTCGTATTGTGCTTGGATCCTGAGTTGCTCGCCCAACCCCTCGTTAAAGAACGAGGTGCGCGCCCGCCCCTCGGCTTTGGATTGGTGCATGGCCTGGCTGGCGTTTTTGACCAAAACGGCGCTGGTATCCCCTGGTTTCCACACCGCGACGCCCATGCTGCAGGATATTCGGGTCGATCCGCCGGGAAACTCAAACCCCGTTTCAAGGGCCGCCACGATACGCTGAACCAGCTTCGCGGCGGATCCGCCCCCTTTTGGTTCTTGCAACAGGATCGCGAATTCGTCCCCCCCAAAGCGCAGCGCGCATTGATCGGCGGCACAGCAGGTTGTGATCCGCCGGGCCACCTGTTGCAGAATAAAGTCGCCCGCCTGGTGACCCCGCAAATCGTTGACCGGGTTGAACCGGTCCAGATTCAGCAAAACCAGCGCGGGGGCCAAGGACTGGTCCGTATCCGCCGCGATCAGCTGGTCGAGGTGTTCGAACAGATAACGGCGATTAGGCAAGCCGGTTAGCTGATCATGATATGACAGATGGCGGGCGATATCCTGGGCCTTGGCCGTCTCGCTGTTGTTACTGCGCATCTTTAGACCGGCCTGCAAAAGAAGCGCTGAAAGCGCGAACAGCGCAGCTAAAGTCAGGCCAAGAACGTGGCTTAGAACCGCGGGGTTGGCCAAGTGCAGATGTTGAACCGCGGCTGGCACGCTGACAATGAATTGTGGCAGGGCATAAAGCGCCACGGACACCGCAACAATGGATAATGTTATCCGTTGTTGTTGTCTTGCGACCACCACCTTGACCCCTTTCGTTATGATTTGGGCTTGGTAGCGCTTATGTCCTAACACTTTATTATGGTATTACTTCCTCATTTAATCGCCGAATATCGGGTGGTCTGGTGGGCCCCAACCTTGGTACATTGGGTGGCTGTTGGGTAAGGGCAAATCGACCGGCTGACCACCGCGTGCCGAGGCGTAGATGGCCGTGATCAGTTCAAGCGCGTGCCGGGCGTCGGCTAGGGTCACAATCTGGGCGGGGGTTCCGCGTAAGTGGTCTGATATGGCTTGGAAAAACCCGATGTATCCGTCGGGTGGCGAGGGCGTCTTCGCCAGGACATTCTCGATTTGCGCTTGGGTCGTCGGCGCGCGTGCAGTGAAGGTCCAAGCAGCATTGGCGGGCGCATAAGGGTCGGTGCCGCTTGTTGCGGTCAGGCCCTCGAACACCAGGCGGATGCGGGTGGTGTCGGTGGCGGCGCCCAGCGTGACCGAACTGGTAACCAGCGCCCCATTGGCCATTTTCAAGGTAAGGGCGGCGCAATCCTCAACATCGATTCGGTTGACGCCGGTGGCCAGCAGGGCGGTGACCTGAGCGACAGGCCCCAGCGCGTAAGTGAGCCAGTCGTGGATGTGAATGGCGTGGGTCAAGATAGCACCACCGTTCTCGCCCGCCCAGGTCCCGCGCCACGGCGTGGCGTAATAGGCGGCGTCACGGTTCCAGTGGGTTTCCAGCGTGGCCACATGGGCTTTGCCGGTCAGGCCCGCGGCCTGCAGTGCTTTGAACTGGGTGGCGGCGGGGCCATAGCGGTATTGGAAAACCGGGAAGATCTGGCGGTTGGTTTGCTGGGAAAGCGTTTGCAGTTTGTCTGTTTCAGCGAGCGAGGGGACCAGGGGTTTCTCGCAAATGACATGTTTGCCAGCTTTGAGGGCCGCGGCGGTCGTGTCGAAGTGCAGATGCGGCGGCAGGCAGACGTCGATCAGATCGATGCCGGGGTCGGTGACGGTGGCGTCGAGGTCGGTGGTGTGGACGGTCTGCGCGGACAGCAGGGGTGCTGCGCGAGTGGCGTCCAGGTCGCAGATGGTTTTGACCCGGAAGCGGTCAGGCAGGGCGCGATAGGCGGCCAGATGCTGCGCGCCGATGCCCGCCCCGAGAATGGCGACGGTCAGGGTCATGCGTCCGCCTTGGCTTGCGCTTCTAACGCCAGGCGCATCGTACGGAAGGTGTGCGCTTGCGGGACGGCGGTTTCGCCGCGCTCGCGGATATCGGTGATCAGGCGGGGGAAATAGGGCAAGGGCATGTCCGTGCAGTCGATGCGGCGGTTCTCGGTCCCGTTAACCAGGTAGAGCTGGTTGGGGCGGTGTGGCTGGCCGATGTCGGTGTATTTGCGAACCTCGATAGTGCCTTCGGTGCCCAGCAGGAACAGACGGCCGTCACCCCAGGTGGGCAGGCCGTCCGGGGTCAGCCAGTCGACGCGGATATAGCCGTGTGAATTGGCGCCGGTCAGGGTGACCTCGCCGAAGTCTTGGAAGCGGGACTGGGTGGTTTTTCGGGCCAGGGAATGGGTGATCTGCGGGTCGGTATCACCAGTGAAATGAAGGTATTGGTCGATCTGGTGCGAGCCGATGTCAGTCAGGATACCACCGTTGCGGCTGGGATCGAAGAACCAGGGCGGGCGGGTTTTCAGGTTTTGCTTGTGCGGGGCCAGGTTGATTGTTTGGACCACCTGGCCGATGGCGCCCCGGGCGACCAGGGTTTCGGCTTGCGCAACGGCGGGGACTTGGAAGCGTTCGGAGAAATTGACGGTCCAGATGCGCTTGGTTTGCGCCTGGGTGTCTTGCAGGGCGGCGAGTTGGGCCAGAGTGGTGCAGCCGGGTTTGTCGGTCATGACGTCTTTGCCAGCCTCCATCGCCTCTATGGCCAGGGCGGCGCGGTCGGCGGGAATGGCGGCGATCAGGATCAGGTCTACGGACGGGTCGTCGAGGATCCAGCGGCGGTCGGTGACTTGAGTGAGTTGGGGGAACGTCTGGCGGAACTTAGCCTCGGTCACTGCCGGGCCATCGGTCCACCAATGGGTGCAGGTGCAGCCCTGGGCCAACAGGTTTTGCAGCATGCCGAAGATATGTCCGTGGTCGATACCGAGGATGGCGAGGTGCAGGGGCATGATGGGCCTTGTGGTTGGCGCCGGAGCCTCCGGCGGGGATATTTTCAGGACAAAGTGAGGCGGGTGCCGGATGCATTGGAGCGTTCCATGGCCTGGATCAGGGCGTGAACCGGTAGGGCCGAGCGGGCCGGGGCCAGTGGGGCGCGGTTTTCGGTTAGCGCGGCGGCGAAATCGGCGATCATGGCACGATGCAGATCAGCAGAGAAGGCCATTGGGTCAGCGCCTGCGCCCGAGGGGGCGTCGGTTCCATGAGTTTCGGTTCTGCCGTCGTGCCAGGCGACGCTCAACTGGTTCGCCCGTAGCCGGGCGGTGGCTTGGGCATGGTGCAGGGTGATGCTTTCGGCCCGGCCCGGAAAGCTGGCGGTAGAGGCGAAAAGCGTTCCTGGCGCACCGTTCTCAAAGCGCAGGGCGGCGGTGACGAAATCCTCGGCCTCCATATCGTGGAGCGTGTCTATCTGGGCGAGCACCTGAGCCACGGGCCCCGTGAATTGCAGGGCCAGGTCCAGGGTGTGGATCGCCTGGGTGATCAGCACACCACCACCGTCGCGGCTATAGGTGCCGCGACCGGGCGCATCGTAATAGGATTGCGGCCGCCACCAGGGGACGGAGATTTCCACGGCGCGCGGCGGGCCAAGATCCATCCTGCGCAAGGCCAGCGCTGCAGGGCGCGCGCGATGTTGGAGCATAAGACCCAGGGTGATGTTATGTCGCTCAGCGATCTCGCACAGTTCGGTAGCGGCGGTCAGCGTGCGCTCGACGGGCTTCTCCATCAGGATGTGCTTGCCTGCGGCGGCCAGGGTTTGAACGATCTCGCGCCGCGCATCAGGCGGCGTGGTCAGCAGGACGACTGTGACAGCTGGGTCCTGGGCAATCTCGACCACCGAGGTATAGGCGCGGCCTTTGGGGGCATGTTCATGCAGAAAGGCCTGGGCCGACGTCGGACTACTCCCCAGCGCACCGGTCAGAGTGACGCGGTCGCTCAACTGAGCGAGGGCCGCCGCATAGGTGGGCGCGACCATCCCCACGCCAATAAGCGCCGCACCTAGGATAGGATGGGTCAAGGGTGGCTCCGTGGTGGTTTTGAAAAGCCTACGGGGTTCAGGTGCGGTCGTCCATGGTGCCTCGAGATCGGCTGGCGTTTGAGTTTTTGGCGTTGTGGACAGTGCGGACGATGAAGGTAGCGTGAGAGGGTGGACGGTCTTAATGTCGTCGTCACGGAGGTGAGCCAGCATGCGCGCGATAACTTATGAGAGGTTCGGACGGGCAAGCGAGGTTCTTTGTTTGGAGGACCTCGCCACCCCCGCGCCCGGACCCGGAGAGGTCCTTGTGCGGCTGCGTGTTTCCGCAGTTAATCCGTCGGATATTCGCGCGCGGGCCGGTGGTCGCCCTGGCGTGACCCAGCCACCCTTTCCAAAGATTATACCGCACAGCGACGGTGCCGGAGTTATCGAGGCCGTTGGTGAAGGTATCGACGGTTCGCGTATCGGGCAGCGTGTTTGGATCTGGAATGGTCAGTGGAAACGCGCCTTCGGCACGGCGGCAGAATATATCGCTTTGCCTTCGGATCAGGCCGTCAGATTGGCCGATACCGTATCTTTCGAAGACGGCGCCGTGATGGGAATTCCGGGCCTTACCGCGTGTCACGTGGTTCTTGGCGGTGGCCCGGTCAACGGAAAGACCGTGCTTGTGAGTGGTGGGGCCGGGACGGTCGGGCACCTCGCCGTGCAGGTTGCGGCGGCTTCGGGCGCTCGGGTTCTGGCGACGGCACGTGGTGACGAAGGCCTTGAAGCGGCTCGAAAAGCGGGGGCAGAGCATGTTTTTGATTATTCCGAAGATATGTTGGCTGACCGGATCTTGGAAGCAACCAATGGCAAGCCCGTCGACCGCATCGTTGAGGTGGAGTTCGGTAAGAACATCGATACCAACGCCAGGATCATCGCGGAACGCGGAACCATAGCGACCTATGGATCGGCCAAAGATATGACACCTGTCATACCCTTTTACCCGCTGATGTTCAAAGCCGCGAAGATCGATCTGGTTTTGGTCTATCTGCTGTCCCGGGCCCAGCGCGCCACAGCCATTGAGAACCTCACAAGCTTAATTGACCGAGGAGCGCTCCAAATCCGAATATCAGATGTGATGGATTTGGCTGATTGCGCCAAAGCGCATGACCTCGTTGCTGCCGGTAATCGTGCTGGTGCCGTCGTTCTGATGACGTAACGTGTGGTGCGGTGGTTCTACTTTGGCCCGTTGACCCCAAGCGCCCATTTGGCCAGTTGGACACTCAGGATCTCCAAGCGATTTATGGGCTTCGCTCCGAAGGGTCGGGCGCAGCCAGTCCTTTAAGTTCATAGACTAAATCCAAAGCTTCGCGGGGGGTGAGCGTGTCTGGCATAACCGCTTGTAAGCGTTTCTCCGCCGGACCGGGCCCGTTGGGGGCTGCCGTCGCCACAGGGGTTGCACTGAACAGCGGCAGGTCATCAATCATGGCCTTTGCCTTACCCCCTTGCGCGCGCTCGCCTTCCTCCAAAGCATCCAGGATCGTTCGCGCCCGGGCGATCACCGCCTCAGGAAGGCCCGCCAGCCGCGCCACTTGCACCCCGTAGGATCGATCCGCAGCGCCGTCCCGCACCTCATGCAGGAAGATCACCTCGCCCTCCCATTCGCGCACGGCAACTGTGGCGTTGTGCAGGCCTGACAGCGCGCCCGCCAGCGCGGTCAATTCGTGATAATGGGTCGCAAACAGGGCCCGGCATTGGTTCACGTCATGCAGATGTTCCAAGGTGGCCCAGGCGATGGACAGACCGTCATAGGTCGCGGTGCCCCGGCCGATCTCGTCCAGGATCACCAGGGCATTTCGGCCCGCCTGGTTCAGGATGGCTGCTGTTTCGACCATTTCGACCATAAAGGTCGACCGGCCCCGGGCTAGGTCGTCCGCCGCGCCGACGCGACTGAACAACTGGTCGACCACACCGATATGGGCCGCAGCCGCAGGCACGAAGCTGCCCGATTGAGCCAGCAGCGCGATCAGCGCGTTTTGCCTGAGAAAGGTGGACTTCCCCGCCATATTCGGCCCGGTCAGCAGCCAAATCGGATGTGCGTCTTCCGTGTCGGCGCTGAGTGTGCAGTCATTGGGGATAAAGCCCGTGTCCCCGGCGCGTTCCAAAGCGGCCTCGACCACTGGATGGCGCCCGGCTTGGATATCGAACGTCCGGCTGCTGTCGATGCGCGGCCGGGTCCAGCTGCGCGCGCAAGCCAGGTCGGCGAGGGCTGCCTGCAGATCCAATTCCGCCAAAGCCTGTGCTGTGGCGGCCAAGGGGGCAGCACTGGCCAACACTTCGTCGACCAAGGTCTCGAAGATCTCCTTTTCCAACTCAAGCGCCCGTGCGCCTGCGTTCAGAATACGGGTTTCCAGGTCGGACAACTCGACGGTCGTGAAACGCACCTGATTGGCGGTGGTTTGGCGATGAATAAAGGTCTCGCTGAGCGGTTCCGCCATCATCTTGGACGCATGCGAAGCTGGGGTTTCGACGAAATACCCCAAAACATTGTTGTGCTTCACTTTCAGTGACGAGATCCCCGAAGCTTCGGCATAGGTCTTTTGCAATCCCGCCACCACGGATCGGCTTTGATCCCGTAGTTTGCGGGTTTGATCCAACGGGCCGCTATAGCCCGGCGCTACCACGCCGCCATCGCGGGTCAGCAGGGGCGGTTCCTCGGCCAGCGCTTGCTGAAGAAGGGTCGTCAGCACATCGTGCCCGGTCAGTGCTTGGACCGCGTCGTCCAGAAGCTGGGGCAGATCCTTGCCCGTCAGCATGTCTGCCAATGCTTTCGCCTGTATCAAACCGGCGCGCAGCGCGGCCAGATCGCGGGGCCCACCGCGCCCCAGGCCGATCCTGGACAACGCGCGCTCCATATCCGGTACCTTGCGCAGAGCAGCGCGGGTCGTCTCGCGCAGGTGGCTGTGATGGGCAAAGGTGCTGATCGCGTCCAGGCGATTGGTGATCTGGTCGATATCGGTCGAGGGGCTGGTGATCCGCGCTTCCAACAGGCGTGCCCCTCCCCCGGTGACCGTGCGATCGATCATGGACAACAGCGAGCCCGCGCGGCCGCCATCAAGGGCGCGGATCAATTCCAAATTGCGCCGCGTGGCGGCATCGATATGCATCGCACCCCCGGCGCGTTCAACCGTTGGGGGCTGCAACAGCGCCATTTGGCCCCGCTGCGTCAGGTCGAGATAGGCCAGCGCCGCCCCAAGTGCCCCCAGTTGTGGCCGGGCGAGTACGCCAAAGGCATCCGGGCTATCGACCCCATATTGCGCCGCGATCCGTTGCCCGCCGCTGGTGCTGTCAAAGCTTTGTGCCGGGCGGGGGGTCACGGTCACGCCCATCTCCTCGATCTGGGCGCGCAACGCCTCTGTATCTTCCTCGCTGACCAGCACCTCCCTGGGCGCGACGCGGGCCAGCAGTGGGCCGAGGGTCGCCAAAGTGGCGGACGTCACGGTGACCTCGCCCGTCGAGATATCGATCCAAGCGAACCCCGCCTCCTCGCGCACCATGCAAAAGGCGGCGAGATAGTTGTGCGACCGGGCCTGCAGCAGACTGTCTTCGGTCAATGTACCGGGGGTGACCAGACGGACGACATCGCGTTTGACCACCGCTTTATAGCCGCGTTTCTTGGCTTCGGCCGGGCTTTCCAACTGCTCGCAGATCGCGACGCGAAAGCCCTTGCGGATCAGGGTAAGCAGATAGCCCTCGGCCGCGTGATGCGGCACGCCGCACATGGCGATGTCTTGATCCAAATGCTTGCCGCGCTTTGTAAGCGCGATGTCCAGGGCGGCCGAGGCGGCCTGGGCATCCTCGAAAAACAACTCATAAAAGTCACCCATACGGTAGAACAAAAGCGCGTCGGGATATCTGGCCTTAATGTCCAGATACTGCGCCATCATCGGCGTCGCCTCGCCGGTCTTTGTCACACGCACGGTCCCTTGGGTTGTCCAGGTTTGCGCCACACTAGCGAGGGGCGGCAAGGGGTGAAAGGGGGGAGTTGTGTGGTGGCAGCAAGGTCAGCAAGGACGAAGATTTTCTAATGCAGGCCAGTGTGCGGCCTTTTGGCTTGGCTTGAATGTGGCCTGCGTTGGAAAATCTCTCAGGGAGGAAGCCGCGGGGTCTGGGCGGGGCCTAACCGGGAACTCTCAAGCAACGCCAGTGCGGCCAGACCATACGGTCGTCACCTTCGACATAGGCCGCGCTCTGATCGAAGGATCGCTCCACCCCAATCTGCGCGCAAAACATGCAGTTTCCGATTTCTGCGACTTATCCTGACAGTCAACGCGAAAGTGCTGTCATTTCTGTTTTTCGCATCGCGCGATCAGCCAGGCTCGCAAGGTGGGGGCTTCATCGGCTTTGGTTTTGAAATCCGCCGCCTGTTCGAGAAGGGTGCGCATTGCTTTGCCGTCCTTGCCCAAGGACTTCGCGGGCCAATGGGGTTTGTGGGCTTCCCAGGCTGTCAGATATCCGTCTGCCCAGATTGAAAAGAGGACAGGGTCTGTCGGAAAGAGTGCTTTGGATGGTGCGCCATCGCGCAGCAGGGAAAGACGGCTGTGGTAGGCAAGGACGATCAGGTCGAGACTCTTTTGCAGATCTTCTTCGGAGGCCACGTCTTCAGCCACGACATTGAGGATCGTGACAATCCATTCGGAGGGCTTGATGAACTTGGGCGCGGTGCAGAGACCTGTGAGAAAGCCTTCCATCCAGGGCAGGGTGATCCGGGCGGGGCTCAGGAGGCGGTCGAGAGCCTTCTGTTCTTTTGGGCCGAAAGTAGCCACCTGGGCATGAGTTCCTGGCGCCAGTTGCTCTTCTGTGACTTCGAAGCCATCAGATGGCATGGGGGAGCTGTCTTGATTGATCCAGGCCTCAAAGCTCATGCTGTGCACGAACTGCATGATGGGTGTCTTCTTCAGATCGCGGCCCTCGGCCATGGCCTGTGCTACAGCGACAAACTCAGGCGCGGCCGGATCATTCGCGGCTATCAGCAAGGCGGCGTTGCGGGCAAAGACCATGGTCCAGAAGGCGCGGCGGGTCTCCAGATGCTGCCAGAGCTTGCGGTCCATCGAATTGCGGGTCATGCCGCTTTCGATCGCGTCTGAAGAGGCGTCGCTGTCTTCGAACCAGCTGTCCGAGATCGCATAATGATCGGGCCAGTGCCCACTTGCCACGATCAGACTGCCGCGCGAACGGACAGAGAGGTTTGCGACCTCGCCCTCGGGATCAGCCACAGAAACGATGTCGGCAACATCTGCTGCCTGTGGACGCAGTTCTCCAAGACCGGCGGTTTCGACAACATCCAAGAGACCCGCCGCTGGCATGGCGCCGTTCGATTGCCCATCGGCAAGCGCCCAGGCCAGAGCGGTGAAAGCATAGTCCTCGGTCACCTCCACCGCAGCCGCCTGTTGGGCGATCTGCCCGATCATCTGGCGTTGCTCAGTGGCGCTGTTGCAGGGGAGAGTAAAGGCGTCCTTGACGCCAAAACCTTGTTTAAGCAGCACCACGGCCAACGCGCGGCGGCTGCCGGATTGAATGGCTATAGAGATGCTCTGAGCACCGCTGCCATCGACCATAGAGGATACGACACGGTGGATTTTGGGTTTCGCGCTCTTGGTCGGGACCGGCGTTCCGCTTATGAGCGCAGCGCGGACAATCTCGTCAATGCCGCGCAGGATGTCCGGGTTCTGCACCCAGCTTCGGATCAGCGTCAGACGGGAAAGCAGGCTCTGCCGCAATTCACCGGCCTCTTGGCGCAGAGAGAGGCCTGCCAGCGCACCTGCGCTCAGGGAAGCATCTGTCGCAAGCAACAGAGCCGCAGCGGCCTCACCGCAGAGTGGTTCTGCCCGCGTGGCCAGCTTGCGGATGAAGGCGAAGCGCGCTTCGGGCGGCAAGGTCGGCAGCATCTCGTCGAGAAGCGCAAGCATTGCCGAGACCGATTGTTCGCCGATATCATTGAAACCTTTGAAAATACCATCGAACATCTCATCGGGAATGTCCGGAATGCCGCCGGTATCCGCAAAAGCGCCCGGGTCCTCCGGAATGACCGCATGCGCGAGGGACGGCGGCGGGGCGAGGCCTGCGCGAGACCAAACGCTCGAAAGGGACAAGGCCGCTTTGGAGGTGAGAGCGGTGTCAAGCCGCGCCACCTCGTCGCGCATGGCGTCGAGGAAAGCGCGACCTTTGCGCTGAGCGTTCTCATCGGCCATGCGTGCTTCGTCCAGCGCGGCTGTTAGTAACTGCATCTCGCCATCCGAAAGAGGGTCTGTTTTGGCCGCACTGATCAGCGCAGCGCACATATCCGGTCGCGCAAAAAGCTCTTTGCCACACCGTCGCAAAACGTCCGAATGCCGCGAAGAAGACGTCGCCGCATCAACTGCCCTAACCATGTCCGCAATGTACGAATCCACCCCGACCCCCCGTCTATTGCCGTCCTTGCAAAACAGAATTCGACGGCTTCGCCAAGCCAAAACCATGATCTGGATCTTCAGGAGCCCGTAACCTCTTCGATCACATCGCGAATGCGCTCCCGTTCTGCTTTCGGGGACGCCAGTTGGATCACCGTCAAACGCCTCTCTTTGAGCAGTGCTTTGGTCTCTTCCTCTGCCTTTTGCCACGCGGAAAGGTGAGGGGCGTGGATGCAGGCGTTCGGACACTTCGCCAACTGGCAAAGCCCGGTCTGCGGTTTGGTCTGGTCGGCGGTGGTCTTGAGGCAGAGGGCTGATGCGGGGTCGAAGAAACAGCCCGCAAGAATGCCAATATGAAGCGTCCGCGCCAAAGTGTAGCCAGAGACAGCAGCGATCTTTGGCGTGCGCAACGCCGTGAAAGCGCACTACCCGGCAAAATAGGCACTCTCGTACATTGATGTGTAATCCTGCACGTTCAATTCGGCGATATCCGCTCCTGCAGCGAATGCGCTTTCATGCCGGTAAGGGCGATGCATCCGACATTGGCTTCAGTTTCATAGGACAAGGTTCAATCGAGCATCTCTTCCATTATTTGCGTGTTCAGCGCATTCAACGCCTTGGGCCGATTGAACCGATTGGTTACAACCCTAACTGTCTGGCTGACGTCGATTGTTTGGTATGGTCTTCTGTCTTTCGTCACTTCAACTGTCCCAGATTGCGCCAAAAGCGGGAATACCTTCGCTTTCCATGTCGTAGATGACTTGTCGGGTCAGTTTTGGGTTAGATATCACGATCACGGCCTCCGCCCCGCTTTGTCGCACCGCTTGCAGCGCCAAAGCCGACAGGTTTGGCTTGCCTAGTTTGTCCGTGTCCCAGATGATTGAATCCTCCGAATGGGCAAGGATCTCTTCAACCAACGCCCTGCCATAGGTTTTGTGCGGCGAGCGTGTCGACCAGATCAACTTACAGGGGACATCGAAGGTCAGTAGATGCGGCAGGATTGGCCCGATACCACTGCCGGTCCCCACGTAGACGACCTTTTTGAATAGCGTTTCAATCCGAGCCACGCCTGACGTCGTGATGCCCTTGACCCAAACATGACTTGGCGGATTGTCGATGAAACGCCCCGTCCAATCACCCGCGCGGCTGATTACCAGCCGATAGCCATCCTTGCCAGGCGTCGGGATGTTTGCAAAGGAATGCCATTCAAAAAGTGGATTAAGGCTCACGGCGTTGGATGATCCCGCAAAGGGCGTTTCGCCGTAGTCAAACTGCACCACCGCGACGTGATTTGATGGTGTCTCAACGGTGATCGGAACTTTGCGTAAGGTCATCCACGGCGAGGCAATTGACAGAGTGATCAAGCAAAGCAGCCAAAACGCGAGGCTTGAGGTCAGCGGTATGCCCGCATCCCGAACCATTGCCGCATTCTGCGCCCAGAAGAGTGCAAGCAGTGTCCAACCGGCGAACCGATGGACATGTTCAAACTGATTATGGAACGCTTGTCGGATTGGGCCTATCGCGGTGACCACCATGGGAACCATCAAGGCAACCATAATAGCGCTCAAGACCAGCGTAAGAGACGACGCGCTGCCGACCCCGTTGAGCGTATTGGTCCCGAGCGCAAACAGCAGAAAACCAAACCAGATTGACCCGGCGACTGCCCCACCGGCGTGAAGTCCACCGAAGTGAAACACCTTGCCTGCACCCCAGCGAATCCAGAGGGGCCAGCTTGTTGGGATCCGCGTCGCGATCCAAAAGAGAAGGTTCACGACACGTTGCTGCCGGATCAAGATCGCCACTGTAAAGTTGAAGAGCGCGATTTGGGCAATTGCCGCCACGTCGAACACGTCCTCGGAAAACCAGATTTCATTGCTGATCCCATTGGCGAAGACCCATAGGTTGGCCAAAGCCACAATCGCCGCCAAACGGCGGTATTCGATAAACCAAGGATGCCGGGTGAGCCGTCGCACATTGAATCGCCGCGGGCTATGTGCACCGATCGTTTCGAGCGTCACTCTGCTGCCTCAACGACCGTGTTTGCGAGCGCTTCGGCTGCAAGTGTCAAGAGAAGGCGTTTATCCAACTTACCGCGTGCGGTCTTTGGCAATTGATCCATGGGTAGGATAACCGCGGGACTGCAATAGTAAGGTAGGCTTTGTTTGACACTGGTTTGTGCGGCCATGGGATCGACAGATGCCGGGCTTACAAATGCGACGAGCGTGCGGTCATCAAATTTGAGAGTGACCGCTTGGTCGCAGCCCTCGGTTGTCTCCAAGGCACGCGAGATGCCGTCAAGTTCGACGCGGAACCCACGGATCTTGACCAAATCATCCACGCGACCGTAGTGCAAAAGCTCGCCCGCTTCTGTCCAAGCCCCAAGATCGCGCGTGTTGAACATCATATGGCCTGGGCGGAAGGGGTCAGGACGGTAACGATCGGCGGTCAAGCTGGGATTTGCGAGATATCCAGCCGTGACACAGTCGCCGCCGGCCCACATCACGCCACGTTCACCGAAGGGGAGCGGCTTTAGGTTCCCGTCTAGGATGTAGACGGTGTTGTTAGGCGTCGGTTTTCCAATCGTCAGATCTGACTTGTTAGGCCAATGCCGCACCGCGGTATTGATGATCGTTGTCTCCGTCGGGCCGCAGGAATTGTAGAAATTACAAAAGCTGCCCCATTTGTCAGCAAGCGGTCGCGGGCATGGCTCCCCTGCGACCGCAACGGTCTTCACCTGACGGCAAGCGTCAGCATCCAGCGCACCCAGGATTGACGGCGTGGCGATCAATATATCAACTGCACTCGCGGTTTCCTGAATGTCTGATCCGCGAATGACCAGCGTTGCTCCATTGGACAAGGCGCCAAGGGTTTCCCAGGCGGCCATGTCAAAGGCGATCGAGAGGATTTGTCCAACCCGCAGACCAGGACCCATCCCCAGATTGCCGGGGGTGGTTAAGAGAATATTACATAGGTTTCTGTGCGTGACTTGCACCCCGTTTGGAACACCCGTTGTCCCGGATGTGAAGAGCACCATACACAAGTCATGTGGTTGCAATGGGCTTTCCACTTTAAGGCGCGGGGTGGAAGTGTCGGCTAAAGCGTTTCGCCTTTACCTTGAGACATGTCTCGTTACCTAACGCGTTGAAATCTATGATTTCAGGCAGCGTTAGGTGATTCAAGTTTAAGGCGAAACGCTATAGGGTATCTTCAATCAGCAATATTTGCTGGGGCGCACCTAAAGGTATTTGATCTGCGCAGTCTGCGATCGACAAAATGACCTTGGCCCTGGTCACTGCAGAAATGTGACGCAGGCTGTCTTCGGATGCGACACCGATGTGCTGTGGCACGTAGTACGCCCCCAATTTCAGACAGGCGAAAATGCCAACGACCATGGGAATTGAACGCCGGAGGAAAAGGCCTACCGCATCACCGTGCCTTACGCCAAGTTCTGCCAGTTGAAAGGCAAGGCGCTCAGCAGCTGCATTAAGATCGCCATAGCTGATCCAATCCGATCCGCATTCAACCGCACGTGTTTGTGGTGCCACATCCGCAAAATGCTCAAATCCTGCGAGGATCGTAAAAAAGGCAGGCTCTGCCTGAGGGCCAAATCCGAATTCGAAGAACCAATCGTCGAGGTCCAGGCCAGATGGATCGGGTCTCCAACCCGGCGGCATGGCGATAGCGGCTGTTTGTGATTGGTTTGGTGTAAGGTGAACTGATGACATTTTTCTCTCCCCATTGGCGCAACCGTCAACTTTGCGAATTGACGTGAAGCGGGACCGCTCTGGGTTGCTACCTAAGTGGAGGATACCCACGAACTGATATGAGTAGGGATTACGTGGACGCCGAGGGCACGGCGGAGTCTTTACGTAGATGCTACGTAGACTACCTCAACAGAGAATACACTAAGGATCTAATTTTAAAGTATTTTTCTGGTGGATGCGATGGAGAAGAGAGAGAAGCGGGGCAAACCGAGTTACCCATCACGACTGTGTGAGACGCGGCTAACGCAAATGAAGACGACACAATTGCAGTGTAAGAGGTGCTTCAGTCTAACCTCGCCCCCGGGGCGCCTGGTCTTCTCGGATTCCGCTCTAGGTGTGATTACTTGAATTAGTCTCGATGTGATCTGACACCGCCCCCTCTCAGCAAGCTGAAACGGGGGCGGCACATCTCTTGAACGAGATGATGGTTGTCCGTTTTGATGGTGGTGCAAACCAAGACCATCGAAACAAGGAAACCACAATGTTGAATACTACTGATAAGATCATCAAACACAAAACCGGCTTGCTGAACCTGGCCGAGGAATTAGGTAACGTGTCCAAAGCGTGCCAAGTCATGGGCATGTCGCGCGATACGTTCTATCGCTATAAATCGGCGGTCGAGGACGGCGGCGTTGAGGCGCTTTTTGAACGCACAAGGCGCAAACCCAATCTGGCGAACCGGGTGGATCATGCGACTGAAGATGCCGTCATCAAATCCGCCACCGACTTCCCGGCTTATGGCCAAGCCCGCACGTCCAACGAGCTGCGCAAACTGGGTGTGTTTGTCTCGCCGTCTGGGGTGCGATCAATCTGGCTGCGTCATGATCTGGCGAACTTCAAGGCGCGGCTGAAGGCGCTGGAAGCCTTGGTTGCCGAGGACGGCGGTATCCTGACCGAGGCGCAGGTGCAGGCATTGGAAAAGAAGAAGCATGACGACGAGGCCTGCGGCGAGATCGAGACCGCGCATCCCGGCTATCTGGGGTCACAGGACACGTTCTATGTCGGCACCCTGAAGGGCGTCGGTCGTGTCTACCAGCAGACCTACATTGATACGTATTCCAAAGTGGCCCATGCCAAACTCTATACCACCAAGACGCCGATCACAGCCGCTGATCTGCTCAATGACAGGGTGCTTCCATTCCATGAGGAACACGATCTGCCGGTGCTGCGGATCATGACCGACCGGGGCACGGAATATTGCGGGCGTGTCGACAAGCACGACTTCCAGCTCTTCCTGGCGATCAACGATATCGATCATACGAAGACCAAGGTGAAATCGCCCCAGACGAACGGGATTTGCGAGCGGTTCCACAAGACGATCCTGCAGGAGTTCTATCAGGTCGCGTTCCGCAAAAACCTTTACGAAAGCATCAACGCGCTGCAAGCGGATCTGGACGAATGGCTGCACCACTACAACTTTGAGCGCACGCATCAGGGCAAAATGTGTTGCGGCAGAACACCCATCGAAACTATGATCGACGGGAAAGAAATCTGGCAGGAAAAGTTCCTGAACTGAACTTCACCTGACAGATGCCGCCAGAAAAACGGACAACTGTCAGATCACATCTGAACCACTACAGATTACTTCCTCCGCCGCTTCACCTTCCCTCCGCGCTGTCCGGCCCGCCCAGCTGTACTTCGCCCCTCGGCCTTTTTCGCGTCCTCGACGGCTTGCTCCACCGCCGATTGCCGGGCCAGGGGATCGTCGGCTATTAGCAGGTCGACGGATTCCAGCCGTTTGACCTCGTCCCGCAGGCGGGCGGCCTCTTCGAATTCCAGGTTCTCGGCGGCCTTCATCATATCCTTGCGCAACGCGTCCAGATGCGCCTGCAAGTTCGCGCCCACCATCGGTTTGTCGACCTTGGCCGTCACCCGGTTCATATCGACATCGCCCTGATAGAGGCCTGCCAGCACGTCCTCGACGTTCTTCTTGACCGTCTCGGGCGTGATGCCGTGCGCCTCGTTATAGGCGTGCTGCTTTTCGCGCCGCCGGTTGGTCTCGCGGATTGCGCGTTCCATCGAACCGGTCACGCGGTCGGCGTACATGATTACCTTTCCGTCCGCGTTGCGCGCGGCGCGGCCGATGGTCTGCACCAGCGAGGTTTCCGAGCGCAGAAACCCCTCCTTATCCGCATCCAGGATCGCGACCAGCCCGCATTCGGGAATGTCCAATCCCTCGCGCAGCAGGTTGATGCCGACCAGTACGTCGAAGGCCCCCAGGCGCAGGTCCCGCAGGATCTCGATCCGCTCCAGCGTGTCGATGTCCGAGTGCATATAGCGCACGCGGATGCCCTGTTCGTGCAGGTATTCGGTCAAATCCTCGGCCATGCGTTTGGTCAGCACGGTGCACAGCACGCGATAGCCTGCTTGCGCCACGCGGCGGATCTCGTCCAGCAGGTCGTCGACCTGGGTCTCGACGGGGCGGATTTCAACCGGCGGGTCCAACAGGCCGGTAGGGCGGATAACCTGTTCGGCGAAGACGCCGCCGGATTGCTCCAACTCCCAGGCCGAGGGCGTGGCCGAGACAAAGACCGATTGCGGGCGCATGGCGTCCCACTCCTCGAATTTGAGGGGGCGGTTGTCCATGCAGGATGGCAGCCGGAAGCCATGCTCGGCCAGGGTGAACTTGCGCCGGTAGTCGCCCTTGTACATGCCGCCGATCTGCGGGACCGAGACGTGGCTTTCGTCGGCAAAGACGATGGCATTGTCGGGGATATATTCGAAAAGGGTCGGCGGCGGCTCGCCCGGGGCCCGGCCGGTCAGGTAGCGAGAGTAGTTTTCGATGCCGTTGCAGACGCCGGTCGCTTCGAGCATCTCAAGGTCGAAGTTGGTGCGTTGTTCCAGGCGCTGGGCTTCCAACAACTGCCCATCCTTTACAAGCTGGTCCAGGCGGACGGCCAACTCCGCTTTGATCCCCTTGATCGCCTGCTGCATCGTTGGGCGCGGGGTGACATAGTGCGAGTTGGCGTAGATGCGGGTCTTTTCCAGAGTGTCGGTTTTCTGGCCGGTCAGCGGGTCAAATTCGGTCAGGCTCTCTAGCTCCTCACCAAAGAACGACAGACGCCAGGCGCGATCCTCAAGGTGGGCGGGCCAGATCTCCAGACTGTCGCCCCGCACGCGAAAACTGCCGCGCTGGAACGCACTGTCGTTGCGCCGGTACTGCTGGGCGATCAGATCGGCCATCACCTTGCGCTGATCATAGTCGCGCCCGACGACCAGATCCTGGGTCATCGCGCCATAGGTCTCGACCGAGCCGATGCCGTAAATGCATGATACCGAGGCGACAATGATCACGTCATCGCGTTCCAACAGCGCCCGGGTGGCCGAATGGCGCATCCGGTCGATCTGTTCGTTGATCTGTGATTCTTTCTCGATATAGGTGTCCGAGCGTGGAACATAGGCTTCGGGTTGGTAATAATCGTAATAGCTGACGAAATATTCTACCGCGTTGTCTGGGAAGAACCCCTTGAACTCACCATAAAGCTGCGCCGCCAGCGTCTTGTTTGGCGCCAGAATGATGGCTGGGCGCTGAGTCGTTTCGATAACTTTGGCCATTGTAAAGGTTTTGCCAGTGCCGGTGGCGCCCAGCAGGACTTGGTTCTGCTCGCCGCCGGTGATGCCCTCGACCAGTTCGGCGATGGCCGTGGGTTGGTCCCCCGCGGGCAGAAATTCGGTATTCATTACAATGCGTTTGCCACCATCCAGCTTATCGCGGGTGCGGGCTTGGGTGGGAATATTGGCGGGGCTGGCGGCGCTTTCTGTGGTCATGACATATCCTTTGATGACCACAATGTGAGGGTTGCCGCTAGGACTTCAAGGTTAATAAAATGTTAAAACCTTAGGTTGCATTGAAAAAATAAAAAACAACTATTTAGGCATTTAAGGGTTGTGTAACCCTACCGCCGAGCGCTAATTTGTTCTTGCAAGCAGCGACTACCCTACCAGCCAGGTGCGGACACCCACCCACCCCACCCCTCACTCCCCCGCACTTGGCTGGTAGCTTCTTTCTCTCCTAAAATGCGAGGCACTCGATTTAGCCTGACCCCTTGTCAGGCCCTTTTCGATTGAGGATAAGCCAAAGACAGTGACGGAGATTGCCCATGCTTGCCCGAATTTTCAAACCCGCTAAGACCGCCATGCAGTCCGGCACTGCCAAAACCGGTGACTGGGTGCTTGAGTTCGCCCCGTCCGTGTCGCGGACCAAGGACGTTTTGATGGGCTGGACCGGGTCCGGGGATACGCAGACGCAAGTGCAATTGCGGTTCGACACCGTCGAGGCGGCGGTCGCCTATGCCGAGAAACACGGCATCGCCCACCGGGTGCAGCAGCCCAAAACCCGCAAGCCCACCATTCGCCCGGGCGGCTACGGCGATAATTTTGCACACAACCGGCGCGGGGCCTGGACGCACTAAGCGGTTCCGAAGTTCAGATCTGCCTGCATTGTCTTCGTCGTTGGCCACCAAACGCAGCACCACTTGGCGTTTTGGCGGGCTGGGGCGCGAAATTGGCGAATACCCGGAGGATCGCCATCCAATCTGCGACTAGTTTCCTCTCACCAACGAGAGAGGATCGAACCATGACATCTTGCAAAGAACATATTCTGTTTGCGTCGCTTGTGGTCCAATTGTCCGCCGGCTCGGCAATGGCTGCGGAACAGATGGATACGGCCCAACTTCACGCCCTGATCACCGGAAACACGCTTTATGTCGACGTCGCCCCTGGCACGCCTGGCGCACCGGACGGCGGGATTGCCCCGATATACTATGCCAATGATGGGGCGGCGGCGGCACAGCTTCCCGCCGGTTTGAAGTTGATCGGAACCTGGGCCATTGACGGCGATCAGTATTGTATCGACTGGGACAATGGCCCCAAAAATAGCTGCACAAAACTGGTGCGTACCGACGCCGGGTTTCAGGTGATGGATGCGGCTAAGAACGAGCCGCGTGGTGTCGTTACCCGCATTGCCACCGGCAACGCTGAAAACCTTTAACCGAAGGAACCGGTTATGAAGTTGATTACTGTCGAGGCGGCGTTTTCCGTCGCGGATCTTGAAACCGCCATATCCCTGTTCTCGGACCAAGCCCCGACGGTGCGGGCGATGCCGGGGTGCGACCACTATGCGCTTTATGAAAAACCCTCTGGCGATGGTGTCGCGATCGTTCAACGTTGGGAGACGATAGAGGCCTTTGATGCCTATCGGTCCAGCGACACCTTCGCGACGCTGGGACAGGGGCTGAAGCCGATGATGTCGGCACCACCAGTGACGGTCATTGCCGAGGTTGTTACTGTCTGACGCATGCCCGCGACGCAGCCTGCCGTTTATTGCTTCTTTCAAGACATAGCTCCGCGTCCCCCGTGGGACGCGGTTTTTGAACGTGATTACTTGCTTTACGCGGTCAAGGGCGCCCTGCGGGTCGAGGTTGCGGGGCAACGCTGGCTGTTGCCGCCATCGTTCGCAGCCTGGGTTCCGGCGAACACCCGGTTTCTGGTCGAGATCCCGCGACCTGTCACCAGCTGTTCGGTCCTTGCCGAGCAGGGGTTTTGTACGCGTTTCCCCCAAGGCCCGACTGTCTTTCAGATGTCGGGTTTAACGCGCGAGATGATCCAGCATTGCAAGGACTGGGGCCCCGAGGTGGCCCAGCCCGCACATGCCGGGACGTTCTTCTTGGCACTGCTCAGCACCTGTGCCGAGCTTGCGGCACAGTCCATAGACGTGATGCGCCCGACCGCGGCCGATCCCGCGCTGCGCAAGGCGATTGCGTTCACCGAAGCGCATTTGGATCTGCCGATTACCGCCAAAGAGGTCGCGCAGGCCGCACATCTGTCCGAGCGGACAATGCAAAGACGTTTTGCCGAGCAGGTCGGCGCCTCGTGGGCGCAGACCTTGACCCGCATCCGCATGATCCGCGCGGTCGAGGCCCTTGCCGAGGACGCGATGCCGATCATTCAGATCGCCGCCGCCTGCGGATATGCCTCGCTGAGCGCGTTCAATCGCGCGTTCTTGGACTTCGCGAAAATGACACCGTCGGAGTTTCGAAACCGCCTGAAAGGCTGAGAGGGAGTTCAGGTTTCGTGCTGGATCGTTTTGCGGTCGTAGAACCGCAAGGCAGCGGCCCGTTGATCCGCGCCACGGAACAGGTTGGGCATGGTCCAATCCGGCGTTTCGCCAGCAAACAGATCCAGAAAGGCGATGCCCAACGACGGGTCGCTGAGGGCGTTTTCCCTAAAGCTCCACCAGGTGCGGATCTGGCCCAGCTCGGGCGCCTCGCGCTGGTTCTCGTTGAAATCCTGCTCCAGAACGGCCGAGCGGATGGTTAGGCAATAGGCAACATAGACATAGCCCTCGGGCCAGAAATAGGCGGGGTTGGCGGGATCGGCACCCGGCGGATTTTGCTGCACCGACAGGGGTTTGTGGGCAATCAGCTCTCGTAGCATCAGGCCCGCGGCAAAGCCAACATAGGCGTGCCGGTCCGCGTCGGTCTCGGGCTTTTGTGCCTCGAAGGCTTTCAGCCAGTTCAAAAATGTGGTGGTCAGACGTTGCTCATTTATGTCGAAGCGGACACCGGTTTCGTCCGAGGTTCGGTCGACCTGGTCGCGGAACGAGGTTTTGAACCACCGCAGGCGCCGGATCGATTTGCGCAGCGGTTGTTTGGCCTGGGCAATAGGGGGTGACATCAGATCGCCCCGGCATAGGTTTCAAAGATCTTTGCCAGGTCCTTCTGATCCCCGGGCGACTGGTCAAAGATCGACGCGGCGACATCCGCGCACAGCGCCAGCACCTCGGCCTCGGGCTGCGGCGTCGCATCACGCTCGACAAGCATCCATAGCAACAGGGCCAAGAGCGCGATCTGAATGATGCGGTTGTCCGACGCTGTAAGACCCAGAGGGGTGCCAGGGGCCGCGCCGATGACGTGGTGATCGCGCAGGTTTTGGAACAGATCTTGGGCGCGGTGGAACGCATCGCCCGTGGTATTGGCCATGGCACTGTCATAAGCAATCCGGGCGATGGTTTCGCTGACCATCAGGTCGGGCCGCTCTTGCCTGGCCAGCACGAATTCCAAACCGCGATAAGCGAGGTCGGCGAACAGATCAGCTGTGGCCCGGTCAGCGTCGAACCCGTGCAACTGAGCCACACGGTCCAGGCACGGGCGGGGCGGGGTCTGCGGGTCCAGACCCGCGCGGGCGAAGCGCGCGACCCCTTGGGCGATGTCCCTAAGCACGGCTGGCAAGGCGGCCTCGACCGAATCGGCCAGCTTAGGCGGGCCATTGAGGGTTTTGCGCAAGCCGCGCAGGATGTCGCGAACCGGCATCGACAGCTCGCTCGGTAGGGGCAGCGGCGGGATCTGTGGCGGCATGGCGGCGTCCTTGCGGTTCGGTGGTCCGTGCAAAGAGTTTATGACTTGATGGGGGTAGTTTCCATGAATGCCAAGGTCGCGTCCAGCGAAGATACCACCGCTTGCGAGCCCAACCCCATGGCATTCTGCGCCGAGGACGCCTGACCCAGCCGCACACACTCCTGCATAGGTCGGCCCAGATGCAGGCCGGTGGCGAAGCCCGCGTTAAAACAATCGCCACAGCCGCAGGTGCACACGACGCCGATGTCAAAGGCGGGGATCTGAAAGCTTAGGCCGGACTGGTCCCGATAAAGCGCGCCATCTGCCCCCAAGGTCAGGATCACCGCGCCGACACCATGGTCCAGCAGAAACCGCGCGATATCGTCCAGATCGGTCAGGCCAGACAGCGCCATCGCCTCTTCCTCGGACGGCATGAAATAGTCGGTTTGCGGCAATAGCGGCGCGACCAGCGGCATGTCATCTGGGGTCGAGGCGAAGACATCCAAAGTGGTGGTGATGCCCCGGTCACGCGCCGTGGCCAGCACCTCGGCGGTGCGACCCTGATCCATACGGTCCATCAGGCCGACGCCGCCGACATGCAGGATCTTGGTGTTCAGCACATCGTCCAGCGCCGCGTCGTCGACAAAAAAACCGGCGGTCGCGCCCCGTTTGTGCAGCGCGGGTCGGGCGCCATCGGGCCGCGTCGTGACGATCGAAGAGGACGTGGTGAAGTCAGGGCAGCGTTGCATGTGTTTTGTGTCGACGCGGAAAGATCCCAGCTTTTGCAGCACCCAGTCGCCCATGTCGTCGGGGCCGACGCCGCCCACCGCCTGTACCCGCAGCCCGTGCTTGGCGGCGACAATGGCCGCGCTGCCCGCAGCGCCCGAGACCGCCAGCGTGAACTCTTCGACAAAATAGGTGTCCGCGTTGGGGGGGATCTGGGTCACCGGGCGGCACAGGCAATCGAAGGTGTAAAACCCGATGGAGGTATAGTCGAACACTGGCATTTCGCCCCCTTTTGTCATGTTTGTCAGCAGCCTAGCGCGCGGGTGGGCACCGGTCCAGATCGGTGCGGTGGCTAGCAATTGAGCCGGATCAAAACGTGATCGACGTGAGATGCGATACTCGGCGTGGACAACTCAAACGAAAGGCGATGACCGGGATGTCGGATGTTATGAAATACGCACGGGCGCTTTACGAGGCACACGGCGACAAGGCCGAGGCGGAAGCGGCGCAACGCGCGCGCAAATACCAGGATGCGGGCGAGGTCGAGGAGGCCGAGCAATGGCGCAAGGTACGCCTGGCGATCAATCAGTTGCGTGGTGCGCATCAGGGTTAGGGGGTCTCAGCGGATCCGCTGGCCGGTTTTGGGATCAAAGAAGTACAGGCGCTGGGGGTCGAACGTCACATGGCAGGTGACGTCCAGATCGGACCGGTAGTCACGGTCGGCCTTTACCTCGATCAGCCTGTCGCCTGCCTTCAGGGTCAGATAGGTCATATCGCCCGTGGGCTCGACACCATAGACTTGGCCGATCAGATGCCCGCCATCGGCCGCGACACGGCAATCCTCGGGGCGGACGCCCAAGGTCACCGGCCCGTCCCAGGAAATCGGCAGGTCGGGCAATGTGACCCCTGCGGACTGAAAACGGTTATCCTTCACCTGCCCCTCGATCAGGTTCATCGGTGGCGCCCCGATGAAGCCCGCGACAAATGTGTTCGCGGGGTCGGAATAGATCTGATCTGGTGTGCCGATCTGCTGGATCAGCCCACCCTCCATGATCACGATACGGTCGGCCAGGGTCATCGCCTCGATCTGGTCGTGGGTCACATAGACGGTGGTGATTTTCAACTGCCGTTGCAGGTGCTTGATCTGGACCCGCATCGCCTGGCGCAGCTTGGCGTCCAGGTTGCTGAGTGGTTCGTCCATCAGAAACATCTGCGGCTGGCGGACGATGGCGCGGGCTAGGGCCGCGCGCTGGCGTTGACCGCCGGACAGGGCGCTGGGTTTGCGGTCCAGCAGATCGCCCAACTCGACCATATCGGCGGCCTCGCGCACCAGCCGGTCCTGTTCGGATCGGGGCACCGACCGCATCCGCAGCGGGAAGCGGATGTTCTCGTATATCGTCATGTTGGGATACAGGGCATAGCCCTGAAAGACCATCGCCACGTCCCGGTCGCGGGCGTCGATGTCGTTCATCACCTCGCCGTCCATGATTACCTGGCCCTCGGTCGGGTCCTCGAGCCCCGCGATCATCCGCATGGTGGTGGTCTTGCCGCAGCCCGAAGGGCCGAGAAAAACGATCAGTTCCTGATCCGCAATGTCGATATTGACGTCGCGGACGCCCCAAACATTGCCCCAGCGTTTCTGGATGCCGGTCAGTTCAATGCGTGCCATCCTAGCCTTTCACAGCCCCCATCGTCAGTCCCCGCGACAGGTGTTTCTGGATCGCCACCACCACCACGAAGATCGGCACAAATGCCAGAAAGGCCACCAGTGCAATCGCGTTATAGATCACCCCATCCGATCCGCCGGTGAAATTCGCCAGTGCGACAGACATCGTATAGGCGTTCTTGGTCGAGGCGATAAGCAGAGTGAACAGGAACTCATTAATCGCGAAGATCATCGCGATCACCGCCGCAGTGATGATCCCAGGCAGAACTGCCGGGATGATGATCTCCCACAAAATCCGCAGATCCGACGCGCCGTCGGTGCGCGCCGCATCCTCTAGCTCCTGCGGGATATCCATCATGTACGAGCGGATGATCCAGGTCACCACGCTCAGGTTGATGGCGGCATAGATCAGCATCAGCGCCCAGATCGTGTCGAGCAGACCCATATTGCGGAATAGAAAAAAGATCGGGATCGCCACAATGGCCGGGGCCATCATCCGGGTCGACAGAATGTAAAAACCGATATCTTCGCGCCCGCGATAGGTATAGCGCGACAGGGAATAGGCGGCCGGGATCGCCAGTACCAGATCGATCGCGACCGAGCCGACAATCGCCAGCACCGAATTGCGCAGATAGCTGCCCATCGGCCAATCCGACCAGATCATGTTCCAAGCATCCAAAGACAGTGTGGGCACATAGATCGGTTGCGGCGTGATGATCTCGGTCCTTGGGCGCAGGCCAATCGACAGAAACCAGATGACCGGCACCAGGCAGAACAGCGCCCAACTGCCCAGGATCAGATACCGTACCACCCGGTTCTGTCCTCGTTTGCGGCGCTGCGATGCCACGGCTCAGACCCTCCCCGAGCGAAAGGCGCGTTTGACCAGCACTTGTGCAACGATGATCGTCAGGATCAGCATCAGCACCGAAGCGGCCGAGGCATAGCCGAAGTTGAAGGTCTTGAACCCGATGCGATAGATGAAATAGCTGATCGTCTCGGTCGAGCCGCCGGGCGTGCCCTTGGTCATGATAAAAACATTGGCGAACATTGTGGTGATGTCGATGCCGCGCAGGATCACCGCGACGGCAATCACCGGCCGCATCAGCGGCAGCGAGATGTTCCAAAAGATTGCGGCCCAGCTTGCACCGTCCAGCCGGGCGGCCTCTTCGATCTCCTCGTCTTGGCTTTGCAGAGCGGCGACGAAGATGATGAACAGGAACGGAGTCCACTGCCAGACATCCGCCAGGATCAGCGTCATGCGGGCCAGGGGGATCGACGATTGGAACGCGATGTTGGCGTCGATCAACCCGACACGCATCAACAGATCCGAGACGATCCGCCCGTCGTTGAAGGCCAGCTTCCACAGAAACGCGACGGCCGAGGGCATGAACAGCATCGGCACCAGAAAGATGATCCGCCATCCCCGGACAAACGGATCGCGATAGGCGTGATAGGCCAGCAACAGCGCCAGCGCGCACTGCAACGTCAGCGCGATGCTGCCCATGACCAGCGTGTTCCAAAGTGCGGCCCAGAACTCGCGGTCCGCGAAAAGCTGTTGGTAATTGTCCCATCCGGTCCATTGCCAGGGTCCGAATTTGACGAAGTGAAAGCTTTGCCAGATCGCAAAGATGCCCGGATACAGTGTGATCGCCAGCAGATACAGAACGGCGGGCGCGACCAGCAGATATGGAAAAAGGCGGCGCATCGCTCGGCTGCGTCGCCTTTTGCTGCGAACCGGGGCCTTGGCGGCCCTGGCGGAAACTGTGGTCTGGCTCACCGGCTGCCCGTCAGAACGGCAGCGCCTTGCCCTCGCCGACCCATAACCCGGGGGCGGCTGCGGCATAGTCGACCGGCGGGGTCGATCCGTAAAACCCGTTGCGATCCATGATTTGGCGCACGGCCGCGGCCGCGTTGTCCAGCGCTTCCTTGCCGGTGATCTGCCCCACCCAGGCGCGGTTCAACTCGTTGCCGATGGCCTGTTCCATCTCGAACATGCCCGGCAGGCGTGGGGCGCACCAGGCATAATCCAGGGATGTGCCCCAGACCTCGGCCGGTTGGCTGACCTTTTGCAACTCTGGGTTCGACAGGACCGAGCGATAGCCGGGCGCCACACCGTTCGCATTCGCCTCGTTCATCGCCATGATCGAGGCGGTGGTCAGAAACGCCAGCATCAAGAAGGCGCCCTCAGCGTTTTGGGCCGAGGCGGCAACGCACGAGGTGGACCCCGCGATGTTCGGCGGCGCGAACCGTCCGCCATCGATGCGCGGTTCATAGATCGTGACGAAATCATCAACGATCTGCGACTGGTCGGGCCGCATCGCTTGGGTGCCGCTGTCCTGCCAACTGATATTCGTCGCGACTTGCCCGCCGAGCCAAGCGGCGCGGTTTTCGGGCCAGCCGGCGCCGGCGAAGCCTTCTATCGCATTGGGTGTCAGTGCCAGGATCGTCTCGACCCCTTTGACGCCTGCGTCGCCGTTGAAGATCGGCTCCCAATTCTCGTCGAACAGCATCATCCCGGCCTGGGCCGCCACATGCTCCCACGTATAGGTGGACCAGAAACCGCGCCCGCCCAACAGCCCGACACCGGCCACGCCAGGCTCGACATTGTTCAGCTCAGCCGCCAAGCGGATCAGTTCGTCATAGGTCGGGACCGAGGTCCACTTGTCGATCGGCCCGCCCAGCACCTGTTCGGCAAAGCCCTTGCGCAGATGCACCATTTGGATGTCGCAGTCGAAGGGGATCCCGTACATCGTGCCGTTGAAGAAGCCGTAGTTTAGCCGGTAGGTGTCATAGAAGTCGTCCATCGGCAGGCCCCATTTGGCCGCGAAATCGTCCAGTGGGGCCAGGAACCCTGGGGCCGCGAAATCGCCCAACCAGGGCGAGAAGAATTGCAGTGCATCAAAGCTGGCGTTGCCCGAGATGAACTCGGCGATGGCTTTGTCATAGAAGCTGTCATCCGGGATTGGCACTAGTTCCACCGAGATCCCCGAGAGTTGCTCAAAGGGGACCAGACCCTCGGCCGCTGACTCCTGATCTGCCGCACCGATGGCGAAGCGAACCGACGTGCCCGCCAGTTCCGACCGCACGGCCTCCCAATCCACGGTGCGGATCCAGTCTTTGTTCGGATCCCAAAGCGGCTCGCCGGACATGTCATAGAGCGTGCGGTAGTCCTCGCGCACGTATTTCGGGACCGAGATATCGTCCAAAACGCTGGCCGGGTCGGGCAGATGCCCATCGGCGCGCACGATACTGGGCATCGCGGTGCCCGCGACCCCGGCAGCGGCGGTGGTTTTCAGAAACGAGCGGCGCGAAACGGGTGTAAGCTTCCCCATGAGGTATCCTCCCTGAATGGTTATGGGCCCTCTGGTGGGGCCTTAAGGCGCAAGCGGCGTTTTGGAACATTTGCACGTTCTTGATAACTAATGTTCATTGATACTCAGCTGTCAAGATATATCGAAATTGGAATTGGTCAGGTTTGTAGACCCTTTTGCCGATATCCAAAGGGCGGGTTGTGAACATTCGTATTGATATTTGTACCAAAGTTCAAGATAGTTCTGAAGCAGGTTCACCCTGAAAGGATTGCCTCATGCCATCGAATGTTGTCCTGACCGGCCTGGCCAAGGATCTGTCCGAGCGTCAGCGCGACGGACGGCCGGTGCGCATTGGCCTGATTGGAGCGGGCGAAATGGGGACGGACATCGTCACCCAGACGGCGCTGATGGATGGTATCGACGTGGCCGCGATTGCCGATTTGGCGCCTGCGGCAGGGCACAAGGCGGTCGAGATTGCCTACCAGAGCAGCGGCCATTCAGCGGATGCGACTACACCCGATGCGGCAAATGCGGCGATTGAACAGGGCAAGACGGCAATCGCCGACGATCCGCAACACATATTGGACAGCGGCCTCATCGACGTGGTGATCGATGCAACTGGTGTACCGGCGGTGGGGGCTGAGCTGGGGCTCGCGGCGATGGAGCGCGGCAAGCATCTGGTGATGATGAATGTCGAGGCGGATGTGACCATCGGTGCCTACCTGAAAGCCGAGGCGGATCGGCTGGGCGTTGTCTATACCCTGGGCGCGGGGGACGAGCCGTCGTCGTGTATGGAGTTGATCGAGTTTGTCTCGGCGATGGGACATCGGATTGTCTGTGCGGGTAAGGGCAAGAACAATCCGTTGAACATCGACGCGATCCCCGATGACTATGCGGCCGAGGCCAAGGCGCGGAACATGAACACCCGTATGTTGGTCGAGTTCGTCGATGGCTCGAAAACAATGGTCGAGATGGCGGCGATAGCGAATGCCACGGGGCTGATCCCCGACAAGCCGGGCATGCATGGACCAGCGGCGGGGCCGAAGGAGCTGTCAAAGGTGCTGATCCCGCAGGCCGACGGCGGGGTTCTGTCGGCGCCGGGCCGGGTGGATTTCTCGGTCGGGAAGGGGTTGGCGCCGGGGGTTTTCGTGGTTGCCGAGATGCGCCACCCCCGCGTGTGGGAGCGGATGGAAGATCTGAAAATGGGGGAAGGCCCGTATTTCACGTTTATCCGTCCGTATCATCTGACCTCGCTCGAAGTGCCGCTGACCTGTGCCCGTGCGGTGCTCTATGGCAAGGCCGATATGGTGCCCATGGCGCGGCCGGTGGCCGAGGTCTGCGCGGTCGCCAAGCGGGATCTGACGCCGGGGGATACGTTGGATCAAATCGGCGAGTATTGCTATCGCGCTTGGGTGATGGAGGCCGATGCGGCGCGCGCCGCGCGGGCAATCCCCTGTGGGTTGCTGGCGGGCAGCCGGGTTGCCGCGCCGATTGCCAAAGGCGCGCTGATCACCACGGCCAACACCACGCTGCCCGCAACCTCGCGGATTGTCGCGCTGCGCGCCCGGCAGGATGCGATGTTGGGGCTGGTCGAGGCCGCGCATGCCTGACAGCAACCCCGAAAACCTGCCCTTCGCGATCCGGCACTACAGCCCGGATCAACTGCGGGGCGCGTTGCGCAAAATGATCTTGATCCGCAAGTTCGAAGAGGGGGCCGAGGACAGCTACACCCGTGGCCTAATCCATGGCACGATGCATCTTTCGATTGGGCAGGAGGCCTGCGCGGTCGGGGCCTGTATGGCGCTGAGCGATGATGACAAGATCACCTCGACCCATCGCGGCCACGGGCATTGCATCGCCAAAGGGGCGGATGTGGCGCGCATGTTCGCCGAGTTCTTCGGCAAGGAAACCGGGTACTGCAAGGGTCGCGGCGGGTCGATGCATATCGCCGATGTCGCCAAAGGGAATTTGGGTGCGAACGGGATCGTCGGGGGTGGCCTGCCGATTGCTGTGGGTGCGGCTTTGTCGGCGAAACGGCTGGGAACCGGGGCGGTGACGGCCTGCTTTTTCGGGGATGGGGCCAACAACGAGGGGGCGTTTCACGAAGCGTTGAACATGGCGTCGATCTGGGCGCTGCCGGTGGTGTTCGTCTGCGAGAACAACAAATATGGCATGTCGATGTCGACCGAACGGTCGACGGCGGTCGCCGCGATCGCCGACCGGGCGGCGGCCTATGCCATGCCCGGTGTATCGGTGGACGGCAACGACTTTTCCGCTGTGGCCGAAACGGTTGAGGGCGCGGTGGCGCGGGCGCGGGCGGGCGCTGGCCCGTCGCTGATCGAGGCGGTGACCTATCGCTGGCGCGGTCATTCGAAGTCGGACCGCAACCGGTACCGCACAAAGGACGAGATCGCCGGGTGGATGGCCCAAGATCCGGTCCCCCGTATGGCGGCGATGCTGCGCGCGCATGGGGTGTTGGAGGACGAGGGGCTGGCTGCTTTGGAAGCCGAGGTCGCGGATGAAATCGCTGCCGCCATCCAATTCGCCAAGGATAGCCCTGCGCCGCGCGTGGACCATGCGACCCGCGATGTCCTGACCCCGAGTGCGGCGTGAACATCGCCGTCGTGGACTCCGGCTTGCGCGAGTTGTCCTATGCCGAGGCGATCCGCGAGGCGATGGACATTGCCCTGGCCACCGACCCGCGTGTGGTGCTGATGGGCGAGGATATTGGCGTCTATGGCGGGGCGTTCCAGGTCACTGGGGATCTGATCGACAAATACGGCCCCGACCGTGTGATGGACACCCCGATTTCCGAGCTTGGCGGCGCGGGCGTGGCTGTCGGGGCGGCGCTGACGGGTCTCAGGCCGATTTTCGAGTTCCAGTTTTCGGATTTCGCCACGCTGGCGATGGAACAGATCGTCAATCAGGCGGCGAAGCTGCGCTATATGCTGGGCGGTGCCGTTTCCGTGCCACTGGTGATGCGCTTCCCCGCAGGCTCGGGCACCGGGGCGGCCGCGCAGCACAGCCAAAGCCTGGAAGCCTGGTTTGGCCATGTACCGGGGCTGAAGGTGGTCCAGCCCAGCACGCCGCAGGATGCCAAGGGGCTGCTACTGGCGGCGCTGGACGACCCGGACCCGGTGATGATCTTCGAACACAAGCTGCTCTATAAGATGCGCGGGCCCGTGCCCGAGGGGGCGTATTGGGTGCCCTTGGACAAGGCCGAGGTTCGCCGCACGGGCACCGATGTGACCGTGGTCGCAACCGGGATCATGGTGCATAAGGCGCTTGAAGCGGCCGAGGTGTTGGCGGGCGAGGGGATCGCGGCCGAGGTGATCGACCTGCGCAGCATCCGCCCGCTGGACCGTGACACCGTGCTGGCCAGCGTGCGCAAAACCGGTCGACTGACGTGTGTCTATGAGGCGGTCAAGACACTGGGCATCGGTGCCGAGGTCAGTGCCATGGTCGCCGAAAGCGACGCCTTTGACTATCTGGACGCGCCAATTGTGCGGCTGGGCGGGGCCGACAGCCCGATCCCCTATAACCCGGACCTCGAAAGGGCGGTCGTTCCGCAGGTTCCCGATATTATCGCGGCGGTGCGTGATCAGGCGCGAGGCGCGCTCTGAATGCCGACCGAGGTGATCTTGCCCAAGGTCGACATGGATATGACCAGCGGTCGGATTGTCACCTGGCACGTGGCCGAAGGCGCCGTGGTTTCCCAAGGCGCGCCGCTGTTCGACATCGAAACCGACAAAGCCGCGATGGAGGTGGAAAGCCCCGCCTCAGGCCGCGTGCATCATCAAGCGGCGCTGGGCATCGAAGTCGCGATCGGGACCGTGGTGGCTTGGATCTATGCGGAAGGTGAGGCCGTGGGTCCGCCGCCGGAGCACGTCACAGAGAAGCCGGTGCCACGGACGTCAACAGCCGATGCGCCCCGCCAGATCGCCGTACCACACACGGATCTCCAAAAACCTCGTGCAACACCGGCTGCGCGCAAAGCGGCGCGGGATCTGGGTCTTGACCTGGCGACAGTTTCCGGCACTGGCCCGCGCGGGCGGGTGATGCGCGGCGACGTGGGCCCTATATCGGGGCTCAACGCAGAGTCCGGCACGTTGGCGGTGATCCGCGATGGGGGGACGCGGGGCGTGCCCTTGGTTCTGCTGCACGGTTTGGCTGGGGACCGTTATGGGTGGGAGCCGTTGATGGCGGAGCTGCCCAGCAGCCAGCCGGTCATCCGGGTGGAATTGCCCAACCATGGGACCTCGGCGCGGATGCGGGCTGATGGGTTCTCCGATGTGCTGCGACAGCTGCGCAACACATTTGACACCTTGGATTGTGGCCCCGTGCATCTGGTTGGGCACTCGCTGGGCGGCGCTTTGGCGCTGGGCTTGTCCGATACACGCCCCCGGCAGGTCGCGCGTTTGACCTTGCTGGCCCCCTCCGGACTGGGGCCAGAGGTCAATGGCCCAGCGCTGGACGGGCTGATCGGCGCGACCCGCGCCGAAAGCCTGGGGCCCTGGCTGAAGGCGTTGGTGGCAGACCCAGACCTCATGACGCCCAGCTTTGTTGAGGCCGCGATGCGTCTACGCCAGGACGCCAGCCTGCGCGCGGCGCAAGCGCAGATGGCGGCGGTTCTTTTCCCGGATGGGACCCAAGCGATGGATCTCACCAGCGCCCTGGATCGGTTAGAGATGCCGACCCGAATTATCTGGGGCCGTCGCGACCGGATTGTCCCCTGGAAGCACGCCTTGCGTGCGCCGGGGCGGGTCTCGTTAAACCTGTTCGACAATGTCGGGCATTTGCCACATATCGAAGCGGCGGCGGCGGTTGCGCGGTTTTTGATGCCCGCCGATCAGGAGGTTTTGAGTGGGGACTAAGCCCAAACCCCTTAAATCCGAAGCGCCAGATCCCAGCCAGCAACAACGGGTGCGTGCGGCTTGGATCTATTACGTGGAGGGGCGCACCCAAAACGAAGTCGCCGAAGCCTTGGGCCTGAACCGCATCGCTGTCACCCGCCTGTTGTCCGAAGCGCGTCGCCGGGGCGAGGTGGCAATAAGGATCACGTCGGAACTGGCGACCTCGGTCGATCTTCAGCAGCAATTGCAGGGCCGCTATGGGCTGGAAAGTGCAATCGTAGCCCCGCTGAGCGATCCGGCCGCCGATCCCACGCGGGTGATCGCGGCGGCGGCGGGGGCACATATCTCGGACTTGATGGCCAGCAACATGACCGTCGGCGTGGGCTGGGGGCGCACCCTGCACACTGCGCTGCCCTTTATCGAAGGCCGCTCGCTCGAGAACGTACGGGTGATCTCGCTTCTGGGCGGGATCGCTCAAGCGCGGCGGTTCAACCCGGCCGAGTTCGCTTGGCAATTCGCCGAGCTTTACGACGCCGAGGGCTTTCTGGTGCCCGCCCCCGCACTTGTCGATAGCGCGCAGACCAAACATGCGCTGCTAGAGCATTGCGGGTTGGATCAGATCTTTGAGATGGCCGAGGCCAGCGATCTGGCGATTTTGAGCGCGGGGGGGATTTCGAACATCACGACGTCGTACCGCTTGGGCCATTTGACCGAGGCAGAACGCCAGTCACTCATGGCCGCGGGCGCGGTGGGCGATGTGCTTTATAATTTCATCGACGCGCAAGGCGCCTTGGTGGATCACCCGGTGAATGATCGCGCGGTGGCGATCAGCCTCGCGCGTTTGGCACGGATCCCGCGCAAGGTTCTGATCTCGGGTGGGGCTGAAAAGGTGGCGGTGCTGCGTGCGGCGCTGTCGGCGCTGCGGCCGAACACCCTGATCACCGACGAGCAGACCGCCCTGGCACTTTTGGCGCATGTTTGAGCCAGCGGATGCAGCATGGCATTGAAAAACGCCAATGGATCGGTAAGGTCGAGCCACCACCGCCGAATGGCCCCTTAGCTCAACTGGATAGAGCAGCTGACTTCTAATCAGCAGGTTCCGGGTTCGAGTCCTGGAGGGGTCGCCATCTTCCCCGGATCGTTACGCGACTGTCTGTGCCACAGGTGCTGCCTTGATGCAGGTCACCTGATGTCCTGGCCCGATCAGGGTCTGTGGTGGGCGCGCGGTGGCGCAATCGGGTCCCGCGATGGGGCAGCGTGTGCGAAAGACGCAGCCCGAGGGTGGGTTGAGCGGCGAGGGCAGTTCGCCTTGAAGCGCTTGGCGGTGCCGGGTGCGTTCAATGGTGGGATCGGGGATCGGGACCGAGGCGATCAGGGCCTGGGAATAGGGGTGGTGCGGGGATTGGATCAAAGTGTCGGCGGCCGCCTGCTCCATCATCCGGCCCAGGTACATGACCATGATCCTGTCCGAGATATGGTTTACCACGCTCAGATCATGCGCGATAAAGATCAGCGCCAGGTCCATCTCGCGTTGCAACTCGCGCAACAGGTTGATCACCTGTGCCTGAACCGACACATCAAGGGCCGAGACCGGCTCGTCACAGATCACCAGCTTGGGCCTGAGGATCAGCGCGCGGGCGATGCCGATGCGTTGGCACTGGCCGCCCGAGAACTCATGCGGGTAGCGGTTGATCAGATTGGGCAGCAGGCCGACGCGGTCCATCAGCGCGCGCACCCGGTCGCGGCCCTCCGACCTGGGGGTATTGGGGAAGTGGGTCATCAGCGGCTCGGCGATGATCTCGCCCACCGTCATACGGGGGTTCAGCGCGGCCAGCGGGTCTTGAAAGATCATCTGGACGTCTTTGCGATGGGTCCGCCGCTCGCGCGGGCTGAGGGCAAGCAGATCCTTGCCCTGCCACAGGACTTTGCCCGCGCGGGCGGGCACGGTGCCGATCACCGCGCGCGCCAACGTGGATTTGCCCGAGCCGCTTTCGCCGACCACACCCAAAGTTTGTCCCGCGGCCAGTTCGAACGACATGTCCGAGACCGCGTAAAGTGTGCGTGGTTTGGTCCAGGGCCAGTCGCCGGGTTGCGGCACGTCGAACGTGACAGTCAGGGCGTCAACCTTCAGCAGGGTCATGCCACTTGCGCCACGGGCAGGTGGCACGCGCGGGCGCGACCGGTGCCAAAGGGATCAAGGGCCGGGCGCGTGCCATGGCACTGCGGCAGGGCCTGGGCGCAACGGGGCGAAAACGGGCACCCGGCGGGCAGGTTCGACATATCGGGCGGCTCGCCCGCGATGGTGCGCAATTCCTCGTCGGCGCGATCAAGGCGCGGGACAGCCTCAAGCAGGCCAGCGGTATAGGGGTGGCCGGGCGTGGCAAACAGCGCCTCGGTGGCGCCGCTTTCCATGATCTGGCCGCCGTACATCACCATCGTCCGCGCGCAGGACCCAGCAACAATGCCCAGGTCATGGGTGATCAGGATCATCGCGGTGCCGAACTCGGTCCGGATCTCGGCCAGCAGATCCATGATCTGCGCCTGCACCGTGACGTCCAAGGCTGTCGTCGGCTCATCCGCGATCAGCAGGCGCGGGCGGCACAACAGGGCCATGGCGATCATCACCCGCTGGCGCATCCCGCCTGAAAACTCGTGCGGGTGCATGGTAACGCGGGATTTCGCCTGCGCGATGCCGACCGCATCCAGCATCCGCACGGCCTCGGCCCGCGCCTCGGCCTTGGTCATCCCCTTGTGCAGGATCAAGACCTCCTCCATCTGGGCCGAGATCCGCATGTAGGGGTTGAGCGAGGTCATCGGGTCCTGAAAGATCATCGCGATTTGCTCGGCCCGGATATGGTTCAGATCCGCCTCGGATAGGGTCAACAGACCGGTTCCGTCGAACCGCACGCCACCGTTGGCCGTGCCGTTTTTGGCCAAAAGACCCATGATCGCAAAAACCGTCTGGCTTTTGCCCGACCCGCTTTCCCCCACAATCGCCAGGGTCTCGCCCGCGTCGATGTCGAAACTGACGCCGTTCACTGCATTCACCACCCCGTCGTTGGTCTGAAAGCTGACCCTTAAATCTTGGACAGAAAGCAGCATCAGCGGTCCTTAGGGTCGAGTGCATCGCGCAGCCCGTCGCCCAGGAAAAACAGGCTGAAGAGCGTGATCACGAAGAAAAAGAGCGGCACCAGCAGCATCCACAGCGTGCCATAGAACATCTGCGAGGCGCCTGCGGCCAGCAGCGCGCCCCAGCTTGTGCTGGGTTCTTGCACGCCCAGGCCCAGAAAGCTGACGAAGCTTTCAAAGATGATCATATTGGGCACCAACAGGGTGGCATAGACGATCACAACGCCCAGCAGGTTGGGAACGATATGGCGCAGGATGATGCGCCAGGTGGGCACGCCGGTGGCAATCGCGGCTTCGACAAACTCTTTGTTTTTAATGCTCAGGGTCTGGCCCCGGACGATGCGGGCCATATCGAGCCAGGAAATAAGCCCGATGCCGATAAAGAGCATGATCAGCGAGCGGCCGAACATCACCAGCAGGATGATCAGCACGAACATATAGGGGACCGCGATCAGAATATCGACAAAGCGCATCATGATGTTGTCAATGCGCCCGCCCAGATAGCCGGCGGTGGCGCCATAAAGTGTGCCGACCACCACGGCGACCAGGCTGCCGATGACGCCGACCATCAGCGACACTTGCGTGCCCTGCACCGTGCGCGCGAACAAGTCGCGGCCCAAATCATCGGCACCGAAATAGTGCCCTGTGGCGATCGATGGGCCGCCCTTTTCCTTGACCGAGCCGATGATCCCCCAGTCAATCTCTTCGTTCGACCAGGCCGCGAATTGACCGCCAAAGACCGCGAACAGGCCAACCAGGAGCAGGACGATCAAGCTGGCGACGGCCGCTTTGTTGCGAAAGAACCGCACGCGCGCATCCGCCCACAGCGAGCGGCCCTTGATTGGGGCGTCGGCCAGATCTGCGGCCGCGGATTTGTTGATCACCAGGGCCATGGCTAATACCGGATCTTCGGGTCGATCCAGGCGTACAGAATGTCGACCAACAGACTGAACAGGATCGTCAGCACGCCCGTCAGCACCGTGATCGCCATGATCACCGGATAGTCGCGGTTAAACGCGGCATTAACCATGAACATGCCGATGCCGCCGGTGGAAAAGATAACATCGATCACCACCGAGCCGGTGATCATGCCCACAAACGTTGGGCCCAGATACGAGATGACCGGCAGCAGCGCGGGCTTCAGCGCGTGGCGGATCACGACGCGGCGCATCGGCAGGCCCTTGGCCCGCGCTGTGCGGATGAAATTGGTATTCATCACCTCCAACATGGACGAGCGGGTGAGCCGCGCGATGGACGCCATGAACGAGGTTGCAAGGGCAATCACCGGCAGGATCACATGGTCCACCGCCCCACCGTTCCAGCCGCCGCCCGGCAGCCAGTTCAGCCAGACCGCGAAGACCAGGATCAGCACCGGGGCCATAATGAAGTTCGGCAAGACCTGTGCGCCGATGCTGATGCCCACAGCCAGATAATCCAGCCATGAATTGTGAAAGATCGCCGCCGCGATCCCCAGCCCGATCCCCACTGTCGCCGCCATCACAAAAGCCCAGAAACCATAGGTCAGCGTGACCGGAAAGCCCTGCGAGATGATGTCGGCCACGGATTGATCCGTGTAGTAATAGGATGGGCCGAAGTCGAAGCTGAATAAAATGCCGCTCACATAGCGCCACATCTGTACCACAAAGGGTTGGTCCAGCCCGTATTTGGCATCCAGGTTGGCCATTACCTCGGGCGGCAGCGGGCGCTCGGTCGAGAACGGTGTGCCGGGGGCGGCATACATCAGACAAAAGGTCAGCACGATCAACACCAAGATGGTGGGGATCGCGACGGCCAAGCGGCGGAGGATGTAAGTTGTCATATGACGCAGCGTTCTAGGCGCGGGCAGGACCCGCGCCCAGCGGTCCGCTTACTCGGCCGCTACGCGATAGTGGTCTTTGACGTACCAGTTGTTCTCGACGTTGTTCAGCGGCCAGCCTTTGTAGTCGGGCTTCAGCACAAAGGCGTTGGCGTAGTGATAGATCGGCGCGATGGCCATCTCGTCCGCCAGGATTTGCTCAACCTTCGTGTACATCGGCTGTGGGTCAGCCGCGGTTTTCGAGGCCTGCATCAACTCGTCCACGCGTGCGTTCGAGTATTTGCCATCGTTCGCACCATGGGTGGTGGTCACCAAGTCCAGGAAGGTCGACGCCTCGTTATAGTCACCGCACCAGGCCGAGCGGGCGACGTCGAACTGCTGATCACCGCGAATGTCGATATAGGTTTTCCACTCATAGTTCGACAACTCGGTGCTGACGCCCAGCTTCTGCTTCCACATTTGGCTGACAACCGTCGCGATCGCCTTGTGCGTTTCCGAGGTGTTGTAAATCAGCTTCAGCGTAATGGGGTTGTCGGGGCCATAGCCCGCCGTCGCCATTAGTTCTTTTGCTTTCGCGTCCCGTTCGGCTTGGGTCCATGTGCCATAGTCGATGTCCGGCAGATCGAACCCGGCGGTGGCGGAATGCGTGAAGTTATAGGCCGGTGTCTGACCCGCCTTCAGCACTTGATCGACGATCACGTTGCGGTCGATGGCCATTGATAGAGCCGTGCGCACGTTGACGTCCTGCAGGGCTGGGTTGCCGCTGTCGGTGAAGTTATAGGCGTAGTAATACGAACACAGGCGCGGGGTCGAAAACGCCTCGTCCGGCGTTTCGGCCTTAAGCGTGGGGAACTGACCCGCAGGCAGATCGTCCATATAGTCGATATCGCCCGCCTTATAGCGTTGCAGTGCCTGATCCGCGTCGTTGATCACCAGACCGGTGATTTCGCTAATAATCACCTTATCGGCGTTCCAATAGGTGTCGGACTTGGTCAGCGTGATCTTTTCGCCCACGACACGGTCAGACAGCACATAGGCCCCATTGCCGATCATATTGGCGACCTTGGTCCATTCGTCGCCATGCGCCTCGATCGCGGCTTTGGGGGCGGGGGCCAGGGTTGCGTAAGTGGTCATGGCCGGGAAATAGGGCAAGGGCTGTGTCAGTTGAACTTCCAGCGTCTGATCGTCCAGGGCTTTGACACCCAGCGTATCAGGGGTTTTCTCGCCTGCTATGATCTCGGCCGCATTCACCATGCTGGTCAGCTCAACATACCAGGCATAGGGGCTGGCTGTGGCGGGATCAGCCGCGCGCTGCCAAGCATAAACAAAGTCATGCGCAGTCACCGGGTCGCCATTGGACCAACGGGCGGTGTCGCGCAGCTTGAAGGTATAGGTTTTGTTTTCGTTGCTCGCTTCGTAGCTTTCGGCAACACCCGGGATCAGCCCGCCTTCGGCATCCTGGATCAACAGACCTTCGAACATCTGGCGCAGCAGGTGCCCGCCGATTGTCTCTTCGTTCAACTGCGGATCCAGCGTTTTGATCGTGTCGGGCAGACGATAGGTAAAGGTTTGGTCAGCTGCCAGCTTTTCACCGGTGTCTGGGTGGGTGGCCTGGGCCAAAAGCGGCGCGGTCGACCCCAGAAAGAGGGTGGCGGTGGTGAGGGAAAGTGCGAACTTGAGTGTCATGATAGTCTCCCGGCTGAACGGGGGGCTGCGCATGTACCTGCGATTAAACCCCCGGCAATTGATGAAAGATATATCAATTCATCTTTTGAGCAGTTGACGTGAAGTGCAAGGAGAAAATCGGGATGAGGCCCGAGGAGACTGCCTGTTTTGAATGCGTCGTTGACTAAAGTGCCCGCATTATCGCCAGCTCGTCAGGGTCATAGAACACCTCGTGGTTCAGACCCTGGGTCAGATCTGGCGCACCGGTCAAAAAATAGGCCCAGGACACGCCGCTATCCATATTGTGCCACAGCCCACCGGTCAGGCCCAGGGCGTGACCGGCGTGACCAACCAAATGGCTGGGGATCAACGGGTGATCGCGGTAGATCGTCAAGCCATGGCCAAAGCGGGTGAACAGCCCGTCGCAATCCTCGCCGTTCTTCTGGTCCGGATCGAAGCGCCAGGTTTCTTCCCGCTGTAGTCGCGAAACCGGGCTGTCGCCGCCGATCAACCGGGCCAGTCGCGCCAGTTCCGCCACGGTGGCCCTGAGGCCCGAGTGCGGTGAGAAGATGCTGGTGGCGGCGCCAGGGACATAGGCGCTGATGTCGATGCCACGGCCATCGCGCCAGATCAACTCGGCCTCCCAGTGGGTATCTGGGTGATCAGCCGTCCGGACCAGCTTGCCCTGCTGCCGCTGATACAATGCCAGATGGTTGTCGCGATCGGGCACCGACACACCACACCAATTGAACCCACCTTGGATGTTCGCAGCGCGCAACACATGCGCCTCGATCACCAGATCAAAGCGGGCCTCAGTGATCGCCTCAATCACGTGACCGAGCAGGAGGTAGTTCATATTTGCGTAGCAAAAGAAGCTGCCCGGGGTCCGCCCCGAAACGACTTCACCGGCATTGGCCATCAGGAAGTCAAACAGGTCCTTGTTCGGGTCAATAATGTAACCGGCGTCGTCTGACAGGCCAGAGGTATGGTTCAGCAGGTGCCGAACGGCAATCGGGCGTTGGTAGCAGGCCTGCGGCAGGGTGTGCTCGGCCAGAATGTCCCCGATATCAGCATCAAGGGACAGCTGCCCCTCAAGAACGAGTGTCAGCGCTGCGTGGGCGGTCGCTGCCTTTGACATGGACGCGGTGCGCACACGGCTGCCCACATGCCCATTGCCGCCGAACATCCAAGACTGAGTGTGGCCATCGGGCAGTATCTGCGCAAGTGCCGCGTCGCGATACCCCGTCCCGTCGGCGCGATGGGTGAGCGCCCGCAGATGGGCAAGAAGGTCTTCGATCATCGGCGAAGCATAGCGATCCAATGATGGATGTCACCCGAAACCGATTGCACTTTTTCGCGCCCGAACTGGTGGCCAAATAAGCGGGGAATTAGGTGCCATATGACCCACCCAGAACAGTGGTGCATGCGGCCTTTTTGGGGCCGCGAATCACATTGGCTCGTGTGCCTGATGACGACGGCTGAGCAGGTATTCGCCGATCGTATATTCAATTATATATATGTAATACCTAATCGAGACAGGCTCAGTCCAATAAGTAAGTTCACTTTCGATATCAATTTAAAAATAAAAATAGATGTGTTAACGAATATTACTTAAGTTCAATTGAGTGAATTTTGGTTAAGCATGAAGCGTACATTGCGAATGTTGCTATAATCGATCAAGTTTTCGGGATTTCTGATTTCGCACTGGCGGATCTGTCGCAACGAATTAAAAAATTGCCCCTTCAAAGTGATGTAAAAAATTACCGCTCGGCGGCAATGCGCTCACGAATTCGGCATGTGCGTGCCGGTATTGGAATAAGGCAATCTCGCCATAGTCTTGCCCCGATCCGTGCCTAGCCTTTCTGATGACCGCCGGTAACCTCGGCCCGCTTTAGGCGACGTCGAAAAACGCGTAGAGAAAGCTGGCCGTACGATTGATTTGAACAGACCCGCCAAGCCCAGGAGAGTCGAAAATGCCCGAATACACCACGCCCGAAGTTGGGAAGCCCTCTGTTGCAGCGACGAAAGTAAATGGTGTGCCAAGTGTTGGTACCGGCCTGTCGGGCCGGGGGTATGTGAGCGAAACGGGCCTCGGCTCGATAACATCCCTTAAGGCGTTGATGTTCGACTCAGGCGCGCCGGACTACACGTTCAACGCCTCCCAGCTTGCCTACGGTGGCTCTTCGAACGAGACGACGGTGTCCGAGTTTCTGGGGCATGACGCCGACAGTCTTTCTGGCTCGGATTCTGACTTTGGCCCGGGCGGCGTCTCGCTGACCGGCTACATTTACATCCCCAAGGGCAAGCACACAATCAACGTCCGCTCGGATGATGGGTTTGAGCTGAAAATCGGCGGTGAGTTGTTTTCGCAGCATGAATATGGTCGTGGTCAAGGTGACACATACGCGACAGCTTACTTTAAGGGCGGTCTTTATGAGATCGATCTGTTGTATTTCGATGGTGGAGGGGCATCGCATTTGCGCCTAGAGATCGATGACTTTGTGGTCGATTCAAGCGCCTTCTACGAGAGTATTTCGGATTTCAGGAACCCTCCTGCCGATGTCGAACTGATCCCGGTAGAGGATTATCACCCCTCGAACACCCTGGGCGCCGAGCTGATAGGTGATGGCGAAAGAATGGTGGGCGATGGTGGCGTTAACCACATCCAAGGTGGCGCGGGCAACGATACCGTCAAAGGTCGGCGCGGCGATGACATGCTTGAGGGCGGCTATGGTAACGACCGCTTGTTGGGCGGCGGTGGCGAGGATGTCCTGGAGGGCGGCCGGGGTTCGGACCTTCTGAAAGGGGGCGGTGGAAACGACCTGTTGGTTAGCCGCTCGGATGCGGGGGAGCAGCGGATCGGACAGCTTGCCATCGGCAACCCAACGCGCCCTGACCCAGATAACGAGGTCAACAACAAACGACAGAAGTTGAAAGATTGGGAAGATCAAGCGCTTGTCGCCGACGATGTTATGTTTGGCGGTAAAGGTCGCGACACCTTCCTCTTTACCCAACAGATCAACGCCAAGCTTGAGATTATTGAAAAACACACGCGGCACGACGGGTCGATCAATTGGGCCGGAGTTGCGGGCGAAAACGATGAACTGCATGACCATTGGGTCGACAGCTTCGGGATCGATACCATAGCGGACTATAACGCGTCCGAAGACACGATTGCGGTGATCGGTCATACCGCAAATATCGAGTTGAGCTATCAGGATGTGGATGGCGATGGTGACCAAGAGAGCATCATCACCGTGATCTCGAAACAACATGGCGCGGGCGGTGCGCATGATCGCGACCTGCTGGGTCAGATCATCGTGCATGGTGATCGGGTCGAGGCTGAGGATATCACCACCGACGCAGGCGTGACCTTTGGCGTGGTCGAGGGGATCGATAACGCTTACGAGGCTATTGAACCGGAAGGTCGGACCAAGAAATCGACCATCGGCGGTGAAACAGTATTCGGCTACGACACCCGCAGCGGCCCAGATAAACTTGGCAAGATCGTATCGAACCCGGGCGATTTCATCGACAATCCTTTCATCGGCAGAGTGAAGTTCAAGAATGCGAAAGATGAAGGTCCCGAACTGACGCGGGCGCCTTTTGACCAGCTTGAGATGGTCGAGGTCGAAGGCAGCGAGGTGCAAGGAACGAACGGCAATGACGTTCTCTCCCAAGCCGCGCCGGCGGCGCAATATGGGGTGCCCGGAGCACTTTCGTATTGGCAGATAGGCGGCACGGACAATGGCACTATCAAAGATGCCAAAGGCGGCCCTAGCCTGAAAACCTACACCCTGTGGGAGAACCAGGCGCAGTTGCGGACTGATGCCCTGGGCCGTGGCCCAGATGGCGAGCGTAAGACAGCGATCACGTTTAACGGTGTCGATGAATTCGCCTATATTGAGAACGACGCGTCGCACCAGATTACGCAAGGAACGATCGCGATCTGGGTGCGCCCGGACAATCTTTCGGAAGAAGCCGTTTTCCTGTCTAAGGATCAAACAGGCAGCGGCGACGGTGGTCACTTCTGGCTGGCCCATACGGTGGATGGCGGGTTGTGCTTGCGCTTTTCCCCTGGCGACGGTGGAGCGAACACCACGTGGCACAGCACCGATAGTTGGTTGACTGAAGGCAAGTGGTCCAACATCGCGGTGAATTTTACCGAGGACGGTATCTCCGTGTTCGTCGATGGCAAGAAGGTGCCCAACAATGCTTGGACGGCGGAAGAGGGCAATCTGTCCAGCCCCATCCTGCAAAATAAAGCCTATCTGCTGCAAAACAGCGAGCCATGGGTATTGGGGGCCGATCAGTCGAGCGCGCAAGTCAACGATACCGTGCAGCAGTTTGGTACTGATGACGATAAGCTGAAGCTTCCCTTCGAAGGCGCGATTTCGGATTTTGGAATCTGGGGTGGGAACTCCCCCGACGACGCGCTGACACAGTGGGAAATCAACAAGCTGATTACCGATGGCCCGGGTAATGCGCTGACCAAACCCGCCGGTCGGCAGCCGATTGAGGCTGCGGATGATATCATCTCAGGCATGGATGGTGACGATGTCATCAACGGTGAAGCTGGGGACGATACCCTGAACGGCGGCAAAGGCGCGGATACTTTGAACGGCGGCTATGGCGACGACAAAATTGTCGGCGCTGGCGGCAACGATATCCTGGACGGCGGTTTTGGTTCTGATTTGCTCAACGGCGGTTCGGGCAACGATCTGCTGATCTCGAAGTCCGACGTCGGCGAGGACCGCTTGGGTCAGCTGGTGCTGGGCGAACCCTCGCGCGAGTTCCCGGATCCATCGATCAGCGCAAAGTACCTGAAGCTGGTCGATTGGACTGACCAAGCCTTGGTCGGCGATGACGTATTGATCGGCGGCGCTGGCCGGGACCACTTCTATTTCGAGCTGGGGATCAACGGCAAGCTGGATATCTTGCAAAGGCATGTCAACGAGGATCGCACCATCGACTGGATGGGCGTGGCTGGCGAGAATCGTCGCCTGCACGATCATTGGGTCGACGGGATTGGCATCGATATCATCGGCGACTACAACAAGGCCGAAGACAAGATCTCGATCATTGGCCACACCACCAATATCTTGGATATCACATACCACGGCTATGATAAGGACGGCGACGGGGTCGACGACGATGTTTATTCGGTCATCTCCGTGTACTCGCAACAGGGCGGCGGCGGCGGTGCCCATGACGAGGACATCTTGGGCTACGTCGTGGTTTATGGCGACCTGGTCGAAGAGGAGGACGTCACAACCGACGCTGCTGTCATGTACGGGGTTGTCGACACAATTGACGAGGCACAGATCGCCATGGCCCCCTCGGGCGAGGCGCGTGTCTCGACAGACAAAAATGGCAACGTCATCTATGGCTATGACAGCCGCGATGTTGAGGGGAACCCGCTGGCGACAAGTCCTGACGAGTTTTCGCAGAATAAGTTCCTGGCCGGTCAAAAGGGCGCGTTCAGCGGGGTCATGCCCGATGATGTCGAGGTCGCTCAGGTCTTGATGACCGCCGCAGGCGGACGCTTTAATGGGCGCGACGATGCGACGACATTGCAGCATACCGGCCCAATGGCGCAGAGCCAGGGTACTTGGACATTCAACTTTGTTGCAGATAATCCGGGCGGGCGACATCAAACGCTCTTGTCCAAAGACCATATGGGCTACAAAGGTGGCGGCCATCTTGAGTTCATAATCACTGAAGGCGGTCGGCTTTACGTTCGGTTCCAAAGCTTCTCAGAGACCAAGTATCTGATGTTCGATGACCGGATCGAAGCGGATAAGGTGTATAATGTCGCCTTCACTTTTGACGGTGATGAAATCAACCTGTTCGTTGATGGCGCCTTGGTCGACACGCAAGAGGGTTTCCCCGAGGGGATGATTGGCAATATTGAGGACACCGTGATTGGTGCGTCAACCGCCAGGCGTGTCGGAGAAGACGACGAGCTGCACAATTTCTTCGATGGACGGGTTACGAAGCTGGCCGTTTTGGACCGACCCTTGCACCCCGCCGAGGCGATCATTCTTGCTGACTCAAACGGCAAGATTAAAGCTCTGGCCAATACGGTTGAACTAAACGGCACCTCGGCCGCATCGGGTCGTGACATCATGGACGGCACCGAAGGGGCAGACAGGTTGCGGTCTCGGGATGGCGACGATGTCGTGCGCGGCGCTGGCGGAGATGACGTGCTGAAGGGCGGCCGTGGCGAAGACATTCTGCTGGGCGGTGCTGGCAACGACATCCTGAAAGGTGGACGCCACTCTGATACGATGACAGGCGGCGAGGGCGAAGACGGTTTCATCTGGCGCAAGGCAGGCCATGGTGTTGACACCATTACCGACTTCACCAGCGGCGAGGACAGCTTGCGGTTTGCCATGTCGGCTTTTGACCTGACGGCGGATCTGCGGAGCCATATCTCGTTGACCGGCGCAGCCCAAGACGCCGACGACCGGCTGGTCTATGACAAGGCTACGGGCAACCTCTACTTCGACGCGGATGGCGACGGCGACGGTGGCCCGACCTTGTTGGCCAAACTGGGCGAGAACACCGAGTTGACGGTACAAGACTTCGCACTGCTGTAAACGCGTCGTCGAAACTGTTAGTCCTTCCAAAGCCCACGTGCTTTGGAAGGATTTTTTATGCCGAACCCCCATCGATATGCTGCCCGCTTGAACGCTTTCGGTGTCGGCGCGCGGCATTACTGGCCCGGTAAGAACAAGATCACCGCGTTGGATCTGATCGCCCGAGCTGGGACGGTTGAGGGGTTGAGTGCCGCCGATCTCAACTACCCGGATCACTTCGCGGACGCGTCGGCCGATCAGGTTGGGCAGGCGCTGGACGCAGCGGGTATGACGCTGAACGGCCTGGCGATGCGCTACTACACCGATCCGGGTTTTAAGCTGGGCGCCTTTACCCACCCAGACGCAGCCGTCCGTTCCGCGGCGGTGGATATCACCCGCCGCGGCCTTGACACCTTGGCCGAAATGGGTGGTCGTTCAATGACCCTGTGGATGGGGCAGGACGGTGTCGATTATTCCTTTCAGGCGGATTATCGCACCATGTGGGATAATACGATCGAGGCGCTGACCCAGGTCGCCGACCACAACCCTGCACTGGACATCGCCATCGAGTACAAGCCGAACGAGCCACGCGCCTATGCCCTGATGCCCGATGCGGCCACGACGCTGTTGGCCGTCGGCGAATGTGGTCGGCCCAATCTGGGTGTCACCCTGGACTTCGCGCATGTGCTTTATGCGGACGAGATGCCAGCACATGCCGCCCACCTCATCGCCCGATACTCCCGCCTGTTGGGCGTGCATTTGAACGATGGCTACGGCAAACGCGACGATGGTTTGATGATTGGCAGCGTGCACCCCGTGCAGACGGTCGAATTGTTCGTTGAGTTGCAGCGTATCGGCTATGATGGGGTGATCTATTTCGACACCTTCCCCGACCACTCGGGCCTGGATCCGGTTGAGGAGGCACGCACGAATGTTCTGGCCGCCGAACGTCTGCGCAAAGTGGCGGCTGGCCTGGCGGATGACCCAGCGCTGGCTCAGGCGATCGCGCGCCAAGACGCCCCCCTCTCGCAACGCCTGATCCACGCGGCCCTGTATCGATGAGCCGCGTCTTCGTCGCGGGCGCGCTGCATCTGGACATCCTTCTGCGCGCACCCCATTTGCCACAGCTTGACGAGACGGTGACAGGCACGAGCGTCGCTTACACGATGGGCGGAAAGGGCGGCAATCAGGCCCTTGCCGCAGCGCGTCATGGCGCGCCTGTCAGCATGGCTGGGCGTGTTGGTACGGATGGGTTTGCAGACCAGATTTTGGAGGCGTTGGTCGGCGCAGGGGTCGACACCACCCAAATCCAACGCGGTCCCGGTGCCTCGGGCATGAGCGCCGCGATTGTTCAGGACGACGGCAGCTATGGCGCTGTAATCGTTTCGGCGGCCAATTTGGACATCGACCCCACCCAGATTACCGTACCGCCGGACACCAGCGTGGTTCTGCTGCAAAACGAGGTGCCCACCGCCTTAAACCTGGCCGTGGCGCAGGCGGCCAAGGCGCGGGGGGCGCAAGTGATTTTGAACGCCGCACCCGCGCGTGCCCCTGACCCCACGCTGATGCCACTGGTCGATCTGCTGGTTGTGAACAGGGTCGAGGGCTCCGCGCTCTCAGGCCTCACGATCACCGACCAGGTGACCGCGCAAAGGGCCGCTGAGCATCTGTCCCAAACGACCGAAACGATCCTTACCCTAGGCGCTGATGGTTTGATCCACGCCAAAGGGACGCAGACCGTCCATCACACGGCCCCCAGGGTCAAAACTCTCTCAACTCATGGTGCCGGAGACGCGTTCCTTGGCGCTTATGCGGCCCGCTGCGCGGCGGGTGAGCCGGTTGGCGCCTTGGCATATGCTCAGGCGGTGGCGGCGCTTCATGTCTCTAGACCGGATCACCAAACGATCACGCCCGCCCAGGTCCAAGCCCTGCTCTAAGCGCGCGCTGCAACCGCATGCGCGCGCAGATCCGCTAGTTTGACGGTTTGCAAGGCGGCCTCGTGGGTTGCGTCCAGCACCACCTGCGGCGCGATCCCGGCGGCCAGTGCCTCGGCCCAGCGATCCACGCACAAGCACCATCGGTCGCCGGGCTTGAGGCCTGCAAATCCAAACTCGGGGCGTGGTGTGCTCAGATCATTCCCGCGCTCGGCCGAAAACGCCAGAAACCCTGCCGAGACCACGGCGCAAACCGTATGCCGACCCCGATCTGCTGGCCCGGTGTTGCAGCAGCCGTCGCGCCAAAAGCCGGTCATCGGCGCGGTCGAACAGCTTTGCAGCCGTCCGCCCAGAACATTCACCGACGGTACCTGTCCCTCTGTCATCTCAATACCCCGTCATCTCAAGATACCCCACGCCAGCATGGCTGCCGGAAAAGCGGATCGGTCCCTCCCAATAGGGAAATGCCGTATCCATATAACTTTGCGCGTTCACCGGTTCGGTCGCAACATCGATCCCCCGCGCGGGCAGGCGTAACCGCCACCGGGTTGGGATCTGCCGCCCGGCGACCTCGGTGCGCGCCAACGCTTCGAACTCAATCGCGCCAGGTGGTTGCGGGCTGGGGGTCCCATCGGCCGCGATCCAAGTGCCAGAGGTGTACGTCCCCCCTGCCGCATCGCGCAGTTGAAAGGCCATCAGCTTCGCGCCGTCCGGAAGATGCAATGCAAACCAGTCCCAGCCCGACTGGGTGCCGCTCAAGGGCTGACTGCTCCACTCGCGGTCCAACCAGGCGCGTCCGGTGACCGGCACCGTGCGACCTTCCAATATCACTGTGCCCTCAAGGCTGTAAAACGGTTGGCTGTAGTAATACGAGGCCTGACCGGTCGTGGACTTGACCGAGTAGCCCTGGTCGCCCTGCAACACCAAAGGCCCCTCGGCCCGCAGCGCGAGGTCATAGGAAAAAGCATCCCCGCTGGCCCGAAGGCGCAGCCGGTCCAATCCCGGGCTGTCGCCCATCATCGCCCAATCATCCATCCAGGCCTCGAACGGCGGTCCGGAAACCCCCGCCTGGCTGATCCCGCCGCGTGCGAAACCTTCGGCCATATAATGCGCCTCGGGCGTTGTCACTGCCGCATGCCCCATCCAAATCTGTCCCGACCGCCAGCCCGCACCCGTATCCCCCGGCGTGCCCGCCTGCCGAAACAGCGTCCATTGCGCGCCCATCTCGGTCCCATCGGCGGCGGTCAAATTGGCGGTGACATACCACCACTCGATCCGAAACCCTGGATGCGGCAAATGATCTGCCGGAAAGGAAAATGCCCGCCCTGGTGTGACCTGGTCATATGCCTCGGCCGCCGTCCCCAATCCGGCATACCCTTGCGCCGAAACCGGTCCCGCCCAAAGCAGCACCATGGCAAGCCAGGTCCAAGCCACCACTCTCCCAAAATATCCCCGCCGAAGGCATGAACTCCCTTTCACCGCATCCCCCTCAGCGTGCATCGGAAAAAATCCGCAACAACAACGCCGGGGCGGTGCGTCGCAACCGCTGGGCAGGCCAGGCCGCTGCCAGCACCGCCATCAGCGCCGCGAGGGCGAGCAGCCATACCCATTGCCCCGGATAGTGGCTCAGTGGCAGGCGCCAGCCAAAGGCCTCGACATTCACCACTGCCAGCAGGATCCAGGCGACCAGCACACCCAGGGGGATGGCCAGCACAGCGGTCAGCAGCGCCAACGCCAGCGTGCGCAGCAACTCCAACCGCGCCAGTCGCGCGCGGGTCAGCCCCATGGCCCACAGCGGTGCCAACTGCGGCAGCCGCATCTCGGCCAGGGTCAGCAGGCTGGTCATCAGCGCCAGCCCCGCCACAGCAAAGGTGAGCCCGTTCAGCGCCAGGGTCACGGTGAACGTCCGCTCAAAGATCTGCCGAGAAAAAGCTTTGAGCGCTACCTGATCCACCGCCTGATCCGGCCCCAACGCCAGGGCGGTCATCAGATCCCCTTGGACCTTTGCTGTTGTGGCCGGGTGCATCCTTACCGCAAAGCGCAGCCGTGGCGCGCGCCCCGGCCAGCGGGTGTCCAGTTGCCCCTCGGCAGTGACCACCTGCCCCATTGGATTGCCATAGTCGGGATACAGCCCCACCACGGTTGGCGTCCAATCCCTTGTCACCTCCAAGGCATCTCCCAGCGCCAGACCCAGCTTGCGCGCGAACTGCTCGCTGACCATCACGCCCGTTCCGTCGGCGACCCGGTCCCAACCGTCTGGCTGCATCGCCAAGAAAGGCCAGTTGTCGCGATACATCGCGTTATCGCGGAGGCCGAACAGATTATAAGTCCAGCCCTGGATCCGCAGCTCGATGTTCCGGATCGGCAGCACATCCGTCACCTCGGTTTGGGCCAGCAGCCAGGCCTCGATTTGCGCGGCCTGCGCCGTATCATTGCCACGCACATAAAGCTCCGCCGCCAGCCGTTGATCCAACCAGCCCAGAAAGGTGGTGCGGAAGCTTGACACCATTGCGCCGACACCGATGTTGACCGACAGCGCCAGCAGCAGTGCCATAAGCGCCAGGCTCAGGCCGCCCAGTTGCGCCCGGCTTTCCGCAAGGAACCAGCCTGAAACCGGCCCCTTCGCCCAGCGCTGCGCACGGGTGATCACCCAAGCCAAGACGATTGGCAGCGCCAGAGCGGAAGCCATAAGGACAGCCCCCATCAGTCCGAAACCCGCCAGCAAGCCGTTGCCCCAAACTGCTGCGGCGACCCCTGCCAGCGCCAGCGCAATCGCCGCCACCGCCTGCCAGCGCAGGCTGCGTTGTTGTGCAGCGTACCAGGCCTGCGGTTGTGCTGCGGCCAACACTGGCAGCCGGTGTAGCTTCCATATGCCAGCCCCCGCGGCAACCAGTGTACCGGCCAATGTCATCGCGAAACCTGCCAGCCACCATGCGGGCCGCAGGCTGAGCTGCCCGGCGACCTCAGCCCCATAAAGCCCGCGCAAGCTGGCGGCCACATCCGGCAGCAGCGCGGCGGCCATCGCATAGCCCAGTGCCATGCCAAATGCCCCAGCGACACCGGCCAGGATCATCAACTCAAGCAAAAGCGCGGTTGTGATCTGTCGGCGCGTCGCACCAATGGCGCGTAACGTGCGTACCATCGCGCGCCGCTGTTCAAACGCCAGCCCAATTGTCGCGTTCACGATAAAAAGGCCGACGACAAAAGACAGCAGGCCAAATGCGGTCAGGTTCAGGTGAAAACTGTCGGTCAGACGCGCCAGTTCTGGATCGGCCTCGGGTTCGGCCACCGCCAAGCGCCCGCCGGTCACCTCGGTGACCGAAGCAAGACCGGGCTTTTGTGTCGGGGTCACCAAAAGGCGCGTCAGCTCACCCGGACGATCGAGGAGCCGTTCCGCCAACCCAATATCCGTCACAATCACGCCAGGGGGCAGGTCCGGATCGGCGATCCCCAGCGGCAAATCCGCCTCGCCCGCCAGCCGTGCCAAGGTCTGGGGCGCCGCGATCATGCGATAGGGCGCGCGCAGGAAGGCGCCAAGTTCTTCGGCGCCACTCATCGCGCCGCCGCCCAAGGCCCCCCGGGGAAGGGTGAGTGGATCGATGCCCAGCAGGCGTACAGAGCCGCTCTCCAGCCTTAGCCGCCCCTCCAGTATCGGTGCAACGCGCCAGCCTGCGCGGCGCAACGCGACATAATCGGCCAGTGCTACGGGCCCCGCGCTGGGCGGTGCAATGGTGGCCAGCTGATCGCCCCCCAGCACGGCGGCTGCGCGGTCGTAGGAGGCGCGGGCCTCGGCGTTCAGGGCCTGCACGCCGCTCCACAATGCGGTCGCGACCGCCAAACCCAAGACGAGGGCCGCCAACTGCCCCGGGCGACGCTGCCAATGGCTGAGGTAGGTGCGCAGGATTACCCAGATCATGCGATCTGCCCCGCGTGCAAGGTCACCACGCGGCCCAGCCGTTCAGCCAACCGGTGCGAATGGGTCACTAAGATCAAAGTCATCCCCGCCGCGCGTACCAGGTCCAGCATCAGGTCAAGGGCGGCATCGCCCGAGGCTTCGTCCAGATTGCCCGTCGGCTCATCAGCCAGCAGCAGTGGCGGGCGGGCGGCCAGGGCACGTGCAATCGCCACGCGTTGCTGCTGGCCGCCGCTGAGTTGCTCGGGGTAGCGGGAGCCCAGACCGGCAAGGCCCAGCCGGTCGGCAAGTGCCCCGGCTTGGTCGGCGTCGTATCGCCCGGCCAATCGCGCCTGAAGGGCAATATTGTCCGCGACCGTCAGGCTTTGCACCAGGTTGAATTGCTGAAACACCAGCCCGACGGTATCCCGCCGTAGAATGGCCCGGGCGGCATCGTCCAATCCTGCCAATGTCTGGCCATTGATCGTGACCTGGCCACCGTCAGCGGCGTCCAACCCGGCGATCAGATGCAACAAAGTGCTCTTGCCACTACCACTTTCGCCGACCAAAGCCACGGTTTCGCCACGGCCTACTTTCAGGCTAACACCGTCCAAGATCTGTACCGCGCCATATGATTTCGTCAGCCCGTCAATCGCCAGCATAAAACTCTCGCTTGTGCTCTATGCCAGGCACATTAGGGCATGGCGCCGCGAAACCAAACGCGACATGCTGCCATTTTTTGCTAAAGCGTTTCGACTTAAACCTGAATCATCTTTCGCTGCCTGAAACCTAGCGGTTTCAACGCGAAAGATGATAAGTGATGTCTCAAGTTAAAGTCGAAACGCTATAGTGATCAGCCCGGCCGGTCGTGAGCCTCGACCAGCCGTGCCAGCGCGCCGGGTGCACCTGCGATTGCAGTGGCCACCGCGTCCAGTCCCAGGTCGGTCACGAGCAGGGGGTCTCGCAAAAGCGCACCGCCGCCACCTAAGGTCACAACGCCTTTGTTTCGCGATGCCCGCCTAAGGTCGCGCAGGAGACTGGCCGCCGCTGTCACCTTGTCAGTCAAACTTAGCGAAAGCGCGATCACGTCATACGCGCGGCGTCGAGCCTGATCCAACAAAGCACTGCGCTGGGCGCCAGGCGTATAATCAACATACCAACCAGCACGCTCGAAAAACCGCGCCGCGACCGAGGCGCCAAGTGTGTGTTCGGCCCCTGGTTCTTGCACCATCAACATGGTGCGCTCTTTTTGGCTGACCAACGGTTCGGCATCCAAATCCACCGCCACGAAATGCATAAGGCGCTGCAGGGTGCCTGTGGCGATGGTGACATCGACAAAGCTCAAATTGTCGGTTTCCCACAGAACGCCCAATTTGTTCGCGGCAGGCGCGAGAAGGCCCAGCATCATCTGCTCAAACTCCATGCCGTCGCCGTGCAAAGCGCGCAGCTCGGCGCGGGCCTGTTCCTCGCGACCTTGCAAGGCCATGGCGACCAGCGCGTCCGCCTGACTGTCGCTGTTGCCTTCCGACGGTGAGGCCGGGATTTCCTTGCTGGGATCAAGGATCAACGATGGCATGATCCGCCGCTCGAGAATGCGGCGAATGCGCAACTGATGATGGCGTGCGCCCATGGGGGACGTATCGTCGCCCGCGCGGCCATCTTGGCCGGTGTCCGTAGGCACTATCTGAATCCTTTGCCGCAAAGCATGGGTGGAAACCCATTGCACTGTAACAGATTTCGCCCGCAAACACAAAGACACCGGATTATAGCGCAGGTTGTGGTAACAGTCTGTTCACGCTTTTGTATTTTGAATTTATTCAACCCGGCGCTTCGGGATGGTAAAAATACAGCTCAAGCGGAGCGAATCTGGCCCACTCTTTTGGACCTCGATCATGTCAGCGGCGGGCCAATACACGCAGCCCGCCGCCTGTGAACATGCCGAACAGCATGAAGCAGCGCCTTGAGTAGACGAAAGACCTGGTGAAAACGCGGAGCAACGCAACACTTATGCCCCTTATGCAACGGTCCAGTTCGAGCCTATCCAGGGGTGCCGTTCAAGCACCGCCTAAGAGGGCTCAAGTCTTTCGAAGCATGACCGCATGGCCCCCACCCTGCGATCCACTTAACGGTCCCGAGCACCCCTCGGGCCGTCCTTAAGTCGCTCGTCTTTCCATTCCTCAAACACGAACAAGCGAGACAAAAAGCACTCGGAACACTCAGACAACACGCTCATCCAACTCGGTACTCACATCACCAGCAACTCAGCTCAGAATCGCACAGGCGAAACACACGGGCAAAATCACTGATCGATAGAGATTGATAATGATAGGTGTCAGTGCTTATCCACCCATGCTGGCACCCAGCCACTTACCCCTCAAATCGATGGACCAACTATACCCAAGGATGAGGTTTTTACTAGAATGTGCAAATTTGCAGCAGCTCCTACAATTAGTTAATTTTTTGTAAATTTAATATATTCGGTTGACGTAAGAAATTATGTCGGATTGCGGGGCGATTTTTCAGCCATTTCAATGGCTTTGTCAACAAAAAAAGCTTCCTCTTTCATGTTGAGACGCTTTAATTCAAATTTAATGTAAACCAGCATGCGAATGACGGCATCTTTTTCTTTATTTTCGATCGTCTACACTCCCATCATCAGATGTGGTGTTCGCTGCGCCACATTGTATCCTTCCAGTTTTGAAAGGGAATCTCATCATGCTGCGCGGTATATTGCGAAGTTCTCACCACAATTGAGCCATCCTTGAACGCCGTGCTGCATTTTTGCAGCGGGTGATCCGGAATGACAACCTTAATGCGGTGTTTTGCCGCCGCAGAATCGCTGACAGTTGATCGCATGGACGAATCGAGGCGCGGGCCAACCATGAAAATCTGGCGTTCGGTGAACTCAGCGAACACGCCTGCGAAGGCGGTTGAGTTGAAAAAGGAACCGGCAATATGGTCAAATACCCGATCTGTCACCTTGGGGCGGCAGCCCGGCAGCCAGACGCCCGCCTCGGCGCTGTGAGCGTCGCGAACGACGCGGCAGAAGGCCAGCGGCATCTTGGCGCTGCGGGCCCTTTGGACCGTCGCGGTTATTGTCCGAAGATCCGCGGCATCAAGCTGCGGATCCACCTCAAATCGTCGGTAGGCCCCGAAAACGAAAGAAAGCGGCAACGTTTGCAGGAAAACCCCTTGTGCGGGACGAATAACAATGCCCAAACGTCTCCCCCTGTTCATTCCGCAGCCATAGCATAGGCGGGCTCAGATGTCCCCGCTGCCCGGTCGATCGAGGCTTCCAAAACACCTTCCGTGTCCCAATCTCCCTCGGGCCGGATCAGCGCATAGGGATCGGTTTCCAGCGTGATGGCGTTCTGTGGCAACTCAGTATCGCGCATCATCTCGGTGTAAGAATAGTCAGAAAAGACCAGGGACCGCGCGTTCTCGTCCACCCGAAAGCCGAACATCTGATACAATGGTATCAGCTCATTGCGGGCGTGGCAGATCATTTTGCCGAATCCCTTACGAGCGCAATGTTCAATCGTGGCACGGATCATCTTGAAGGCAATCCGCGACTTGCGATGCGATTGGCGCACCGCGAAACGCTCGGCTTTCGCAAACCCACCAAAATAGCGAACACGCACGCAGGCGACGGGTTCGCCGTCGACCCAGCCAATCAGATGCGTGGCGCAGAAATCGTTGCCGTCGAATTCTTCCTCATAAGGACAATCCTGCTCGGCCATATAGACCGCAGCACGTATTGCGGTTACCCGCATGATGTCCTCTATAGTTTTTGCCGTGGTGACTCTGAGCACCGGGCGGCGTTTGGGTGTTGTGTCGCTCAACGCATGGCCGCTGAAGGACGTTTGGCCATCTGGCATATTATTTCTCCCGAAGTTTCAATGCATTGCGCCTTCACTAGGAGTACCTTGTAATCTCGTAGAGACCACGTTTCGCGAGCCTCTCGTACTTGTAGAGCAGGGGGGCTCTGGGATCAGTGATCTCAAAAAAACCTAAACTCTTCATGATCTTTCGGCCGGAACTGGTTGAACCACGGCCATAGAGGTCGAGGTCGCGATAGTCCGGCGTTGTCAGCCGCTCGGCGATCAATGGTATCGCGGCAGCAGCGAAATTTGGGGCGTAGACACCCCACTTGTAGATCGCCGAAACGGGCTCGCCCGTGGCCGCGACATGCGACAAACGGGGATCGGGCGCATCGAACTCCCCCCTCAAAAGGGCCGAATGCCCTTCGGGCGTCAGCATGGCCATGGCGTACATCCCGATCAGCACCCCGTCGCGCCGATCCCAAATGGACCACATATTGTCTTGATGCTGTTTGCGGATGTATTCGCAGATCTTGAGGGGCGCGATGTGTTGCGTTAGCGAAGCGGCAAACTGGGGATAAATTCTCTCTAGCTCGGACGCGCGCGCGCGCGAAATACGAACGCGCCGGGCGGCGACCCCGGTGTGTAATGCGTCGAACTCTTTCGAAAGATGTTTCATCACGTTGACAGATCGACACTTATTTGTCGGGATCTCAATCCTTGCTCGCTTGTTGTTCAATTTTAAGTGGAAAAACTATCGCGCTTACGTCAGGTTAACAGGGCGTAGAATCAGCATCAGGCCGATGCGTGAATGCACCGGAATTATATGAAAAAGCCCGTCGCGGATCCATCATGGGATGACTTGAAGATTTTTCTTGCATGTGCAAGAGCGCTGAGCTTTCGCGCGGCCGCGAAAAAGCTGGGTCTGACGTCTTCCACCGTTGTACGCCGGATCGGCGCGTTAGAGGACGAGCTTGGGTTCTCGCTGTTTAATCGGCTGCCAAATGGCGTGCAGTTGACGCGCGAGGGTGCCCGATTGGTGTCCAGTGCAAACCAGATCGAGCAGGGCGCTTTTGACTTCCGTCGTCGGATTGAAACATTTGATCCAAACAAACGCGGCATTGTTCGCGTGTCCGCAACCGAAGGGTTGGGCTCTTATTGGTTGATGCCACGGCTGATTGAGTTCCAGCGTGCCAACCCAATGATGGTAATTGATTTGCGTGCATCCGATACCGTCGTGGATGTATCGCGGATGGAAGCGGACGTCGCCATCCAATTTTCCGAGCCGACAAACCCGCATGCGATGCGGCGCAGGCTGGGCTCGCTGCATGTCTATCCATTTGCCTCGCACCGCTATCTCGATACTTATGGTACACCGCGCAGCAAAGATGAGATTATGGACCACCGGCTTGTGGACCAGGTGGGTCCTCAATTAGACCAGGGCGCCTGGCCGCGATACTTGGGCATCGACGATATCGAAGGGGTTGTGGGCATCCGCACCAACTCAAGTGCCGCGCATTTTTCCGCAGTGCAGGGCGGTGCGGGCATCGGGGGTGTGCCGACCTTTGTGACAGCTTTTTTTAGTGACCTTGTTCCGATTGATATTGGTATTCACCACCGCATGGACATTTGGATGACCTACCATCCAGATGCCCGGCGCACGCCGCGCATTGCGACAATGATTGACTGGCTCGTCGGCTCGTTCGACGCCTCAAAATATCCATGGTTCCGTGACGAATTTATACACCCAAGCGCCTTTAAGGATTTCGATAGCCGCCATTGGCAAGGCAACCACAGCCAAGATGGTCGGCCCGCAGGATTTCTGCAAGAAATCGGCTAAGGCGCGTTCATGAAGTCCGCTAATGTTGCCGCGCCCGGCTTGGCGATACCCTATATCTTGGCCGCCTGTACGGCGATCAGCGTTTTGTCGACTGATCTGATCACCCCCAGCATCCCTGACCTTCCGCAGGCTCTGGGCACGAACATGACTGCCGCGCAGATGACGGTCAGCATAAACTTGATGGCCTACGCCATAGCGCAATTGGTGCACGGACCTTTGGCTGATGCATTTGGACGACGCTTCCTGCTGATCGTGGCCTTTTTGTTGTTCGTCGTCATTTCGGTGATGTGTGCTTTCGCGAACAGTATCGAATGGCTGTTGGCAGGGCGCTTTATGCAAGGGTTGGTGTCCAGCGTACCTTCGGTGGTCATCGTATTGATGATCCGCGAGCTGTACGACAGCCACCGCGCGCTGGCTGTGATGGCGCTTTATGGGGCGACATTGGGTGTCGCGCCCGCGATTGGGCCGCTGATGGGGGGCTATCTGCATGTCTGGTTTGGGTGGGAGGCGGGCTTTCTTCTGATCGCCGCACTGGCTCTTTTCGTCGTCTTCTGTGTCTGGCGACAAGTGCCCGAGACCCTGCCGGCACCACGCCCATTGGACTTGCGGAAGGCGATCGCCAGCTATGGCCGGTTGCTTAGCCTTTGGGCCTTCGTGGCCCCCATGTTGGGGGTGTCGCTGTGTTTTTCGGCCTTTTATGCTTACGTCACCTCGGCGCCCGTGATCTTCATCGACCAGTTGGGAATGCCGACCCAGCAATATGGTCTGACCCATGTTGTTATCATTGCCGCTTTCATTCTGGGCAACATCCTAAGCGGCCGGATGAGCCGTCGAATGGAAGCAGCGTCAATGCTGCGTTTTGGGGCGGGCTGCGTTGTAGCGGCCATGCTGTTGTTGTTGTTGCCGGTCTTGGCGGGTGTGACAGCGGTGGTGCCAATGGTCGCGGCCATGGCGTTTTACGGCCTGGGCATGGCGAATGTCCTGGCGGCGGGTCCCCTGGTGGTTCTGGATGCCGCCCATGTGAAGGCCCCCGGCACCGCCGCCGCGCTTTTGGGCTCCTTCCAGTTGGGTATCGCGTCCCTGGCGGGTTATGTCTCGGCACTCTGTTACGATGGCACCGCCCTGCCGATGGCGCTGACGATGGCTGTCGCCGTTGGGTTGGGAGCCTTGCTGATCTGGCGCCGACCCGCCGACAGACGGGTCGTGCCCGGGGGTAGGCAGACCTCAGCCCCGGGTGCGTTCGGGGATCAGTCCACGGGGACTGAAGCGCAGCACGACCAGCAGGATCAGACCCATCAAGAACAGGCGCAGATGGGGCGCGGCCTCTAACAAATGCGCGCCCAAGGCCGAGCCCTGGGGCAGCCAATCAACCAGGCCACTCATCAACGCGCGTCCGGCCGTCTCGGCCTCGATCCAAACGAACCAAATCAAGAACGCCCCCAAGATCGAGCCCGCATTGTTGCCCGAGCCACCCACGATCACCATCACCCAGATCAGAAAGGTATAGCGCAAGGGGTTGTACGTCCCCGGCGTGAACTGCCCGTCCAGCGTCACCAGCATCGCCCCGGCGATGCCCACCACGGCCGAGCCCAGCACAAAGACCTGCAGATGCCTTGCAGTAACGTTCTTACCCATTGCCTCGGCCGCGTCCCGGTTGTCGCGAATGGCCCGCATCATCCGCCCCCAGGGGCTGCGCAGCGCGCGCTCGGCCAACCAATAAAGGGCCAGCAGCACCAACCCGAACAGCAGCGCATAGCACAGCTTGACGAAGATCCCCGAGAAGACCACCGGGTTCTGCCCTAGGCTGGCCGCCAGATCGCGGAACCAATCTGCCGTCTGCAAATCCACCTCATAGGGGACCGGCCGCGGCAGGCCGGTCACATTCTTGACCCCCCGCGTCAGCCAATCCTCGTTCTTCATTATCGCGATCAGGATCTCGGATATCCCCAGCGTCGCAATCGCGAAATAGTCTGACCGCAGCCCCAGGCTGATCTTGCCGATCACCCAGGCGACCCCAGCGGCGAACACCCCGCCCACAGCCCAGGCCAGCACAATCGGCAGGCCCAGCCCGCCCAGGTTCCCTGTCCGTGCCGGATCCACCGCCTCGATCGCACCCACGGCCGGATCGTAAGCCATGCGCACCGCCGCGTAGCCGCCCACGACCAAGGCTATCGTTGCCAGCTTGCGCGCCAGGCCGTGCAGCCACCGCCGCGCAAAGACAATAGCCCCAACGGTCACGGCCAGCAGCACCCCGGCCAGACCGATCCCGGCCCCGCCTGCAGCCCAGGCCGCGCCCACCGGGGCCGTCGACACCAGTACCGCCGCCACGCCGCCCAGGGCCGCGAATCCCATAATGCCAACGTTGAATAGCCCGGCATAGCCCCACTGGATATTCACCCCCAGCGCCATGATGGCCGAGATCAGTGACAGGTTCAGGATTGCCAGCGCCACATTCCAGCTTTGGAAAACGCCAACCCCCACCAACGCCAGCCCCATGGCCGCGAACAGCACAAACCCCCTCATATCACCCGCCCCTTAAAGATCCCGGTGGGTCGGACCAGCAGCACCAGCACCAGGATCACAAAGCTGACCGCGAATTTATAGTCGGTCGAGAGGAGCTGCATCAGCCCCTCACTCTCCCATCCAAGGTAAAACAAAAACTTCTTGTAGGCATAGGTCACCGTGACTTCCGAAAACGCGATCACAAAGCCGCCCGCGATGGCCCCGATCGGGTTGCCGATCCCGCCGACGATTGCACTGGCAAAGATCGGCAGCAGCAGTTGGAAATAGGTGAAAGGTTTAAAAGACTTATCCAGCCCATAGAGCGTCCCCGCAATCGTCGCCAGGGCCGCCGCGATCACCCAGGTCCAGAACACCACTTTGTCCGGGTTGATCCCCGACAACAGCGCCAGATCCTCATTGTCGGAATAGGCCCGCATCGCCTTGCCGGTCCGTGTGCGGTTCAGAAACCAGAAGAGTGCAACCATCACGACCAGAGCCACGACAATCGTGATGCCTTGCGTTGTGCGCAGCGCCAGCCCCTCGGCCAGCCCCGTCATCTCCTTGAACTCACGCGCGCGGATGATGAACCGCTCGCCATCCGCGAATCGCTGATCGTCAGGCCCGATGATCAGCCGCACAATGCCGTTGGTCATGAACATCACGCCAACGCTGGCAATCACAAACACCACCGGTGCGGCGCGTTGTTGGCGATAGAACCGGTACACCGTGCGATCAAATAGCAACGCCAGCGCCACCGCGCCCAAGATCCCAAACGGCAGCGCCAATAGCGCCGTAGGCAACACCCCCGCGCTGATCCCCAAACCCTGCATCCCCCAGGTCACCAAGATCACACACATCGCCCCAAAGGCCATCGTGTCCCCATGCGCGAAGTTTGAGAACCGCAGGACGGCATAGATCAGCGTCACCCCCAAGGCGCCCAGCGCCAATTGCGCGCCATAGGCCAGACCAGGGATCAGAACGAAGTTCGAGAGCAGAACGAAGGCGTTGATTAGGTCGGTCATTGACGTTGGCAAGTTCCCAGTTGAATTGAGAGTAGGGGTAGTTGCTCAGGCGAACCTTCCTGTTTCACGAAACGCGCGCCACCATTATCAGCAATAGTGAGTGTGACGATGGATGCCGACGGCTCTCCATCCGCGGAAGCAACCGGAGAAAAATAGGCCTCAACGCTTGCCAAAGCACAGCGTTGCAAGGGATGTCTTATGTCCTCGCCGACCGACCATATGTATGGTTCGCCATAGTCATCGAAATCGACAAACGTCTTCTGCGAGATCGCCGAGCACAGACCGGTCTGATCACATTGCCTTTCAAAGTCGCAAGAAAAGAGGCGACCTCCGGTGAATGGTATTTCAAACTCAGCTATCTCATGCACCAAAATGCTCACGCCAATGCCAGTAACCAAACCCATGCCGATCAACCCAAGCCCTCTTCTCATGCCACAGCCTCGATAGAACCGGTGCCCATCTGTCCTAACAAAGACATTAACAGACCCCGTAGCCAAGATCGCACGGGCCTCTGGCCCGAGTAGCGCCCTCGGATGCTCGCCGAACCCAAGCCCCTACCGTTTTGTGTTGGGAACACAGCACCGGGACATCCCAGAGAGGCCGCTCCCGGGGCTTCGCCCTTCGCGGCGGAAACGCTCCACTGGAGCGTTTCTGTATTCGCCCCTCACCCACCCAAAAAACTCCGCCTAACCTCGGGATCCGCCAACAGCGCCTCACCAGTGTCCGTAAATCGGTTTCGCCCTTGCACCAGCACGAACCCCTTATCCGCAATATTCAACGCCTGCTTCGCATTCTGCTCGACCATCAAAATCGCGATCCCTGTCGCCGCGACCTCCAAGATCTTGTCGAAAAGCTCGTCCATCACAATCGGCGACACACCCGCCGTCGGCTCGTCCAGCATCAGCACCTGCGGCCGCGTCATCAAAGCCCGGCCCACGGCGACCTGTTGGCGCTGCCCGCCCGACAACTCCCCCGCCGGTTGCCGCGCTTTTTCCGCCAAGATCGGGAACAGGTCGAACACCTGCGCCACTGTCTCTTCGAAATCATCCTCGCGCAGATAGGCGCCCATCTCCAGGTTCTCGCGCACCGTCATGCTGGTAAACACATTCGAGGTCTGCGGCACAAATCCCATGCCCGCCGCCACCCGGTCCTGCGGGCTGAGGTCCGTGATATCCCGCCCCTCCAGCCGCACCGACCCTTCGCGCAGCGGCAACATGCCGAATACCGCCTTCATCGCCGTTGACTTGCCCGCCCCATTGGGCCCCACGATCACCGCAATCTGTCCCCGCTCCACCCCGATGGTGCAGTCATGCAGAATATCCGCGCCGCCATAACCGCCGGTCATACCGTCGCCGATCAGAAAGGGGTCACCCATGGGCCTCGCCTTGCCCACTTTGTCCCGAAAATATCCCCGCCGGAGGCATCCGACATTGGCAACAGGTTGGTCGGCCCATCATCTCACCACCTCGGGCTTGTTCTTCAGCCCCGTGCCCAAATAAGCCTCGATCACCCGTTCATCCGCTTTTACCGCCGCGGCCGAGCCCTGGGCCAGCACCGCGCCCTCGGCCATCACAATCACCGGGTCGCACAGGCGGCTGATGAACTCCATGTCATGCTCGATCATGCAAAACGTATAGCCGCGCTCTTGGTTCAAGCGCTGGATTGCATCGCCGATTGTGCGCAGCAGGGTGCGGTTTACCCCTGCGCCCACCTCGTCCAGAAAGACCACTTTGGCGTCCACCATCATCGTACGGCCCAGTTCCAGCAGCTTCTTCTGGCCGCCGCTCAGGTTTCCGGCCAGCTCGTCCGCCACATGGGAGATCTCAAGAAAGTCAATGACTTCCTCGGCTTTGGCTCGCACATCGCGCTCCTCGGCCCGTACCTTGGCGCCTTTGAACCAGGCCTCCCACAGCCCTTCGCCCGATTGCCCGCCAGGCACCATCATCAGGTTCTCGCGCACCGTTAAGGTACTGAATTCATGAGCTATCTGGAACGTCCGCAAAAGCCCCTTGGCAAACAACTCGTGCGGTGTCAGCCCGGTGATCTCTTCTCCGTCCAGGTACACATGCCCCGAAGTCGGCTTGTAGTGTCCGGCTATCACGTTGAAAAGTGTGGTTTTTCCGGCCCCGTTCGGTCCGATCAGGCCGGTGATCGACCCCTTGGCGATTTCCAGCGACGCGCCATCGACAGCCCGGATGCCGCCAAAATGCATGTGAAGATCGTCGACCCTGATCATAAATGTCTCTTTTTATTGCAAGAACCCGGGAACGCGCGGTCCCCGGGTTCTTGATGGCTTATGCCGCGATCAGCGGAAGGTGACGGTTTCGTAAGCGCCGTCTTTGACCTCGTACTCGCGATAGGTCCCGGCGGCTTCGCCTGGGCCGATCAACTCGACATTGGTGGCGCCTATATAGTCAACCTCGCCGCCATTCGCGAGGATCTCAAGACCTTTGGCCAATTCGCCGGGCAGGATTTCCTCGCCGGGCCCATTGGCCACGGCCAGCAGATTGGCGGCCACCGCCTCGCGCGTGGCTTCGCCGCCCGCTTGCATGGCCAGGGCGATCAGTGCCGCGGCGTCATAGCTTTCGCGGGTGAACGAGCTGTTCCCCTCGACCCCGGCCGCTGCGACGGTCGCGTCAAAGGCATCCGCCCCCGCGCCCTCGGACCAGGGCACCGAGCCGATGGTACCGTTCAGATCCGCGCCCAGCGTCTCGATCAGGCTGTCGGCATACATGCCATCGCCCAGCGCAAAGGTGTCGAACGCACCGCTGTCCAGCGCGGACTGCATGATCCCGACACCGCCCTGATCGGCATAGCCCAGCACGACCAGCAGGTCCCCACCGGCGGCAGCCAGCGCCCCGACCTCCGCCGAATAATCGCCCTTGCCGTCTTCATGGGCCGCGTTGATGGTGATCGCGCCGCCCGCCGCCTCGTAATTCGAGATGAAGCTGTCGGACAGGCCCTTTCCATAGTCATTGTTGGTGAACGTCACGGCGACCGAGGTGATGCCCCTGTCCATGAGGATCGCGGACAGAACCTCGCCCTGGCGGGCGTCCGAGGGGGCGGTGCGGAAGAACAGATCGTTGTCTTCGATGGTCGAGAGCGCGGGCGAGGTGGCCGAGGGCGAGACCATGACCACGCCGTTGGGCACAGCCACGTTGTTGGCGATTGCCGTGGTCACACCCGAGCAATCCGCGCCCATGATCGCAGCAACCCCATCCGAGGTGATCAGACGCTCGGCCGCGGCGGTCGCGGCGGCCGCGTCGACGCAGGTGCTGTCGGCGCGCACGGCCTCGATCACCTTGCCGTCCAGAAAGGCGCCGCTTTCGGATACCTCTTTAAACGCCAGCTCGGCGCTGTCAGCCATATTGGGCGTAATCGATTCAATCGGGCCGGTGAAGCCCAAGATAACACCGACTTTGACGGCGTGGCCGTCGGCGTATGCGCCGGTGCTGATCAGCGCGGTTGCCGCGCTGGCAAGAAGCAGTTTTTTCATCATGTCGTCTCCCTGAATAAACGTGTCCGCAGGGTCGGTGTTGCCCCGACCTGAACCGCTGACGTCGTCGCGCGACACCTTATCCGCTTGGCAGGGCAGATCAAGTGCCACGCTGGTGGTGGATCCAGGCAAACAGCAGGCCCGCCGCGGTAGCCATCAGCAGAGTCCCCGACGCCAGGCCCATCAGGTCCGCCAAAGCCCCCAGCAACAGCGCGCCAGTAGCCGCCCCACCAATGCCGGTCATGACCCACAGGCTCATCACCCGGCCGCGCAGATCATCGGTCAGCACCTGTTGGACCGCTGACTGCATGGACACGCCCACGATCGTACCGGCCAACCCCATAAGCGCCACGGCCAGAACGGTTAGGGACCACCATGGGCTAAGGGCGATGCACAGGCCCAGCGGGAGGCCGCTGAGTGCAGCGAAGCGCCCCGCCAAGGGCACCACGCCACTGCGGGGCGGCGGCAGGACTGCGACAAGGGCCGTACCAACGAGCGCGCCGATCCCTGCCGCCGAGGTGAGATTGCCCAGGCCCGTTGCCCCCCGGGCGAAGAGGCCGTCGGCGATCAAGGGCAATATCTCGATCATGCCCCGACCGACCAAGGCGAAGGTCGCCGTTAGTGTCAGGATTGACCGGATCAAAGGGCTGCGCCAGGCATGTGCCACGCCCTGACGCAACCCATCCCAAACACCCTGGTCGATTTCGGCGTTGGCCGCCCGCGCGCGGGGGCGCAGGAAGCGCAGCGCGATTTGATAGGGCAATGAACAGGCGAAGATCACCCAAAGCGCGGCACCCACGCCCCAATGGGCGATGATCGCGCCGCCAATTGCCGGGCCTATACTGCGCGCGACATTGAAATTGATCGCCGTCGCCGTGATCAGCGAGGTCAGCGCCTGTTCGGGGACCAACAGCGGGGCCAAGCTCATGCGGACCGGATGATTGGCCGAGGTGACGACGCCGATGGCCAAGGCCAGACCGCTGAGCAGGGGCAGGGTCAGCAGGCCCCCGGCAAAGAGCAGCGCCATCGCAAGCGAGATCAACGACAGACCAGCTTGGGCCCGAATGGCGGCGGGGCGGATCGGCATGCGATCAACTAAAACGCCAAAGAACGGCCCCGAGATCATCGTGGGCGCGAAGATCAGAAAAGCGATCCAACCGACCACACTCGCCGCACCGCTCAACTCCCAAGCGATCCATCCAATGGTGATGCGTTGGATCCACAGGGCTTGCAGAGTGAAGGCATTCCCCAGGAAATAAAGCCGGAAGTCGCGTGAGTGAAATGCGACCAAATTAAGTCTTATTAACATATGGTTAACTGTGGTGGCGCTTTGAGGTGGAGCTATGCGTTCGCTGCATGTCGGGTCTTCCGCTGGGTGTGTTGCTTCGGCGCGAAAGGCGCGTATATCGCAGTGCAACATGACACGCGGGCCAATGGCCCCCACCCTGATCGGACCACGCAAATGTCGACATATATGACCACGACGCGCAACACCATGTCATTGGGCCTGGGCCCGCTGCTGGGACGTCTGCGCAACTACATCGACTATCGCCGCACGCTGGCAGCGCTGGAGGTGCTTCCGACCGAGGTTCTGGCGGACCTGGGTCTGGAACGTCGCACGCTTAAGCAGACAGCGCGGACGGCGACCTCCCTTTAGGACAACAGATAACCGGGGCTTGGACCCCGTTTGAAAGGATCGAAAAATGGCAAACATCACCTTCTCGCACACCCGTGGATCGGCGCGCGCGGATCACGCCCGCAACGCATTGTCGGCCCTGCTGCGGCGTTATGCGGACTACCGCCTATACCGGAACACCTATGCCGAACTAAGTGCTTTATCGGATCGGGAACTGGACGATCTGGGCATTGGTCGTGGAAATCTTGAGCAGATCGCCCGCGAAAGCGTCTACGGCGTCTGAGCCGCAGAGCAGATCGCCGATGGTGGCGTTTCAGAACGGAACGGCATCATCGGCACTGACATAGGCGGCAAGCACTCTTTTGGTGCCCGCTTTTTCGAAGGCGATCGTCAGTTTATCGCCTTCGATCCCCTCGACCGCGCCGTAGCCGAACTTTTGGTGGAACACGCGGTCGCCGAGGGCGTGCGCGCTCACCGCCTCGGCATCAATCACCATATTGCGGGCCTCGGACGGGCTGCGGATGCTGCGCTGACCGGCGCGGCTTTGCATGCGTTTCCAGCCGGGGGAATTATAGACATCTGCCTTGGCGGCCTTTTCTTGCAGGTCCGAGCCGCGTATCACGCCGGGGATGTCAGTCGCGGGTGCTGCGGCCCCAAACCCGCCGCCGTACAGACCTGGTGGCGTTAACACCTCGACATGATCGGGAGGCAGTTCATCAATAAACCGCGAGGGCATCGCGGATTGCCATTGGTTATAGACCCGGCGGTTGGCCGCGAAGCTGATCGTGCAGTGCCGTTCGGCCCGGGTGATGCCGACATAGGCCAGGCGGCGTTCTTCCTCGACACCCTTTTTGCCGTTCTCGTCCATCGAGCGTTGCGAAGGGAACAGCCCGTCCTCCCACCCCGGCAGGAACACGGCCGGAAACTCCAACCCCTTGGCGCCATGCAGGGTCATGATCGAGACTTTGGCGGTGGCGGCGTCTTCTTGGGTGTTTTCCATCACCAGACTAACGTGTTCCAGAAACCCTTGCAGGTTCTCGAACTCGCCCAGGGCCTTGATCAGTTCTTTCAGGTTCTCCAACCGCCCGGGCGCCTCGGTTGATTTGTCGTTTTTCCAATGTTCGGTATAACCCGACTCGTCCAAAATCACCTCGGCCAGTTCGACATGACTCTGGCCCGCGCGTAACGCAGCAGACCAACGGTCGAAGCTTTCGACCAAAGCGCGCAACTCGCCCGCCGCCTTTCCTTTGAGTGCACCCTCGGCGATCATCAACCGCGCCCCTTCCAGCAGGCTGACGCCGTGCTGTCGGGCCATCGCGTTGATCTGCTGTTGCGCCTTGTCGCCGATGCCGCGCTTGGGCACATTCACGATCCGCTCGAAGGCCAATCCATCGTCGGGGCTGGTCACGACGCGGAAATAGGCCATCGCATCGCGGATCTCCATCCGCTCGTAAAACCGTGGGCCGCCGATTACGCGATAGGGCAGGCCGATGGTCAGGAACCGGTCCTCAAACGCGCGCATCTGGAAACTGGCGCGCACCAAGATGGCGATATCGTTCAGGCTGAGTGCTTCATGCCCGCGGGTGCCGTTCTGATAGGCCTCGACCTCCTCGCCGATCCAGCGCGCCTCCTCCTCGCCGTCCCAATGGCCGATCAGGCGGACCTTGTCGCCATCGTTCGCGTCGGTCCACAGGGTCTTGCCCAGCCGGTCCTCATTCGCGGCGATCACACCGCTGGCGGCGGCCAGGATATGCGGGGTCGAGCGGTAGTTTTGCTCAAGCTTAACGACCTTGGCGCCAGGAAAATCCTTTTCGAACCGCAGGATGTTGCCCACTTCAGCCCCGCGCCAGCCATAGATCGACTGGTCATCGTCGCCCACGCAGGCGATGTTCTTATGCCCCCCGGCCAGTAGGCGCAGCCACAGATACTGTGCAACGTTCGTATCCTGATACTCGTCAACCAGGATATATTTGAACCAGCGTTGATACTTCTCCAGTACATCTGGGTTTTCTTGCAGGATCCGCACCACATGCAGCAGCAAATCGCCGAAATCGACAGCGTTCAGGACCTTCAGCCGCTCCTGATACTGCTCGTAGAATTCGGTGCCCCGGTGGTTATAGGCCCCCGCCTCTGACCCAGGCACTTTGTCCGGCGCCCAAGCCCGGTTCTTCCAGCGGTCGATCAGACCCAGCAACATCCGCGCGGGCCAGCGCTTGTCGTCGACATTCTCGGCCCGGATCAGCTGTTTGAGCAGACGCAACTGGTCGTCGGTGTCCAGGATCGTAAAATTGGACTTCAGATCCACCAACTCGGCATGCCGGCGCAGCAGCTTGACGCACAAGCTGTGAAAGGTCCCCAGCCAAGGCATCCCCTCGACCCGGCCGCCGACCAGCGCGCCGACACGGTCTTTCATCTCGCGCGCCGCTTTGTTGGTAAAGGTGACCGCCAAGATCTCGTTCGGTTGCGCGCGCCCGGTGTTGAGCAGATGCGCAATCCGGGCGGTCAGCGCCCGGGTTTTGCCTGTGCCCGCACCCGCCAGGACCAGGACCGGCCCATCCAGTGTCTCGACCGCGTCGCGTTGCGCCGGGTTCAGCCCGTCCAGGTAGGGCTGCGGACGTGCGGCCATGGCGCGGGAGGACAGGCTTTGCCCCTTCCACCCCTCGAATGCCGCTGACTCGTCCAGTTCCCAATCGCCCATACACCAGATCTAGCGTGCCGATAATGGAAAGGAAAGCGTGTTCGCTGGATGTTCTCGTATTTTATGCGGTGTAGGGGCTCATAAGAAAGCGCCCACCCCAAGGTGAGCTTGAGGGCGCAAGAATGGGCCAGGGGCTGGTGAATGTTGGTGAAACCGTGTCCGGTCCAATCTGGAACCAGTCGCGCCGCATCGGGCGCTTTTTGGCATGTGAGGTGTCGGGCGGTTCTGCCGGGAACCCGCGCTTGAACTCAGCACGCAATGTGATAGCTGTGAAGAGCCACAAACATAAGCAGCCCGGCTTGCAATCATCGTATTTTCTGGCTTGAATTAATTGCATCTATCGAAGGTTTCAAACCTGGATTATTTGCGAATAAACCCACAATATTTGCAACTAGCCTGCAATCATCCAGCCGGACCCGCATTAAGTGCGAACAGCAGTCCAATTGGGGAGCGTTGTCTGCACGAGCCGGACGAATGCAAGCGCAGCAACCGCCGTTCGCTGCACAGATCGTGAACAGGAAAGATGCGGACCAGGACGAAGCCCCTGCCGCGCCAGCGGCTTCGTCCGTGATGCGCGGCATAGGTTCTGTCTCACTTAATGTATTGTGCATGTCGACACCGACGACGATGCTGCAAAGATGGCCACCGAAATCGAGTTTTCCTTCGCTGCGCTAACCGGTTCGGCACGACGGCACATTCGCGTGTTTCAGATACACCAGTTCCTTGATCGTTTTGCGATGGGTTTGACGGTTGCCGTTGTTGCTCTGGCGTTAACCGACCGGGGCATGGACCTCTTTCAAATCTCGCTTCTCTTCGGGATTTACTCGCTCACGACCATTGCGATGGAGCTGCCTTTCGGTGGTTTGGCAGACAGTATCGGACGCAAGCCGGTCTTTCTGACAGCAGTCGTCGCCAGCTTGATTTCGCTCGTGCTCTTTCTCTCGACGCGTGATTTCTATGTTCTGGCGCTTTCGTTTGCATTCATCGGTTTTGGACGCGCGCTTCGATCGGGAACGCTTGATGCGTGGTTTGTCGAAACTTTCAAGGCAGCCGCGCCCAATGTGGATGTCCAGCCCGCACTGGCCAAAGCGCAATGGGCCAATGCCGTAGGGTTGGCCATTGGTGCCGTCTTGGGAGGTCTTCTGCCCGATATTTTGGGCTCGGCCGCGAAAAGCCTCGGGTTCAGCATCTATGATGTGTCCTATGTGGCAAGCTTTGGTGTGATGCTGGGCGTGTTTGTTTTCACGATGTTGGCCATTGTCGAAAAACCACGTCCTAGAGACGTCACTGCTCTCGTGCACGGCTTCGCTAATGTCCCAACGGTGATAAAGGACGCGAGCGTTTTTGCTCTTAAACATCCCGCTCTGTCGATACTTCTGGCAGCGTTGGCATTTTTCTTGATGGCAACCAACCCGGTCGAGGTGATCTGGCCGACCCATGCAAAACCCATGTTGGACGAGGGTTATGCAAACACCGTCATCGGTGTCGTGACTGCGATCTATTTCTTCTCCATCGCTTTCGGCGCATCTCTGTCTCCACACATCAGCCGGATCTTCAAGCGGCGGCATGCCATGACGCTGGCGGCGACCTTTGCTTGCTTGGCAGGCGTTCAGATCACAGTGGCGTTGCAAGGCAGTATCATTGGCTTTGTGCCCTTCTTTATACTGTATTCTGTGTTCCTTGGTGTCAGCGAGACACCTGCCAGCAGCATTCTGCATCGTTGCGTAGAAGATCGTCAGCGGTCGACAATGCTGTCTTTGAGATCGCTGATACAACAGTTGGGGGCCGCATTGGGGCTGGTGTTGGCCGGAACTATCGCTGAGATTTACTCTACACCTATCGCATGGATTGTCGGTGCGGTGTTTCTTTTCATTGCAGCAATACTGATCTTGGTGTTGGTCAGACGACTGGCCGTAGAAGCCGACAGCTGACATTCGTGCGCCGTGCAGCATCCGTTACTCTGGGCTCTTCGTCCTCTTTCGCCGCGCAAATCACAAAGGGTGGATCTGGGGACAGTTGCTTTTGAATGTCCGGCAAACAAGGGATTTCCAGATGATCGGCCGCCGCCATGACAGCGCCAAGAAACTGTGAAATTTTCTGTCTTATAAACCCGTCTAAAATTCTATGTTCAGCTAAAGTTCGAAGGTAAGGGTTCTCAGACGTTCTCAGGAGGACGTATCGCTGTTCCCCCATGCCGGACCGGTTGTGGAAGACTACCTGGCGCGACTGGCTGGCTATGCCCATTGCGTGATGGGGCGTCGGACCGATAAGTTCGGCTATCGTTTCGGGCTGGTCCCTGGCGCCAATCCCTATCCAGGGATGGAAACGGCCGTGGTCTCCTCAACCTTGAAGTTGCCCGAGGACGCCCACGTGGCGGTGGTACGCGACGGTCCATTGGCTTATGTGGACGACCTGAAGCGGCGCGCCGCCGGGCCGATCTATCTGTGCGGTGGCGGCGTTTTGGCCGGGGCGCTTTTGGCGGCTGGCCGCATCGACCTCCTACGTCTGAAACGCGCGCCAATCCTGCTGGGCGGGGGCGTCCGGCTGTTTGCGTCCGGGGTCGCGCCCACCGCGATGCGACTGCGCTCCGCTCGTGATTATGGCGACGGTGTTTTGTATCAAGAGTTTGATCTGACTTGAGCCCGCACAAATGCCCACCCATTCAGCGCGCGGCCGCGCGCTGAATGGGGTATTTCCGGTCGACCGCCCTAGCGCGGCGGGTTAGGGTCGCCATGCAAAAAGTTGAATGGATCCCATGGCGCCCATCGAAAACAAAGTTCTGGTTCTTTTCGCCCATCCCGCGCAGCGGCGTTCCGAGGTGAATGTACACATGGCGCGGGTGGCCGAATGGGTGCCTGGGGTGACTGTGGTCGATCTTTATGCCGAATACCCCAACTTGGATATCGACGTGGAAACCGAACAGGCGCGGCTGCGCGACCATGATGTGCTGGTGTTTCTGCACCCACTTTATTGGTATTCGACGCCTGCGATCCTGAAGGAATGGCAGGATTTGGTGTTGGAATATGGTTTCGCCTATGGCAGCGGCGGGACAGCGTTGCACGGGAAGACATTTTTTTCAGCGCTGACCGCGGGCGGGCCCGAGGCGGCCTATCGGGCCGAGGGCTACAACCATTTCCCCTTGCGCCAGCTGTTAGCCCCTTTGGAGCAAACGGCAAGCCTGTGTGGCATGACCTGGCTGCCACCTTTCGTGCTGCATAGCGCGCGCCGGGCGAAAGAGGAGGGGCGTATCGAGGCGCATCTGGATGCGTGGGAACATTTGTTAGAGGCTGTCGTGCATGGGCGGTTGGATCTGGCGACCCTGCGCGAGGCCGAGACATTGAACGGCGTGCTGGACGTCGCGGTTCAAGGGGGCTGACGGATGGAAAGCTTTCTTCTACAGGCCTTTGTCTATTTGGTCGCCGCCGTTGTGGCGGTGCCGGTGGCGAACCGATTGGGCCTGGGCTCGGTCCTTGGGTATCTGATTGCCGGTGTGGTGATCGGGCCTTTGCTGGGCGTCGTCGGGGCCGAGACACAGGATTTGCAGGCCTATGCCGAATTTGGCGTGGTCATGATGCTGTTCCTGATCGGGCTTGAGCTTGAGCCCAAGGCGCTTTGGAACATGCGGGTGCGTCTGCTGGGGCTTGGCGGAATGCAGGTGGCGGTGACCACGGGGCTGATCACCGCCGCCGCCATGGCCTTTGGCCTGTATTGGAGTGTCGCGCTGGCGGTGGGGCTGGTCTTCTCGCTGTCCTCGACCGCGATTGTCTTGCAAACACTGGGCGAGAAGGGGCTGATCCGCACCGATGGCGGGCAGGCCAGTTTCTCGGTCCTGTTGGCGCAGGATATCGCGGTGATCCCAATGCTGGCGCTGATCCCCTTGTTGGCGGCGCCGGAACTGATGGGGGCCAATTGGGGCGGCGGGATCAGTGACATTCGGTTCACGGCGGGCGGTGGCGGCTCGATCCTTGAAGGGCAGCCGGGGTGGATCGTGACCCTGGTTGTGCTGGGGTCGGTCGCGGTGATCGTATTGGGCGGACACTATTTGACCCGGCCGATGTTCCGCTTTCTGGCGCTGGCAAAGCTGCCCGAGATTTTTACGGCTGGCGCGCTCCTGATGGTGATCGGCATCGCGCTGTTGATGACCCTTGTCGGCCTGTCGCCCGCTTTGGGAACCTTCCTGGCAGGCGTCGTTCTGGCCAACAGCGAATATCGGCACGAGTTGGAAGCGGATATCGAGCCCTTTAAGGGCCTGCTGCTGGGCCTGTTTTTCATCACTGTAGGCGCAGGGATCAACTTCGCGATCCTTTTCGAGAATGTGTTTTTCATCTTGGGTCTGACCATCGGCATGATGCTGGTTAAGGGGCTTGTGCTGTTTGGTCTGGCCAAAGCGTTCAAGATCCGCGGTGCGGCCGGGTGGTTGTTCACGCTGGGACTGGCGCAGGCGGGCGAGTTTGGGTTTGTCCTGCTGAGTTTCACCACGCAGAACGATGTGATCCCCGTGGGGCTGGGCCAGACGCTGCAACTGGTCGTCACTTTGTCGATGCTGCTGACGCCCGCGCTGTTCATTTTCCACGAGCGGGTGCTGGCGAACAAGGTCGACACTGACAAAGCTGAGGATGACGAGATCGATCAGGCTGGGCCCGTGATTATCGCGGGTTTGGGCCGGTTTGGGCAGGTGGTGAACCGGATGCTGCTTTCAAATGGGCACAAGACAGTGGTTTTGGATTACCGCAACGATCTGATCTCGGGGCTGCGGAACTTCGGCGTAACGGCTTATTTCGGCGATCCATCGCGGCCGGACATGCTGTTGGCGGCGGGCATCCGCGAGGCGAAAGTCATCATCGTGGCTATTGATGACCAGGAAAAAGCGGTTGAAATCGTCGAGTATGTCGCGCGTGAACATCCGCATGTGCATATCGTCGCGCGGGCAAATGATCGTCAACACGTCTACAAACTCTATTCCGCGGGCGCGCGGGACATCGTGCGCGAGTTGTTCGACAGCTCAATCCGGGCCGGGCGGTATGCCCTGCTGGCGCTGGGGCATCACCCCTTCGATGCCGAGCGCGCCAGTCGTCGTTATGTCAAACAAGACAGGCATAATCTGGCGCTGTTGGCCCGCCTGTGGGACCCCGATCTGACGCCGCTGGAAAACGAGCCCTATGCGGCCAAGGCGCGCGAGATCAACCAAGAGATCAACGAGGCGATGATGAAGGCCCAGTCCCCCGATAATGCGGGCGCTGAACGGGCGTGGACCCCGCCACCCAAGGGCGGCAAGGTCAGTGATGATGAGGATCGCCAAGGGACGGCGGCCGAGTAGACGGATGGCTCACCCTTGGACGAGGTGCAGGCTGCCCACAATCAAGCACAGCGTTGCAACAGCTGAACTTGCGGTGCGCAGATGGTTCCAGCGGGTCCAGGTTTTGGCGTAGTCGGCCCAATAGCTCTGGGTGCTGTTCAGTGTTTGATCCATGGCGTCCAGGCGCTTGTTCATTGGCACATTGCAGATCATTGTGACCACGAGAACCCCGCCACCATAGATCACCGCGCCACTGACCAGCCAGGCCGCACCAGGCGCCTGCGTGGCAACCGCGAGTGCTGCAATGACAGCTGCTGCAGGGGCTGTACCCAGCAGTAAGGCGATAAAGACAGAACCATAGACCTTGCGGTTGATAACCTGCATGGCATCGATCCCCGTCGTGGGCGCGGTGGCGGCCAGGGACCGCATCACGAAGTCCGAAAAGGCCAGAAACACGCCTGCGACCAATCCGCTGGCAAGCGAGGCGAAGCAAGTGGCATAAAGTAAGATTTGATGTGTCATTGGATTATTCCCCCGTTGTTTCGCTTCAGGCTGCAGCCCTGAGGCCCATGTTTTCGACTTTGCCGATCCAGCCGTCGATCTTGCGTTGATCGGCCATTTTGACCGAGCCAAACTGGACGATTTTGCGCGGTTTGATCCCGCAGAAGCTGAGCACTTGATTGCGCATCACGCGGCGGGCGGGCTGGCGATAGACGAACGTGTCGATCAAGGGTGGCGTGTCCGATGTGATGACCGTATCGGCGGTGCGCCCGGCCAGCAGCTTGTCCCAGGCCATACCTTTCTTTTGGTATTTATAGCCAAACCCGGGCGTCAGCGCGCGGTCGAGAACGGCTTTGGCCTTGGTCGGCATCGCACCCCACCAATAGGGGTGGATGAACATCAAGTGGTCGGCCCAGGTGATGTTGTCTTGCCAGGCGGTCAAATCGGGCTCTAACGGCAGGTCGGTGTCATAGCCATCGATGCCCACATCGAACCGCATATCGCTCAGGTTCATCCGCCGAACCTCGGCCCCGGCGCGCTTGGCACCGACCTCGTAGGCGGTACCCATCGCTTCGCACAGGCTGCCGGATTTTGGGTGTGCCACCCAGATGAAAATACGCTTTGTCATGTCGCTCTCCTTTTCTTGACACGGTGTCAATTTGACGACTCGATCTTTACGCGCTACTTTACATCATGTCAAGTAAATCCAAACACACCCGCGACCGCATTCTCGACGCCGCTTGGCGGCTGCTGGAGGAGGGGCCGCAAGCCGCCGTGCGCATGTCCGACATCGCCAAACGGGCCAAGATCAGCCGGCAAGCGCTGTATCTGCATTTCCCCAGCCGGGCCGATCTGTTGGTCGCGACCACCCGTCATTTGGACGCGGTCTACGATGTGGATGCCCGTATGGCGCACAGTCGCAGTGTCCAGCCCGGCACAGCGCGTCTGGATGCTTTCGCCGAGGCCTGGGGCAACTACATTCCGCTGATCTATGGGGTCGCCAAAGCTTTGATGGCGATGAAAGACACAGATGCCGAGGCCGCGCTCGCATGGAACGACCGGATGGCGGCGGTGCGGCATGGTTGTCAGGCAGCGGTTGACGCGGTGCAGCGGGATGGGCAGTTGAACCCTGCGTTCGACGCGACCCGGGCAACCGATTTGTTGTGGACATTGCTGTCAGTGCGCAATTGGGAACATCTGGTACGGGACTGTGGCTGGACCCAGGACGCCTATATCGACCAAATACGGATCTTGGCGCGCCAGGCCCTGGTCGCCTAAGCGCGCTACCCACCACTACGGAATTGTATGTTGCACTGCGACACGCTAGCACTGTGGCGGGTAATGATGAACGGGGCCGTCGATGACTAATTTCTCAAAAATCCTAATCGCCAACCGGGGCGAGATCGCCATCAGGGTGATGCGCGCGGCCAACGAGATGGGCAAGCGCACGGTCGCGGTCTTTGCCGAAGAGGACAAGCTCAGCCTGCACCGGTTCAAGGCGGACGAGGCCTATCGGATTGGTGAAGATATGGGGCCGGTCGCGGCCTATTTGTCGATTGACGAGATCATTCGCGTGGCCAAGGCAAGTGGCGCGGATGCGATCCACCCCGGCTATGGGTTGCTCAGCGAAAACCCCGATTTGGTGGATGCCTGCACCGCCGCCGGGATCGCCTTTATCGGCCCCAAGGCCGAGACGATGCGCGCCCTGGGTGACAAGGCCAGCGCGCGGCGCGTGGCGATGGAGGCGGGCGTGCCCGTGATCCCCGCGACCGAAGTGCTGCCCGACGATATGGACGAAGTGCGCCGCATGGCCGAGGCCGTGGGCTATCCCTTCATGCTCAAGGCCAGTTGGGGCGGCGGTGGCCGCGGCATGCGGCCGGTAATGGCACCGGACGAGCTTGAGGATAAGGTGCTGGAGGGCCGCCGCGAGGCGCTGAATGCCTTTGGCAATGGCGAGGGCTATCTAGAAAAGATGATCCTGCGCGCCCGCCACGTCGAGGTGCAAATCCTGGGCGATCAGGACGGTGGGATGTATCATCTGTGGGAGCGCGATTGCTCGGTCCAGCGCCGCAACCAAAAGGTCGTGGAACGCGCGCCCGCGCCCTATCTGACCCAACAGCAACGCGACGAGCTTTGCGCGCTGGGCCGCAAGATCTGTGCGCATGTTGGCTATCGCTGTGCCGGTACGGTCGAGTTTCTGATGGATATGGACACCGGCGCCTTTTACTTCATCGAAGTGAACCCAAGGGTACAGGTTGAGCATACGGTGACTGAAGAGGTCACTGGCATCGATATCGTCCGCGCCCAGATCCTGCTGGCCGAGGGCAAGACCATCGCCGAGGCGACGGGTAAGGCCAGCCAGGACGAAGTGACGCTAAACGGTCACGCGCTGCAATGCCGGGTGACCACCGAAGACCCGCAGAACAACTTCATCCCCGACTACGGGCGGATCACCGCTTATCGCGGGGCGACCGGCATGGGCATCCGGTTGGACGGGGGCACTGCCTATTCGGGTGCTGTGATCACCCGCTACTACGACAGCCTGCTGGAAAAGGTCACCGCTTGGGCGCCGACGCCCGAGGCGGCAATCGCCCGGATGGATCGCGCCCTGCGCGAGTTTCGGATCCGAGGTGTCAGCACGAATATTGCCTTTGTCGAAAACTTGCTGAAGCACCCGACGTTTCTGAACAATGAATACACCACCAAATTTATCGACACGACGCCCGAGTTGTTTGCGTTTGAAGCGCGGCGCGACCGGGCGACCCGGATCCTGACCTATATCGCCGATATCACGGTCAACGGTCACCCCGAGACCGAAGGCCGGGGCGGCCCGCCGAAGCTGGAGTTTCGCCCGCGCGCGCCCGATTTGCGGGCCGAGGTACCGGCGCCCGGCACCCGAACCCTGTTGGACGAAAAGGGCCCCCAAGCGGTCGCCGACTGGATGCTGGCCCAAGACCGGGTTCTGCTGACCGACACCACCATGCGCGACGGCCACCAAAGCCTGCTCGCGACCCGCATGCGCAGCTATGACATGATCAAAGTGGCCGACGCCTATGCCCACAACCTGCCCGGCTTGTTCAGCATTGAGTGTTGGGGCGGGGCAACCTTTGATGTCGCCTATCGTTTCTTGCAGGAATGTCCCTGGCAGCGGCTGCGGGATCTGCGCGCGAAGATGCCCAATATCCTGACACAGATGCTGCTGCGCGGCTCGAACGGTGTGGGCTATACAAATTACCCCGACAATGTCGTGCAAAAATTCGTCCAGCAATCCGCTGCAAGCGGTGTGGATGTGTTCCGGGTCTTCGACAGCCTGAACTGGGTCGAAAACATGCGCGTGGCGATGGACGCGGTGCTTGAGACCGGTAAGATCTGCGAAGGGGCGATCTGTTACACCGGCGATGTTCTGGATCCTGAGCGGGCAAAATACGACCTCAAATACTACGTGGACATGGGCCAAGCGCTAAAAGACGCCGGTGTGCATATTCTGGGCCTGAAGGATATGGCGGGCCTGCTGAAACCGGCCGCGGCGCGCGTTTTGGTCAAAGCATTGAAGGAGGAGGTCGGGCTGCCGATCCACTTTCACACCCATGACACTTCGGGCGTCTCGGCCGCAACGGTGCTGGCCGCGGTCGAGGCCGGGGCGGATGCGGTGGATGCGGCGATGGACGCCTTCTCGGGCGGTACCAGCCAGCCCTGCCTGGGCTCGATCACCGAAGCCCTGCGCAACACCGACCGCGAGACCGGGCTGGATCCCACGGCAATCCGCGAAATCTCGGACTATTGGGAGGCGGTGCGTAAGAAATACGCGGCTTTCGAGGCCGGGCTGAACGCGCCCGCGTCTGAGGTCTATCTGCACGAAATGCCAGGTGGCCAGTTCACCAACCTCAAAGCCCAAGCGCGCAGCATGGGGCTTGAAGATCGCTGGCACGAGGTCGCGAAAACCTATGCCGATGTGAACCAGATGTTCGGGGATATCGTCAAAGTGACCCCCAGTTCCAAGGTCGTCGGCGACATGGCCTTGATGATGGTCAGTCAGGGTCTGACCCGCGCGGATGTCGAGGATCCTAACCGCGATCTGGCCTTCCCCGACTCGGTTGTTGACATGATGCGCGGCCAATTGGGGCAGCCCCCAGGTGGTTGGCCCACAGGGATCCAGGCCAAGATCCTTGCTGGTGAGACACCCGACACGGAACGCCCCGGGGCGCATATGCCGCCCGTTGATCTTGAAGAAAAACGGCGCGAGATTTCCGAGCAACTTGAGGGGGCCGAGATCGATGACGAGGATCTATGCGGCTATCTGATGTATCCCAAGGTTTTCGCCGATTATATGGAGCGCCACGCGATCTACGGCCCGGTGCGCACGCTGCCCACGCCGGTGTTCTTCTACGGCATGGAGCCGGGGCAAGAGATCTCGGCCGAGATTGACCCGGGCAAGACCCTCGAGATCCGCCTACAAGCGGTGGGCGAGACCAACGACGAGGGGCAGGTGCGCGTTTTCTTCGAGCTTAACGGTCAACCCCGCACCGTGCGCGTGCCCAACCGCCGTGTGGGCGGCGATACCGCCAGCCGCCCCAAGGCGATCGAGAGCAACGCGGATCACATCGGCGCGCCGATGCCGGGCGTGGTCGCCAGTGTCGCGGTGACCGTCGGGCAAACCGTTGCCGAAGGCGACCTGATCCTGACCATCGAGGCAATGAAGATGGAAACCGGCATCTACGCCGACCGCGATGCAACCGTCAGCGCGGTCCACATAACCCCCGGCGCCCAGATCGACGCCAAGGACCTGCTGGTGGAATTGGAGTGAGCACAGCGGGAGGCGGTGCGGGCCCTATGCGGCGCAAACGGTCAACCCGTTCGCGCCGATTAACGTTCCCGCCGCCAGCCGCAGTTCAACCGGGCATATCCACTGAAGACAAGTTATTTCACACAATGCACCATATGTTTGGCATTGCTTAAATAACCAGCGGATTATAGCGCTTCGCCTTAAAATTGAATCACCTAACGCTGCCTGAAATCATAGATTTCAACGCGTTAGGTGATGAGACATGTCTCAAGGTAAAGTCGAAACGCTTTAGGCGAAGATCAGACCGTCGTCGAGGGCGAGGATGCCCACGGCCTCGTTCACATGAGCCACCTCACTGTTGAGCGACTGCTCTTCCTGTAGAAAGAGCGAGACGCTGTCTGCGTCGCGGCTGGTGTAGCGCAGGGCCGAGGTATCACCGCCGTTGAAGGTCTGGAGATCGGCGATGACGACCGGCGCGTCGTCGAAGTCTTCGGTGAACTCGAAGCGATCCACAAAATGATTAACCTCGTCGCCAGAGCGGAGCGCCTCGATCCCATCGCCTACGCCCGTCTCGATCGCGATGAAGGCGACATCCTCAATGGCATGGCCGGTGGGGACTTGAGCCTCTTCCTCCTGCAAGCGGATGTTGAAGCCTGTCGCCGTCACATTGGCCGCACGGGTCGTCACAGCCGCGCCACCGTTCACCGTAACGACCTCAGATAGCACGATGGCATTGTCCAGCTCCGTCCCGAAGGCAGCATAGGTCTGGCGATGATCGACTTGCGTCTGACCCGCCACGATGGTCTGCCCGTTCGCCAACTCATGTGTGCCCGCAGAGACGGCCATCCAGCCGATGGTCTCCGCCACGTGCCAGCCGTCGAGATAATCCCACTCGTCGATCTGGAACTCAAAGCCCGTGTCAGTCACGTCGCGCACGCGTGTGACCGCGGCATTGTTGCCACGGCTCTCGATCGGTCCCATAATCACGATGGCGTTCTCGATCTCGGTGTCGAAAGTCACGCGATGCCACTGCTTTGAACTCGACTGCCCGACGGTCACATTGCCTGCCTGGCCGATCACGGAGACATCCCAGTCGTCGAAGGAGGCGCCTTCCAGCGTCACGATGTCGCCCGAGCCGTAGGACAGCATGACGCCCCCCTCCGCTGAGGCGACCGTCACACCTTCGCCCAACAGGCCGGGCTTGATGGCGTTCCCGTCGATCCGCAGCATATCCTCGGCGATGTCAAAATCGACGACCACGTCCGTCCCATCGCCATTGACAAAGTCGAACACATCCGCCCCGGCGCGGCCAATAAGAACGTCTTCACCCACGCCCCCTTGGATCAGGTCGTTACCCGTGCCGCCGATCATCGTATCATTGCCGACGCCCCCATCGATCTGGAGGTCTTCGCTCGCTCCTGACCCATTGACGAAATCATCACCGACACCACCTCGGAAAACTTCGATCGAAGCTGCCTTGAGGTTGATCGAAACGCCCTCGTCCCCTTGCACGACAAGTTCGTCCCGGCCGGTGCCCCCGTCAAAAGAGGCATCGTCCACTGAGGCATGGATGACGTCGTCGCCGGCGCCGCCGTGGAGAGCGTCTTTGCCGGCGCCACCGAAGATCTCATCATTTCCGTCGCCGCCGAATATGACGTCATCCTCGGCGCCACCGACAAGCTGATCATCACCGCCAAAACCGAAAATCTCGAAGGCCTTGCCCCCAGTCTGATCGACCGTGATCGCATCGGGATCTTCCGTTCCTTCGACCAGCGTGCGGATCGGGTCCGCATCGCGGCCCCGCGCCTGGAACAGGGCCGCGCTCGTTCCGAAACTCGCGCTATCCGTAAGTTCACGGGTCTCGCCGTCCCGCACTTCCCGCACGCCAACCGAATACGGCGTGAAGGATCCGTTCTGGTTTTCGCGGAACGACCCGGAGAAATCGCTGTCCTCAATATAGAAGATCGGGGTGATACCATCGCGGATATCCGCCTGCGAACTGACGATCAGCGCGCCCAGAACCTCGGTCTGACCACCATTGATCGTCGAAATGACAGTTCCGGCCTGCTCGGTTTTCATGCCGTTGACGACCAGAACACCGCCGTCGTTAACGACTTTTGTTCCCAGAAATTCGTTGTCCAGCTGCGAGGCGTAGACGTTCGCGCCGTTCACGAAGAGTGGCCCGCCGACCACGTCCTCAAGGAAGAGGTTCCCAGGGCCGTTCGCGAAAGTGCCGCCCGCCGCCAGACTGCCGGACGCGATCACGACGTCTCTTTCCGCGTCGACGATGAACCTCATCGTGGAGCTGCCCGTGGCCGTCGCTGAGTTTACTGCGATGCCTTCCCAGACCACGGCGTCTGCAGAACCGCTGGTAAAGAGGACCTCGCCATCTCCGCCGATCTGGCTGCGAAGGCCGATGACGCGCTCTACGCCGCCGCCGACGATCAGGGTCCCGTCAATGTCGTACTGGCCGCCACGGTTGGCGAAACCATCCGCGTTCGGTTCAAGACTGCGCGACGGCAGATAAACCGTGGTTGCGCCCGAATCGATCGCGGCTTGGAACGCCGCCGTATCGTCGATACCGTCGCCCGCCACAGCGCCGAAATCCTCGACATTCGCCCAGTTGTTCAGATCGGTGTCGAACGGGATTTCAGGGGTGTCGGGAACGGCGAGATCCAGGCTTTCCGTCGACGTATCCTCGAAAAGCGTGACGACCTGTTCGGAGACATATTCGTCGATGAAATCTGTGACGACCGGGTCCGGCGCGCCGTCATTCCTGAAGTCGATGAAGTCGATCGCCGTCTCGTAGCCGGTCACCGCGATGTCTCGCAAGAACACCTGTTGGCCGCCCGCGAAGTTGTCGTCGAACAGAAACGCGCTGTTCTGGGCGACGCCTTCGCCGGTATAGGTAAAGGTCGAGTCCTCGATGAACGTGTGCCCTGCGAACCTCGGGGAGATGACGACGTTGATGTCGTTTTCCTGCTCGCTGACCAGATTGCGGACCGCAACCGTGTTGAAGGCGTTGCGCAAGCCGAATTCGGTCTGATCGCGGAGCGTGATGTCTTCGAGCGTCGCCCCGAACTCGTTCGACGCGACCGTGATCCCGGTCTGGAATCCCTCGATCTCCACATTCTTGATCAGCTGCGGGCCGATATTGGCAGCAAAGCCCGCGCTCAGCCCCACATTGCCCGATCCGTCCGCCGTACCGTCCACGATCAGAACATCCTGCACACCGCCGCCGTTATTGGTGTTGGAACGAATTCCCGTGGCGCCCGCATTGTCGCCAGTATTCACGGTCAGATTGCGGATCTCGTTGAAAAAGCTGAACGTCGTGCCACTGCCGTTATTGTTTAGCGCGCCACTCTCGATCACAGCGCCTGGGTTTTCATCGTCAAAAACCCCGTCCGCCAGTTTGATGATCGTGCCATCTCGGCTTTCGCCCCTCAGGGTGATGCGTTGACCGCTGATATTGCCTGAGGTGGCCGCGTCCGTGTTCGAACCAGGCCAGGTGAGCGTCTCAGACACGTCGTATTGGCCATCCGGAAGATAGACGATGCGGAACCCGTTGGGGCTGAAGTTCAGCGCGGCCTGGATCGCCGCTGTATCGTCGATTCCATCGCCCGCAACCGCGTTCTGAAGGCCCGGATGAAGATCCAGAAGTTCCTGCGGAAGATCCGTCACGTCAAGCACGCGCGCATCTGATGGTGCAACGAATTCAGAGGTCGCGGCCGGAGCCACCTCCAACTCGATGCTCGTGAACTCGTTGTCCGAAGACTGATCTGCGAAAGTCGTAGGTTCCACGTTCGTCCCTTTCTTTCCCGTCTTGCGCGGGTATCTAGCGGCCCATAGCGGACCTTACTGGAAGACAGCCGTCTCCGGCCGCCTGGTTGTCGCTTGATCAATTGTCTGAAATTTCTTTTTGCAGGATCCTTGCGTTCGCCATGCAATCTTGGCGAAGGATCAGAGTGGTCCGCTCAATTCCTAGTTTAACTACACCGCAGCCACTGTCAATTTTTTTGGCTCTGTTGCACTAATTTGTTTTGGGTGAGCCTGCAGGCGGTTTGAATCAGACAACCGGTGATTTGGAGAGGTCTGAGCCACCCCTGGAGAACCGGCCACTGACATAAGCTGCGATTTGTTCTCCGCGGCATTGTTGCGCAAATTCCACCCGAAGTAGGCACCATCGCTCGTTGTGCGGGCTTATGCGGTGGATTTGCGGTGAAGCAAGCACTGCGTTTCGATGGTCTTTTGTTTCCGCATTCGTTGCCTCTCGCCTTCGGCTCGAACACAAAAGCTGATCAGAGAAGCTTCAAGTTAAAGTTGAAACGCGTCGGCGTGGTATTCGCACTCGCCTATTCCACAAAGCTCACGTTGGTATTTTGAACATCGCTGGTGATCTGCGCGGGCTGCCCGCTCAGGGTGACAATGCGGGTCGCCAGCTTGCGCGCCTCGTCCGCCACATGGGTGACCAGGATCGAGGTGACCTGATGGGTGGCGCGCAATTGCGTGAACAGCGCCATCATCTCGTCGACCAGCGCGGGGTCAAGCGACACGAAAGGCTCGTCCATCAATAACAGATCCGGCTTCACTGCGAAGGCCCGGGCCAGGGACAGGCGCCGCTGTTGCCCCAGGGAGAGTTGCGCCGGGAAATCATCTGCCCGTCGGGCCAGCCCCACTTCGGCCAGCGCCTGCTCGGCCTGATCGGGCGAGGTTCCGGCCGTGATGCAAATATTATCCCGCAAGGATCGCCATGGCAGAAGGGTAGGTTCCTGAAACACCATGGCCACGACGCCCGAGACCGCGCATTCGCCTATATGCTCGGTTTCAAGCCCCGCGATAATGCGTAGCAGTGATGTCTTGCCGATGCCGGATGGGCCAACCAGGGCCAGCGTCTCTCCACGGGTGACCTGCAGGGCAATTTCGCCCAAGATCGGCACACCACCATATGAGAGCGAGGCGATACGCAGGTCCAACACGGGGGGCGCCGTGGCTGCCGGTGCCCCCCCGCGCATTTCAACTGCCGTTTTGCAGGAAGGTGCCTTTGGGCAGCTCTGTTGCCTTGCCCAGCAGTTCTTCACCCCCAAGGTCGACCATCAGCGCCAGCATGCGGGCGGCGGCCGCTTCGTCGATCGGACCTGGTGCAGGGATGCCCGCGCGAAAGCCCGACTTCAGCGCTTCGAATTCCGCATCCGTCTTTGCATTCATCGCGGGACGCAGACGGTCCCATTCGGCCTCGTCCGTGGCCAGCAGGTCCTTGGCCGCGCGCGAGGCCGCGGCCAGCCCGTCCGCCAACTGGGGCGTGTCGCGCAGCATCTCGCCCTTGACCACATAGCCCAGCAGCGGCGTGTCGGGGTCCAGCCCCAGATCGCGCGCGGCTTCAGAGACGTCGACCAATTTGCGCATGCCGGCCGCGTCCATCTTGGCCATGAAATGCCAGAAATTGATCGCGGCCCCAACTTCGCCATCCAGTGCGGACTTAAAGATCAGCGGCGGTGCCCCAAAGACCTGTTCTGTCTCGCTCGCCAGGTCGATCCCATAGTTCTTTTCGGCATAGGCGCGCAGGATCAGCCAGCTTTTGTCCAATGGCCCGCCCGCGATGCCGATCTTGGCGCCTTTCAGATCTGCCAGGTTTTGCGCGGGGCTATCGCTGCTCACCATCACCCCGCCGACAGCTTTGGAGTAGGGGATAAAGACATAATCCTTGCCCGCCGCCCGCTGCCGCGCGACCCACAGCCAGTCGGACACAATCACATCCGCCTCGCCGCCCTGAAAGGCGACTTTGGCGGCCGCGCCACCGACCATGCCCTGGACCTCAAGACTGAAGTTATTGGCCGCATCAAGCTTGTGGTGCTGAATGGTGTTCAGCTCCCAGTTGACGGTGCCGAATTTCAGAACCGCGACACGCAGAGACGGGGTGTCAGCCCAAGTTGGAGCGCTCAAAAGCGCCGCGACCAATGCGCCGCAAAGCACCTTAATGAATGTCATTTTTGCCTCCCATTTTGAGAATAGGGTAACACCTAAGGTTCGCGCCGCAACCAAGACCAAAGGCGACAGGCTGGATCCGTCGCCCAATGTGCGGAAATCATCCAAGGGCTTCGAGTGGCCACCCCGGCTTCACATCTGACCGGAAAGTGCCTCACGAAGGTTCGACTGCTCATGCGGACACCATCAACTTTGCGTCATGATCCGAAGACCGACAGAGTTTTGTTGGGAAAGTCGTTGGGCCGGGCGCGATCCCGGCCCATGCAGCTTTAGTTCGGCAGCGTACCTTCGATACCTTCGACGTAGAAATTCATGCCCAAAAGGGTACCGTCGTCGGCGGTTTCGCCCGCAGCGAGCCAGGGGGTGCCGTCCTGTTTGTTCACCGGACCGGTGAAGCTGTGCATCTCGCCTGCGGCGATGGCGTCGGCGATGGCTTGCGCCTCGGCCCGGACATCCGCGGGGATCTTGTCCGAGAATTCGCCGATTTCGGTCATGCCTGGCGCGATACCGTCCCAGGTGTCCTTGCTCTCCCAGGTGCCATCCATGACGGCCTGGACCCGGTCGATGTAGTAGGGCGCCCAGTTGTCGATGATCGAACTGAGCCGCGCGTTGGGACCGAACTGCTTCATGTCCGAGGCTTGGCCGAAGGCATAGATGCCTTTCTCTTCGGCGATAGTCATGGCGGCAGGGCTGTCGGTGTGCTGCATGATCACATCTGCGCCTTGTTCGATCAGAGCGTTGGCGGCGTCAGCCTCTTTTGCCGGGTCGAACCAGGTGTTGACCCAGACGATTTTGAACTCGACCTCAGGGTTAACGGCTTTGGCGGCCAGATAGGCCGAGTTGATGCCGCGCACGACCTCGGGGATTGGGAACGATGCAATATAGCCGATCACATTGCTTTCGGTCATCTTGCCCGCGATATGGCCCAAAACCGTACGACCCTCGTAAAAACGGCCCGAGTAGGTCGAAACGTTGTCGGCACGTTTGAACCCGGTCGCGTGTTCGAATTTCACGTCTGGGAACTGCTCGGCGACTTTGAGCGTGGGGTTCATATAACCGAAGGAGGTGGTGAAGATCAGGTCATGGCCGGATTGGGCCATTTGACGGATGGCGCGTTCGGCGTCGGGCCCCTCGGGGACGCTTTCAAGGAAGGTGGTTTCGACCTTGTCGCCGAAGTGCTCCTCGACCGCCAGGCGACCCTGGTCGTGCTCGTAGGACCAACCAAAATCGCCGACTGGGCCGACGTAGATGAAGCCGACTTTCAGCGGTTCGTGGCCGTCCGCGAGCACGGGGCCAGTCAGGCCCAGGGCCAGCGCGGCCGCGACGAGCAGGTTTCTACGGTTCATCATCATGGTTCTCCTTGTTGGTGGCGTTGGTTTTGGATACGAGGGCAGCCGAGATCAAGCCGGTGGGGACGGCGATCACCGCCAGGCCGATCAGCAGGATAACGGCAGTGAAGATCTTGCCCCCCGCGGTGATCGGGTAGATATCGCCATAGCCCACGGTGGACAGGGTGGCCACGGACCACCAAAGGGCATGTGGGACCGAAACAAAGACATCTGGCTGGGCCTTGTGCTCGAATTGATAGATGCCGACCGCCGACAGAAAAAGCACGATCAGTGTCAGGATCAGGAAGATCAGCAGTTGCTCGCGGATCTCGCGCACGGCGGCGAGCATATTGTCGAAGGCGCTGGCCAGGCGGGTCAGTTTCAGAATGCGGGCCAGTTGAATCAGACGCAGCAAGCGGGCCGAGGTCAGGTCGGTGCCCGCCAGGATCAGCGCTGGCAGAAAGGCGATCAGGTCGATGATGCCCCAGAAGCTGAACGCGTATTTCAAGGGCTTCGGGGCCGAGCCGAGGCGCAAAAAATAGTCGGCAGCGAAGACGGTGATGACGAAGACCTCGGCCAATTGCAGGGTCAGTCGCTGGGCAGGCGTCAGATTGGGCAGGGTTGAGAAGGCATAGACCAGGACCGCAACCACGATCACCGTGTTCGAGAACAGCGCATAAAGGCGGCCCCATTTGGGGTGTGCCCCTTCGAGGATCGCATAAAGGTTGTTGCGGACCTGTGCCATCGTGCATCCCCCGTGCTTAGCCTGTGCGGTGGAAGGTGCGGCCCAACGAGGCCGGGGCGTTAAGATTGGCGCGCAGGCGGTCGGCGGACATGACAACCAGGACGACGATGGTGCACAGATAGGGGGTCATCGACAGGTATTGGGTCTGAATGGAGATCGGATAGGTTGTCGCGATCATGCCCATGATCAGCGTGGCAATCCACAGCGGGATCATCGCGCGGGTATGGGCGGGGGTACTTTCGGCCAGGCTTTTGGCAGTCGAGTTGACCGCGAACAGCAGCAGCCCCAGGACCAGCAACCACAGCGGGGTCAGGCCCGCGGCTTGCAGGTTCAGCTGCAAAACGGTGACGCCGCCAAACAGGAACGCACCCAGGGCCACCCGGCCCGGGCGCCAGGCGCCGAAGACGACGATGGCCAGTGCGATCCAGCCCGCGCCAGCGGTCATGCCTTCGGTCCATTGTGGGACGCGGATCAGCGACAGCGCCGCGCCGCCCAAGCCTGCGCAGGCACCCCCAAAGGCGATGGCCATCAAACGAATGACGATCACGTTGTAGCCAAGCGCATGGGCCGCGTCATGGTTCTCGCCCACCGAGCGCAGGATCAACCCGTGGCGTGCGCGGTACAGGAACCACCAGGTCAGCGCCAGCAGGGCAAAAGTGATGTACATCAGCAGATCGTGGTTCAGCAAGATCGGGCCGATCACAGGCAGATCTGACAGGAACGGAATGTTCAAGCGCGGGAAAGCGGGGGGTTTGATCCCCGAATAGGGCTGACCGATCAAGGCAGACAGGCCCAGGCCGAAGAGGGTCAGTGCCAGGCCGGTCGCAACCTGGTTGGCCAGTAGCACCTGCGTGAGCACGCCAAAGATCAGCGACAGCGCCGCACCCGCCACAGCGGCGGCGACCAGGCCCAGCAGCGGCGAGCCGGTTTCGACCGCAATGGCAAAGCCCGCGATGGCGCCGATGATCATCATCCCCTCGACGCCCAGGTTCAAGACACCGGATTTCTCGACCACCATCTCGCCCAAGGCGGCCAGCAGCAAGGGCATGGCCGCGACCATGATGGAGGCCGCCAGCAACACAGGGTTTAGGCCGCCCCACAGGGCAAACACGACCAACGCCAGGATCGCGGTCAGGGTGACGATGGTCTGCGGCCATTGGGTTTTGCCGCGCTTCGTGCGGGATGGATCCCGTTTGGTTCGCTTTTCGACCTCGCCCAGGTAAGCGGGGACCGGTTTGGAAGGGGTCATTGCGCCCTCCGCATATATTTCACCCGAAACCGGGCCAGAACATCGACCGCCAGCAGGAAGAACAGCAGCATGCCCTGGAAGACAGAAATGGCGGCAGCAGGGATTTGCAGGGTGAATTGGGCTGTTTCCCCACCGATGTAGGTGAGCGCCACGACCAGGCTGGCCAGCACGATGCCAAGGGGATCCAGGCGCCCAAGAAAGGCCACGATGATGGCTGTGAAGCCATAGCCCGCTGGCAAGGATGGGACGAGTTGGCCCACGGGACCCGCAGCCTCGAACAGGCCCGCAAGACCTGCGAGCGCGCCTGACAGGCCCAGGCAAGCCGCCGTCATCGTGGTCGTGCTGACGCCCGCGAACGATGCTGCACGGGGCGCGCTGCCCATCAGTTTGATGTGATAACCAAAGACATGACGGTGCAGGGCGACATAGGCCGCAACGCTGATCCCAAGGGTGATCAGAATACCGATGTGCGCGCGGGTTCCGGCCAGCAAGATCGGCAGGGTGGCGCTGTCATGAAATTGGCGGCTTTCGGGAAAGTTGAAACCGTCGGGGTCCCTGAGGGGTCCCGAAACGAGGGCCGACAGCAGCAACTCGGCGACATAGACCAGCATCAGCGAGACCAGGATCTCGTTCGCACCCCAGCGGGTTTTGAGGATCGCGGGGATCATCGCCCAAGCGAAACCGCCCAAGGCCCCAGCGATGGCCATCAGCGGCAACAGCCAAACGCCAGAGATGTCATAAAAGGCAAGGGCCGTTGCACCGCCGGTCAGGGCGCCAATGATAAACTGCCCCTCGGCGCCGATGTTCCAGATGCCAGCGCGAAAACCGAAGGACAGGCCGATGGCGATCAACGCCAGCGGGGCGGCTTTGACCAGAAGTTCCGAGCGGGAGTAAGGATCAAGCAGTGGATCGAGGAAGATTATGCGGATCGCCTCGACCGGGTCTTTGCCCAAGCTCGCGAATAGGGCGGCGCCAGCCAGCATGGTGATCGCCACGGCCAGAACCGGGGTCAAGGTTTGCAACAGGTGGGTGTTGCCGGTGCGGGGCTCAAGCGTCAGCATGCGCGGCCCGTGGCGGTGTGTGCGGGGCGCGCGCGTGGGGCATCAGGCCACCGCATTGGGTGCCTCTTGTGTGCTGCCGCCCATCATTAGGCCGATCTCGTCAATCGTTAGCGAGCCAGTGCGTTGCGGGGCAGTCAGGGTGCCGCTTTCCAGCACGCTGAATGTGTCGGCGATCTCCATCAACTCGTCCAGATCTTGGCTGATGATCAGCACCCCAGTGCCGTTCGCCGCCAGATCGCGCAGGGCGGTGCGGATGGTGGCTGCGGCATGGGCGTCGACCCCCCACGTGGGTTGGTTGACGACCAAAACCTTGGGCCGCTGCAGAATCTCGCGCCCAATGACGAATTTCTGCAAGTTGCCCCCCGACAGCGCCCGGGCCGGGGTGTCGGTGCCAGGCGTGCGCACATCGAAGCGGGTGATGATCGCGCGCGCGAAATTGGTGGTTGAGGTGGTCCTGAGAAACCCGCGATAAGCCAGGCGCTGGCGCTGGCGACCGGTAAGAAAAGCGTTGTCCGCCAGGGACATATCAGCTGCCGCCGCGTGGCCCAGCCGTTCCTCGGGGGCCGAAAGCAGGCCCGCGATGCGGCGATATGTGGGGCCGCGATGGCCCATTTGGCGCCCGTCGAAGATCATGCACTCGCGCGGGACACGGGTCTCGCCCGATAGGACACGCATCAACTCGTCCTGCCCATTGCCTGCGACGCCCGCGATGCCCAGAACCTCGCCCGTGCGCAGCGACAAATTGATCCGTTTCAGCGTGGTGCCGAACGGGGTTTCCGCTGGGACGGTAAGGTCGCGCAGGGTCATAACAGCCTCGCCTGGGGTGAAGAGGCGCGGCAGCGGACGCGTAAGCTCAAGCCCGATCATCATTTCGGCTAATTGGCGGGTGGTCTTCTCGGCCGGGCGGCAGGCGCCGACCACGCGGCCCGAGCGCAGGATTGTGGCGTGATGGCAGAGGCTGCGGATCTCGTCGAGTTTGTGGCTGATATAGAGGATCGCCACGCCCTGATCCGACAGCCGCCGCAGGGTGGCGAAAAGGGTTTGAACCTCTTGCGGGGTCAGGACCGAAGTGGGTTCGTCCATGATCAATATGCGTGGGTTTTGTAGCAGGCAGCGGGTGATCTCGACCCGCTGACGCTCGCCCGCTGACAGCTCGCCCACCAGGCGATCCGGGTCGACGGACAGCCCGTAGGCATTGGCGATGTCGCGGATCTGGCGACCGAGGTCGGCGGCTTTCGGCGGCTTTGCCATGCCCAAGGCGATGTTTTCGGCGACGGTGAGGGCCTCGAACAGCGAGAAGTGTTGGAAGACCATCGAGACACCCGCGGCACGGGCTTGTTGGGGGCCACGCGGCTCGAAGGCTTTGCCGTCAAGATACATCTCGCCATGATCGGGGGTAACGAGACCGTAGATGGTTTTGACCAGGGTAGATTTACCAGCACCATTTTCGCCTAGGATTGCATGGATTTCGCCGGCGGCAACTTCGAACCGGATGTCCGAGTTGGCGAGCACGCCGGGATAGGCCTTGGTCAGGCCGCGGATCGAGAGAAGTGCGCTCACGCGAGGTGGCCCCTGTCGGTTGTGCCGTTCTGTTTGGCGGCTTTGGGCAGTAGTAACGCATGGACCACGCTGACGGCAATGGCCTGCGGGTGTTTGCCCAAGGCGGGATCGCCAATGGGGCAGGTGAGGCGGGCGAGGGTTTCGGGGCTATGGCCCAAGGCGGCGAGGCGGTTGAGGAAGCGGGCGCGTTTGGTGGCCGAACCGATGAGGCCAAGGGTCGCGAAGGGTCGGCCGAGGATCCTGTGGCAGAGATCAAGGTCAAGGGCGTGGGAATAGGTGAGCACCAGATGATGGGCGTCGGACGGGGCATGGCGGATGGCTTGGGCCGGATCCACGGCGACGAGCATGGCAGCATGGTCTGGGATATGTTTGGGGAAGCGCGCGCGTGCGTCATCGACCCAGGTGACTTGGAAGGGGAGGTCGTGGAGCGTGTGAACGAGTGCGCGCCCGACATGACCCGCGCCATAGATCCAAAGGGGCGGGTGGGGGTCGGCGATGGGTTCGGCAAACCAGCCGTTCTGCAGGGTGTTTGGCACGCTTGGTGGCTTTGGGCCGTGGTCGATGCGTGTGGGGCGGGTGTAGAGGCCGGACTGTGGAATTTGCCCGAGGGTTTCGGCGGTGAAAACCTCGGTCAGAAGGGTGACATGCCCGCCGCAGCATTGGGCGAGAGCAGGGCCCAGTGGATGATGCGTTATACTGCTTTCGGTGCCTGGGAGAAGGGTGCGGGCATGGGCGATGGCCGCATGCTCGAGCGCGCCGCCGCCGATGGTGCCATGCGTGGCGGTTGCGGTTACGAGCATGGCGGTCCCGGTTTCGCGCGGCACGGAGCCTTTATGCGCGGCGATAACAACACGGGCCGTGGGCCCTTGGGCGGTGACGATTTGGGCAAGGCGCGCGCGATCCAGCGTCATAACCGGTTGTCGAGCGGAGGCCCCGCCGGGGCGGGGCCAAGTCTATACTCCCCACCTCCGCTAAAGCGGCGGCGGGGCCCGCTGGCGCGGGTTCCGAGGGCGCGCCGCAGTTTGAGGCGTTGTGCTTTTGGGACTGGTTGTGCGCCTACCATGGTTGGCCCTGTTGGGCATTGACCGCCCGCAGGATGCGTTCGGGTGTCGCGGGGGCGTCGAGGTTTGGGTAAGCGGTCCCGTCGCCGGTTTGGGCTACCGCGTCGCTCAGCGCCATATGGGCGGAGATGCCAAGCATCAAGGGCGGCTCGCCCACGGCTTTGGAGCGGTAGATCGTGGCCTCGGCGTTTTCGCCCTCCCAGAGGGCGACGTTGAAGATGCGCGGACGGTCCGAGGTGGCGGGGATTTTATAGGTGCTGGGGGCATGGGTTTTGAGGGCGCCTTGCGCGTCCCAGACCAGTTCTTCGGTCGTCAGCCAGCCGACGCCTTGGACATAGCCGCCCTCGATCTGGCCGATGTCTAGGGCCGGGTTTAGGGAATTGCCGACGTCATGCAGGATGTCGGCGCGGTCGATCCGGTATTCGCCGGTGAGCGTGTCGATCGTAACCTCGGTGATGGCTGCGCCATAGGCGAAATAGAGGAACGGGCGGCCGCGCCCGGCCCGTCTGTCCCAGTTGATTTTTGGGGTGGCGTAAAAGCCGGTCGCGCTGAGCGAGATACGATGCATATAGGCGGCCGCGATCAGGTCTTTGAAAGCGATCGTCTCCGTGCCGATTTGCACGCCGTCGGGGGTGAACTGGATCTTTGCGGCGTCAGTCTGCCAGTGCTGCGCTGCGAAATCGACAAGGCGGGTGCGGATCGTATCGCAGGCGGCTTTACAGGCCATGCCGTTGAGATCCGAGCCAGAGGAAGCGGCGGTCGCGGACGTGTTAGGAACTTTGCCGGTATCGGTGGCGGTGATTTTGACGGCGCTGAGCGGGCGTTGAAAGACCTGGGCCGCAACCTGGGCAACTTTGGTATTGAGCCCCTGGCCCATCTCGGTCCCGCCGTGGTTCAGGTGGATCGAGCCGTCAGAGTAGATGTGAACCAGCGCCCCGGCCTGGTTGAGATGGGTAAGCGTGAAGGAGATACCGAATTTGACCGGGGTAAGCGCGAGGCCGCGTTTCAGGATCGGGCTTTGGGCGTTCCAAGCCGCGATCTTTGATTTGCGGTCGGTGTAGTCGGCGGTCTGGGCGAGGCGGTCGATGAGGGCGGGGGCGATATTGTCCTCGACCGTCATGTGGTAGGGGGTCACGTTGCGCGGGGCCGGGCCGTAGAGGTTCTTTTGGCGGATTTCGACGGGATCCTGGCCGAGGGTATGGGCGATATGATCCATCACGCGCTCGATCCCGACCATGCCCTGCGGGCCCCCAAAGCCACGAAAGGCGGTGGCGGATTGGGTGTTGGTGCGCAGGCGGTGGCTTTCGATCTTCACATGCGGAAAATAGTAGGTGTTGTCGGCATGCAGCATGGCGCGGTCGGCCACGGGCAACGACAGGTCGTTGGACCAGCCGCACCGGCAGTATTGGGTAAATTCGATGCCCCGAATGCGGCCTTGGTCGTCGGTGCCGACCGTGTAATCGATGCGAAAATCATGGCGCTTGCCAGTGATGATGAAGTCGTCGTCGCGATCATAGCGCATTTTGGCGGGGCGCTGGTGTTTCTGGGCGGCGAGGGCGCAAGCGATGGCTAGCGCATTGCCCTGGCTTTCCTTGCCGCCAAAGCCGCCGCCCATGCGACGCACCTGGCTGTGGACCTGTGCATAGGGCAGGCCGAGGGCTTGGGCCACTTTGTGCTGGATTTCCGTGGGGTGCTGGGTGGAAGAGTGGACAGTGACCTCGCCGCCTTCGCCCGGGATGGCGAAAGCGGATTGACCCTCGAGGTAGAAATGCTCCTGACCGCCGATCTCGATACGCCCCGAGATTTGGCGGGGTGCCGATGCGATTGCCGGGGCCGGGTCGCCGTGTTGAAAAGTCAGAGGGGGTTCGAGGGTGGTGCCGGCTTTCAGGGCGTCCTCGATGCTGAGAACAGGTTCGGTCTCGGCGATCTCGATCTGAGCCAGCCGGGCGGCTTTGCGGGCGTTCAGATGACTATCGGCGACAACCAGGAACAAGGGTTGGCCGATGTAGTGGACGGTCCCAGTCGCGAGCAGCGGCTCGGGGACGGGCGAGGGGGAGACGTCGTTCGCGTGTGGCAGATCGGCGGCCGTGAGCACGTCCAAAACACCGGGGGCAGCTCGGACGGCGTTCAGGTCGAGGGTCGTCAGGGTGCCCGCGGCCACGGGCGAGGTGCCGAAGGCGAGGTGCAGCGTGCCGGGCGGCAACGGCACGTCGTCCGTGTACCGCGCGGCTCCGGTAACATGGAGCGGGGCGCTGTCGTGGGGATGGGGTTTATGGGTGGTCATGAGTGGGTCCGCGCATTCGATGGAGTAGCGGAAAGGGCAGTCTTTGGGTCGGGCAGGGCCGCGAAGACAACCATTTCCGCACTGCCCTTACGATGAATGCGACTTTGATAGTGATTTGCGATCCCTTCCCCCGCCCTCGCCAAACGTGGAAAAAGATCTTGTTTGGGTGTCGGCCAGAACTGTTTAGGGGTGCGGTTGTCAAAGAATAGCTTGTTCCATCTGGCATGGTGGATTGTGGTCTCGGGGCTGAGGAGAGTGAAGCTGAGCAGGATTTTAGGTTTAACGATCAGCTTGAGGGCGCGGCGGTCCGTGATGGCGTAGTGGGTATGCGCCCGCAAAAGCCAATCTGAATAGATCAGCGAAGCAGCTTCAAGGATATATAAAACCCAGATAACGAGAAGCGTGAGACCATCGGGGTCAGGCCCTGTCGTTTGGACAGCCTGGGTCATTTCGGCATACGTTAACAGGAGCAGGAGGGGTAGGAACGCCAGGACCGAAAGACGCCAACGGTCGTCGTTGTCTGAGGTCAGGAAGCCTGTCTTTGGCCTGCCGTGCCACTGGAGTTGCTCATCTTTTTCCAAATGCGCGGCCCACAGGTCGGGCGCTTGTCTCTCACTCATGCGGCCCCCTTGCCGACAAGGCGCGTGGGCGTGCCTTGGTCTTCGTGAAACGTGCGCAGGAGCATATTTTGGGTGGCCTTCAGCCGGTATTGGGCTGACGCCCGCATGTCTGAGAGGGGGGTGAAATCCTCGGCGAAGGCGGGAAGGGTCGCTTGGATGGTTTCTAGGGTCCATGGGTTGCCGATGAGGGCACCCTCGACCCTTTTGGCGCGTTTGGGAATACCCGCCATGCCGCCGAAGGCGATGCGGGCTTGGGTGACCTGGCCCTCTTCGACGGTGATGTTGAAACAGCCACAGACGGCAGAGATGTCTTGGTCGAAGCGTTTGGAGAGTTTGTGGCAGCGCAGACGATCGGGCTGGGTGGGGATATGGATCGACTCGACGAATTCGCCAGGCGCGCGGTCTTGGTGGCCGTAGTCCAGAAAGAACTCTTCAAGGGGCATCGTGCGGCGTGTCGGGCCGTGGCGCAGGGTCAGCGTGGCGCCCAAGGCGATGAGCGCGGGCGGGCCGTCGCCGATGGGGGAGCCGTTGGCGATATTGCCGCCGATAGTGGCGGCGTTGCGAACCTGGACCGAGCCATAGCGGCGGATAAGTTCGGCGAAATCGGGGTGCAAGGTGGTCATCAGCCCGCGCAGACGAGACAGCGTGACACCCCCGCCGATGGTGATGCCGGTGTCGTCGGTGACGATCCGCTGGTGGTCGCGCAGGCGGTGGAGGAAGGCGAGCGGGCGGGGGCTGCGCAGGGCTTTGGTCACCCACAGGCCGACATCGGTGGCGCCGGCGACCAGCGTGGCATCGGGGTTGGCGGCGTACCAGGTGGCGAGGCTGTCGAGATTGGCGGGGAGAAAGGCGCCCTCAAGCGCAATGTCCTCGGGGGATTCCAAGGCGCGGAGGGCGTCGGTCTCGTCTTGCTCCCAGTCGGGCGTGGGCGCGTTGGCCGAGGTCTTGGCGGCGCGGATGATGGGTGCATAGCCGGTGCAGCGGCACAGGTTGCCCGCAAGCACATCGTCGAAGTCTTGGCGGCCGTCGCGATGGGCCGTGTAGAGCGACATTACGAAGCCCGGCGTGCAGAAGCCGCATTGCGAGCCGTGGTGCGTCACCATGGCCTCTTGGACCGGATGCAGGGTGCCGTCGGGGGCGGCGACCCCCTCGACCGTGCGGATGGCTTTGCCATGGAGTTGCGGCAGGAACAGGATGCAGGCGTTGAGCGCGCGGTGGGTGAGCGTGTCGTCTTCCAGCGCGGACACGGTGACGGTGCAGGCGCCGCAGTCACCCTCGTTGCAGCCTTCTTTGGTGCCGGTCAGGCGTTTGGTCTCGCGCAGCCAATCCAGCAGCGTGGCATCGGGGGTGGGGTCGGTCAGGGTGACCGGGGTGTTGTTGAGCAGAAAGCGGATCTGACCCATGGCTGGGGTGCCCCTTGTCCAGCGCGCGCGCACCCAGATAGGTCCGGGTTTGTTGCTTGCCTCGCCGTCATTGGAAATTTACCTTTCGATCAGAACATCGGAAATTCATGCGGTTTGCAAGGGTCGGCGACATTGGATCAGATCATTCTTTTGCACGGGCTGGGGCGGTCCAGCGGGTCGATGCGGCAGATGGGGCGGCGGCTGGCGGCGGAAGGGTTTTCGACGGTCGCGCTGGGTTACCCCTCGCGCAAGGGTACAATCGCCGAATTAGTGGCCGGACTGGCGCCGCGGCTGCCCGCCCAAGGCGTGTTGGGGTTTGTGGGGCATTCGTTGGGGGGCGTTTTGGCCAAACATTTGATGCGCGGGTTGCCCGAAACGCGGCGGGGGCGAATCGTGCAACTTGGATCGCCCAACGCGGGGACGGCTTTGGCGGATCGCGTGCAGGTGTTGCTGCCGATCATGGGGCCCGCGATGGCGGAGTTGACGCCGGGCGAAGTGCCCGATGACAGCGACCTGGAGATCGGCGCGATCGCCGGGACGGCGGCCTGGAGGGCCTACGGCTTGCTTACGGGCATCGGCGAAGAGAACGATGGCAAGGTGACCGTCCGCTCGGCCTGGGGGTCCGCGCCGGAGGGGCGGCGGATCAAGCTGCGGGTGGCGCATTCGACGATGATGCACAACGAGGCGGTGATGGCCGCGACGGTGCGGTTTCTGCGCGATGGGATGTCTTGATCGCCGCCGCAGGTTTCTAATCAGTGGCTGGAATTTTGGGAGACGTCCCGGCGCAATCGCTTGAGCAGTGTGCGGACAATAAGCTGATGGGCTGGTGCGACGGGGATCATGTAGCATCTGCCAAAAGCGTTATGCGTTTTGACCGATGTACTGATCGTCAGCGCGGTGTCCTCGGTTGAAATGCAAGTCATCACATCAAGGTGTCGGTCGTTTGCGGTCAAGGTCAGCCGCGTGGCCGAGCTGTGCTCGACAAGAAAAAAGTCGAGCCGGTCACCCTGTTCAAGGGTTTTGGGCAGGATGCCTGAAAACCCGCCGATGCGCTTCACACCGAACCGTGCGGACACGGCGTCGCGGATGCGAAAGGCAAGGCTCAACAGCGGCATTGGGCGGGATGTCATGATCGTCCACGCCGAAACAGGAGAGATCTTTTTGGGCAGGATTACGGATTGTGTGTCAAAGAAACTAAGATTTTCAATGGGTCCCAGTGTGTGAATGCGCGTGCCTGGCTGCGTGAAGATCGTGTTTTGCGTCATACGCTTTCTTGGGTCGGGTTCGGTGTGGACATAAGGGTGATGCGCCCACGCGAACAAGGCATGCCAGTGTCGCAGCCACGAGGTGGCATAAAGCGCCTCTTTTTTGGGTGGTGTGTCTGGGATCAAATTGAGCACCGCGAAGCGGTGCGCGTCTTTTAGCTGAATTAGTCTCGATGTGATCTGACACCGCTCCCATTCCAGCGAACTGGATTGGGAGCGGCACATCTCTTGCAGGAGATGATGGTTGTCCGTTTTGATGGTGGTGCAAACCAAGACCATCGAAACAAGGAAACCACGA
>CALICM010000046.1 GCA_938049225.1 uncultured Paracoccaceae bacterium
GATCCCGGAGTTCCTTTGACAAAGGTGATGGCATGACTGTGATCCTCCCATAAAGGGTGAATCACAAATCAAACCTCAGGGGAATCCTTCCGATTCAAACTTTTCTAGAAACGCTTTAACGTCCAACGCAGCTCCTGTGCCCCCTCTGCGGGGCGCAGGCTTTGGCGCAGATAAAGACGATATGCTTCCCTGCGCCTGGAACGGGGTTTGGGTGGGCAGATTGCCCACCCTACTCGGTCCCGGGAAAGCCCGGTGCGTTCTATAGTGGCTTGACTTTATCGAGTGTTCTCGGTCAGGCGGCGTTTGACGTAAGTGGTTGTCATCTCGATCAACTCTTCCATGCCTGGATCGAAGAAGTGGCCCGCGCCCTCGATGGTTTCATGGGTGATTGTGATGCCTTTTTGCTGTTTCAGCTTGTCCGACAGGTTCACGATGTCTGCCGGGGGAACCACGCGGTCGGCGGTGCCGTTCACGATCAGCCCAGACGAGGGGCAGGGGGCCAAGAAGCTGAAGTCATACATATTGGCGGGCGGGGCGACCGAGATAAATCCCTGGATCTCGGGGCGGCGCATCAACAGTTGCATGCCAATCCAAGCGCCGAATGAGAAGCCCGCGACCCAGCAATTCTTGGCGTTTGGGTTCAGCGATTGCAGATAATCCAACGCCGAGGCAGCGTCCGACAGCTCGCCAATGCCCTGGTCGTACTCGCCCTGGCTGCGCCCCACGCCCCGGAAGTTGAACCGCAGCACGGTGAAACCCATGTCATGGAACGCATAGTGCAAGTTGTAGACGACTTTGTTGTTCATCGTGCCACCAAACTGCGGATGCGGGTGCAGGATGATGGCGATGGGGGCGTCTTTGGTTTTTTGTGGGTGGTAACGGCCTTCTAGGCGGCCCTCGGGCCCCGGGAAGATAACCTCGGGCATACGTAACCTCTGCTTCTGCTGCCGCTTCGGCGCCACCGGGGAATGGTTGACGGAATCAGTCAGACAACTTAGACACATTCTAAACAAGCCGGGGCGGCGCCTCCAGCATGCGGGTAGGTAAGCCTTGAAGGGGAACGCGTCAACTCGCGCGTTCATATCGGGCGGAAGTAGGGCGATCGGATGAAGCTGAGCACCAAGGGCCGCTATGCGATGATCGCGTTGACAGATTTGGCGCGGGAGGGCGGCGATGGGGCCGGGGGGCGACTTGTGGCGCTCAGCGAAATCTCGGAACGGCAGGATATCTCGCTGGCCTATCTAGAACAGCTGTTCGTGAAACTGCGGCGGGCCGAGATTGTCGAAAGTGTGCGAGGGCCTGGCGGTGGGTATCGTTTGGCGCGCGGCGCCGAAAAGATCAGGATCGCCGATATCCTGGCGGCGGTGGACGAGACAATGGACGCGCTCAGCCGTGGGGCTGGCGCCTCGGGTGCGACCACGGGGACCGAGGCCGCGGGACTGACCGAGAAGCTGTGGGAGCAGTTATCGGCGCATGTCTATGTGTTTTTGCACCAGACCCGACTGAGCGATATCGTCGCGGATGCGATGGCGCCCTGTCCGGCGGTACCCGCCTTTGTCGAGATGGTCGATGAGTAAGGTCTTGATTGCCGTGCCGGGGCGCTGGTTGTGGCGCCGGAGCCTCCGGCGGGGATATTTGCGGGACAAAGTGTGGATGGGGCCGAGATGAGCCGGGTTTATCTGGATTGGAACGCGACAGCGCCGCTGAGGCCGGAGGCGCGGGCGGCGATGCTGGAGGCGATGGACGTGGTCGGCAATCCGTCGAGCGTGCATGCCGAGGGTCGAGCGGCCAAGGCAGTGATTGAAAAGGCGCGCGGGCAGGTGGCGCGGCTGGTGGGGTGTGAGCCCTCTGAGATTGTGTTTACCAGCGGGGCGACGGAGGCGGCGGCTCTCGCCCGAACCAGCATTCCCGTTGTGGAAACACAGATGATGCCTGAAGATCCTAACATGGTGATGCTTGAAACCGAGCACGATGCAGTGGGTGAGCGATGGACCGGTACGACTTATATTCCAGTCCATGAAAATGGCGTGCTTGATTTTCATGGCGAAAGATGTGCGGCAAACGGCGTTTTTGATTGGATGTTCAGCGGGCAGATCTTTGCAGTGCAATCTGCGAACAGCGAAACGGGTGTGCTGCAGGATTTGGTCACCTTCGTTGAGGATTTTCGGTCCTTTGATAGCGACGAGTCTCTCATTCTGGTTGATGCAGTGCAGTCTCTAGGCAAGACTTTGTTCTCATTGTCTGCGATCGGAGCGGATATGGCCCTTTCCTCTGCACACAAGTTAGGTGGGCCTAAAGGGGTTGGAAGTCTTTCGGTCAAGCCAACTTCGCAACAGACCGCGATGCTGACCGGTGGTGGTCAAGAGATGGGTCGCCGTTCGGGCACTGAAAACGTTATCGGGATAGCGGGATTCGGGGCGGCGGCAGAGGCGACGTTGCGGGATCTTGAAGACGGTGTTTGGGAGCGAGTTGAGAAACTTAGAAATATTCTAGAAGACGCTCTGGCCGCCGTTGCAAAAGAGATTATTTTTGTTGGGAAAGAGGTTGACCGGCTGCCCAACACCTCGTGTTTCATCACGCCCGGGTGGAGGGGCGAGACCCAGGTGATGCAGATGGATCTGGCCGGCTATGCGATCAGCGCGGGCTCGGCTTGTTCCAGTGGCAAGGTCAAGGAAAGCCGGGTATTGCGGGCGATGGGGTTCGATGCGGTGGCGGCATCCAGCGCGGTGCGGGTCTCTCTGGGGCCGACGACGACGGAAGACGAGGTTTTGGGGTTCGTCGGCGCCTGGACCGAGGCCCATCGGCGTTGGAAGGCGCGGGCGGCTTAGGTCGACAATGTGACATGTGGCAAGCGTTGAATTGAAGATAATGGTGGGCAGATTGCCCACCCTACGCCCGAAACGGGCATGAGGAGAGACAGATGGCGGCTTTGGATGAGGTGCAGGTCAAAGAAGGGGTGGATCAGGAAACGGTCGATGCCGTCAAATCTGTGGGCGGACGCTACAAATACGGCTGGGCGACCGACGTTGAGATGGAGTACGCGCCCAAGGGTCTGAACGAAGACATCGTGCGCCTGATCAGCGAAAAGAACGACGAGCCCGCTTGGATGACCGAGTGGCGCCTGCAGGCCTATGCCCGCTGGCAGCAGATGGAGGAGCCGACCTGGGCGATGGTCGACTATCCCGAAATCGACTTTCAGGATCAGTATTACTACGCCAAGCCCGCATCGATGAAGGAAAAGCCGAAGTCGCTGGACGAAGTGGATCCAGAACTGCTGGCGACCTATGCCAAGCTGGGCATCCCTTTGAAGGAGCAGGCGATCCTAGCGGGCGTCGAGGGGGCCGAGGCGACCCCGGCCGAAGGGCGCAAGGTGGCCGTGGACGCGGTGTTCGACAGTGTTTCCGTAGGGACGACCTTTAAGGAAGAACTCGCGCAGGCTGGGGTGATCTTTTGCTCGATCTCCGAGGCGATCAAGGATCATCCCGAGCTGGTGAAGAAGTACCTCGGCTCGGTCGTGCCACAGTCGGATAACTTCTATGCGACGCTGAATTCTGCGGTGTTTTCCGACGGCTCCTTCGTCTATATCCCGCCGAACACCCGCTGTCCGATGGAACTGAGCACTTACTTCCGGATCAATGCCGAGAACACGGGTCAGTTTGAGCGGACGCTGATCATCGCCGACAAAGGATCGTATGTGAGTTATCTGGAAGGCTGCACAGCGCCGATGCGGGACGAGAACCAGCTGCATGCGGCCGTGGTCGAGATCGTGATCCTGGAAGATGCCGAAGTGAAATATTCGACCGTCCAGAACTGGTATCCGGGCGACGAGAATGGCAAGGGCGGGATCTATAACTTCGTCACCAAACGCGCCGACTGCCGCGAGGCACGGGCCAAGGTGATGTGGACCCAGGTTGAAACCGGCTCAGCGGTGACATGGAAATACCCCAGCTGCATTTTGCGCGGTGACGACACGCAGGGCGAATTTTATTCAATCGCCATTGCCAACAACATGCAGCAGGCGGATACCGGCACCAAGATGGTGCATCTGGGCAAGAACACCAAAAGCCGGATCGTATCCAAAGGGATTTCTGCGGGTAAGGCGCAGAACACCTATCGCGGGTTGGTCTCGATGCACCCTAAGGCCAAGGAAAGCCGGAACTATACGCAATGCGATAGCCTGCTGATTGGCGACACCTGCGGTGCGCATACGGTGCCCTATATCGAGTGTCGGAACAACTCCAGCCGGGTCGAGCATGAAGCGACGACCAGCAAGGTCGACGACGACCAACTGTTCTACTGCCGCCAACGCGGCATGGACGAGGAAGAGGCCGTGGCTCTGGTCGTGAACGGCTTCTGCAAAGAGGTACTGCAAGCGCTGCCGATGGAGTTCGCGATGGAAGCGCAGAAGCTGGTGGCGATCTCGCTCGAGGGCTCAGTTGGGTAATGCTCCCCGATGATGAGACGCAGCTTGGCCAATCCAGGCTGACAAATATCGACGCCCCCATGCACCATGATGGCCTGCGCGAGGGGTTTGCGATTGCCTTGGTGGTCGTGATCCTCACGTTTATTCTTGTGGCCATAGTTTTTATGCCGTTCTGGGTGCTTTTTGGCGTGTTCTTTGTAGGTTTTTAGATTGCGGCGACGCTGGGCTTTACCGTGAGATGGTTGATCGGCAGTGTCGGAGGCCGCTTGCGCCAACGTAAAGCGAATGAAATGCGGGAGGCTCAAGCGATTGAGGCGGATAGATAAATCATAGATGCTCGGCCCCGAGGCGATTTTGATCGGTTTGCGGATGTTGGAAAAGCACAATTTGAAGAGGCGCGGGCCAGTGGCGCTTTGGATCGGTGGAAAAAGTCCTGATCCGCTGAACCGTTTAAGGATATCGCTCGAAGTTCAGCCCGACGTTTTATTAAAGAAGGACATAACCGAATGTCACGAGAGGATTTTCAGGGTCGCATCGGGCGGTTATCGGCCCAGGCGCAGTCAGCACAAAAGACGACGGCCCGACAACAGGGCCCCAAGCGCGCGATTGGGCCGATCGCGTTCATTTTCTACGGACTTTGGGGATTTGCATTTGGGACGTGCTTGGCCTTCTTAAATGCAAACTACGACACGATCGTCGCGGATGCGAAGGCGCTGCCGGGTGGAGCGGCCGACGATATGCTTTCTGGGATGGCTGCGTTCCTGCTGATCTCCGTGGGTTTGATGGGCTTGTCGGTACTCATTGCGCTTGTTCGGCTGATTTTTGGGCGTCCAAGTGCTGCGAATTGGTACCGGATTGGTGTGTTTGCGCTGGGAATGGCGGTGTCCAGCATTGCGCTGGGAATGGCGGCAGCCTAGGCGTCGCCGGATAGGTTATGACTGTGAAAACACCTTGACAGGACTAATTCTGAGCTTTGGGCTGACCTTTGATGTAAACCCACTTATACAGCGAGGCGGGATGACACCGCTCAACTGCGTGCTGACAGTACACGATGTCTATTTTCCGACCCGTGTCAGCTGTTAGTGAAGGGCAGTGAACCGGGCGCACCGGTATTTTGCTGAGGGAGTAGACAATGGCCAATCCAGTTATGAATACCGCAGACGCACAAGGCTTCCCTATGGCGCCTGAGCAAGGCTCCGACGTTTTTGGGGCCACCGTTGCGCCGATCGGCAAGGCCATCGGCCTGAAGCGGTTGGGATGCATGCATGTCACGGTCGAGCCCGGCAAGCGGGCGTTTCCATTTCACAACCACCTGGGCAATGACGAGATGTTTGTGATCCTGGAAGGCGAGGGGACCTATCGCCTGGGCAAGGACGAATACCCGGTTAAGGCTGGCGATGTTTGCGGTGCGCCCAGGGGCGGGCCGGAGACGGCGCATCAATTGATCAACAGTGGAACGGGCGTGTTGAAGTACCTTGGCATCTCGACCATGCGGGACCCTGAGGTGGTGGAGTATCCGGACAGCGGAAAATACGCGGCGATGGCAGTTTGGCCCGGCAAAGACTTCATGTCGGCGCATTTGCGCGTGATCGGCCGGGCCGAAGATGGGTTGGATTATTGGGATGGTGAGTTGGAGTGACCAATGTCTAGTGCGTTTTGTCGCGATAGGGGCGTTTCGCCCATGCACCGTTCCTTTGTAACGCCTAGCGGCGATGAAACTCACCTTAACCGACAACCCTGTAACTGAAGGGATCCGTGCTCTCAACATGAACGCCTCACGGGTGAAATTCCGTAACCGCCTCAAAGGGCTGCGTGCCAAACACGCTGCCGCTCGAGCCAAACGCCATGCGGTCAAGGCAGAACACTTGGAGCAGGCGATCACCCTGGGCCGCTTCGGCCCTGGAACATTGAGTAGACGCGCGGTGGTGTTTGGTCTTTCCTTTGCCGTTGGGCTGCTTCTTATCGTTCCGCTTTTGGTGCACCTGTATGTGATTACAGAGGTTCCGCTTGGTGATGATACTTACCGCCAAAGACGAATTAAGCGACAGATTCATTGGGAGATATTCAGTCTCGTCGTCTCAGTCCTCATGCTCATCTGTTCATCACTGCTTCGCCGCTGGCGTTTGCAGTTTATGGCCGCTCTCATCGGTGTTATCGTTGCGGGGTTGTTGATCGCAACCCGGCCCGGTTTCGCGGCCTTTCTGGAACAGATCATGGGAATTCAGGGTATCCTTGTGCCGGAGGCTGGAGTTTAGGCAAAGCGAACCCACTTAAACCTTAGCAAAGACTCAACGAGCATACGCGGAAAGGCAGCGCCAGAATGATAATGACAACGACCCCCTCGATCGAGGGGCATCGGATCACCGCCTATCATGGGGTGACCGTGGGTGAGGCGATTTTGGGGGCCAATGTGGTGCGGGATCTGTTCGCGGGCATCACCGACATCATTGGTGGGCGATCCTCGTCTTACGAGGCGAGCTTGGCGGAAGCACGCGACACCGCGATGCGCGAATTGGCCGAGCGCGCCACGGCTGCAGGTGGCAACGCGGTGGTCGGGATCGATCTGGATTATGAAGTGGTGGGCAATTCGATGCTGATGGTCTCGGCCTCGGGCACATCCGTAACTGTGGAGCCAGTGTAATGCCGTTCCTTGGGGCTTCGATCATTGCAGGGTTTATATTCTTTATTTTGAATTTCTTCTCTAGTCTTTGGCTGGAAGGTCCAAATGTCACAACTTTGGGCGCATTAATTGAGGCATTGATCAAAACGGCGGTGTTTTCTACACTCTTTCATTACTTACACAACTGGATTGCAAAACTGTTTCGGTGGTATCGTTATGACGAGCCTGACGCGAAGCACCGTTTTGACCGGGTGCCCGCGTTGGACGAGGTTCGGGGTGAGCCGAAATAGCGGAGAGGGAGTACTATGGCACGCACAATGAGACGCGAAACCGCAATGATCGAGCCAGAATATGTCTCTGGCCATGGCCCACGCCGGGGTTTTATGAGCCATCTTTTCCGGACGGTTCTGGGGGTTTTACTGGGACTTGGCGTCGCCGCCTATGTCATTAGCACCCCTGGGCTTTTGGATCAGGCGCGGGCGCTGTTCGATGCGCGGGTCGTCGCGAACCTACCCGAAGACTACCAGATCTTCGCGCCTTGGGTCGCTCTGGTATTGGGTGTTTTGCTGCTGTTGATCTTGCGGCGTTTCATCTTGAACGGTGTGGTCTATGCCGCTGTTATTGGGGCGTTTCTATGGGTGCCCTTTGGAAATCACATCATGGCCGCCGTGCCGCAGGTTGAGACGTCGTTTCCCGCGCTACGGGGCGAGTTGACACGGATCGTTTCGACCAACCCGACGTTTAGTCAACTGCGCAACGTGACCGAGGAGGCGATGCCGGTCGCGACGGTTGCGCCCCCGCAAACCTCGGAGACCGCTGTCGCCCAAGAAACCGTGGCGACGGAATAGACGTGCCGAGATCCGCCAAACAGGCTGTTTGAACAACCTTAAGGTGGGGATCTGGTTCGATAGCGCACCGCTGGGTTTTGCCTCGTAGCTTTGGCAGGAAGCATTTCCGCAAAGTCTTGCTACGGCAGGACGACGCAGAGGCGCTTTTCTTTGGATCCCGTTTGGTAACCATGTTATTGCGGCGCTGCCCGAGATTACTTTTCGGCACCCCTTGTTGCAGAGCAATCTGACCTCATGTGTTGAGGATGACCACCGCTTGCGACGGATCCGCGCCTGGACCGAGGAAATGGTTCCGGGGCCTGGGGTTGCGCCGCGCTTGGTGGGACAGGGACAATCGCGGGGAACGCCGCAAATTGGAAATGGAGGCTGAACAAAGTGCTGGAAATCAAGAACCTGCATGTAAAACTTGAAGAAGAGGACAAGCAGATCCTCAAAGGTGTCGACCTAAGCGTCGGGGCTGGGCAGGTGCATGCGATCATGGGGCCAAACGGGTCGGGCAAATCGACCCTGTCCTATGTGTTGTCCGGCAAGGATGGCTACGAGGTGACACAAGGCGGCGCCCAATTGGAAGGGGCCGACATTCTGGACATGGAGCCTGAAGAGCGCGCGGCGGCCGGGCTGTTCTTGGCGTTTCAGTATCCGGTCGAAATCCCAGGGGTCGGCAATATGACCTTCCTCCGGACTGCCCTAAACGGACAGCGCAAGGCGCGGGGCGAGGCCGAGATGAACTCAGCCGAGTTTCTCAAACTGGTGCGCGCCAAGGCTGCGGATCTGCAGATCAGCAACGACATGCTGAAACGCCCGGTGAATGTGGGTTTTTCGGGCGGCGAGAAAAAGCGCAACGAGATCCTGCAAATGGCGGTGCTTGAGCCAAAGATGTGTATCATGGACGAGACGGACTCGGGCCTGGATGTCGATGCGATGAAATTGGTCGCGCAAGGGGTAAACGCGCTGCGCGATGCGGGCCGGTCGTTCCTGGTGATCACCCATTATCAACGCCTGTTGGATCACATCGCACCAGACATTGTGCATATCATGGCCGATGGCCGGATCGTGAAATCTGGCGGACCGGACCTGGCCCTCGAGGTTGAGAAGAACGGCTATGCCGACATCCTGGCGGAGGTTGCCTGATGGCGCTGGCGCAAGTTAAGGCGGATCTGACCGACGTGTTGCTGGCGCGCCATGCCGTACCGACCAAAGGCGCTGGTTGGGCGTCCGAGGCACGGGCCGAGGCGGCTGCGCGGCTGCGCGTGATGGGCGCGCCGGTGCGGCGGGACGAATATTGGCGCTACACCGATCCAGCCAGTTTGACAGCGGCCGATGCGCCCGAAGCGGCTGTGCTGGCGGTGGACGAAGAGCCCATTTTCGGTGCTGTGGACCGGCTGAGGGTGGTTTTTGTCGACGGGCGCATGGACGCCGATTTGTCTGATGATCTGACGGGCGAGGGGCTGACGATCGAGCCGCTGTCACAAGCCTTGGCGACCGATATTCATTGGGCGCGCGAGGTCTATGGCGTGCTTGAGGCGCGCGGACAGACCCCCGTGGCCCGCCCTTTGGCGGCGTTGAATACAGCGGTGGCGGGGGCGGGGCTGGCAATCCGCGTGACGGGCAAGGTCAGCCGCCCGTTGGCGCTGACCTATCTGCATCACGACACAAATTCGGACGCGGTCATCCACCATGTGATCAAGCTTGAGCCGGGTGCCGATCTGACCCTGCTCGAGAATGGCCCGGCGGCGGCGCGATTCAACAAATGCCTCGAGGTGGATATCGCCCAGGACGCGGCTTTTCACCACGTGCGCGCGCAGGGGCGCGATCACGAACGGCGGGCCGTGACGCATATGTTCGCGCGGCTTTCGGCGCGTTCGGTTTTTAAGTCGTTTACACTGACAGTGAATGGCGTGCTGACCCGCAATGAGGCGGTGATCGAATTCACCGGCGACGACGCACATGCCACCGTGGCGGGCGCTTGTGCCGGGGACGGCGTGTTTCAGCATGATGATACGGTCTTTGTGACCCATGATGCGGTGAATTGCGAAAGCCGTCAGGTATTCAAGAAAGTGCTGCGCAACGGGGCGGTCGGCGTGTTTCAAGGTAAGATCCTGGTGAAAGCAGGCGCCCAAAAAACCGATGGTTATCAGATCAGCCAGGGGCTTTTGCTGGACGACGACAGCCAGTTCCTGGCCAAGCCTGAGCTTGAGATCTACGCCGACGATGTGGCCTGTTCGCATGGCTCGACAGTCGGCGCAGTTGATCCCGAAGCGTTGTTCTATCTGACCTCGCGCGGGGTGCCCGCGCATGAGGCGCAAAACATGCTGGTGCTGGCCTTCCTGGACGAAGCCATTCAGGAGGTCGAGGAGGATGTTCTGGCCGATGCCCTGAGGGGGCGCTTGCAAGAGTGGCTGGCGCGCCGCCAATCTGCGTGACGCATGGATAAGATGCGGCGGCCCGGCCTTGTCGGGTCGATCCTGCTCAGTTATCGCGATTTGCGCGGGGGCATGGCCGCTTTTTTGGCGCAAAACCCCCGCGACTCACAGCTTTTGGTGCTGGCGCTTCTGGCGGCGGTGATCGGTTTTATCGCGGGCCTGCCAAATGCAGTGGTGCAGGCCCGGACGCTTGAGGCTGAGGATCCGTTGACGGCAGTGTTGTCGGTGCGGCTGTTCGCGGCGTTGTTCATGACGCCGCTGATGCTGTTCACCGTGGCGGCGCTGTCCCACCTTGTGGCCCGGATGTTCGGCGGTTCGGGGACTTTTTGGTCCGCGCGCGCCGCCCTCATTTGGGCGGTCATTGTTGCGCTGCCCCTGGTGTTGCTAAGCGGCATGGTCAGCGGGGTCGCCGCCCTTTGGCCTGGGACCGCGCTCGGGGCGCTGTCGGCAGGTACATCGGTCGTTCTGTCGTTGAGTTTCTTCTGGATCTGGTCGCAGCATCTGGCCGAAGCCGAGGGGTTCATACGGGCAGGGCGGGTATTCGCACTGATCCTGGTAATCTGTGGCATTTTAGTATTTTTCTCTGCATTTCTTTAGCGAAATAGACTATAATGGGGCACGGCTCGCCCTATTGATGACGTGTTTCTCGGTCATACGCTTAACTGGTACCTAATAGGCCCTGCAGGTGCATTCTTCGTGCGCGGGCCCTCAAGCGTGGTCGGAGCTGGGACTATGAGCGAACAGACAACTGCCTCTGCCGGACTTTACACGCCCGCTGGAAAACTGGGCGAAGCACGTGGCAGCCTGGGCGAGCGGGTAATTGACGCCTGGCGCGACATGCGCGCTTCGACCCGACGTTTGATCGATGAAAAACCTTCTGAGCATCGCCTTTTGTTCTATGTGCTGATGTCGGACATCGTCTTTTTCCTATCTTGGTCGTTGAAAACGGTCGTCTCACCCGTGTCCGGCGTGAAAGAACAGGTCCCTCTCGAAATTGGCTTTTTGCTGATCGGGGCGCTGATGCTGCGCACGGCGGCGATGTACGGTTTTTCGGCCGTGGTCACGGCGGTTGCGCGGGGCGTGGGCAGCACCGGATCTTGGCGCGACAACCGGGCTGGGATCTTTTGGGGTGCGTTGGTTGCGGCTCCTTTTGGTCTGGCGATGGCTATAGTGGCTGCGTGCATGTCGTGGCTTGAGCCGATCTTCCCTGTTTTGCGGGAAGACTGGGTGGCGTTGCCGCCTTATTGGATCAGCTTGGTGCCTTTCTTGTGGTTCATCTCGCAGGGCTTGGCCGAGGCGAACGGCTATAAGAAGAACGCACTGCCGTTCATGATCATGTCCGGCCTGGCTCTGGCGGGTATGCTGGGTGCGATGTATCTGCGGACCATCGGCCTGGTTTGATGGTTTAGGCGCCTGCATTTAGGGGTTTCCCAAATCAGCTTGCGTTTGATTCAAGATCAAAACGGGAGGTGATCTTGAGCAGACGGACTTTGACAGACAGGCAATGGGCGATCATTGAACCCTTGGTTCCGGGCAAAGCGGGTGATCGGGGACGGGCTGGTGAGGACAATCGGTTGTTCATCGATGCCATTCTTTGGCTTGCGCGGGGCGCCACGCCGTGGCGCGACCTGCCGCCCGAACTCGGCAACTGGCGCACAGTGCATTCCCGCTTCAGGCGCTGGACGGTTGCCGGTGTGTGGGAGAGTCTTTTCAAAGCGTTAAGCCCAGAGCCCGATTTTGAATGCGTTCTTGTCGATGCGACGATCTGCAAGACCCACGCCGACGCGACCTCTCAAAATCCCTCTCAGCGATTGCAAGCAATCGCCTGCCGGGCAGTGGGGGGCTTGAAGCTGCCGCGATCGGTCGTTCCAAAGGTGGCCTGACCATTGCCTGACAGTCGAAACGCAGTTTCGATGAGAGGGGACGAAGATCCATGCCGCTGTTGATGCCCTTGGCCTGCCGATCCGAACTGTCATCACACCGGGCCAGTGGGGGTGAAAGGGGACCGTGGCCCCAGTGGGGCCGCGAAAGCCCCTGAAACGCCCGCAGGCGCGTGGCCTGATCGAAGGTCTGACGGCGGCGCAGCATGTCATCATGGATGCCGCCTATGACGTACCCGTTTGGTGTGCCCGCTCTGACGCCGCTTTAGGGAGACTGATAATGTCCATTTTCGATAATGGACATCTTGAGGCGTTTTATGGCTGGGAAGAAGGGTCAGAAGAAGCGGTTCTGGTCGGAGGATGAGAAGCGCT
>CALICM010000047.1 GCA_938049225.1 uncultured Paracoccaceae bacterium
CTAGTGGATTGAACGCGACGAAGGAGTCCGAATTGGGGTTCCGTTCTGTCGTTGGCTGTGCGCGTCATGCTGATGCGTACAGGAATATCCTTCACGGTCTCAAGCGAGGATCGATCCCGGCTTGAGGCGGTCATTTCGCACCCTTCTTCGCCGCAGAAGCATGTCTGGCGCTGCCGTATCGTGCTTCTGAGCGCCGATGGCGCCGGAACGACATCGATCATGGTCACGACGGGCAAGTCCAAGACCTGCGTCTGGCGCTGGCAGGAACGGTTCATGGCCGAGGGCGTCGATGGTCTTCTGCGGGAGAAGACGCGCCCGCCGGGAACACCCAGGACGCCGGACGAGAAAGTGGCCGAGGTGATCCGCTTGACCCAGGACGCGCCGCCGCATGAGGCGACGCACTGGACGATCCGGGCGATGGGCAAGGCGGTCGGGCTCGCCGCCTCGACGGTACGGGAGATCTGGAAGGCGCATGGGCTGAGCCCGCATCGCTGGCGTCAGTTCAAGCTGTCGAACGACCGGGCCTTCGCCGAGAAACTGCACGATGTCGTCGGGCTCTACGTTGCGCCGCCCGCCCATGCGGTTGTGCTGTCGGTGGATGAAAAGTCGCAAATACAGGCGCTTGACCGCACCCAACCCGGCCTGCCGCTGAAGAAGGGGCGCGGGCCCACCATGACCCACGATTACAAACGCAACGGCACGACGACGCTCTTTGCCGCGCTCAACGTGCTGGACGGATCGGTCATTGGGCAGAACATGCAGCGCCACCGGCATCAGGAGTTCATCCGCTTCCTCAACCAGATCGAACGGGATGTCCCCGAGGGCAAATCCGTCCACGGCATCCTCGACAACTACTGCACCCACAAACATGCAAAGGTGCGGGCCTGGCTGGCGCGCCACCCGCGCTGGACCTTCCATTTCATCCCGACGTCGTCATCATGGCTGAACGCGGTAGAGGGGTTTTTTGCCAAACTGACCCGGCGCAGGCTCAAGCACGGCGTCTTCCATTCGGTCGTCGATCTGCAGGCTGCTATCAACCGCTTCATCGCCGAACACAACTCAACCGAAGCCAAACCATTCGTCTGGAGCGCCGATCCAGACGACATCATCGCCGCCAGAAACCGTGGGTTCCAAATGTTGGATTCAATCCACTAGCGGTCAACCTGACCCTCGACCGCACCGAGTGTCAGGACCCGATCCTCGGGACCGACGCTGGGTGTGGCGGTCCCGATCATGCTGATGGTGTTCTTGCGCAGCACCGCCACGGGCACATCGCCTGCGTGATCCGCGCGCCACGTCGCCCAATCCACGTTCACGGGCCGCAGCACAAAGCCTTCGCCCTTGGTTCGGCGCGCTGCCAACTCGACATAGCGCACACCTTCGGCGAACGGTCTGCCGCCCAGGGTCGCGGGCAAGTCGCGTTGACTGCCGCCATCCGTCTCGCGGCCTACTTGGAACACGTTGGTTCGGCCAAACTCAGGCGCGAAATCCGTACATACCAATGTGTTGTAAGCGTCATTATCGCTCGCCGCGATCAAGGTTTCATAAGCGTTCAGATCCAAATGATGCTCGGCCGCTTCAGACAGGATCTCGCCATGGAAAACGGGCAGCTCAGCCTCGCGCGCGGGGCGCAGCCGGTGCCAGTTTCGATCTGCGACCAACACCGGGACCCCTGCCCCGTGCAGCGCCTGCGCCATCGAGACCGACCAAGCGCTGGCACCCACGATCAACACCCCTGGCACATCGGTCGAAACCAGCCCCAGCGCCCGCGCAACGGGCCGGATCGTGAACCCCGACAGCACCACTGTGGCCGCCACCAAGGCAAAGGCCAGCGGCGTCAGCAGCGCGCCATCCTCAATCCCCTTTTCCACCAACCGCTGGCCAAACAGACCGGCGACCGCCACCGCGACGATCCCGCGCGGGGCGATCCAGGCGACGATGGTCTTTTCTTGCCAACTCAGCCCAGTGCCCGCCAGGGCCAGAGCAACCGTGACGGGGCGCGCGACCAAGACGATCAGGGCAATGAACAGACCTGCGCGCCAATCGAGTTGGCCCAGAACCTCGACATTCAACGAGGCCGCGAGGAGGATGAAAACGCCCGATACCAAGATGACGGTGACGTGCTCTTTGAAGCGGCGCAACTCATCGAACGACGGCAGATGCGCGTTGGCTAGCACCACGCCCATTACAGTGACCGCCAGCAGGCCGCTTTCGTGCAGCAGGCTGTCGGTCGAGGCGTAAACGGCCAGAACCGCGCCAAACAGGACGGGGACTTTCATATACTCGGGCACCTCGCCCCGGCGGAAGGCCCAGGCGATCCCGCGCCCGGCGGCATAGCCCGCGACGCCCGCAACGGCCAGGCCAAGCGCGAAATGCTCGGCTGCCTTGGCCAGGGTCGAGGCGCCCGATAGGGCCGCGACGACCTCGAACGCCAGAACCGCACACAGCGCCCCGACGGGGTCATTCACGATCGCCTCCCACCGCAAAACCGACGCGGGGCGGCTTTTGAGGCGGGCCTGGCGCAGGAGGGGTGTGATCACAGTTGGACCGGTCACAACCAAGATGCCCCCGAACACAGCCGAGGATTGCCAGCTAAGCCCCGCGCCATAGTGGATCGCGAGCGCCGATAGAAGCCAGCCCAGAGGTGCGCCCAGAAAGACCAGACGACGCACGGCGGGGCGCGCTTCGCGCAGTTCCGCAATGTTCAGAGTCAGACCGCCTTCGAATAGGATCACCGCCACCGCGACGGCCACGATGGGGCGCAGCAGATCGCCGAACCCCTCAGCCGGATCCAACAGGCCGGTGACGGGCCCCGCCAGCAGACCCGCGCCCAGCATCAGCACAATGGCGGGCATTTGCAGGCGCCAAGCCAGCCATTGCGCGCCAATTCCAAGCACGCCGATCAAGGCAAAAAGAACAACAGGTTCCATGGTTTACTCCAGTGATGTCTTCAAGGCGCGGCGCATGATTTTACCTGTGGCGGTCATGGGCAGGTCATCGACAAAAGTGACCTCGCGCGGGGCAACATGAGGGCTGATCCGATCGCGGACGCGTTGGATCAGGGTTTGGTCGAGTATCTCGCGGCCGATCCCATGCCGCAAAACCACAAAGGCTTTGACAGCTTCGGTCCGGATCGGATCGGGGACGCCAATGACGGCGGCCATCAGCACATCTGGGTGGCCGGTCAGACAATCCTCGATCTCGGTAGGGCCGATGCGATAGCCCGAGGATGTGATCACATCATCCGTGCGTGCCGAGAAGTGAAAGTAACCATCTTCATCCACATGCCCGGTATCGCCGGTCAGCATCCAATTGCCAATGAACTTCTCGGCCGTTTTGTCGGGGCGGCCCCAATATTCCAAGAACATGCCTGGGTCGGGGCGTTTGATGGCAATCTCACCGACCTCCCCGGCTGGCAGTGCCGTACCGTCCGCGCCCAGCACCGCGACGTCGTGCCCCGGTACCGGTTTGCCCATCGAGCCCGGTTTGGCAGGCATGATCTCGGCGCAGTTGCTCAGGACCAGGTTGCACTCGGTCTGCCCGTAGAACTCGTTGATCTGAGTGCCAAAGGTTGCCCTACCCCACTCTAGCATCTCGGCCCCCAGCGCCTCCCCCCCCGAGGCGACCGAGCGCAGCTGCGGCACCTTTGGCACGCCCGCCGCGCGCATCAGCTTCAATGCCGTGGGCGGCAGGAAGACATTCCGCACCTCAAGCCGATCCATCAGATGAAACGCATGCTCAGGATCGAACTTGGCCATACGGTGCGCGACCAGCGGCACGCCCAGGGTCAGCGCGGGCAGCATCACATTCGCCAGCCCGCCCATCCAGGCCCAGTCGGCGGGGGTCCATAGACAATCGCCCTTTTGCGGCAGCCGATTGTGGTGCAACTCCACCCCCGGCAAATGCCCCAACAACACCCGATGGCCGTGTAGAGCCCCCTTTGGCGGACCGGTTGTGCCCGAGGTATAGGACAGAAACGCCGGGTCATCCGGCCCAGTGTCTACGATCTCACAAGCATCCGCAGCGCGCCCCAACTCCTGCCAAAAGGCATGCGTTCCGCTTTCGGTGCCATCCACGGTGAAGACATCCGTCAAAGCGGGCAGTCGGTCGCGAATATTAACGATTTTTGGCAGGTTGGCACGATCCGTCACCAAAGCCCGCGCACCACTGTCGAACAGGCGGAACTCAAGCCCGTCCTCGCCGAACAGCGTGAACAGCGGCACCACTATGGCCCCCAGCTTGTAGCTGGCCAAATGCGTCAGCACGGTCTCGGGCGTCTGCGGCAACAGCACCGCCACCCGGTCGCCACGTGCCACCCCATGGGCGCGTAACACATTGGCAAAGCGGTTCGCGGCACGGTCCAACTCGGCATAAGTGTAGTGCCGCACCTCGCCATCGGTGCGCAGCAAGGTCAACGCCCGGCGGTCCGGCTGGCTGCGGGCCCAGCGGGCACAAGCCACCTCGGCGATATTGAACCGCGCAAGATCGGGCCAGCGAAACGCCTCGCGCATGGTTTTCCAATTTTCCGTGTTCTGGATCGTCCGCTCGGCCAGCATGCTTGCCCCTGTTTTTGGGTCACCCTATCTTGAGGGAAAGCCTTGGTCTATCGCTTGCAGCCACAGGGCAGCACGGCTAGGCTACTCACCTGAGGGAGAGCACCATGACCGACATGCCACAGCTGATCGACCCGTTCGCACGCGCCATCACCTATTTGCGGGTGTCGGTCACGGATCGCTGCGATTTTCGCTGCGTTTATTGCATGTCCGAGAACATGACCTTTCTGCCTAAGGCCGAGTTGCTGAGCCTTGAGGAACTGGACCGCCTGTGCACCCGCTTTGTCGAACTGGGCATCCGCAAGCTGCGGATCACCGGCGGCGAGCCCCTGGTGCGCAAAGGCATCATGACCTATTTTGAGGCGATGTCGCGGCATCTGGCCAGCGGCGCGTTGGACGAGCTGACGCTAACCTCCAACGGCTCGCAACTGCGCCGCTTTGCCCAGCCGCTGGCCGATTGCGGGGTCAAGCGGATCAATGTCTCGCTCGACACGCTGGACGAGCAAAAGTTCAAGGACATCACGCGCTGGGGCCGCTTTGCGCAAGTCATGGACGGCGTCGATGCCGCGCAGGAGGCCGGGATCCGGATCAAGATCAACGCGGTCGCGCTGAAGGGCACGAACGACGACGAAGCCTATAAGATGGTCGAATGGTGCGGCGCGCGCGGGTTTGATCTGACCTTTATCGAGGTCATGCCGATGGGCGAGGATATGGGCGACGGCCTGCGCTTGGACCAGTTTTGGGACCTCAAGGACGTCCGCGCCCATCTGGCCGCCAACTGGACCCTGACGGATATCCCGCTCAACACCGGCGGCCCCGCGCGTTATGTCAGGGTCGAGGAGACGGGCCAAAAGATCGGCTTCATCACGCCGCTGTCGCACAACTTCTGCGAAAGCTGCAACCGCGTCCGCCTGACCTGCACCGGCCAGTTGTTCATGTGCCTGGGCCAAGAGGACGAGGCCGACCTGCGCAAAGTCCTGCGCGAGGGCACGCCCGCCGCCCTGGACAAAGCCATCCACACCGCCATCGCCCGCAAACCCAAGGGCCACGACTTTGATTACTCCCGCCAGAACGTCACCGGCACAATGACCAGGCATATGAGCCATACGGGGGGGTGACCTTGGGCAGTCGGTTCTTGGATTGACAACCTTTAAAGGTCCGCCATGCTGACACGGCCCAACTTTGGTCGCCGCATTTAAGAAGCAATGATGGTTCAGCCTCCAAGCCTGTTTATTTCCTACCGCCGGATCGACTCGAATTGGGCAGCCGTCGCGCTTAGGCACCAAATCACAAAGACCTTTCCCGGTCTTAATGTCTTTATGGACCTGACCGGGATCGAACCAGGCGAGGACTTTCCCACCGCGATCAATCGTAATGTGGACCAATGTTCTGTCATGCTTGCGATCATTGGCCCCAGCTGGCTGGGCGTATCTGATAATCACGGCCGTCGTCGGCTGGACAACCCGAACGACTTCGTCCGCCTTGAAATCACCCGCAGTCTGGAACGCGATATTCGCCTGATCCCCATACTGGTCGATGGTGCGCCGATGCCCGCAGCCGAGGCTCTGCCGGAACCCCTCAAAGCCCTTTCTGCCAAGAACGCTGTCTCCGTTGGTCATTCAACATACGAACGCGACTTTGATGTGATTTGCGGATTCCTTGAGAAACACCTGGGGATTACAGAACGAACCGTGACACCAACTGATCGACCTTTTGATCAAGCCGCTGATCCCGCGCTGCGTCAAACACCTGCACAGATTGATGGACCAACGGCCGCTGGGATCGCAGCCGCCGAAGCCCTAAAGGACGCCGGTGTTGATCCGAAAACCATGGTTAGCGTTGCGCAAATGCGCCACATAGAGGGCAAATATGCAATCGAGGAACACATCCGGCGGACGACTAAGCCGCTTTTGGAGAATGCCGAAGGTGTTGAAAGCGACTGCTGCCTGAATAACGCCCACAATCTCGCCTACACCATCTTTCGGCAGGGCCGCGCCGGCGAAGCCGAAGCGGCATTCCGCGACCTCCTGCTGCTTAGCGAGAAGATCAAGGGTGCCGAGCATCCGGACAGTTTCATCGCCCGCCGGGCGCTGGCCCAGTCCTGTTGCACGCAAGGCGCTGCAGAGCGAGCCCAGGCAGCGTTGGAGCCAGTGCCTGGGGATGGGGGTGACCCGCGTCCGTGGAATCTCATCCAATTCGCGGTCATCCGGGCCTTTTTGGTGGATCTGCAGGGCGACGCGGTAGCGGCGGAGGCAGCCTTGGCCAGCGCGGATGCGCATGTCGGCGCATTGGACCCCAGCGCCTATGCCCGGCGGATGCTGGACCACTATCGCCACACCCGCAATCCCGGTGGGCCAGGTGGGACGACGCTTTGGATGCTGTCCTGATCCGCCTGCTGACCGCGCTGGGGCGACAGGCGCGGTGGATCCTGGCGCTCGGCTCGATCGCCGCTCTGTTCCTGCCCTCGCTGTCGGCCAGCTTGCGGCCGATCCTGCCCGGCCTGGTTGCCATGGTGCTGGCCCTGTCGATGGCGCGGATCGATCTTGGCGCGACGCTGCGCGCGGCGCTGCGGCCGGTGCGGCTGGCACAATTGTTGGCGATCTCGGTCCTGTTGATCCCGGTGACAGCGGTGGTTTACGGCTGGCTGGGGCGCTGGATCTCGCCCGAGGTGGCGGCCAGCCTGGTCTATCTGGGCGCGGCCCCGCCCATCGCTTCGGCCGCCGGTCTGTGTTTCATGCTGGGCTATAATGCGCGTCTGGCGCTTGAGATCACCGTGGCCGCCACCCTGCTAACCCCGATCTTGGGGCCGCTGGCGGCACAGCTGGCACTTCCCGAAACCACGCTGGCGCTGAACCCGCTGATCCTGGCACGCAATCTGTCGGGCATGATCTTTGGCGGGCTTTTGCTGGGCCTGGTACTGCGGCATGGCATAGGCGCCGCGCGGATCGCCCGCCATGGGCCCATTTTCGACGGGATCGCCGCCTGCGGTATGCTGCTGTTCATCATCCCGCTCTTCGACCGGGTCGGCGCGCTGATCCTTGAGAACCCGCTGCGCGCCGCGCTGATCCTAGCCTTGGCCTGTGTCTTTAACCTGGGCGCGAACCTTTTGACCCGTGTCAGCTTAGCAACGCGTCTGGCAGCGCCTGACAATGGCGCCGCTGGGATCGTGATGGGCAACCGAACCATCGCCATTTACCTGGCCGCCCTACCCTTCGAGCCGACCTTCGCCCTCTTCGTAGCGCTATACCAGTTCCCAATGTACTTCACCCCACTGGTCATGGCGCGGTTCAAGTAACAAAAGCAGCCCTCATCTCCTGTCCCCACATATCCCCGCCGGAGGCATCCGCCCTCACCGCCCGCGGATGCGCGGGTCCAGTGCATCCCGCAGCCCATCACCCATGAAGTTCACCGACAAAACGGTCAGCGAAATCATCAACCCCGGCCAAATCACCCGCGCGGGCGTCAGCGTCAGGAAATCCTTGCCGTCGAACAGTAACCGACCCCAGGTCGGCACGTCGGACGGGAAACCCAGGCCAAGAAAGCTCAGTGCACTTTCGGTGATGATGGCGTTGGCAACGCCCAGGGTGGCCGAGACCATGATCGGCGACAAAATATTGGGCATCAGGTGACGCATGATAATCCGCCGAGGCGGCGTGCCGATTGAGCGCGCAGCCAGGACGAACTCGCGTTCCTTCAGCGCCAAAACGTCGCCGCGCACAATCCGCGCGGTTTGCATCCACGAGGTAATGCCGATCAAAAACACGATCAGCAGGAAAATCCCCAATTCAGGCCCGAAAATTGGGCGTAAAACATCCCGGAACAGCATCACGACTACAAGCAGCAACGGCAGTAACGGCAGCGCAAGAAACAGGTCAGTCAGCCGCATCAGCGGCCCATCTAGCCATTTAAAATACCCGGCCAGCAGACCGATAAAGGTGCCCACGAACAGGCTGAGCAACATCGCGGTCAAACCAACAGCCAGCGATATCCGCCCGCCATGAAGGATCGCAGCAAACATGTCGCGACCCAGGTTGTCGCTGCCCATCGGATAGGCCCAACTCATAGGCGCATTGCGGTCACGCACATTGGTGAAGTTCGGATCGACGTCGTAGAAAATCGGACCTAACAGCACCAACAGACAAATCGCCACAAAGATCACCGTGCCGATCATCGCGCCGGTGTGGCTGCGATACTGCACCCAGACATCGCCCCACAGTGAACGGTGCTGGGTTTCCTGAATAGCGGTGTCGGCGACGGCGTCAGTCATAGCGGATCCTCGGGTCCAGGATGCCGTAAAGCACATCGGCGACCAGATTGAACAGCACGATGAGCACCGCAAAGATGAAGGTGAGGGTCTGCACCAGGGGAATATCCGCGCTTTGAATGCCGACGATCAGCAGTTGACCCAGTCCGTTCACGCGAAAGATCTGCTCGGTGATGATCGCCCCGCCGAAAATCTGCGGCACACCCAGCGCGATGACCGTTACCACGGGGATCATCGAGTTGCGCAGCACGTGGATCAGCAGCACCGCCCGCTCGCGCAGACCTTTGGCACGCGCCGTGCGCACATAGTCCTGCTGCAAGTTGTCCAGCATCGAGGCGCGCATGAAGCGGCTGATCTGGCTGGCGTTGAACAGCGCCAACACCATCACCGGCATGATCATTTGCCGGACCTGAAACCAGAAGCTGTCCCAATCAGTGACCCGATGCGTGGTGTCATAGACACTTGGGAACCACTGTAGATTGACCGAGAAGATGACAATGAACAGCAGGCCGGTGAAGAAGGTCGGCACCGAAAACCCGGCCATCGAGAAGAGCGTGCCGAATTGGTCGAACCAGGAATATTGCTTATAGGCCGAGATCACGCCGATCGGGATCGCGATCAGGATGCCCACAACATAGGACATGCCCACGACCCATAGCGTCTGTGGCATGCGTTCGGCGATCAGGTCGACGACCGGGCTGCGGGTCTGCCAACTGATAACACGCAGCCTGCTTTCTGAATCACCAATAGTCCAGCCGGTCCATTGCTCGATCAAATTCACCGGCTCGTTCCAGAAGAACTGCACGCACCATTTGAAATAGCGGATTGGCATCGGCTGGTCCAAACCCAGCGCATCGCGGATTTGTTGGCGCACCTCGGGCGGGATCGTCAGCGGCAAGCTGGCGGTCGGGTCGTTCGGCGCCATGTCGAGAATAACGAAAATAATGAAGCTGATGATCAACAGCGTCGGCACGGCAAAGGCGAGCCGGCGGAGCGTATAGGTGAACATTCAGACCTCGGTTCTGCAAGAGGATGCGCCGCCCCGGATGGGGCGACGCGAAAGTGTTACTCGACCCGGTGCCAGTCTGCGATGTTCCACAGCTCGCTGTCCCAGTCGGTCATCTTGACCCCGCCCAGGGTATTGGCGTGCGCCGAGGTACCACCGCGGTGGATGAGCGGAATGATCGAATACTCTTGGATGATCATATCGTTCATTGCCTTGGCCAACTCACCACGCGTGGCCAGATCTGCCGTTTTGGCCATTTCATCGACCAAAGCGTCATACTCGGGCTTGCAGAAGCGCTGGATGTTCGAGCCCTGCCACTGGGTGCCGGGGCCCGGGATTTCCGAGCAGCGCCAGTTGGCCATATAGGCCTCGGGGTCGGCGCCCGAGAAGTTGTTGGTGTACATCTCGATGTCGGCATAGAACTTCTGGAACGTGTCCGGGGAGGCCGGATCGCCGCCGAAGAAGACCGACGCGTCGATGTTGCGCAACTCGACCTCGACGCCCAGTTCGTTCCACCACTGTTTGATCAGCGCTTGCGTGCCCTGACGGACCGAGTTGGTCGAGGTTTGGTAAAGCACCGACAGGCGTACGCCGTCTTTTTCGCGCACACCGTCCCCACCGGGGACCCAGCCAGCCGCATCCAGCACGGCCTTGGCACCTTCCAGATCCTGCGTCTTACAGCCGTCATTCGCGGTCGAGGCATAAAGCTCGGGTGCGGGCAGCACGTTGCAGGTCACCTGGCCGGTCTTGCCATAGCCCACCTCGACCAGCAGTTCGCGGTCGATGGCCATGGACAAGGCCTTGCCCACTTCGGGATCGGTCAGGAAGGGGTGCGGATTGTTGCCGTCGTTATAGACCGAGCGTTCCTCGGCAGACAGGCCACTGTCGGCGTTGGTCTGGTTCAAGTGCAAACGCTCGACCGAGGTTTGGAACGACACCACGACCGAGCCTTTGCCCGCGGCCTCCATCTGGGTCAGGATCTCGGGCTCGATCTGCAGGTTCCATGCATAATCGAACTCACCCGTCTCAAGCACCGATCGTGCTGCACTGGCCGCGTCGCCGCCCCCTTTGAAGAGCACCGAGCCAAAGGCGGGCTTGTCTGCCTCGCGGTAGTTCGGGTTCGCCTCGAGCGAGATCACATCGTTGGGCTTGAAGTCGGTGACAACGAAAGGCCCTGTGCCGATAGGGCCGAAGTTGGCGTCGGTGCATTCGGGGGCCTTGGCGCCCAAGCAATCGGCAAACTGAGCGGCTTGCAGCACGGGGCTTTCGGAGCCCGCAAACGCCGTATAGGGATAGGGCTTGGGCTCGGCGAAAATCACCTTCACGGTCAGGTCATCGACCGCCTCGACGCTGGTCACCCCGTCGAAATAGCTGGACTGCGAGCAGCCCCCCTCGGGGTGAGTGCAATACTGCCAGGTAAAGACCGCGTCGTTTGCGGTGAACGGCGTGCCGTCGGACCACAGGATGCCCGGTTTGATCTTCCATGTGATTGATGTCAGATCGGCGGCCACCCCACCGTTCTCGACCGTTGGCAACTGCTCGACCAAACGCGGCACGATGTTGCCGTCTTGGTCGTAGCTTGCCAGTGGCTCAAGCACCATCGAGGCCGCTTCGACCTCCTTGGTGCCGCCCGAAAGGAACGGGTTCATTGTCGATGGCGCTTGCCAATATATGATATTCAGTTGGCCGTCCGCGCCACGCTCGGCCATTGCGGCCGATGCGCCCAGCGCCAAAACGACGGCGGTTCCAAGTAGGTGTGTCAGTCGCATGTTATTGGCTCCCTGTTGCCTTGCTTAACTGAAGTGACACGCAGCCACGCGCTGCGCACAAACTGAAAATCATGCTACGCGTCTTCCAGCAGATGGCAAGCGGCATAGCGGCCCTGGCCCAGATCCCGCCAGGTCGGCTCTTCGACTCGGCAGCGGTCCATCACCTTGGGGCAGCGGGTGCAAAAATTGCAGCCCTGCGGTGGATTTGCCGGGCTGGGCACATCGCCGGTCAGGATGATCCGTTCACGCACCGCCTCGGTCTTGGGGTCAGGGTTGGGCACGGCGGACAGCAGCGCTTGGGTATAGGGGTGCTTGGGATCATTGTAGAGCGCGTCGCGCGGGGCCAGTTCGACGATCTTGCCCAGATACATCACCGCGACACGGGTCGCGAGATGCCGGACCATCGAAAGGTCGTGACTGATGAACAGATAAGTTAGCCCCAGCTTCTCTTGCAAGTCTTCAAGCAAATTAACAACTTGCGCCTGAATGCTCACATCCAGCGCCGCAATCGGTTCGTCGCAGACAATGAACTTCGGGTTCAAGGCCAGGGCCCGCGCGATCCCGATCCTTTGCCGTTGGCCGCCGGAAAATTCGTGCGGATAGCGGTTCGCGAAATCGCGGTTCAACCCCACCGCATCCAGCAGTTCATAGACCTTGTTACGCCGGTCGGTGGCGTTCATCGCGTGATGCTCGGACAGCGGTTCGGCAATGATCGAGCCGACAGTCATACGTGGGTTCAAGCTGGCCTGCGGGTCTTGAAAAATCATCTGCATCGTTGGGCGCAGATCGCGCAGTGCAGTCCCTTCAAGCGTTGAGATATCCCGACCATCGATCTCGATCACACCCTCGGTCGGCTGATAGAGCCGCAGGATAGTGCGCCCGGCGGTTGATTTGCCACAACCGCTTTCGCCGACCAGACCCAGTGTTTCGCCCTCGAAAATCTCGAAGCTGATGTCGTCGACCGCTTTGACGCTGCCCGCCTGGCGGCGCAGCAGCCCCTCGTGAATCGGGAAGTGCATCTTTAGCCCGTCAACACGGACCAGGACCCGGGGATCGCCACCGTCAGCCATTGTAAGGCTCCCGTGTTCGCGCATCCCAAAAACAGGCAACGTCGTGCCGGGCGCCCACATCGCGGCGCTCGGGGTTCTCGACCAGGCAGCGGTCGAAGACATGCCCGCAGCGGGCGGCGAAGGGGCAGGAAGCCGGATGCGCGGCCAGGCTGGGCGGTTGTCCCTGGATTGAGCGCAGCCTGGCATCGCGGGTCCCATCGACCCGCGGCACGGTTTCCAGCAGCGCGCGGGTATAGGGGTGTTGCGGGTTTGCGAACAACTCACCCACCGGCGCGTGCTCGACGATCTGCCCGCCGTACATCACCATCACCCGGTCGGCAATCCCGGCCACTACGCCCAAGTCATGGGTGATCCAGACAATCGCCATGCCCAGTTGCTGGCGCAGGTCGCGCACCAACTCGATGATCTGCGCTTGAATGGTCACGTCCAAGGCGGTCGTGGGTTCGTCCGCAATCAGCAACTTTGGGTCGCAGGCCAGCGCGATCGCGATCATCACGCGTTGCCGCATGCCGCCGGAAAACTGGTGCGGATAGTCCGACAACCGCTTGCGCGCATCGGGAATGCCGACCAGGTCCAGCAGTTCAGCCGCCCGGGCGCGCGCTGCCTTCTTGCTGAGCCCCATGTGGATTTGCAAAGGCTCAACCAGTTGGTATCCCACGGTGAACACCGGGTTCAGCGAGGTCATGGGATCTTGAAACACAAAGCCGACATCGCCGCCGCGCAGGTCGCGCAGCTGTGCCTCGGACATTTTGCGCACGTCGCTGCCTTGATACAGGATCTCACCCGATACAATCTCGGCGGGCGGGCTGGGCAACAGGCCCATCAGGCTCATCATGGTTACGGACTTGCCGGAACCGCTTTCGCCTACGACCCCCAACAACTCGCCCGGGCCAACATCAAAGCTCACCGAATTGACAGCGTGCACCTCGCCATCGCGGGTGCGGAAGATCGTCTTGAGGTTGTTTACGTCCAGAATGGGCGCGGCCCCATCAGGCATGCAGTAGTCCCCGTTGTTATTACGCCGCTTCTCCCAAAGCAGCGATGCGCTTATGCTTGCGCTTGCAACACACTAGCCACTATGTCTGTGAGGTGGCAATGCCCAAATGCCGCACCCGTGAACAAAGTTAACAACGGTGGAAGGTCACGCGATGGCGCAGCGCTATACCCCGCAGGCAATGCTGGCGCATCTGGTGGGATTCGACACCGAAAGCCACCGCAGCAACCTGCAATTGATCGACTTTGTCGAAGCGTATTTGGCCGATCACGGGATAGCGGCCACCAAAGTGCCAGACGAGACGGGTGACAAGGCGTCGCTGTTCGCGCAGATCGGCCCAAATGTGCCAGGCGGTGTTATCCTGTCGGGGCACACGGACGTCGTCCCTGTCGCGGGCCAAGATTGGAGCACGGACCCTTATGTGCTAACCGAGCGCGACGGGCGACTTTATGGGCGCGGCACCTGCGACATGAAGGGTTTCCTTGCGGTTTGCCTGGCCGCGGTGCCCGATATGCTGGCCGCCGATCTGAAACGCCCGATCCAATTGGCGCTCAGCTATGACGAGGAGGTTGGTTGTATCGGTGCCCCGCCAATGATCGACGCGATGCGGGCCGCACTGCCGCCCGCATCCTCTGCGATCATTGGGGAGCCATCGCTGATGAAAGTGGTCACCGGGCACAAAGCGACCACGGATCTGATGACGCAGGTGCGCGGCTACGAGGTGCATTCCAGTCTGATGGACCGGGGGGTTTCGGCGGTGATGGCCGCCGCGGAATTGATTGACTGGTGCGGCGCCCAAAACCGCGCCAATGCCGCCGCCGCCGACCCTGCCAGCCCCTATGATCCGCCGTATACCACCCTGCATGTCGGGACCATTCAAGGGGGCACGGCGGGCAATATCACGGCGCGGGATTGTCAGTTTTCGTTGGATATCCGCGCCATTCCCACCGAAGAGATCGGCGATTGGGTTGCGCGCTACGCCGCTGAAGTGCGCGCTGTCGAGGCCCGGTTGCAAGCGATCCGCCCCGAGGCTGCCATTACGTTCACCGTCCGCAACACCGTCCCAGGTTGCCGGGCAGAGGTCGATGGCGCGGCCGAGGCGCTGGCCCGGGCACTGACCGGCGACAATGGCCAGCATGTGGTCGCCTATGCGACCGAGGCCGGGCAGTTTCAGGACCGCGGCTATTCCGCCTGCATCTGCGGCCCCGGTTCGATCGAACAGGCGCATCAGGCGGATGAGTTCATCGAAAAATCCGAACTAGACGCGGGCGCTGCGTTTGTGAACCGGCTGATCGACCGGTTGGCGGCGGATTAATCCGCATCCTTGGCGCGCAGCATCCGCACACCGTCCATCTTTCGCAGCGCCTTCAGGTCGGCGGTAAACGCCGCCTGCAACCGCACGGCCTCATCCTCGGACCACATTCGATAAGTCCAATTCTCAGCCGACAGCGGATAGGCAACGCTCATCGCATAGGCCACACGCCGCACGGCCTCGCCGCCCTCAAGTGCCCCGATGCGCAACAACTCCTCGGTCGCGCGCTGTGACAGGCCGGGGCGGCGGTTGGCCTGTTCGACCTTGAACCCGCCCTCGGGTGCACAGCCCGCAATCTCGCGCAGGATCAGCTGCGGGTCCCGGCGGAACAGTTTGAAGTTCCAAACCGTGATCGGTGCGCCGGGAAAAGCATCGCGGATGGATTGGATCAACGGCACCCAACTTGGGATCTGGTTCAGCCAGGCCTCGCGGAACGCTTCCACTGGGGTGAAATCCTTTGGCGAGATCCGCAGGTTTTCGGTAAAGACCGATCGCGCGAATTCCGCCTGATGGCGCACGGCCAAAAAAATCTCGGCCCGTTGTCCGGCCAGCAGTTCCGAAATCAACGCGATCCGTTGATCGAACCGAGGGTACATGCCCTGCCCCAAACGGACCATTTCGGCCGGCGTCCCTAGCAGGTTCTCTTCAGACAGCAGCACATGCCGGTCCCCGGCCGCTGCCAGTTCCTGCTTGAGGTATTCCGCTGCTTGCGCACGTCTTTGTACGGCACCCGGCTTGCCCGTATCCCTGTTGAAGCTGAGTTTCGTAAAGCTATCGCGAAACGGGCCCAGCGGGATGTAGTGCCGCCCAGCGGCCGCCAGCGCGTCTTGGTTTTGCGCGAACGCATCCTGAATAAAAGTGGACCCGGTTTTATGCGCCCCAAGATGCAGGGTAATCGTCATGCTATCGCGCCCAAGCTGCTGCTGCCCGCCCCGCTCTTATCCAAGCGCGGGGCGCAGCGCCAGCGCGTTAATTGGCATAGGCGACCGAGGGCAGCCAAGTGACGATCCAGGGCAATTGGAACACGATCAAAAGCCCCGCCAGTTGCAGCAGCACGAAGGGGATAATCCCGCGATAAATGTGGGCCAGACTGACCGATGGCGGACACACCCCTTTCAAATAGAACAGCGCGAAACCCACCGGGGGGGTCAGGAACGAGGTCTGCAGGGTTACCGCCACCAGGATCGCGAACCAAACCACCTCGGGGTCGCGCACCACATCGAAGCCGTTTATATCCAGGCCCAGGCCCAGAACGATGGGCAGCATCAGCGGCATGATGATCAGCGTGATCTCGATCCAATCCAGCAGGAAGCCGAGGCAGAAGATGATGAACAGAATGAACAGGATGATATGGTTGGGGTCCGAGAAGACAGCTGTGACGATATTCTCGACGATCTCGTCGCCGCCATAGTTTCTCAGGATAAAGGCAAAGAAATTGGCCGCCAGAAAAATCCCAACGATATAACCGCTGGTGTTCATCGTGGACCGCGACACTTCTTTCAGCACCTTATAGGTCAGCTTGCCGTTGAACGCCGCCAGAATGGTCGCGCCCAGCGCGCCCAGTCCCGACGCCTCGGTCGGTGTCGCGATCCCGGCAAAGATCGAGCCCAGAACCAGTAGGATCAGGAACATTGGCGGCACCACCGCCTTGGCCACCTCCAGCACAACCTCCATGCCGACCTGCCCATGTTTTTCGGGCACCGGCATCGCTTTGGGGTTGATCATGCCGTAAACAATGATGAACAGGATATAGAGCACACCCAACAGCAGGCCCGGAAACAGCGCGCCCATGAACAGATCGCCCAGGCTGATCGCCAGCTGATCCGACATGATCACCAGCATGATCGACGGCGGGATCAGGATCCCCAGCGTCCCGGCACTGGCAATCGTACCCGTCGCGATCGGTTTCGAGTAACTTTGGTTCAACATCTGCGGCAGCGCCATGACGCCCAGCAACGTCACCGAGGCGCCGATCACACCGGTCGAGGCCGCCAGAATGATACCGATCAGCAGTACCGTCAGCGACAGGCCACCCCGCAGCCCACCGAACAGTTTTTGCATCGAGTGCATCATCCGCTGTGCCACGCCGGATTGGTCCAGCATCAGCCCCATGAAGATGAACATTGGCAGGGCGACCAGCACGGGGTTCTTAATAATCGAGCCGAACAAACGGCCGCCTACAACTCCCATTTTTTTGTAGCTGATCCCAGTGCTGTCATACTCGATGATATCGCGGAACGCGCTGCGCGCCGGATCGACGAAAATCTCAGCGATCAGCACAAAGATCAGCGACACGCCAACCAGCGCGTAGGCCACCGGGATACCGCGGAACAGAAACACGATGAACAGCAGGAACATCGCCGCGACAAGCAGCTCGTTCAGGGTCAGAAACTGACCGATAAAACCCAGAATTTCCATGGCCTACGCGCTCCGCTGATCTTTGCCGCGCAGCACGTAAGCGGCCAGGATGGCAATGGCGGTGAGTGCAAATGTCATCAACATGGTTTTTAATATCTCGATCCCCATGATCTCGACCGGCTCGAAAATCGGCTCCCGCGTGATACGACGCAGGTTGAAGTCGGGCGGGGCGGTCAGGCGGACGTACCAGTAGAGAACGTAGAATATACTCAAGTTGATCAGGAACATGGTCGAGGGCAGTGCATACAGCAACTGCTTCCACAGATGCGGCGTGGTCAGCCGGGAAAGATACCGCACATAGGCCGCCCAGATCGAGATCGCGACAAAGGCCAGACTGATGTTCAAAAAGACCTTAAGCAGGTAGAGCCGGTGCAGTCCATTGGGACTGTCCGACCCCTCGTTCGCCTGAACGGATGCAACGGCATAGTGGAACGTCATATCCCAGGCCAGGATAATGAAGGGCAGGAACAGCCAGACCAGACCGAAAATCTCGATCCGATGTTTGCGCCGGTCATCAAAATTGGCAAAAAAGATGTCCACCCGCACGTGGCTGTTGGTCGTCACAGCGTAACCGATCCCGATCATCACCGCCGCGCCATAAAGCCACCATTGCAGATCATCCAGCCACGCTTGGTTGTTGCCCGCGCCGCGCAAAAAGATCTGACTGACAATGGCCAACATCAAGGCCGGATAGATCCATGCAAAGACATTCGACGTCAAAACCGAGAACCGGTCGCCCCAATTGTGTTCGCTCCGGCCCACTTCCCCGGGGTCCGAGAGCGAGATAAGTTCCTCGACCTTGTCCATGATGTCCTGACGTCTGCTTGCAGGTTAGGGTTTGGGGCGGCGGCACCGCCACCCCATTTTTCTTTGCAAGTGAGGCGCTTAGCGCGGGCGCTTCAAGTAGATGTTATTGGACCAAACGGCATAACCTTCGCGGAACTCGGCCAGATCGGCCCAGACCTTGGCGAACATTTCGTCCTCGGCGGCCAGTTCAGCGGCAACCTCGGCCCAGGTGCTTTCAAAGGTGTCCAACATCTCGTCCGGCCACTGTTTGATAAACACACCGTTTTTCTCGGTGTTCTCAACCATGGCGGCGTAGTTGGTGCCTTCGCCTTCCGCATAGTTGGTGGTGATGTTGGCGAGGCACGCAACCTCAATCTGTTTTTGCGCACGCTCGTCCAGCCCCTCCCAGACGTCTTTGTTGATCAGCAACTCGAACATCGTGGCGGGTTGGTGCCAACCGGGGAAGTAGTTGTATTTGGCGATGTTGTAGAAGCCCAGCCGCGCATCGATCCGGGGCATCGAGAACTCGGTCGCGTCAATCGCGCCACGCTCGAGCGCGGGGAAGATATCGCCACCAGCCAGCAGCGAGGTCGAGACGCCCAGGCGCTGCATCACTTCGGCGCCCAGACCGAAGAAGCGCATGTTCAGCCCCTCAAGGTCGGCGACCGAGTTTATCTCGTTCTTGAACCACCCGCTGGTCTCGGGCGCGATAATGCCACAGGGCGTGACATGCACGTCATAACCGTTTTCGTCGTACATTTCCTGGAAAAGCGTCTTGCCGTCGTCATACAGCATCCAAGCCAGGAACTCGCCCGCCTCGGGGCCAAAAGGGACGGCCGCGAACAGCGAGGCGGCGGTGATCTTGCCCTGCCAATAGCCCGAGGTCGTATAGGCCGCGTCGACCGAGCCGTTAGACACCGCGTCCAGCGCCTCCAGCGTCGGTACCAACTCGCCCGGGTCGAAATGCTCGAACTCGACCGATTCTGAAATGCTGTTGATCTTATCAACAAAGTCCGTCGCCGCGGTCCCCAAGATCGGCAGGTTTTTCCCAAAGGCCGAGGTCATTTCCAGGCGATCTTGCGCCGTGGCTGGCAAGGCGAGGCCCGCTATAAGGGCTGTTCCCAGCAAAAGGTTGGTTTTGGACATTGTGTAACTCCCTAGTTGATTGTGCGGCCGGCAAGCCGCAGTTTTAACGTATACGTTAACCTCGCACCCGACGACACTTAATCGACCGCCTTGCGATGCTGGGATGAAAATGCCGCGCGCGGGGGCGCGATGCAATTGATTTCAATCAAACTTCATTAGTTTTGGTCATATTTGTTTACCAATTCACAAAGACATACCCAATATCCGGTAGGAAATTTGGGATCATTGCGGTGTTCCACGGCGCGAGCGTCCCGCGAATCAGCCCAATTGCGGATCAGATCCGCGGCAAATGGATGAAAGTTCGGTGCAATCCGGCTCGAATACCCTATCTGTGGTCCCAACACGACAACGCCCATTCGCGGAGCCGCCAATGCCCATCGCCGTTTTCTTTGTTTTCTTCGCGGGATCCATTGTGGTCGCGCTACTTTATCCGCACTTGCGGGTGCTTGCGATCCTGATGAGCGTGCTGTGCGCTGTCTTCCTGGGATATCTTTATATCGACCAAAGCGACCGGGTCCGGGGGTATGCAACGGATATCCCGACAGACGCCCTGACCCTGTCGCAGATCCAGATTGAAGAGCAAAGCCGCTTCACCCGCATCACCGGTCGGGTCCGCAACGGCGCCGAAGGGTTTCGCCTGCGTGCCTTCACACTTGTCGCAACGCTTTACGATTGCCCGGCCGAGGACAGCGAGGCCGCCGATTGCGCGGTCATCGCCCAAGATCAAGGCATCGCACGGGTCGACATCCCGCCAGGTCAAACACGTGGCTTCCAAGCCATCATCGGCTTGACCAACCACCTTGACCCTCAGGGCATTGCCCGCTGGGATTATACAATCCAATCCACCCAGGCCAGCCAACCGCCAGGCTGATCAGCAGCGCAGCGGCACCGTCATCAGCGCCGCGTCGCCCTTTACATGGGCCACCAAGGCGGTGCAGCCGCTCATCTCCTCGGCGATCGAGATCGCGGTGCCCATGACGTCATTGGGCACAATGCCAAATTGGCGGCTGGTCCGCAGCAACTGCACTTCGGTCGGGCGTCGATAGACATCAAAACTATGACCGCCTTTCTCGACCACGACCGGCGTTGTGCCCAAAAAGCGGGGCGAGGGGGTGTTGCAGGCCGTCAAGACGGCCAAGGCCAAAAGGCTGGTTCGATGGATCATAGAAACAGTCAAATCGTAACAGCGTTAACAGGGCCTTAACGCGGTGGCCTTCCCCTGCCCCGCACGCTAGGTCAAAGGCATGAGCGATTTCAGCGCGACACGCCGTTTCTTCGATCTGCCGCGGGGCGTGATCTATCTTGATGGCAATTCCCTGGGCCCCTTGCCCCGGCATGCCGCCCAACGGGTCGCTGGGATGATGACCGCCGAATGGGGCACCCAGTTGATCCGGGGCTGGAACGATGCTGGTTGGATGGACCTGCCTGCCCGGGTCGGCGATCGCATCGCCCCGCTGATTGGGGCGGCGCCGGGAACCGTCACCATGGGCGACACACTCTCCATCAAGGTCTATCAAGCGCTGGACGCTGCCCTTTCGCTGCGTCCAAAACGCCGTGTAATCCTCAGCGACACAGGCAACTTCCCCTCGGATCTTTATATGGCTCAGGGTCTGATCCGAACCTTGAACGCCGGTCACGAACTGCGGGTTGTCGCCCCCGAGGCTGTGGCGGATGCGATTGACCAGGACACCGCTGTCCTCCTGCTCACCGAGGTCGACTACAGAACCGGGCGCTTGCACGACATGGCCGACCTGACCGCCCGCGCCCGTGCCGCCGGCGCGCTGACCGTTTGGGACCTGGCCCATTCCGCCGGCGCTTTACCGGTGGATGTGGCCCGCGCTGGCGCGGATTTCGCGATTGGATGCACGTATAAATACCTCAACGGCGGCCCAGGCGCGCCGGGCTTTATCTATGTCGCCCCAGAGCACGTGGATCGGATCCACCCTGCACTTTCGGGCTGGCTGGGACATGCGGCGCCTTTCGCATTTGATGCCACCTATCGCCCCGCCCCAGGTATCCACCGATTGCGCATCGGCACCCCACCGATTTTGGGGCTCACCGCACTCGACGCCGCCCTCGACGTTTGGGACAATGTCGCCATGGTCGATGTGCGCCAGGCCTCGGGTGCACTGGGCGATCTGATGATCAGGGAGGTCGCGACCCATTGCCCCGACCTGACCCTCGCCAGCCCGGCGGATCGCACACGACGCGGCAGCCAAGTCTCGTTTCGGCACCCTCAAGGCTATGCCATCATGCAGGCCCTGATCGCCCGCGGTGTCATCGGCGATTTCCGCGCCCCGGACCTCATCCGCTTCGGCCTGACCCCACTCTATATCGGCCCCGACGATATCCGCGCCGCAGTGGCCATCCTGGCCGAGATTCTGGCCACCCGCGCCTGGGATCACCCGGATTTCCACCGCCGCGCCGCAGTGACCTAAGCCGTCGGGAGATCCCGCAAAAACCCCCGCACCTGCCGTAAGTCTTGCAGCCGGTACACCCTCAGATGGGCTGGGGGATCCTCGAAAATCGCCCGCATCCGCAACCGCGAGGTTTTTCGCGTACGCCAGATAAACCGAAGAAAGTCAATCATCTGCCCGTTGAACCGCTCGGGGCAGCCCTCGGGCAAATCGGGGCGGGTGCGTCCATAATGGACCACCGACCGCCGCAGCACGCGCCAGACGCGCAGGCCAAGGGGGAAATCCAGCCAGATATACGTGTCCGCCCGCGCCACACGCGCCGAATAGCTCGCGGAATGGCCCCCCTCAAGGATCCAAGCCGCCTGCGCGTGCACCTCCTGCACCAGGCACATCTTCTCGTCCGCGTCACGCTCGATCCAACCAGCCTTCCAGTGAATGTGGTCCATATGAAACACTGGCAGCCCGGTGCGCGCACCCAGCGCCCGCGCCAGCGTACTTTTGCCCGACCCGGGCTGCCCGACGATCATCACACGTTGCATAAATCCCATCCCCAGATCGATACCCACCAAACACAAGTGCTGCCGCGTAGGCCAGTGCGCGGGCGGCCCGTAACAATCCACTTGGCGGGCTCGTATCCCCATTCTACTGTTGGTTTGATCGCCAGCATCCGCCCAACACAAAGCACCGGAACCATGTCCGACCCTTTCGCGAAAGACCCTTTCACCCAAGCCCGCCGCCAGAAGGGCGTTCTCGCCTGCGAATTTGGCGGCGAGGCGATGCCGATGCTGTTGCGATATGCCGATGTTCGGCGCGCCGCAGCGGATCACGCCAACTTTAGTTCAGATGTTCTTGGCCGGGTTACCATCCCGGCTGAGGATAAGATCCGCACCTTCCGGCAGCTTCCCATCGAATCGAACCCGCCCCAGACCCAAGCCTTTCGCGATATCGTCATGCCCATCTTTCGCAGACCTAGGGCAGCGGATTTCAAGGACAAGGTGGTAGCCCTGGTCGATACGCTTCTCGACAACGCGCTTCAGGCGGAAACCCTCGAGGTGGTCTCGGAATTCGCCCTTCCGCTGCAATCCCGGGCCATGGCGCTTCTGTTCAACATGCCGATGACCGAGGCCGAGGTTTGGATCGGCTGGGGGACCCATGCCTATCGGGTCGCCGGGCGCAATGATGCCACCAAAGCCGCACAACTGATTGATTACATATCCGAAAAGCTGGACCAAGCCAAAGATGCCCCGGGCGATGATCTGTTTGGCGTGCTGACCCGCGCAACGATTGACGGCACCCCCCTGACCCGCGATCAAATGACCGGCTTCGCGCATCTCGCCTTCTCAGGTGGTCGCGACACGGTCATCAATTCGATCACCGAGGCTGTGCGCTTTTTAGCGTTGAACCCCGGCGCCTTTGACCAGCTCAGATCGACGCCCACACTGATCCCCAGTGCGGTTGAGGAGTTGTTTCGGGTCATTTCGCCGATCAGTTTTATCGGCCGCACTTGCCCGCATGCCTCGGACATCCATGGACAACCGGTGGCGGCAGGGCAGCGCGTGGCCCTCGGCTGGGCGTCGGCAAATTTTGACGAGACGGTTTTTCCGGATCCTCAGGACATGCGAATTGACCGCCGTCCGAACCCGCATCTTGCCTTTGGGATCGGCGCGCACAGCTGCCTGGGCTCGCTGCATGCCCGGCTCTTGCTCAAAACCGTTCTCGAAAAGATGGTCGCGCGCGTGGGGCAGTTAACAGTGCAAGGCGAGCAAGCCAATTGTCTGTCTTTCCCGCAGTTTGAACGCCGCGTGGGCTCCAGCAGGCTTGAGGTGCATATGCACCCGCTGACAGGATCCCCTTAACGCGAGACGCTTCTATTTCGGCGGCAGCATCGCCTCCAAAGAGGTCAAGACATCCGCCTCGCCGGGCGGCTTGTCCCAGCGCAGCCGGTGGATCCGTGGGAACCGCATCGCCACCCCCGATTTGTGCCGCGAGGACCAGTTCAGCCCCTCGAAGGCCACTTCCAACACCAGCCCAAAATCCGCCTCGGCCCGGACCGAGCGTACGGGCCCGAACCGCTCGACCGTATGGTCCCGCACGAACTTGTCGATCTGCTTCAATTCCTCATCCGTGAATCCGAAATACGCCTTGCCCACCGGCACCAGATTCGCACCCTGCCAAACGCCAAAAGTGTAATCGGAATAAAAGCTTGAGCGTTTTCCGTGCCCCCGTTGGGCATACATCAATACGGCGTCGATCAGGAACGGATCGCGCTTCCACTTGAACCAGGGCCCCTTGGGCCGCCCCGGCACGTAAATGCTGTCGCGCCGCTTCAACATCAACCCTTCAATGACGGGATGCGGCGGGTCGGTCCGGGCCGCTGCCAAGGCCTCCCAACTTGGCACCTCGACCAGTGGCGACAGATCGAACCGGTCGCCGTTCAACCCGGCGATAAACCTCTCCAATCGCGCGCGCCGGTCAGCAAAGGGCAGCGGGCGCAGGTTCTGATCTTCCTCGTGCAACAGATCATAAGCCCTTATAAAGGCGGGGCGTTTCTCCATCATCGCCTTGCTGACCGTCTTGCGGTTCAGCCGTTGCTGCAGTTCGGAAAACGGCGCCGCCTGCCCATCTGCGCCCCGCACCAGCAACTCGCCATCCAAGCTGCCCTCGAACCCCATATGGGCGATCACATCGGGAAACGCGCCCGAGATATCGTCCCCCGTCCGCGAATACAGCCGCCGTACCCCGCCCTCGGCCGTGGCCTGCACCCTTATGCCATCCCACTTCCACTCGGCCAGGAATTCGCCGGGGTCCATTGCCGCCAAGTTATCCTGGTCCAACGGCGTCGCCAGCATCACCGGTCGGAACGGCGCAAGGGCGGCCTGCGCGGGCTTCGCGGTGCGCCCCTCCAGCCAGCCGAAAACCTCCGTATAGGGCGGCTCCAATCCATGCCACAGTTCTTCAATCTCCGTGACATCCACGCCGCCAAAGCCCGCCAACGCCTGTTTCGCCAGCCGGGCCGAGACCCCGACCCGCAACCCCCCGGTCGCTAGTTTCACCAGTGCATAGCGCTCTGAAGTGTCGAGCCCATCCAGTAACCCTCGCATCACAGCAGGCGCCCCGCCGCGCCCGGCGCCGTTCAGCTGATCGACCACCTCGGCCAGGCCCACATCGACCGCTGGACCCGCAGCCCCCCAAATCAACGCCAACGTCTCGGCCAGGTCGCCTACATAGTCGTAACTCAGCCGGAACAATTCCGCATCTACGCGCTCGACCGCCAGCTCGCGCAGCATCGCCGGTTGGACGGTTTTGAGATCCAGATCCCGGGTGATCGCAGCCAGTCCGATGCCCCGGTCCGGATCCGGTGTATCGCGGAAATAATCTTTCAATAACTTAATCTTACCCAAGCGCGCCGGGGTCAGTGCCAAACGCTCCAACAGGGCGGCAAAGCGTTTCATTCCGCTTCGTCCTCATAGCCCACCAGGTTCAGCGGCCGCGCCGTGATCCCCTGCAAATCGCACCAGTGCACCAGCGCCTCCTCGCGGCCATGGGTGACCCAGACCTCGCCAGGCGCAAGTTCCGTGATCGTCTCGGTCAACTCGCCCCAATCGCAATGATCGCTAATTACCAGTGGCAGTTCGACCCCGCGCTGTCGGGCCCGCGCACGCACCTGCATCCAACCGCTGGCAAAGCAGATCAGTGGATCGGGAAAGCGCTGCGCCCACTTCGCCGCAAAGGCCGAGGGCGGCGCCAAAACGATCCGGCCCGCAAACTGCGCCTTGTCCGACCGGTCGATGGTGGCCGATGCCAGCGGGCCCAGGTTGATCCCCTGCTCTTGATAGTAGTCGCACAGGGTTTTGAGCGCCCCATGAATGTACATCGGCTGATCATGCCCCGCGTCGCGGATTAACCGTATCACCCGCTGCGCCTTACCCAAAGCATAGACCCCCACCAAATGCGCACGCTCAGGGAATTGTTCGAGTGACCGCAAAAGCTTAGCAATTTCCGCCTGTGGCGCCGGATGCCGGAACACCGGCAAGCCAAAGGTCGCCTCGGTGATAAACACATCGCCGCCGACCGGTTCATAAGCCTCGGCCGTCGCATCCACCCCGCGCTTGTAATCGCCAGTCACCACAATGCTCAGACCCTTATGCTCCACCCGGATCTGCGCCGAGCCCAACACATGTCCGGCTGGGTGGAACGACACGTTAACCCCATTGATCGCCGCCGCCCCGGCCACTTGTGTCGCCCCCGCAAAATCCGGGCCATAGCGCAGCGCCATGATGTCCAAAGTCCGCTGTGTGGCCATCACCGCCCCATGCCCCGCACGCGCATGGTCCGCGTGGCCGTGCGTGATCAGCGCCCGTGCAACCGGCCGCACCGGGTCGATGTAAAAATCACCGGGCGGACAATAGAGCCCCTCGCGCCGCGGATGCAGCAAGGTTTCAGGTGTCACCGACCTACCCCCTTACGCGCCCCACCTGCCCCAGGCGCCCGCTGCCCGAAGGGCTCAAAAGACTTGCGCCGCAGGCGCTCATTTGGATTACCGGGAACAGCATCGCCGGGTTAGCCCAATCGCTCTAGATCGAAGGCTTCGACATCGCGCAGCAACTCGATGAACCCCGCCACTTGATGATCGCTGGTTGCGGCCCCCTTCTGGGCGGTAGCGGCACTCGCGTCGCCCACCGTTCCAACCGAATTCAGGTCGGGTGCGATCCAACCAAAGGCGGCGGGTCCTGTGGGTCGCAAATGTTTGAAATTTCCCATGCCCTCGGCACTGGATTTGAAGTTTTTCGCCGCACCCACCTCGACCAGCTCAGGCCTAAAATGCAGCATCAGTGAGGTCTCAACGTCCCCGCCGTGGATGCCATAGGCCAGTTCATGGGTCGAGAACATCCCCTCAGGATGCCCAAACACGCCCCATTGGCACTTCACCGCCAGCATGCCTGCCTGCACCCGCAGCTCGCGCGTGATGATCCCCAGCATGTCCAGATTTCCACCGTGGGAGTTCACGATCACCAGCTTACGCACACCCGCCCGCGCCACGCTCAGCCCGATGTCGATCCAGGCACGCATGGCCACGTCCGCGCCCAGGGTCAAGGTGCCCGGCGCATGCAGATGCTCGTTAGATTTGCCCACCGCTTGGATCGGCAGGATGCGAAAATCCAGATCGTCGGGCGCGATCGCGACCAACCTGTCCAGCATGCCCTGGTTGATCATCGTATCCACACCGACCGGCAAATGCGGCCCATGCTGCTCGATCGCCGCGGTCGGCAGGATGGCAATCGTGCTTTCGGGGTCGATTTCAGCGTATTCGGTGGTACGATAGTCGGCCCAATAACGCCTCATGCGGTCTCTCCGAACGTGTGGTCATAAGTGGCGTTCAGGCGATGCGCCAGATACTCGGCCCCCGTCACTGGCGGGTATTTCGCCGCCCCCGTGCCCGGCAGCGCCTCGATCACGCTATCGGGGTTTGGGTCGAGGAAGAAGGCCAGCGAAAAGCGTTCGGCTGGCGGTGGCAGCACCCGATGCGGGGTCGAGGCATAGATGTCGTTGGTCCATCGCATCAGCGCATCGGCGATATTGATGATAAACCCATCTTCGACCTGCGGCACATCAATCCAATCGGCACCACGCGGGCGCACCTGCAGCCCCGGCACGCCGTCTGTGGTCAGTAGGGTGATCGAGCCATAATCGGTATGCTCGCCCGCGCCGATCTCGCCCGGCGCACCGGTTGCGGGCGGATACCGTAGCAAGCGCAGGGTGGCCAAGGGTTGGTCCAGATGGCCGTCGAAATAGGCGGGCGGCAAACCCAGGTCGGTCGCGATGGCCTGGTGCAGCTCAACACCTAGCGCCAGGGCCGCGTCGAACCAGGCGAGGACAGTGTTGCGAAACCCTGGCACTTGTGGCCAGACGTTGACCCCGCGAAACGGCTGCCCGGCCAGCACGCGCGGGTCGTCGGCGGGCAGATCCAGCCCAATGTTGAACGCCTCTTTGCTGTCGGTGACGCCGCTGTGTTCGTCCAGAAACTCCTGCCCGATACGGCTGTAGCCCCGGTTGTGGGGCGAGTGCGCGATCGACAGCGCCTCCTTCGCCCCCATATCCAGGGCGAAGAAATCGGCGGCGGCTTGGAAGGTGCAGGCGCGCAGATCCGGGTCGATCCCGTGGCCGGTCAGCACAAAGAAGCCGGTGTCGCGGCAGGCCTTGCCAAGTGCTGCGACGAAACCCGCGCGGTCGCCTGTCCGAAACTCGTTGAAATCCAGAACCGGTATCATCGCCATCCCCCTGTTGGACCCGCAAGAAACAGGTCGCACCTGTAACTCCCCAAAGCTAGCCTGCTACACATGAACACGTCCACCGCAATGTCCCCGCAAATGTCCGCCGCTGACTGGCTGCGTCTGATCCTGCTGTCCATCCTTTGGGGCGGGTCTTTTTTCTTCGTGGAACTGGCGGTCCGAGAGTTGCCTGTTTTTACCGTTGTTGTCGCCCGCGTCGCGCTGGCGGCGGTGATCCTGCAGGGGATCCTGCGGGCCATGGGGCAACGCCTGCCACGCGGCTGGGCGATCTGGGGCGCTTTTTTGGGCATGGGGCTGCTAAACAATGTGATCCCGTTCTCCCTCTTCTTTTGGGGTCAAACCCAGATCGCCTCCGGGCTGGCGGCAATCCTGAATGCAACAACGCCGCTGTTTGGGGTTTTGGTGGCTCACTTTCTGACCACGGACGAGCGGCTGACACTCGCCAAAGGCAGCGGTGTTTTGGTGGGTTTTTTAGGCGTCGCAATGATGCTTGGTGGCGGTTGGTCCGGCGGCGCGCTGCTGGCACAACTGGCGTGTCTGGCGGCGGCCTTGTCGTATGGGTTCGCTGGTGTTTTCGGGCGGCGGTTTCGGCGCATGAAGGTCACTGCGATGCAATCAGCTACCGGTCAGGTCACGGCGTCAAGCCTGGTGATGATCCCCTTGATGTGCCTGGTGGATCAACCCTGGGCTTTGCCAATGCCCAGCGCTTTGACGCTGGCCGCGTTGGTCGGTCTGGCCGCACTGTCCACGGCACTGGCCTATGTATTGTATTTTCGCATCTTAGAGACCGCCGGGGCAAGCAATGTCCTGCTGGTGACCTTTTTGGTGCCAGTCAGTGCCTTGATCCTGGGCGTTGGTATATTGGGCGAGGTTTTGGAGGTGCACCATCTGATGGGCATGGCGCTGATCGGGCTGGGGTTAGCCGCGATCGACGGACGGCTGCTGCGTCGGTTCGCCCTGCGCCGCGCCTAAGGCCGTCGCGCCCCGCAGCAAACGATCCATGCCCCGATCCACGCGCCGCAGATGCGCGGCCCGGCTGGCCGGGGTCGACGTGTCCATCGCGTAATGCGCACAGAATACCCGGCGCAATCGCCGCGCGCACAGCAGACCCACACCCCACAACAGGGTCCGTCGCCCGGGCGAACCGATAAAAGTCGTTAGCCACCACGACGCACCGCAGGTCGTGAAAACCCCCATCCGCTTGATATGTCGCAGCTTTGGGGTGATCGGCCCATTGGGGGGCAGGTTAAAGGCCACCCCCGGCAACATCACCCGATCCAGCCAGCCTTTCAGCAGCGCGGGCAACCCATACCACCAAGTGGGATAGACAAAGATCAGTGTATCTGCGGCGTTGACCGCCGTGATGTGACGGGATAGGTCCGCTTGGTCGGACGGTCCGGCATCATAGGCATGCCATTCCTCTGGAGCCAACTTGGGCGCGAAACCCTCGGCATAAAGATCGATCAGCGTCACTTGCGCGCCTGCGTCGCGCAACTTAGCCAAGACCACATCGCGCACGGCGGCGGTGTAGCTTTGGGGGCTGGGATGGCAATAGACGACCAGGGCATGCATCACAGGACCGCCATCTGCGCTTCAACCCGGGCCAGAAAGGCGGTTCGTTTCGCGTCATCCGCGTTGTTCATCCCATAGAGCGCCAGATAGCGGCACCGGGCAAGCGGATGCACCAGCGCCCGCAGATGCCGCATGACCGAGCGTTTGGGCGGGTTGCCAGTCAACGTCGCACGCTTCCAGTCGCCGCCGTAGGTCGTCACAGCGGCCAGTTTACGCACGTGGCGCAGGTTCCCGGCCAGCTGGCCGTTTTCAATGGTGAAGGAGACGCCCGGCAGGAACACACGGTCCAAGAAGCCCTTGAGGATCGCGGGATAGCCGAAGTTCCAAACCGGAAAGACCAGGATTAATGCCTCGGCCTGTTTCACCCGCGCCACATAGTCGGCCACGGCGTCGGTGTTGGTAGCTTGGTCGTGATAGCCGCGCCGTTCTGCTTGGGTCAGCACCGGGTTAAAGTTTTCCGAATAAAGATCACAGTTGTCCACCTGCCAGCCACGTTCGGTCAGCGTATCGACCACGGTCTGGTGCAGCGCCGCCGAAAAGCTTTCGGGGCAAGGATGGGCATAGAGCACAAGCGCTCGGGTCATTCGGCTGCCAGAATACCGGGGTAGCTGTACATTTCCTTGAACCCCCAATTGGGGTCGTCCCAGGCGATCATCTTACCAGGGTTCAGCAGGCCTTTCGGATCAGCCTCGCGTTTGAAGGCCAATTGCCGGTCGTCCACGGTCTGGCGTCCGCCCTCCTCCAAAGTGTAGCGATGCGGGTTGAAGATCATCGCCCCCGCCTCTTCATGGATGCGGATGATTTCGTCCAGACGCTCTTCGGTGGTGAATTTGACCAGGCTGAGGCCCGCAAACATCACCTTGCCGCCCTCTTTGAGCACTTCGAGGTGCTGCAGCACCTCGGGGCTGAATTCGTCGCGCATCTTGGCGATCAGCTCTTTGTGTTGCGGATAGCCATAGCGCACTTGCAGATAGGTGATGCTGGGGTCCACTTTCAGGGCGCGCAGGGTCGTGTGGTTCCAGCCATATTCGAACATAGGGCCGGGGTGGCGCGCCCAGTCGTGATCGTCGTTGCGATAGATCAGCCGCGCTGTCGGACGACGGCCCAGAAAGGTGAGAAATCCATCCATCGACTGCGGCGCCACCATCAAGCCCAACAAATGCGTGCCGGGTTCGACATAGGGTTTCACCCGTTGGAAATAGTCATGCGCCACGGGCGCCTCGAAGACGGTTGCCAGCTTGATCAAGATCCCGTCCTGGTTCGCCAGGTCCTCGGCAAACTGCACCGCATCCATGAAATCATCGGTGGCCACGAACATCTCGACCCAATCATAAGCTGGGGCCAGGGGCATCTCGATTTCGGTGATGATCCCGTTGGTGCCATAGGCATGGCTGACGCGGGCCAATTCCTCGCCCCGGAATTCCAGCACGCGTGGCTCGGCCTCCATGGTCACGACGCGCAGGCGGATGATATTGCCGAGATCCCTGAGCGAACCCCAAGTGCACGACCCCACACCGCCCGAGCCACCTGCGATGAAGCCGCCGATGGTGGCCGTGGCCCAGGTCGAAGAGAACATGCGGATCTCTTGCCCGGACTGCTCTTTGCACTGCGCATCCAGATCTTTCAGCAGACAGCCGGGTTCGACGATGACGCGGCCCGGATGCACCTCTTTCACCGCCGCCATGTTCTTCATGTGCAAGATACAGCCGCCCGCCAGCGGCATCGCCTGGCCGTAGTTGCCAGTCCCTGCCCCGCGGGTGGTGACCGGCACGTTATGCGCGTAGCAAGTTTTCAAAACCTCGATCACCTCGGCCTCGGACCGTGGGGCGACGACGAAATCGCCGACCAGGTGGTCCAGCCGATCCTTGAGCACGGGTGAATACCAAAAGAAATCCCGGCTTTTCGCCTTGAGCGAGTTGGGGTTCTCGTCAATCTCAAGATGCGACAGGGCGGCTTTGGCGGCGGCGATATCGGCGGTCATGCGGGCTCCATCAAATCATCAAGCTCGTGGTATTGTGGCAGCGTGCGGTCGATCTGCTGTCCGTTGCGGATCACCACCCGGTCGGATTGCGGGCGGGCAAGCAGTTCGGTCCAACTGCGGGCATTGTACAGCACAAAGTTTGCGGGGCCACATGGCGGATTGGCGGGGCCAAAACCACAGATATCCGCTGGGGTCATGTTGAAGGCCAACGGCCACTCACCGTGGCTGTGATCCAGATGGCCGATCCGCGTCGCTTCGCGCATCACCTCCAGCATGTCCAGATCGCCATAGGCATAGAACGGGTCACGTGTATTATCGCTGGCAAAGGCCACGGGGATGCCACGCGCCACCATCTCGTGCACCATGGTGATGCCGCGAAACCGGGGCGTGCGGTCGGGTTGGCGGTCTTGCAGATAAAGGTTGCACATCGGCAGGCTGACGACCGAGATCCCGGCCTCGGCCACCAGATCCAGGGTTTTGTATGACACCTCCGGATCCTGCGTGGACAGCGAGCAGCAGTGGCCGACGGTCACAGGCGCCTCGAACCCGCGTTTCAGGGCGACCTCGGCAATCGCATGCAGAGCCGTCGAGGTCGGATCCAGCGTTTCGTCCACATGAAAATCCAACGGCAGATCGCGGGCCTCGGCCATCTCGAATACGATGTTCAACCGCTCCATCAGATCGTCGACCGGATAAGCCACCGCGCCCAAGACCCCGCTATACCGCTGCACCAGATCGGCAGTATGGGCATAGGGCCCCTCGCGGTCCACGTTCTCGATCGCCACCAAGCAGGCGGCTTGCAACGCGATCCGCCCGGCCCATTCCGTGCGCAATTCATCAAATACGGGCCACGAGATATCATCCTGCGGCGGTATGCTGTCCAGATGCGTGCGGATCGCCCATGTGCCATGCGCCCAGGCGCATTTCAGGGAAAACTCCATGCGCCGCCGCACATCATTCGCATGCCAGTGCGCAGTGCGATCCGCGCCGACAGTGGTCAGCGCCCCCATGAAAGTACCATCGGGGTTGGGTGAGCGCGCCCAAATGTGCCCCTTGTCCAGATGCGTATGCATATCGACCCCGCACGGCAGGACGATCACGCCGCGCAGGTCAATCGCCTGCTCGGACGGTTCTTCCGTCAGCACACCGTCTTTCAGCGACAAGGGGGTTTCCACGAACCCCGGCACGTTGGTCCCGTGATAGCAGGCCGGCGTCACCACATTTGTCAGGGTGAAATGCCCCGACGTTGGCAGCTTCACAAAATCCATGCGTCAAACGTCCCGTTTAATCGCACTCTCGTGCCATTTGCGCAGCAACAGGTGGCTGATCAGGCTGGTGCAGGCGAAAATCACGATCCCAAGGCCCGAGATCAGCAGTAAAGCCGCGTAGAGCCGCCCGAAATTGAACCGATAGCTGGCCTCGAGCAGGGTCGAGGCCAGGCCCAAGCCGGTGCCAGCACGGCCAATTACAAACTCGGCCACCACCGCGCCGATCAAGGCAAGGCCACCCGCGATTTTCAAGCCGCCCAGGAAAAATGGCAATGCGGCAGGCCCTTGCAGATACCGCAAACGCTGCCACCGGCTGGCGCCGTAGATGCTGAACAGGTCCTGCAGATTATGATCGGCGCTCTTCAGACCAATCGTGGTGTTCGACAGGATGGGGAAGAAGGCCACGATCCAAGCGCACAGCAAAGCCGCGACAAAGGCACTGTCGACATAGATCTGCAACAGCGGTGCCACGGCGATCACCGGGGTGACCTGCAGGATAACCGCATAAGGAAAGAACGACATCTCGGCCCATTTCGACTGGGTGAAGAGCACCGCTAAGGCGACCCCGCCAATCACCGCCATGGCCAGCGCCAGTAGGGTCAGGCGGGTCGTGATCATCATCGCGGACCATAGCAGCCCCCAATCCTCGACCGCCTGCTGCGCCACCAGCAAGGGCCCGGGCAAGATGTAGTGGGGCACTTCGCCAATCGTGACATACAGATGCCAGGCCAAGATGCTCAGCACCATCACCAGCGAGGGGAGCGTCCATTTCGCGACGCGATTGATTTGGGCCTGGCGTTGGCGGACAGCCTCTTCGGCATCCATTGCGGGCGCGGCCACAGGGGCCGGATCAGCGATGGTCATGCGGCCTCTCCCATTGCCTCGTGCAGCGCGTCCGAAGCCGCGCGGGTGTGCCCCGCATATTCGGCCGAGGTGCGAAATGCTTCATCCCGCGGATATGGCGCGTCAACCTGAACTTCGCGGATCACGCGACCGGGGCGGGCGGCCATGATGACGATGCGGTCAGACAAGAAAACGCTTTCGAAAACAGAATGGGTCACGAAGATCACCGTGCAGCCAATTTTCGCTTTCATCTCAAGCAGGTCGTTGTTCAACTTAAAGCGCGTGATCTCGTCCAGCGCGGCAAAGGGCTCGTCCATCAAGATCAGCTTGGGATGGGTCACCATCGCCCGCGCGATCGACACGCGCATCTTCATTCCGCCTGACAACTCGCGCGGATAGGCCTCGGCGAAATTCTCAAGCCCCACCAACCGCAGTGTATCGTGTATGTCATCGCGCACAGAGGCCTTTGACGCGCCCTTCAGGCGCATCGGCAACCACACGTTATCCTCGACCGTCGCCCAAGGCATCAGCGTGGGTTCCTGGAACACAACGCCCAATTGATCCGCCCCCTGCCCGTCCGCCCAGGCGATCCGGCCCCGTGTGGGGTGCGACAGACCAGCGATCAGGCGCAGCGCGGTGGACTTACCGCAGCCCGAAGGGCCCAGCAGAGACACGAAATCCCCCGCGCGCACATCCAGTGACATGTTGCGCAGCGCGACCACATCGCCCGCGAACACCTTGTCCACCGATTGCAGCGACATCAGCGGCGCGCGGGCGCTCAGGCGCGCGGCCAAATCCCCATTAGACGTCATAAGTTCCCCTCAGACCCAGGGCACCAGGCCGGTGCCCTGGGCATTGCCCGTCACTCAGTTCTTCAGATCCATGCCGACACCTTTGCCGGTGAAGCTGGTGTCGAACGCGCCTTGATAATCCAGCCCCTCGGCGGTGACACCCGCCGCGACCATCTTATCATAAAAGGCCGCGACCTTTTCTTCGGTCAAAACGCCGATCCCCTTGGATTCGGCATCCCCTGAATCGACGATACCGTTCTCAAGCATCTTCTCAATCGCGAAGGCAATTTTGTCATCCGTCATCTCGGGATTGGCTTCCTTGATCAGCGCATTCGCCGCGGCGTTGTCGCCATACAAATAGTTGTACCAACCCTTGATCGAGGCATCGACAAAGCATTCCACCGCCTCGGGGCGGGTGGCGATGGTATCGGCCATCGTCTCGATCGTCGTGGCATAGGTCGAATAGCCTGCATCGGCGATCAGGAAGATATCGGGCTTAAAGCCACCTTCTTTTTCAATAAGATACGGCTCCGAGCTCAAGTAACCCTGCATGCCCAATTCGGCGTCCGCCAGGAACGGCGCGGGGTTAAAGGTATAGGGCTGACGCTGCTCTTCGGTAAAACCATGGGCGGCAATCATCCATTGGTAATAGGACTGGTAGCCGTTATCGCCGATCAGCAGGGTCAGATCCTTCAGATCTTCCCAACTGCTGGCCACGCCTGGGTGCGTTACGATCACCTGCGGGTGTTTTTGAAAGATCGCCGCGACCGCGACAACCGGAACACCTTCTTCGGCCGCAGAAAACGCCTGCAGCAAGTCACCGCCCATGTGGAAGTCGATCCGGCCCGCCAGCATCAGCGCCCGGTTGTTCACCTGCGGCCCGCCCGGCTGGATCGAAACATCAAGGCCGCACTCGGCGTAAGTGCCGTCAGCCACGGATTGGTAAAACCCACCATGTTCGGCCTGGGCGACCCAGTTGGTGCCAAAGACGACCTTCTCCTGCGCGGTCGCGCCGCCGGCCAAGGCGACCAAAGCGCCCGTAGCCAGGGTGACAAAAAGACTGCGTTTCATAGTTAACCTCCACATGTTATCCCTGGCCGTGAGCATAGGCCCCGTTCTGGTTTGGACAAGATTTTCGCAGTTCGGGGGGAATGTAAATCACAACCGCCCAAAATTTGATCATTTTTGCCAAAGCTTGCGCGGATCAAGGGCAGCACCGGTTTCCTGGTTGCACCGCCCCTGGGCCCTGCGTCAGTGTGAATGAACTCAGAACCGGAGATTTGATGAAAGCGTACACCCCCTCCAACATTCGCCCACCTTTCGCCCGCTATTCGCATGCGATCGAAGTCCCCCCTGGTCACCGCCTGCTGGCTGTTTCTGGTCAATTGGGGATTTCGCCTGAAGACGAGGTGCCAGATGGCGCTAGCGCCCAGGCGGCTCTGTGCTTTGCCAACATAGATGCGATATTGGTTGCAGCCGGTATGGATCGCGGGTCGATTGTTCGGGTGAACGCCTATGTCACCGACAGGGCCTATCTCGCGGACTATATGGCCGCCCGCGACAGGTTCTTCGGGGCGGTGAGCCCACCCCCAGCCTCGACCCTGATGATTGTTTCGGGCTTCGCGACCGAGGCGTTCAAAGTAGAGGTCGAGGTTCTGGCCGCGGCGCCGGTCTGACTCCCATGCGCGGCTCTCGACCCATCAAGGAAAACAAAGACTTGGGACATCCGCTGACATCTGCGGTTGTGGATCGGCAAAGATATCTGCTTGGATACTCTCAGCGCAGGGACATGAGCGAAAGACGGGTTAGGCATAAAGGCATGTTTGGACAGGACCTGTTTGTTGGTCGAGATTATCACCCTGGCCGCTGCAACCGGCCCCCCCTTGGGGGCACTGGATTAAAGGCGCTTGTGGCCGTCGCCTTGATCGCCACATCCGCGCAAGGGGCCGAGGTGCGCTTCATCGATCAATCCGCGAACCTGCCCGCGAAGCATGTTTACGAGGGTGGGTGGGAGCATTTCGTCGGCGGTGGCGTGGCTGTTTTCGACTGTAACGGCGACCGGCGCCCAGATATCTTTGCCGCCGGTGGCACCGCGCCCGCGCGTCTGTTCGTGAACCAAGGCACCCCTGCGGGCGATTTGAAGTTCCTTTCCGCCCCCTTGCCGCCGCTGACCGGTGTCACCGGTGCTTATCCTTTGGACATCGACAATGACAGCCTGCCCGATCTGGTGGTCTTGCGCGTAGGGCCGAACGTCATTCTGCGCGGACGCGGGGGATGCGCGTTCGAGGATGCGACGCAGGCCTTGGGCTTTGAGCCTGGGGCCAGCTGGAGCACCGCGTTTTCGGCCACATGGGAAGCGGACGCTACGCGCCCCACCCTGGCCATCGGCAACTATGTCGACCGCAACGACCCGGATGGGCCATTTCAGGTTTGCGAGGCGAACGAGCTGCACCGCCCCAACGGGAACAGCTACGGCCCACCCTTGGCGTTGGAGCCAGGTTTTTGCGCTTTGTCTATGCTGTTTACCGATTGGAATCGCAGCGGGCGGTCCGATCTACGGGTCTCGAACGACCGGCAATATTATGTCCGCGATGGGGCCGAGCAGATGTGGCGCTTCACGCCCGAGCCCCGGCTGTTGACCGACAAAGACGGCTGGCTGGATCTGTCGATCTGGGGCATGGGCATCGCCAGCCGGGATCTGACCGGCGATGGCTGGCCCGAGGTGATGCTCACCTCGATGGGCGATCAAATTCTGCAATACAGCGACCAGGATAAGGGTTTTAAAAACGCGCATTTCGACGTCGGCGCCACCGCGCACCGACCCTATACGGGCGACGATGGCCGCCCCTCGACCGGCTGGCACGCGGAATTCGCAGATGTCGACAATAATGGGCTGGCGGATCTGTTTATCGCCAAGGGAAACGTGGATCAGATGCCCGGCAACGCGATGAAGGACCCCAATAACCTGTTGATCCAACAAAGCGACGGCACCTTTGTCGAAGGCGGCGTTTCAGCCAATGTGGGCTCGCCCGCCCGGGGACGCGGGGCGGCCCTGGCGGATTTCAACGCGGATGGGCTGTTGGATCTGGTGGTCGTCAATCGCCGCGCCCCGATGGAGATTTATCGTAATGTCACCGAAGACCCCGGCGCCTGGGTCATGATCACCCCGCGCCAGCCGGACATCAACCGCTTCGCCTTGGGCGCTTGGGTTGAACTGCAGACCCAGGTCGGAATGCAAACACAAGAGGTCACCGTGGGGGGCGGCCACGCGGGCGGCCAATTGGGACCACTGCACTTTGACCTGGGCGAGGGCGAAACAGCCAAGGCGCGGGTCATTTGGCCTGATGGAGCAGCATCAGGTTGGCATACGCTGACCAGCGGCCAAGTGGTGGATATGATGCGCAGTGACACCGACGGCGCGGCGCTAGTAATTCCGCGCTGACTTCAACGCTCGACTGGCAACCCGCTGGGCACATTGTCGGGAACACCCAGACGTCCGATGGTGGCGTTTTCGCCGGTCAAGGCGAATAGAAACGCCAAGAGGTCAGACATATCCATATCATCCAGCGACATCGGCGCACGTGTGACCGCAGCACTGATCGCCGCCTGTTCAGCCTCGTCCGTCAAGGGCTCAAAGGGCGTCTTGCCCTCAAGGGGGATCAGTTTGGTGATGCTGGGGTCATAGGCGACTAACCCTTCGATCGGGTCCAGGTGATGGCTTACAAAGGACTTCAAATCTGGAAACGCCCCCGTGTGACCATAGGGGGCCGTCAGCGAAACATTGCGCAGACTAGGGGTGCGAAAGGCGTAATTGTCAGCAGGATCCCCCGTGACGCGACCCCGACCCAAGTCCTTTGCGTGGGTCTCGAAGCGGGCCGCCTTGCCCGGGCCGAACTGCGGCTCGCCCATCGCATGAAACCCATGGTTGGTTTGGAGCGGGCCAGTGTGGCAGTCGGCACAACCCGCAGCCCCATAGAACAGCTGCATCCCCCGCAGGGCAGCACCTGTCAATTCTGCCTCGCCCCGCAGATGCGCATCAAACGGGCTGTCGTCTGAGCGCCATTCGACGGTGATAAAATCCGCGATGGCGTTTGAGATATCGGTAAAGGCAATGGGCCGCCCGGCGGCGATCTCTGGCAAAGCCTCTTCAAACGCAGTTTGATACGCGGGAATGGCACGCACCCGGGCCGCGATCAAATCCCAAGCGCCGCCTACCCCGGTAAGGCGGCCCTGCCGCACCGCCGTTGAAACCTCGTTCTCGGCGTAATGTCCCGCCATCTCGTCAGGAGACAGGACCGGAAACATGGTTTGTGCGGACAGCACGCCGGAAAAGCCTTGGACCATATCCTCGTCCAAAGGCGTGCGCAGGCCGCTGGGCCGCGAGGGGTCCGCTTCGATTCGGCCATCGAAAAACATCACCGTGAACTCGCGCGCGCCCAGATTGAACAAGGACATCGCGTTGCGGGGAATGTGCTGCTCGGGCACATTGTCGGGATCGACCGTGCGATCCGGTCCCATACCGACGCCACCCTCCCCCAATCCCAGGGCCTGACCGTCGCTGGTGCCAAACCGAGGGTGATGACAGGTCGCACAGGAAATGTTGCGGTTCCCCGACAGGATCGGATCGTAGAACAGCTGATGACCGACCGTCACCAACCCGGGGTTCACAGACCGATAGTCGCTGTTCCAGATGGCGCGTGGCAGGTCAGCCGCGGCGGCGGTCAGGGCAAGCAGACTTAAGGTCAAAGCGGCGGTTAGGCGGATCATGGCGTGGGCACCTCGATCCCGCCGACCAGCCAGGCCCATTGCGACGCGTGCATGTCCCGATCCGCCCGGCTGCCTTGAACCACTATCCGGGGCAGGCTGAATTTGATCACATTTAGATGCGCGATATCAAACCGTTTCAGCGCGGCAATCGGCTGATGAAACGCCTGCGCCACTTGGTCTGTCTGCAAACTATCTTTCAGATGATCGAAAATCCGCCGCTCGCCGCAGAAAATATCGACCGTCAGCCAAAACGGCCCAGCGTTTTTCGTACGGATCTTGGGGACAATCTGATCAAGCCGGGACATGGGATACTTCGGTAACTTCAAGACGAAAGGCTGACATCGGATCGTCCAATATCATAACATGGTTCAACACGAACTCATAGAGCGGCCCACGCGCCCAATCGGCGGGCGAGAATGGAAACGCAAAAGTGGCCTGCGGCTCGTCGTCGGTCAACGGATAGTGCAGCAGGAATGGATTGGCCAGCTTCGCGATCTCGGACGCGCGGGCTTGGTTGGGGGCGGTAACGATGGCCAGAACGCCAACCTCGGCCGCGGTCGGCGCTGCGGTTTCCAGCCCGCCAAGGGTCGCGTTTTGTCCGATCAGGCGGAAGTCCAGTGTGTAGTCTTTAGGTGCAGTCAGGCCCATGCGACTGTGGATCTGCTCATCCAAGAACCGGCTCAGACGATCCACCCAGGCTTGGGCGTTTTGGACGTAGCGCGGCTCGCGCAGCAGCGCCAGAATTGTGGATTGGTAGCCCGCTAGGCGCGCACCCTCAAGCTTCACTGTATAGTCTTTTGCCGGAACCCACGTCGAGCCGGTCACGCGGACCCTGGTGGCATCCAACGCCTCATATCGCGCCCGGCTGACGTCCAAGTGCCCGCCAGGCTCGTGCAAAATGAACGGGTCGGCGTTTTCGTACAGCATATGGGCGGCGACCAGCTCCGGCGTGCAAGCCGCCCCCTCAGCCATAGGGGTTACCGTGAACCCCTCGGTATCGAAGTCGATCACGATGACGCCCGAGGTGGGGTTGGTCGAACACAGCGCCCCGCATTCCCCGATCTTGGCACCATGCCAGGCCGCGCCAGCATGCATACCGCGTTGCAACGGAAGGGCGGCAATCGTGGCCGTGTCCGTGGTGCGCCCTGCAATCACAATGTCAGCACCCGCGCTCAGCGCCGCGCCGATCTGCTCGGCCCCTGCCAGGGCAACAATGTTGGTCAGCCCCTCGCAATCGGCCGCAGTTACCGGTTGCACCGGCTCCAGTGGGCGCACGCGGTCCCAGCCGCGGGCGACATCGCCGGTGTGCTGGCTGGAATAGAGCCGCGCGATGCGCACCTTGTGGCCCAACTCCCGCGCCAGTTCGACCGTGATGTCATACATCCAATCGACCGTGCTGTCCGTCCCACAGGTCCCCGCTGTGCCAACGACCAGCGGGACGCCCGCCTCGGCCCGGGCCAGCATCAGCGCCCGCCATTCCGACAAGGTTGCCGCCCGCGAGTACTTCGACGTGCCCGTGCCCAGGTAATAGGGCCCGCTGTCCGTCGACCCACCGTCCACACAGATGATGTCGGGCCGCATCCGGACCCCACGGGCCAAGGCAGCGGCATCAAACCCCAGCCCAATGGCCCCATTCGGGATCAAGACCCGGGTCGCCATCAGTCCGTCACCGCTTGGGGCTTTTTCAACACACCGCGCAGGAACATGGGCGCGACAAAGCCCAAAACCGCGGCGACCCAAAGGACGATCGCGATCCAGCTTGAGAACAAATAGGTCGGATCCCCGTCCGAGATGGTCATCGCCCGGCGCAAGCTATCCTCCATATCATTGCCCAGCAGAATACCCAAAATAATCGGCACGGTCGGCACATCCAACTTGCGAAAGAAAAAGCCCAAGACCCCAAAGCCGATCATAAGAAGTAAGTCAAAGGTTGAACCGGAAAGCGAGAAAATCCCCACAAACGAGATCATTGTAACCATCGGCAGCAGTACCCAGGGCGGGACCGTCAGGATTTTTACAAAGATCTTGACCATCGGCACGTTCATGACCAGCAGCACGAAATTCGCGATCAGAAGCGAGGCCATCAGCCCCCATACCACCTCGGGCCGTTCGGTGAACAACAGCGGCCCGGGCGTGATGTTCAGTGTCAAAAGCAGCGCCAACAAAACCGCCGTCGTCCCCGACCCCGGCACCCCCAGGGTCAACATCGGCACCAAAGCGCCTCCGGCAGCCGCATTGTTCCCGGCCTCGGGGGCCGCCACGCCGCGCGGATCGCCCTTGCCAAAGTGATTGTCGCGCACCAGCGATTTCTCGGACATATAGGCCAGAAAACTCCCCAGCGAGGCGCCAGCGCCGGGCAGAATTCCCGCGACAAACCCAACCACTGTCGAGCGTAGCATGCTGACCATACTGCGCCCGATGTCGCGGAAGGGGATCGTAATCTTACCCAGCGTCACCCCGATGGCCGAGCTGCGGCCATGGCTTTCGATGAACACAAACACCTCGGTCACCGCGAACAGCCCCACAATGGCCACCAGAAAATCAACGCCATCCATCAGATGCAATTCGCCAAAGGTGAAGCGCGGCAGGCCGGTCGAATTGTCCAGCCCGATCATCGCGATCCCCAGCCCGATACACGCCGCGATCGCCGCCTTGGCCTGATTGTTCGAGGCAATGCCACCCAGCGTGCAAAACGCCAACATATAAAGGGCGAAATACTCGGCCGGGCCGAACAAGAACGCCACCCGCGCCAGCATCGGTGCCAGCAGCATCAGTCCGATTGTGGCCAGAAAAGCCCCCACGAACGAGGCGACACCGGATAACACCAGCGCATCCCCCGCGCGGCCCTGTTTGGCCATCGGATACCCATCCAGCGTGGTCATCAGCGCCGGTTCGTCTCCTGGAATATTCAGCAGGATCGAGCTAATCCGTCCGCCGTACATCGCGCCGTAGTAAACACTGGTCATCAGCACCAGCGACTCGGTCGCGCCCAGCCCAAGTGAGAACGCCAGTGGAATGAGTAATGCCACACCGTTCGAAGGCCCCAGTCCCGGCAGCGCCCCGATAATGGTCCCCAGAAAGCATCCTACCACCGCCAAAAACAGCGTATTGGGCGTAAGGGCGACCGCAAATCCATCTGCCAAAAGGGAAAGCGTTTCCATCTAGCCCAACCACTCTCGCGGTACGGCGAACAGCCCTAACCCCAGCACATATTTGAAAATCACAAACAGGCCCACAGACAGTCCAACACCCGTAATGGCGGCGGGTCCCGCGCGCGGGCTGATCTGATAGCTGATCACCCCCGCCGCGACCGCCGTTGGCAACAAGAAACCCAAGGGGCGCAACGTCATCGCATAGCCCGCCAGCACGACCACCGCGATCAGCAAACGGCCAAAGGTCATCAGCGCGGGCCATTCGGGCTCGGTATCGGGCTTGATCAGGATCATGATCGAACACAGGATCACGACGCAGCCAACGATATAGGGAAAGGTTTTCGGACCCACCGGGTCCGAAATGAATCCCGTTTGGATCTGTGTGGCGGTGGCGATATAGCCAGCCGCCACACAGATCATGATCAGACCAAAAATTCGGTCAGACATAAAGGCACCCATGCCTTACTGGATAACGCCGATCTCGCGGCTTAGGGTCTGGATCTCGCCGATCACCCCATCGACATAGGCCTGAAAGTCATCGCCCACCCGGTTGAACGGGGCCAAACCGTTGGCCGCCATCTGCTCGGCCCAGGCGTCCGAGGCACCGACCTGTGCCAAAGCATCAGACCACTTCTGGTAATCGTCATCCGAAATCCCCTTCGGCACATACAATCCGCGCCAGTTGACCGCGACCACATCGATGCCCTGTTCCTTTGCCGTCGGGATATCCTCGAAACCAGGGATCCGCTCTTCGGTGAAGCTGGCCAAGACCCGCACATCGCCTGACTTCAGAAAGCCGACCACTTCCGAGATGTCGCCCGTCATCGCCTGGGTGAAGCCGCCGATGGTTTGGGTGATCGCATCCGCACCACCGTCGACACCGATGTACTTCACTGCGCGCACGTCGTCGAAACCGGCACGCCCCAGCGCCATCAGCACCTTAAGGTGGTCAAACCCACCGGCAGCCGAGCCACCCGCGAAGGTGACCGACGATGGGTCTGCCTTGATCGCATCGATCAGATCGGTCAGCGATTGATGGGGGCTGTCGTTGGCGACCACGATCACCCCGGGATCGGCGCCAATTGCGCCCAAAAACCGCACCTGATCCGAGGTCGCACCACCATAGGCATTCTGCGCAAGCCGCGTCGCCGTCGCTGACGAGGCCGCGACGATCAGATCCGCATCGTCGTTGCGCTCGTTCACCACATGGGAAAAGGCCAACCCACCGCCGCCACCGGCCATATTGGTCACTTGGATGGGCGCATCCACCGCGCCGATATCAAACATGATCTTACCAATCGAGCGGCAGGTGAAATCCCAACCACCACCGGGGTTCGCCGGTGCGATACATTCGGCGGCCATTGCGGCCCCACCCAGGCCCAAGGTTAGAATGGCGGCGGCGGTACCGCGCCGCAGAACTGTCTTAAACATCTGTGTCCTCCCAGAAACACGAAACTGGCGGGCCCAGCACTCTTTCGGTCCAGTCGCCGCCCAAAGTACCGACAGTTGGGCGCAAATACCGCCCAAAGTCAAACCCGCGTTGCAGAAATTGTTCGATTTACCCAGGCGTTGCAGTGGTCTACGGTCCGCCTTAAAACCCCTCAATCTGGACCCGCCCCATGACCCCCGTGATGATCCTCAACGGCCCAAACCTGAACCTGCTGGGCCAACGCCAGCCCCAGGTCTATGGCGCCGACACGCTGGCCGATGTCGAGAAGCGGTGCGAAACCATGGCCGCCAACCATAAGTTGGCCCTCAGTTTTGCGCAATCCAACCACGAGGGCGAGTTGGTGACCCTGATCCAAGACGCGCGCACCACCGCGAAAGCGATCATCATCAATCCGGGGGCCTATAGCCATACCTCGATTGCCATCCTCGATGCGCTTAATATGTTCGACGGCCCAGTGATCGAGGTTCATGTCTCAAACATTCACGCGCGCGAGGCGTTCCGCCATCACTCCTATGTTTCGCACCGGGCGGACGCGGTGATCGCGGGCTGCGGCATTCAAGGCTACGAGATGGCGCTGGAAAGGATCAGCGCCCTCCTATCCCCTTAGTCGCGGCGCTGGGACACCGCTCAAGATACACATTTGCGCCAAATCGCGCGCAGCGCTCATAGACTTGCGCCTGACAAGGCGCTCAATTGGATCCCCCAAGCACTCGTGACCAAACCTTGGCTTGACCTTCGCCCATCAGACACGACATTAGACAATATGATCCCGCTCCGCCTTCTTATCGCCAGCGCGTTTTTGATCCTTGCCTCAACCGCCACCGCCCAACAGGCGGCCTCTGATGCTTGGGCAGACATCACGGTTGCCGAATGGAAAAAGATGGTTCTGGGCCGGACCGTCACCTATCGCATCGGACCACAGATTTGGGCGCAGGAGGCTTATGACACTGGCACCAACGCCGTCTCGATCCGGTTGGCGGACGGCACCTGCATGGATGGCACTTGGAGTCACGTCGGTAATACCTTTTGCTTTGCTTGGATCGGGGCCGAAACAAGCTGTTTTCGCCATGTGCGCGACGCCGGTCAGATCCTGGTCGTGCCCATGGTCGATGGCGAGCCTTCGGGCACTGTTCAAACCGTCATGGGGGTCTCGGACCTGCCCCTGACCTGCGGCCCGGCGCTCAGCAGTTGAGCCGCGCGGTTCTCCTGGCCCTTGGTGTGATTGCCATGTCCGCGGCGGCGCCCAGCCACGCCGAGACACAGCTGTCGCCGTCCGAATTCGAAGCGATGACCACCGGCAAGACCTTGCAATTCAACCGGCAAAACGACTGGTATGGCGCCGAGCAGTATTTGCCCGACCAACAGGTCATCTGGCAGTATGGCGATGGAAGCTGCACCCAAGGGCGCTGGTTCGCCGATGACGGCGCGCTGTGTTTTACCTATGATGACAATCCGCTGCCGCAATGCTGGATCTTCACCGAGCGTGACGGGCAGTTCTTTGCCCGCCCGGAAGAGGATCCAGCCCAATCGGACAGCGAATTGCGTCTCTCGGGCGAGTCCGACGCGCCATTGTCATGCAAAGCCCCGAATCTAAGCGCAGTACTGGCACCTTAGGGGGTGGGCCCGTCCGCGCAACGCAGCAAGGCCCATCACACGATCAACACCGCGAACACCATCTCGACCCAGGCCAGCAGTACGGCAGTTTACATATCCCGCAGCAGCATGACCGTTCCACATCACGACATCAGAACAAACTTCCCTGCGGCCCCGGATCCTTGGGCTTTGTACGCCGTCGCGCGGGCGGGGGTCCGCCCCCATCTGGGCGCACCGCAAGCCGCCCATCGGCAAACTCTATCTCCAGGCTACCCGCCTTCGCGGCGACCGTTTGGCTCTGCACCAAATCCCCCTCAGGGGTTCGGCGCACCACGGCAAAGCCGCGCCGCAGCGTCTCGGTATATCCAAGCGAATGGAGCATCCGGTCCAACGCGCTCAGGCGTTGCCGCATAGTTTCAACGCGCGTTTGGGCGGCCCGGTCCATCCCGACGCCCTGCCGCGCCAACCGCTCGGCGCCCTGGTCCAGCGCGCGCCGCACCACACCAGGACGTGGCGTAAGCGCCTCTAACTGGGCCCGGGCCCGCTCGGCCTGCCGTCGCAGGCCGCGCGGCAATCCCGCACCCGAAGTCACGACCGCGCGGCGTGCCAAAGACAATCGCCCCTGCAATTGCGGTGCACCAAAGCGGCCCGCCGCCCCACCGCTGAACCCGATCCGTTTGCGCTGTAACAGACCGCTTAGAGCCATTGGCAATCGCTGTGTCGCACCGTCCAACCGCTGCCGCCGCTCGCCCAGCAGCGCGTCCAGCCGTGGTAAGGCCCGCGCCAAATCCCGCAGCCGCTGCTGCCGTGCCGTCAACCCCTGGGCCAGTGCCCGCCGCCGCCGCTCCTCAAGCCCCGCCACATGCACCGCCAGATCCGCGCGCACCGGCACCGCCATTTCGGCTGCGGCCGTGGGTGTCGGCGCGCGTCGGTCGGCCGCGTAGTCAATCAATGTCGTATCCGTCTCGTGCCCCACGGCCGAGATCAGGGGGATCGCACTTTCGGCCGCCGCCCGCACGACCTCCTCTTCATTGAACCCCCACAGATCCTCGATCGAGCCGCCGCCCCGCGCGACGATCAGCACATCGGGGCGCGGCAACGCCCCGCCGGGCGCCAGCGCATTGAACCCCCGTATCGCGGCGGCCACCTCGGGCCCGCACTTCTCGCCCTGTACGACCACCGGCCAGATCAGCACCTTGCGCGGGAACCGGTCCCGCAACCGGTGCAGAATGTCCCGGATCACCGCCCCCGAGGGCGAGGTCACGACCCCGATCACCTCGGGCAGGTAGGGCAGCGGTTTCTTCCGTTCCTCGGCGAACAGCCCCTCGGCTTGTAAGGCGACGCGCCGCTTCTCAAGCATCGCCATCAGCGCGCCGACGCCCGCGGGCGCGATATCCTCGATAACGATCTGATAGCGGCTTTGCCCGGGAAAGGTGGTCAGCCGCCCCGTCGCGACCACTTCCATCCCCGCCTCGGGCTGTGTGCGCAGCTTTTGCGCGGTGCCCTTCCAGATCACCCCGGCCAGCACTGCACGGTCATCCTTCAGATCCAGATAGAGATGCCCCGACGCAGGCCGCGACACCCGCCCCACCTCGCCCCGCACACGCACATGGGAGAACCCCTGCTCGATGGCCTTCTTGATCGCCCCCGACAGTTCCGAGACGCTGAATTCCGGTGCGTTTTGGCCGGGCTGGGGATCGTCGAAAAGGTCGGACATGGCCGCCATCCTAGTTGCCCCAACAAGGGCGTCAACGCCGGATCAGTCGCCGCAACCAACGCTGGCGACGCCCAGTCCGGCCAAAACGCCCGCGAACATCGCCCAGGTCATGGAAGCACTTGTGAACACGGTCACAAAAGCCCAGACCGGTGCGGCGCCAGCCGCGAAAAGCCCGGCTCGGTTAAACATGCCCGCCCCCTGCCCGGTACCGTCGCGGGGCCGGCGGGTCCAATACTTGCGTGGTCGCGGATGACCAAACTCCCGCTGATAAAGCGCATGGGTATAGCGATACTGATCCGCAAACCGCCCAGCCTCGGCCGGGCCGGTGGCGGGTTCATGGTGCATGGCACCGCCAAGGATCTGGTCACACAGACCGTCCCAATAGTTTTGCGTATAGGTCAAATGCAGGTGCCACACCGCATCCACTTTGCGGCTGGGGGTGACTTTCCGGTCCGAGATGGCCGCGAGATACAAGAATTTGCGGTACTCCTCGATCGCCTGGCAGGTCGCTTTATTTGACCAGCCGTGCATCTTGGTGAGCTTGGCGGAAAACGGGAACTCAGCGCCCGGCGTGTCAATCTCAAACGTGCGGATCCGCTCCCACAGGTCCGCATCGTGCGCGGCTTGCCTCTCCAGGTGTCGCCCCCTAAGACAGGCCTATCAGATCGAGGTGACCGTTTGAATATCCTACTTCTGGGCAGTGGCGGGCGTGAGCATGCCCTGGCCTGGGCTATCGCCCAAAATCCCAAATGCGACCGGCTGATCGCCGCGCCCGGCAATGCGGGTATCGCGGCCCTGGCCGATTGCGTGGATTTGGACATCGAGGATCCAGCGACCGTGGCGGCCTATGCCGCTCACAATGGGATCGACTTCGTGGTCATCGGACCCGAGGCCCCCCTGGCTGCGGGTGTCGCTGACGCCCTGCGCGCCCGCGATATCCTGACCTTTGGCCCTTCGGCGGCGGCCGCGCAGCTCGAAGCCTCGAAAACCTTCACTAAGCAGATCTGTGACGCCTGCGGCGCCCCCACCGCGTCTTATGCGCATTTCACCGATGCCGCCGCCGCCAAGGCCTATGTTTTGGCCCAGGGCGCGCCCATTGTCATCAAGGCCGACGGTCTGGCGGCGGGCAAGGGTGTGACGGTCGCGATGGACGTGCAAACAGCGCTCGCGGCCCTTGAGGACCTGTTCACCGGTGGCGACGATGCCGAGGTGGTGATAGAGGCCTTTTTGCAGGGCGAAGAAGCCTCGTTCTTCGTGCTCTGCGATGGCACAGACATCTTGCCCATCGGCACCGCCCAGGACCACAAGCGCGCCTTCGATGGCGATACCGGCCCGAATACCGGCGGCATGGGCGCGTATAGCCCCGCGCCGATCATGACCCCCGAGGTCACCCAAAAGGCCCTGGATCAAATCGTGCGCCCCACCCTGGCCGAGATGGCCGCTCGTGGCACGCCCTACCAGGGGGTTCTCTATGTTGGTCTGATGATCGATGACGGTCAGCCGCGCCTGGTGGAATACAACGTCCGCTTCGGCGACCCGGAATGCCAAGTGTTGATGCTGCGCCTGGGCGCCCAGGCCCTCGACGCGCTGCTCGCTTGCGCGCGCGGCACGCTGGCTGAAACAACGCTAAACTGGGCGCCCGACCACGCCCTGACCGTCGTTCTCGCCGCCAAAGGTTACCCCGGGCCCTATGCGAAAGGCACGGAAATCAGGGGCGCCGATCATGCCGCCAACGACCCGTTGGTCCAGATTTTCCATGCTGGCACAAAAAATGAAGGCCCGCGCCTGCTGGCCAATGGCGGCCGCGTCCTCAACGTCACGGCCCGGGGCGATACATTGGCGGAAGCCCGTGCCCGGGTTTACAGCGCCGTCGCGCGGATCGATTGGGGTGATGCGCAGTTTCGCACGGACATCGGCTGGCGCGCACTCAAATCGGACTCAGATTGACATCGACGTGTTGGGTTACCGATGCCGCGATCGCTATCCCTGACAGCTGAGCACGTCCTGAAAACTCTCGGGGCCCGTAAACGGCCCTAGATCCTGGGACTGCAACACGCCGTCAACCAGCCGTACAGCCACTATCCGAGTCCAGTCGGCGTCGGCCACCACGGCCTCAACCCCGCTACCGCAGTCCCGAACACCGCCTGAAATAAAATCCTCGCCAATGCGGTGATTGCTGAAACCGGGCGCATCGGCCAACAACTCCAACTTACCATCGCGCAGGGTCACCACCTTAAGCGTTTTGCCTAAATGCGGGGTCTCGACATAGGCGATGTCTTTCTGCCCATCCCCATCAAAATCCGCGATCCCCACAGGTGCCAGCCAACGGAACCGTTGGCCGATTGGTGGCGTCCCGGTCACTCGTTTGAAACTGGGATTGCCGCCCGCTGGAAAATCGACGCTGTACACCACCAGCGAGGCACCGCTGCGATCAAAGCTCTCGACCACCACGATCTCAGGTCCCGGCTGCCCGTCGACATCGGCCAGGCGCGGCGCCAAATCCTCGAAGACACGGTTGGGCGGCAGGTTGATCCGCAGGCTGAACCGCCCTTTCGCAACGACCAGCCGCGCGTATTCTTCGTCATCTCCCAAAACGCCATGGGGATAGCGCTTTGTCGGGGCGTCATAAGATGCGCTCACCTCAAAACAAGGCGCTGGGGGCAAAACCACTTGCCCCAAAACCTCAGGCGGCGCGCAGTCTTGCGCGCTGGCGGTCCCCGCCGCCAGCAGAATCGCCCCAAAACACCAACTCAGCCGTTTCACTAGATCTGCTTCTCGGGCATTTGCACCACCAGGCCGTCCAGCGCATCCGTTACTTTCAATTGGCACGTCAGCCGCGAGCGCACGGGGTCGGGCTGCCAAGCGAAATCCAGCATGTCCTCTTCCATCGCTTCTTTCTTCGCCAGCTTGTCGACCCAAGCGGGATCCACATAAACGTGGCAGGTCGAACAGGCGCAAGCCCCGCCGCAATCGGCCTCGATCCCCGGAATATTGTTGTCCCGCGCGCCTTCCATAACACTCAGGCCATTGGGCACATCCACGACATGCTCAGTGCCATTGTGTTCGATATAGGTGATCTTGGCCATCTGCGGACGGGCTCCTTTGACTGCGTACTCTTCCGTTACATAGACCGGGGGTGTGCGTGATTCCAACCCCTTGGCGCATTGCCGCACCTGCGATGCTGGCATCGGGCCGACATCCAGCCCTGCACGGGTTAACCAATGCCAACCCAATACTTTGAATTTTAGAGAAATTTGTGAGAATTCTTCGACAACGCAATTTGGGATCCGGCAGATGACCGTCACACTTACCGCGACAAACGAGGGCTTCCATTGGGTGTCAGGGATCGGCACCGAGATCGCGCCGGATCTGTTGCTTAGCGCCATCCGCAACACCGAGGGTTGGGCGCGTCTGGATCAGCCCGGGAACACTTGGCAGGCCGCCAGTGCGGGCGGGACTGTGACGCTCAAAAGCGACCAGGCCTTGAACTCCGATCTGACATTCCCAGCAACAACGGACGCCCGCTTCGAGGGCCTGACGTTCTTTCGTGGCGATGGGGGCAACAGTGTGCGGATCGGCAGTGTCCAGTTCGAGCAACCGCTTGAGGTCGAGGCCTATTTCGAAACCTCGTACAACGGGACAGCGCCCGCCTGGCACGCACCTTTTGACGCAGCGCTGTTTGAGTTGGTGCAACACCAGGGCCTGCGCTTCGAGGGGGCGGCGGGGCGCGATGTCGTGGATCTCACCGATGCCAGTTTGCCGATCCATGGCGCTGTGGTCCTCATCGGGCGCGGCGGAGATGATATCCTAAGCACGGGGCGGATGGACAGCTATGCCCACGGCGGTGCGGGCGACGATATTCTGACCGACGCAGGTGGGTCCAGTCGCCTTGCCGGGGGGCGTGGCGACGACAGCTTGTCGCTGGGGGTCTGGTCCACAGGCAGCGTCGCGCGTGGCGGCCAGGGTGACGATCACCTAACCTCCAGCAACGGCGCAGATCGGCTGATCGGGGGCGGTGGCAACGATCAGCTGAGCGGCGGGCGCGGCGCTGACAAATTGTCGGGCGGGCGCGGCACGGATCAGCTCACGGGTGGTGAGGGTGCGGATACTTTCATTTTTCGTGCCGGGCACAGCGGCATCGACACGGTGACAGACTTCGAGCTTGACGTGGACACCCTGTCCTTGCGCGGCACTCGGGATGAGATCTACACGCAACAGGGCAATGACCTGCTGGTAACCTGGAACGAAGGGGATAGCGGTGTGCTGCTCGCCGGGGTCATGCTTGAGGATTGGGCCTAAACCGCCTTCGGCTCGAACGCAAAAGCCGATCAGAAAGGTTTCACGTTAAGATCGAAACGCGCTAGCTGGGCGACACTGCAACGAAGCGGGACTGACCCTCGCGCTGCAGCAACAGCAACAGCGATTTGCGGCCAGCTTCGCGCGCATCTTCGAAACGTTCGGCAACGCTGGCCGGTGTGTCGACCGGCTGCTGTCCGATCTCGGTGATCAAATCGCCCGCACGAATACCTTTTTCGTACGCCTCCGAGGCCTCGTCAACCTCCGTCACCAAAACGCCCTTGGCGGTATCGGGCAACGCATATTCCTCGCGCAACTCGTCCGTAACCATGCTCAGCGTCAGGCCAAGCACAGTTTCCGTGGCATCCGCATCGGGTGCGCCGCCGCCTTCGACACTGGCCACACCATCGGCGGTTTCCCGGCGCCCCAACGTCACCCGCAGGGTCTGGGTGCCACCGTCGCGGAACACCACGACCCGGACAGTCGTGCCCACATCCGCGTCGCCAACCATGCGCACCAGCTCGCGCGTATCCTCAACGTCGCGTCCATCGAAACTGAGGATCACATCGCCCGACAGGATCCCTGCCTCGGACGCAGGTCCGGTAGGCACATCCGTGACCAAAGCGCCCGCGCTGGCGTCCAAGCCCAGGGCTTCGGCCACATCAGGGGTCACGTTTTGAATGCTGACACCCAACCACCCGCGACGCGTCTCGCCGAACTCGCGCAATTGATCGACGACCTTTGACACCACTTTCGAGGACATCGAAAAACCAATCCCGATGGAGCCGCCATTGGGACTTAGGATGGCCGTGTTCACCCCAATCACCTCACCATCCAAGTTGAACAGTGGTCCGCCTGAGTTGCCCCGATTTATCGCCGCATCTGTTTGGATGAAATCATCATAGGGTCCCTGCAAAGATCGGTTTCGGGCCGATATGATCCCCGCACTAACCGAGAACCCCTGCCCCAGGGGATTTCCGATCGCGAGCACCCAATCGCCGACCCGGGCCACGTCGCTGTCGCCAAATGATACAAAGTTCAACGGCGACGGCGGATCGACCTTCAGCACTGCGATGTCGGTTCGCTCGTCCGTGCCGATCAGGGTCGCGGGCAACTCACCCCCGCCATTAAAAAACTCAACCAGAATCTCGTCGGCGCCTTCTATGACATGGTTGTTTGTCACGATATATCCATCGGCCGAGATCACGAACCCCGATCCCAAGGCCGAACCGCGGCGTTCGCGCTGTTGCGGCCCGCGCCGGTCGGTGAAGTCGCGGAACAGATCCTCAAGGGGGGAGCCTTCGGGGACAATCGGACGGGGCCCGCCGTCTACGGCGATCGTCGTGGTGGTGGTGATGTTCACGACCGAGGGGCTCAGCTTATCCGCCAGATCCGCGAACCCATCCTGCGGTCCCCGCGCCTCGACCCGCAACACTTGTGCAAAAAGCAGGGCCACGGCCATCAGCAGGCCAATCAAAGCTTGGCGTGTATCGACCTGCGGTCGCGAGAGCACTTGGGTACGGGTCACCTGGGATCCTCCATATGGCGCGCGGGCGCCCGCGCATCGTCTTTACAGTCAAGATGTACGTCCAAGGCGTCAATGCAAGACTAGGACGTGTAGGAAAAGACTCACTCCATCGTGAAAATATTGAAATTCGCACGATTTTTTATGTGCGTGCCAACCAAACGATGACAACACCCAGCGCAATTACCCCCAAACCGATGACGCGCCGCGTCTCGGGCGGCATCTGCGCCAGCGCCGCCAGAACGTCGTCCAAACGCCGAGGGGCCAGCGCCAGCGCCAGCCCCTCGATCACCGCGACCAGCCCGAAGGCAGTCAAGATATCCTGCCACATCAAGGCAACGAGTCGGTCTTCAGATACTCGAAAAACTCGCTGTCCGGTGTGATCACCATCGTCGAGTTTTCGCCGCCCAAGGCATTCTCATAGGCGGCGAGGCTGCGATAGAATGAGAAAAACTCAGGGTCTCGACCGAAAGCCTCGGCGAAGATTGCGTTCCGCTCGGCATCGGCCTCGCCTCGAATGATGTCACTGTCGCGCTGCGCTTCGGACACCAGTTCGACCGCGGTTCTATCGGCCTGGGCGCGCACCCTTTGGGCCGCTTCCTGCCCTCGGGCACGCTCGTCAGCCGCTTCCCGCGCCCGCTCGGCCTCCATTCGTTGAAAGGTCGCGGCCAAGTTCTGGTTCGGCAATTCGGTGCGTTTGATCCGCACGTCGATCACTTCAATCCCCAGCGCCCGCGCCCGCACAATCGCCGCGTCACGGATCCGGTTCATCAGCGCAACACGGTCGGCGGACAGGATGGTGTTTGAGGTAACCGAACCCAAGACCTCGCGCATTTGCGCCCGCAAAATACCGTCCAACTCACTTTCAGCCGTGGCCATGCCGCCGGCACCCACCGCTTGGCGGAACTGGATCACGTCCGCGACACGCCAGCGCGCGAAGGCGTCCACCACAAGCCGACGGTCATCCAGTGGCGTGACCTCCTGCTGTTGGGTGTCGAGAGATTGGATACGGTCGTCATAAGTGACGACATTCTGGATCAGGGGGATCTTGAACGACAGACCTGGCTGTTCCTTCACGTCGCGGATCTGACCAAACTGCAGCACCAGGGCTTTTTCCCGCTCGTCCACGACAAAGATCGACGACAGGCCGACAATAAGTGCTAAGACGACAACCGCGATCGCAATACCAATACGGGTCATCAGTTGCCCTCCCCTGCGCGGTTCGACCGCAACTCGTTCAACGGCAGATAGGGAACAACGCCCTGTCCGCCGCTTTCGCCGCCGCCAACATTTTCATCGATGATAATCTTATCGACCCCACCCAGGACTCGCTCGAGCGTTTCCAGATAGAGGCGCTTGCGTGTCACATCCTGTGCTTTGGCATATTCATCATAAACGGCGATGAAGCGGCTGGCCTCACCAGTCGCCTCGTTCACCACCTGTGCACGATAGGCTTCCGACTGCTGCAGCAACTCGGCCGCGCGCCCACGCGCTTCGGCCAGACGTCGGTTGGCATAGGCATCGGCTTCGTTCTCGAACCGGTCGCGCTCTTGCTCGGCCGCTTGCACATCGCGGAAGGCATCGATCACCTCGCGTGGGGGATCGGCGCGGTCAAAGTTCAAGCGTACGATGTTCACACCACTGTCATAGGTGTCCAGCGTGGATTGCACCAAGGACTTCACCTCATCGGCAATGACCCCGCGATCCCGGTTCAGCACCGGCGCCAGTTCCGACCGGCTGATCACCTCGCGCATGGCCGACTCGGCCACCGCATCAATCGTGGCTTCGGGATTGCGCAGGTTGAACAGGTACTGTGCCGGGTCCGAGATGTTCCAAACCACCTCGAAATCGATGTCGACGATATTCTCGTCGCCCGTCAGCATCAAACCATCATCGCCACGACCGCCCGCACCGATTGTGACGGTCCGCTGGCGCGTCACCTCGACAATCTCGTGCGTAATAAAGGGCCAAGGGGCGAAGTTCAGGCCAGGTTCGCCAATCGAACTGAACTCGCCCAGAAACAACTCCACCGAGCGCTGTTCCGGCCGTACGGAATAAACCGAGAAAAAGAGCCAGGCGCCGATGGCCGCGATCGCCAGCAAAGCAAAGCTGCCTTTGCCCAGCCCGTCGCCGCCGAAACCACCGCCGCCCCCGCCCCCGCCGCCCATTAGGACGCGCAGTTGCTCTTGCCCTTTGCGAACAATTTGGTCGAAGTCAGGTCCTTGTCCGCCGCCGCGATTGCCGCCGCCGCTCGGCGGGCGTCGGTCATCATCGTCACCGCCGCCACCGCCGCCCCAAGGGCCGCGTCCGCCGCCTTTGTTGCCGCCGCCGCCCCCCCAAGGGCCGTTGTTCATCCAAATGGGCATCAGCCTGTTTCACCTTCTTTTCGTTCTATTGCCGTAAGCTCACCCTTAAGTGTAGGGGCGGGCAGGAAATTCAAGGTCACCCTGGGACCGGGTCACGCATCGTCACCAGTTCCTCGGCCGCTGTTGGGTGCACGGCCATCGTGCGGTCGAAATCCTCTTTGGTGGCGCCCATCTTGACGGCAATGCCGACCAATTGAATCATCTCACCCGCCGCCGGGCCGACAATATGCACCCCAAGCACTTTACGCGAGGGTTTATCGACAATCAGCTTCATCATCATACGCTGATCCCGGTCCGCGAAGGCATGGAACATCGGTCGAAAGGTGGCGCGATAGATCTCAATGTCATGCGTTTCGCGCGCCTCCTCCTGGGTCATGCCCACCGTCCCGATCTCGGGCTGGGTAAAGACCGCGGTGGGGATCAATTCGTGATCCGCGGGTGTCGGGTTGCCTTTGAACACGGTTTCAGCAAAAGCCATCCCCTCGCGGATCGCCACCGGGGTGAGGTTGGCCCGGTTGGTCACATCCCCCACCGCGTAGATCGAGGGCACGGCGGTTTGCGAGTATTTATCCACCACCACAGCACCAGCCCGATCCAACTCAACCCCCAGATCCTCGAGGCCCAGTCCCTTGGTCATCGGCACGCGTCCGGTGGCATAGAGGATCACATCATGCTCGGAAAAAGTCCCATCCGTGCATTTCACCTTCAGCCCACTGTCAGTTTTCTCGATCCCAACCAGATCACGGCCCACATGCAGGTTGACACCTTTCTTGCGCATCTCTTCGGCGATATGTCCGCGCACCTCGTCATCGAACCCCCGCAATATCTGCGCACCACGATAGAATTGGGTCACCCGCGTGCCCAACCCGTTCATGATCCCCGCAAACTCGCAGGCGATATAGCCACCACCGACGATCAGCATGCGCTTGGGCTGTTCTTTCAGGTGAAAAATCTCGTTCGAGCTGATCACATGCTCGCCCCCCGGTATGTCCGGCACAAAGGGCGTCCCGCCGACAGCCACCAGAATATGCTTAGCCGTCACCGTCTCGCCGGTCGATAGGGCAACCGTATGCGGGTCGGTCAGCGTGCCCCGCGCCCGGTGCAGTACAACACCCGTCTTTTCGAGGTTGGTCTGATAGACCTCCTCAAGACGATCAATCTCGCGATCCTTTTTTTTGATAAAGAAAGGCCAGTTGAAATCGCTGCCAGTATGCGACCAGCCAAAGCCCGCCGCGTCCTCGACCGCTTCCGAGAACATCGAGGCAAAGACCATCAGCTTCTTCGGGACACAGCCCCGAATGACACAGGTTCCGCCATAGCGATACTCTTCGCACAACCCAACCTTGGCGCCCGTCATCGCTGTCCAGCGCGCCGCGCGCACCCCACCCGAGCCACCGCCAATGACGAACAGGTCGTAGTCAAACTCAGCCATAACGATATCCTTTCAAGGCGCCCTTTAGGTGGCGAAGATATGGTCCAAGAATGCCTGCAACCGCGCCTCGTCAAGATCATCGACGATCACAGGTGCTTCATCCGCTCGCAGCAGTTGCGCCTCACCCGATGATGCACCCAACACCACCGTATCGGCGATGTCGATGAACAAGCCGGTTTCGACCACCCCTGGCACCGCCAGCAGTGCTAGCGCCAGCGCATCGACATCCGCGATCCGTTTCAAATGCAGATCCAAGATGTAATGCCCCTCGTCGGTGACATAAGGCTCGCCGTTGCGCATTCGGCGCTCGATATGCTCCTCAGCGACATCCGCCTCGCCCAACACATCGCCGATCATGCCTTGGGTCGCCTGCCAACCAAAGCGCACCACCTCGACCGGTAGGGGAAAGGCGCCCAGCACGTCGACCTGCTTGCTCAGATCCGAGATCACGATCATCCGGTCCGAAGCCGTCGCCACGATCTTTTCGCGCAGCAACGCCCCGCCGGCACCCTTGATCAGGGTCAGCAACGGATCAAACTCATCCGCGCCGTCAATCGTCAGATCCAGCCAGTCGGCCTCCTCCAGCGATTGGGTGGGCAGACCCACCTCCAACGCCAAAGCCTCGGTCACCTCCGAGGTCGAGGTGCATTGAATGTCCAACCCCTCGATATGCTTGCGCGCACCCAGTAATTTGACCAGCCAGGCCGCCGTGCTGCCGGTTCCAAGGCCAACGGACATGCCGCTCTCAATAAAGCTCATTGCATGATAGGCTGAAGCGACCTTGGCGCGATCAATCGTATCCAGGCGATCAGTCATAAAAACCCCTCCGGCGGTTCAAGCAACGTTGTCGCGCCTTATAGGCGGGATTGACGCCGGGTTCGAGGGCCGATTGCAGGAAAGGGTGTTTGCTCCCCTGCCCCAAACACCGGTCTTGCATCAGGTGGATTCTCGGTCGAAACTGCGACGGTACAATAAGTTGAAGGCAGCGCATTTGGTTGCCAAGGGGTCAAGCAGATGCGCACGCAAACACCGAAACACGACAGTTATGATATCGTTATTGTTGGCGGCGCGATCATGGGCGCCTCGACCGCATGGTTCCTGTCCGATGATCAGCACTTTGATGGACGCGTGCTGGTTGTCGAGCGAGACGCCTCCTATGAAAACGCCTCAACCATGCACACCAACAGCTGTATGCGGCAGCAATTCTCGGCCGAACTCAACGTGCGGATCTCGCAGTTTGCGGCCGAATTTGTGAAGAACCTGCGCACGTATATGGGCGGCGATGACCGCGTTCCCGAATTACCGATCCATAGCTTCGGCTATATGTATCTGGCAGACAACGATGCCTTTGCCGACGTGCTGCGCGAAAGCCAGAAAACCCAAGTGGCCGCGGGGGCGGCCACTCAGTTGATGACACCAGATCAGATCAAAGCGGCCTATCCCTTCTACAATGTGGACGACATCGTTCTGGGCTCGATCAATCTGGTGGACGAGGGGTTTTGGGATGCCACCGCCGTCTTCGATTGGTGGCGCCGTTCCGCGCGCGAACGCGGTGTGGAATATGTTGAGAACGAAGTGGTCGCGATGACCAAAAACGCGGCGGGGACCAGGATCGAGAGCGTCACCCTAAAATCGGGCGAGGTCATCGCCTGTGGCCAAGTGCTCAACGCATCGGGTCCGCGTGCCATCGAGACGGCACGCATGGCGGGTGTTACAGTGCCGGTCGAGCCACGCAAACGCTATTCATGGGTGTTCTCGGCCGAGCGTCCCTTGGATCGCGATCTGCCGCTAACCATCGACCCCTCGGGCGTGCATGTGCGCGAGAACGGTGGCGGGACCTATCAATGCGGCGGCCACTCTGACATCGACCCTGCGGTCGCCTATGATGACTTTCACATGGACCACACGATCTGGGAGACACATATCTGGCCGATCCTGGCCACCCGCATCCCCCAGTTCGAGGCAATCAAGGTCCAATCCGAATGGGCGGGTCATTATGCCTACAACACCTTTGACCACAACGCGATCATGGGGCCGCATACCGCGGTCGAAAACTTCTTCTTTCTCAACGGGTTCTCGGGTCACGGGTTGCAGCAATCCCCGGCCATGGGACGCGGCACGGCCGAACTTCTGGTCCATGGGCACTACCGCAGCTTGGACCTGAGCCCTTTCAACTACGCCCGCATCGAGGCGAATGAGCCGATCATCGAGAAAGCGATCATCTGACGTAACACGCGGCTTTTGCCATCTTTATATAATTCTGTGTTGCGGTTTGATGCCGTACATATGTAAGCGTTGCATCTGACCCCCCAAATAGGGGCTTAGAGCATTTCCAGTCTACGTAGAAGCATATCCGGCCTGACAAAAGTAATCCCAGCATTCTTCTGGCGTGTAGAGGTCGCAGATTTCCCTGAGGGCTTCGAACAGACCGGTAAATGATCGCGCCCCAAACCGCCGTGTCCAGCTCCCGATCGCCTTCAAGCACAGGGACATTCACCGCGCCTTTAATCTCAACTGGAAGAAAACCACCGTGGCAGTCCGGGTCATCAATATCGGGCTCCGGCGCAAACCGTGCGTCTTTCAACCAAT
>CALICM010000048.1 GCA_938049225.1 uncultured Paracoccaceae bacterium
CAGCCCAGGGGAAATGGCAGAAACTGAACGGTGCCAACCGTATGCCCGAGATCATCAAAGGCATTGCATTCATCGACGGGATCAAACAAATTCAAACCGCCGCCTGATCACGCCGTCACCAACTTTTGGGCATAGCTCCGCGTCGAGATGATCGCACCTGATCGATCCCGAGGTGGCGTCGCCGCAAGCTATGACCTGTTTGTGGTGTTGGAGGATGACAAGCGTATCAGAATTCGCGGCAATCGGGTTCGCGGGGCGGTGCAGACCCACGATAGCATTTGCGTCACCCGAACCAGTCGGTCGGGTCGTCTTCAGAACTACACCTATTTTGCAATCGCCGATTTGGCTCCATGCCCCTAACGTATCGAAAATTGGCTTGCTCGCCGCGATGGGTGAATCGGATGTTCGGCCCGGCATCTGGCGGATATGGGGGCGGCAAAGAGCGTGATCGCAACCTCACGGATGTGACGTCGGAACAAGGTTCAAAGAAAGGCAGGCCGCCCCCAACGTTAAACACAGGTCCGACTTGGCGCGTGTGGTTTATGCAAAAGGCCGACCGCTAATGCGGCGCCCCTTTGCCGGGTGCTGACGTCGGCGGCCAGGCTGTCGATCGCTCTTTGCCGCCACAAAGACGCTAAGACTCTGCGAGAACGCTCAAAAGCTCTTTCGCAGCAGCCTCGGACGAGGCCGGGTTCTGGCCAGTAACCAATTTCCCATCGCGCTGGGTGAAAGGTGCCCAATCCTCGGTCTTAGCGTACAGCCCGCCAAGATCTGTGAGCATATCCTCAACGAGATGTGGGACGACGTCGGTTAACCCAACCGCGTCTTCTTCGCCATTGGTGAAACCTGTGACGCGGCGTCCCTTCACAATCGGGGCGCCATCCGCATCCTTGACGTTCAGAAAAACCACTGGGGCATGGCAAACAGCGCCAACGGGTTTATCTTGCCCCCAAAAGGCCTCGATCAGCTGGATAGAATTTTGATCCGAAACCAAATCCCAAAGGGGGCCATGGCCACCTGGGTAGAATATCGCATCGAAATCCGAAGCGTTGACCTCTGAAACTCTCTTAGTTGCCGCAAGATCGGCCATCGCGGCGCCATCGGCTTCGAATCTGCGGGTCGCATCAGTCTGAAAATCCGGCGAAGCACTTTTGGGGTCAATCGGCGGTTGACCACCCTTGGGCGAGGCCAGAGTAATCTCGGCACCTGCGTCCTTAAACGCGTAGTAAGGTGCGGCAAGCTCTTCCAACCAAAAGCCGGTTTTTTCACCTGTATCGCCGAGGCGGTCGTGTGACGTCAGGACTACTAGAATTTTGTTAGTCATCGCGGATCACTCTCCTATCAAAAGCCTTCGTCAAAGATCGGTTCTACCCAATTGGCGCAACCAGTCCGCATTGTCCCAGAAACTTGTGACGGATACAATCTTACGGTTCGCGTTCAACTCAAAAATGAAAAAGTGCCGAACATCATAGCTGTGTCCCAAACTCGGCACGCCGAACGCCTCCTTTTCCTGCGTTCCGCCAATATTCACATCAACATAGACAAACCGTCCCCCCGCGTCCTCACGCACCGAACGAACCTTGTTGTGAAGATCTGGAAACGATGAGATCAATACCCCCCAACTGCCCGGGCCGATTTCCTCAACCGGACCTGACAAGGCAAAGGGGACATATTCGATTACGCCCCCGGGTTCGAATAGTTCGATCATCGCAGGGACGTTTTGATCATTGTAAAGGTCGAAAAACAAATGGGCGACCTCGCTTGAAGAGTGGTCCGTCGTTTCGGTTTTGGTTATGTCGTTCATGAAACCCTCCTGGTTCGCCGAAGCTTGATTTATCATGGTATGGTGAGGTCTTAACCCATCAACAACAGTGGTGGAGGAATAAAGTCGTGACCAAAAGTTAGAATTGTGTGATTGAGAATTGACAGGGCTTGACCCATCAAGAGCCTGTCCGGGAGTTCATATTTGAGTGTTGAATGACCGCCGCCTGCCTGGTTCACCGTTGTTCCTGGCAAGATATGACGGAGGATCGAATGGTTTGGACGGTGGCCCACCCGTGGGGACTATGCGCGCCATCACAGTGCCTCTGCAAGCGACGCTGCGGATTGAGAGTGGGCGTTGCTCGATGGACATCTTCCGTCAGCAATACTAGGCGGCAGGCAGTGCACGACATGCTTGCGTCGCGTGGTCAACCCGATCCTGTACCTGCTTCAGACCGGATTTCAGTGGCGTAAGGTCGGGGCTATAGGGTGGCAGGAAGAGGAACCAACACCCGTGTGCGTGCAGTGCTGCTTCGGTCTCCTTGTTTTTGTGGGTTGCGAGGTTGTCGATTACAACGACGGTGCCGGGTTCAATCTCGCGGCTGAGCACATCGCGAAAGTAGGCGACAAAGGCTGGACCGTCCATCGCCCCCTTGATGACCCAAGGCGCAATCAGATCGGATGATCGCCACGCAAACGCGGTCAAGACCATAAAGCGACAACCACATCACCCCAGATCGACTGAAAACCGTGCCAAAATCAGGATTGATCGAGATCCTCAGCTTGAAGCCAGGCAAAATCGCAGCTTCAAAAACCAACTCGACAGCCCACCTAAAAAAAGGGAAGTTACTTTCACATCCAGGTGCGGTCTCATGCGGCCTGGCTGGTTTGGCGCGGCAGGGTTATGCGGAACCGAGTGCCGGTGGCGGATGTTTCCACCAACTCAAGCGCGCCGCCGTGGCCGCGCGCCAATTCGGCCGCGATGGCCAGGCCCAAGCCGGTGCCGCCGTGGCGCACGCCGCCCTTGAAGGGCTGAAAGATGTTCTCGCGGGCCTTGGGCGGCAGCCCCGGGCCGGTATCCACAACCTCGATTTGGCAGCTGTCTTGCAGTGCGGCCGCGCGGACCGTGATCTGTCCGGGCTCGCCCGTGGCGGCGATCGCCTGACGGGCGTTGCGTGTCAGGTTGGACAGGATGCGAAACAGCTGCTCGCCATCCGCGTCAACCGTCACACTCGGATCAACCTCGCAGACCAGGCGAACGCCATCGTCGGTCGAGCGCAGGCGGTCACTGTCCATCACGTCCTCGACCACGCGCGCCAATTGGTGCTGGCGGATCTGCGGGGCGGGCTCTTCGGCCTTGCCAAAGGTCAAAGTGCGCTCGCACAGGTTAATCGCCCGATCCAGCGAGCCAATCAGTTTGGGCGCGGTGCGCTTGACGGTTGGATCCTCGCTGCGTTCAAAGCGGTCGGCCAGCAATTGCGCAGTTGTCAGCATATTGCGCAGGTCGTGGCTGACCCGGGACACAGCCCCGCCCAAAGTGGCCAGTCGTTCCTTTTGTTTCAGCGATTGGGTCAACTGTGACTGCAGGTCGGCCAGCGCCACTTCGGCGGACATCAACTCGCTGACGCGCGAGGTGGGCTTGATGATCCTTTGAGCGTTTTCGGGGTCTGCGGCGTAGTCGGTCATATGGTCGACCACGCGTTTCATGGGTTTGACGATAAAGCGTCGCACGGCCAGAAACAAAAGAAACGCCGTGATCAACGAGATCACAATGCTCAAGCGCAAGATATTCAACCCATAGCTGATCATCGCCTGACGCAAAGGCGCCTCGAACAGGGTTGCCTCGATCATGACGCCACCGCCCTTAACCGGCATGCCGATGACACGGATCGGGCGGTCGCCGGTGCGGACCAGCGCATTCATCGCATCAAGGATCAGCTCAACCACCGGTGCCTCGCGCAGATCGAAGGTTTCTTCGACCGGCGGGGTCTCGGCCTGGGACAGGATCAACTGGCGCATATCCGGGCGGCGCAGGGTAATGCTGAGAACCTCAGCATTCACCAAAAGTTCGCGCTTCAAAGTGGGCGAGACCATATCATCGGGCGTCGCCAACAGCGTCAGCGAGGCAATCTGGCTGAGTTCAAGCCTTTCCTGCAGATATTCGACCCGAAAGCGGGCGACCGAGGGGACGAAAATCATGACCTCGGCCAGCATAACGAAGATGACGGTCAGGACTAGGAAGCGACCCGTCAGCGAGTTTACGAAACGATTCATTTTCTCATACGTCCAAGCCCACGGTTCATTTAGGCTCGTATTCAAAGGCCTGCAAGGGTTCTAGGACGTGCGGACGGATGGCTTAGAACCGCTGTACAAAGCGAACGATCTTCTTCACGCGGTCGCTTTCGAACAGACGGGGCGTGTAATACTGCCCTGCCGCGCGTTTGTTGATCTCGCCCAACGTGGGGTAGGGGGCGACCATATTGGCGACTGCGCCGATCTTGAGCTTATTGGCCAGAACCAAGGCCCAGGTTTGGATCAACTCGCCCGCTTGCGCCCCAACGATGGAGGCGCCAACGGGTCGGCCCTTGTGAACCATCACCTTGATCAGCCCTGTTGTGGCGCCCTCCGCCAGGGCCCGATCATTGCCATCATATTGAAAACGCAGCACCTCAAGGAAGATGCCGTGTTTCTTTCGCGCCTCGGCCTCGGTAAGGCCCACCTGCGCGATCTCGGGGTCGGTGTAGGTCGCCCAGGGGATATGCGCGGTGCTGGCTTTGGCTGGCAGGCCAAAGAGGGCCGAGCGGATGACGATGCCCGCGTGATACCCAGCCACATGCGTGAACTGCAGGCCGCCCGCCGCATCGCCAATGGCATAGACACGGCGGTTCGAGGATTTCAGTGCCGCGTTCACCGTCACACCCGCGCGGGTGTAGTCGATCCCGGCCTTTTCCAGGTCCATGTCGTCTACGTTTGCCTGACGCCCGACAGCCATCAAAAGGTGGGTGCCGTGGTAACTGACGCCATCCTTGGTGTGGACGGTGATATCGCCAGGTCCGCCGCTGATCCGGTCGGCCATCGCGCCCTCGACAATCTCGACCCCTTCGGCCCGGATCCGGCCCAGGGCGATCTCGGCCAATTCGGGGTCGTCCTTGCCAAGTGCCTTTAGCCCCTCAAGCACTGTCACTTTCGAGCCCAGCCGCCGATGCGCCTGAGCCATCTCCATACCGATGGGCCCCCCGCCGATGATGATCAAATGATCCGGGCGTTCCCGCAGATCGAACAGGGTTTCATTGGTCTCGTAGGGGACATCTTCAAGCCCGGGGATCGGTGGCACGAACGGCCGCGAGCCGGTCGCGATGACGATCCGTCGGGCGGTGATCCGGGTGTTGCCCGCGTCAACCGTATCGTGCCTTAGAAAGCGCCCGTGTTCGCGGATGACCTTAACGCCCAACCCCTCGAAACGCTCTTGACTGTCGTGCGGTTCGATCTGACCGATGACCCGGTGCACATGATCCTTGGCCTGGGCGTAATCGACTTGTGGCACCGTGGGGCTGACGCCAAAGGGCGCGCCGGTGGTCATCGCATTCGCATGTTTGCTGGCCGCCAACAGCGCTTTGGAGGGGACGCAGCCGTAGTTGAGGCAGTCGCCCCCCATCTTCCCGGCCTCAAGCAACACCACGTCGGCGCCCATCTGAACGGCGCCGGCGGCGACCGACAGGCCGCCCGAACCGCCGCCGATCACCAGTAGATCGGTCTTAAGTATCCCACTCATGGCGGCTGTCCCTATTTGCGGAAACGTTTGATCACGATCGGTAGCGCCGACAACGCGCAAAGCGCGAGGATCGGTCCCAGGATCTGCCATTCAAAGAAAATTCCCAGGTCTGGGGTCTCGCCACGCGCGAAAACCTCGGACAGGCCCGCGCCTACCCAGGTATAGACCACGGTACCGGGCATAATGCCAAAGAAAGTGGTGAAGGCATAGTTGCGCAGTTTGACCCCGAACAGGGCCGGGGCCAAATTGGCGACGAAAAAGGGGATGGCGGGGACCAGGCGCATCAGAAACAGATAGCTGATCTCGTTCTTGCGCAGGCCATCGCGGATTTTCGACAAAGTCCCGCCCGAGGCATCCATCCGGGCTTGCAGGCTGTCGCCCAATCCGGTCTTGGCGGCCAGAAAAATCGCAACGGCCCCCAACGTGGCACCTGTCAAAGTCAGCAGCGCGCCCGCGACCAGCCCAAACAAGAAGCCCCCCGTAAGCGTCATGATCAACGCGCCAGGCAGCGAAAACGCCACCACTAGTATATAAGCAGCTACATAACCGACCGCCGCCAGCAGGTACGAGCCATCGCGCCAGGCGATCAGTTGCTCGCGGTTGTCCGCAAGGGTCTGGAAACTAAAAGTATCTCTATAGATGAAGCCCAGCGTTGCGGCCAAGGCGATAATGGCCAGCGGCGCCAAGCGGCGCATGGAGAACCGCGCAGGCGGTGTGATGTCCGAGTACATATTACCGGTATCCTTACTCATGTCCGCCCCACAGATGGCGTAAATGAAGCGAGGCGCATAGGGGGCCTCACAGGGGGTTGATGCGGTTTTGGTGATTGTTACAGGCGGGGGCATCCCCCAACATCGCGTTCAACCACCGTGATCGGGCCGATGAAGCGGCAATGCGAAACGGTCAGTTAAGACCGTGCCCACGCGTCCGCCAATAAGATCCACGCTGAAATTGACGAATATCAACGGTCCCGGGCTTTCGATTCGTATTGTTGAAGCATCGAAACGCTGGCCATCGGGTCAAACCGGTTGGGCAGAAGGCAAAACACTTGAGAACCAAGGAGAACCACGAAATGAAACGCACAGCCCTCGCCCTCGGCGCCCTCGCATTGGTGATTACCCCGGGCCTAAGCCTGGCAGAAGAACTGTCCGACGCCGCTATGCGCACCAAGCTGCAAATGGCCGCGACGCTGGATGTGGATCCAGAGACCTATACGCTTGACGAGTTGGTGCAGCTGAAATGCATCATGGAAAGCGGTGACAGCGAGCATGACAAGGACCGCAAGATCCAAGCGATCAAGGGCTTTGGTCGGTCCACAGACGATGTCACAACTGCCGAAAAGGCGCAGCTTGCAGCGTCTTTGGGCGTGAACCCGGAAGTGTACAGTCTGACCGAGCTGTCGATGCTCAAATCGATGCACGAGGACGATCAATGCCAGATCACCAACCCTGCCGAGTTCGTGAAGCACGGCGAATCCCTGACCGAGCCCGCGGCGTCGGTCAAATCGCAACTCGCGCTTAGCTTAGGGGTCAGCGCGACCGACTATACATTGACCGAATTGGTCAAGATGAAAGCAAAGCGCGCGGCTGACGAGTAAGGCTAACGCACTTTGAAGTGGGGGGTTGGCGGGTTCGCGAAACAGCGGCCCGCTGGCGCCTGTGACATCGCCACCGTCGGATCGAGTGGCGCAGCCATCCGCATTGCAGGGGTGTCGCGAATTCGGACCATGCCAATTGACACCGCATCCCCTTGCGCCTAAACACCGGCTTCTTAGATTTGCTTTGGCGGCGAGACCGCTCGCCAGTCCATGGAGAACCGCGATGAAACGCACCTTTCAACCTTCGAACCTTGTCCGCAAGCGGCGTCATGGGTTCCGTGCGCGTATGGCCACCAAGAACGGCCGCAAGATCATCATGCGCCGCAGAGCCCAAGGTCGGAAGCGGTTGAGCGCATAACTCCCACGCCAATGATGTGAGCCGATATGCCGCGACAAACCAAGGGTGCGGCGGTCGAGGTTCTTCGAAAACGCCGTGATTTTTTGGCTGCCGCCCGGGCCAAACGGCAGTCCATGCCCGGCTTCGTTCTGCAAGCCCGCCGCCGTTCAGACGCCGCGCCGGAACCACGCGTCGGATTCACCTGTTCCAAGAAAGTCGGCAACGCTGTCGCGCGCAATCGCGCGAAACGGCGGCTTCGAGCCGCCGCGCGGCAGGTGTTGCCCACGCATGGTCGCCCAGGGTGGGACTATGTTTTGATCGGTCGGAACACTGTGACCGCATCGGTGCCGTTCGCCCAGCTGACCGAGGATCTGGTTAAGGCAATCGCGCGCATCCACGCGCCGCGCAAAGCAACATGAGCCCCCTGGCCCATCTGGTCGCACTGCCCGTGCGGGCTTACCGGCTGGTCGGCAGCCCCTGGGTGGGGCGGGGGTGTCGGTTTCACCCCACATGCTCGGCCTATGCGCTCGAGGCGCTGGATCGTCATGGCGCATTGCGCGGTGGGTGGCTGACCCTTCGACGCCTGGTCCGGTGCCATCCTTGGGGCGGGTCCGGTATCGACAATGTGCCGGATTAAGGTGCGACGTCAGTTGACCTAAGAATTGTCATGCCGCCCTTCGCATCCTAGCATGCCGCGCATGAAGGCCCTTCACCATCCATTGCTGTGCTGGATCATGGCACTCGCGCTCGGCTTGGCGCTTCCGGGCGTGGCTATGGCGCATAAGCCCGCGATGGCAAAGCACTATGCGGCGCTCACGGCCTTTTTCGCCATGGGTGGCGAAATCTCCGATATCTGCGGCGGCCATAACACCCCGTCCCAGCCCCGCTGCGAGGCGTGCCGCCTGGCCGACGCCGCCGATCTGGCGCCAAACACGACGCTACTGCTGGCCCCATGGTCGAAGCGGTCCGCTGCGGGCACGCCAGCGGTTGGCTTGCCGCCGCGCGGCATGCACCCCGTCGGATGGAACGGGCGGGCACCCCCGGTCTAAACGCTCTCTAACTCTTTGAACACAATCGCCGATACCATCGGCCCTATTCCCCATGACCGAGGTCCCCTATGACACGTCTATCCACCCTGCTGGCCACAGCCCTTGTCTTTACAGCGCCATCCGCCTTTGCCGAGATGATCAAACACGGCGATCTGATGATCGACGCACCCTATAGTTTTGCAACGCCGCCAACGGCCAAATCGGCAGCGGGCTATATGAAAATCACCAATTCAGGCGACACTGACGAGTTGTTGGTCTCGGCGGCCAGCACCGTTGGCAAGATGACCCAGCTACATCTGTCTGAAACCGACGCCAACGGCGTGGCGCGCATGGTGCATCAGGAAGGCGGCATCCCCATCCCTGCGGGCGAGACCGTGATGCTCGCACCGGGCGGCTATCACGTGATGTTTATGGGCGTGACCACCCCCCTCGAAGAAGGGTCAGAAAACACAATCACCCTGATGTTCGAGGCCGCAGGCCCGCTCGAGGTTACGCTTCCCGTGATCGCCCGTGGTGAGGCCGCTGGCCACGGTGGGGGGCACGGCGACGGGGGTCACTCGGGCCATACCGGGAACTGAGTTTTAGAGCTTCTCGAAGAACAAAACGACCTCGCCTATCTCGACACCAAACTTGTCCAGATAGGCGCGGTTCAACAGCCGCGTCTCGTCCAACTGCCACATATAGTCGTCAAAGCTGACGCGTAGGGTACCGTCGGGTACAGGCAGATCAATCGTGTAGCGCCAGTTGAACTGATCGCCGCGTTCCTCGCCCGTCGCTTCCCCAATGACACCCGGCGCCGTCCCACGCCAGGTCTGCTCGCCGGTTTTTTCAAGGGTCCAAATCCGCTGCTCGGTGCTGCCATCCTCATAGATGAAATCCTCGGTCAGGACCAATTGCTGCCCATCCCAAACCCCTTGAATGTCAACGGTGAAGCGGCGCGAGACATTGCCGAACCGATCCTGAAACTGGCCCCAGGCGCGCAGATCGCCGACGAAATACTCCTCAAGGTTCAACTGCTGCTTGCCCAACGACGGATCCTCCAACGAGGGCCGTCCAGAACATGCCGCCAAAAACATCAAAATCCCCGCCAAAATCCATCGCATTGCCATCCCCTTCGCTGTCCTTGAAATATACGCTGCCGCCCGGAAATCAGATCCCGCTTCTTCCAATGCCCCAGACATTCCCGCTAGTGTCATGGCACCGCAAGGGGACATTACCATTGCGCTGCGGCCCACCTTTGACTACCTCAACCCCATGTTTGACGAGACGGACGAGATCCACCCCCTGTTCGCCGGTGCGCCCGCCAGCACGGCATTCAAAAAGCTGCGAAAACGTCTTGTCCGGCAAACCCGCGAGGCGATTGACGCCTACGGAATGATCGAGCCTGGCGCGCGCTGGCTGGTCTGTCTGTCGGGTGGTAAAGACAGCTATACGCTGCTGGCGGTGCTTTATGAACTGCAATGGCGCGGCCTGCTGCCGGTCGATCTGTTGGCCTGCAATCTGGACCAGGGCCAGCCTGGCTTTCCGGCGACCGTTCTGCCGAAGTTCCTTTCCGAACACGGTATCCCCCATCGCATCGAATACCAAGACACTTATTCCATCGTCACCGAAAAAATCCCGGCCAACCGCACCTTTTGCGCGCTCTGCTCGCGCCTGCGCCGGGGGCATCTCTATCGGGTCGCGCGCGAGGAAGGGTGCAGCGCCATCGTGCTTGGCCATCACCGCGACGATATCTTAGAGACCTTCTTTATGAACCTGTTTCATGGCGGCAAGCTGGCCACCATGCCGCCCAAACTGCTGAATGACGAAGGCGATCTCTTTGTCTATCGCCCCCTGGCCCACGCGGCCGAGGCTGATTGTGGCCGTTTCGCCGCGGCGCTCGACTATCCGATTATCCCCTGTGATCTGTGTGGCAGCCAAGACGGGCTTCAGCGCCAACAGATCAAGGCGCTGTTGGATCAGTGGGAGGCGAACCACCCGGGCCGTCGCCAGGTGATCTTTCGCGCGTTGACCAATATGAACCCCAGTCACATGCTGGACCCCCGCCATTTTGACTTCCAATCGCTGCTGCGACAGGATACCGGGCCGCCAACCCCTTGACCTTTGCGCTTTGGCCCTGTTGAACCGGCCAAGCTTTCTCGCCCTTTGACCGGAGCGTCTGATGGACGACCAGAATAAGAACCTGATCCTGGCCACTGCCCTCAGTGCCCTAGTGATCGTAGTGTGGATCGTGCTGTTCCCACCGCCCACGGCACAAGATCCCGCGACACAGCCGGCGTCGGTCCAAACGGATCCCGCCACTGGTCTTGTCTTGCCCCGCGGCGAGGCTGATACCTCGGCCGCCCCCGGCGCGACTTTGGCGACACCGGGCACCACACGTGAAGCGGCCGTCGCATCCTCGACCCGCGTCGATGTTCAAACCCCACGTCTGGCGGGATCCATTTCGCTGATGGGCGGGCGGATCGACGATCTGCAACTGACCGACTACCGCGTCTCGCTGGACAAAGACGCCGAGATTGTGACCCTTTTGTCACCCGCGGGCGCCCCCGACGCCTATTATGCGACGCATGGTTGGGTGTCGAACAGTGGTCTGGGTGTCGATCAGGTCCCCGGACCCGGGACCGAGTGGACCGTGGAAAGCGGTAGCACGCTGTCACCAGATGCCCCGCTGACCCTGGTCTGGGACAATGGCGTGGGGATGATCTTCCGCAAGACCATTGAGGTCGATGACGAATACCTGTTCACCATCACCCAATCAGTCCAGAACACGACGTCCGAGGCCCAGCGCCTGACCCCCTACGGTATCATCGCGCGCGAGGGCGAGCCGCAACAGGTCGGTTTTTTCATTCTGCACGAGGGGTTGATCCAATCGGCAGACGGCAAGCTGATAGAGGACAGCTATGACGCGCTGCGCGATGCCGAGGCTATCGCGGCCGAGGGTGGGACCGCGATGCGGACCAAGGTCGCGCAGGACGGCTGGATCGGGTTCACGGATCATTATTGGATGACCACGCTGTTGCCCCAATCGGGCCAGCCGTTTACCGCCGTGGCCAAGCACATCACTGGCGCCGATATCTTCCAAACCGACATGCGCCTGGATCCGGTTGATGTGGCCCCTGGGGCAACGACCGAGGTGACGACGCATTTCTTTGCTGGGGCGAAAGAATGGGATGTCATCGACAGCTACAGCAAGACCTATAACTTCAATCAGTTCGTCGATGCGATTGACTGGGGCTGGTTTGCCTTTTTGACAAAGCCAATTTTCTTGGCGCTGCATTGGTTCAACATCTTTATCGGCAATATGGGGCTGGCGATCCTTGCGCTGACGTTTGTCATCAAAGCCTTGCTGTTCCCGCTGGCCTATAAATCCTATGTCTCGATGTCGAAGATGAAAAAACTTCAGCCCGAGATGGAGAAGATCAAAGAACGCGCGGGCGACGACCGCACCAAGCTGCAGCAAGAGATGATGGCGCTCTACAAGAAGGAAAAGGTGAACCCCGCCTCGGGCTGTTTGCCGATCCTACTGCAGATCCCGATTTTCTTTTCGCTTTATAAAGTGATCTTCGTGACCATCGAGCTGCGCCATGCGCCCTTCTTCTCGCCCTTCCTGGATCTTGCAGCGCCAGATCCAACGTCGTTTCTGAACCTGTTCGGTCTTCTGCCTTATGCAGTGCCGCATCTTGGTTTGTTCGAGTTTTTCTCGATCGGGGTGTTGCCGATCCTAATGGGGGTCACCATGTGGATGCAGCAAAAGCTGAACCCCGCGCCCACGGACAAAACCCAGGCGATGATTTTCGCTTGGATGCCTTGGGTGTTCATGTTCATGCTGGGTACATTCGCCAGCGGCCTTGTGCTGTACTGGACGGCCAACAACATCATCACCTTTGTGCAGCAGTACCTGATCATGCGCAGCCAAGGGGTGAAGCCGGATGTCTTTGGCAACATTATCTCAGGCCTCAAGCGTGAAAAGAAAGCTGAGTAGATGCTGAACGTCGCGCGCCTGTACCGCCATCCCATCAAAGGTATCGGTGCGGAGGAGTTGGATCAGACAGAGGTGCACGCAGGTCAGGCCTTACCGCTGGACAGGGTCTGGGCCGTGGCGCACGAGGCGGCGAAGCTGGGCGATGGCTGGGTTAATTGCGCCAATTTCATACGTGGTGCGAAGTCCGGGTCGCTGGTGGCGGTGACGGCCAAATTCCAGGGCGATCTGATCACCCTGCGCCATCCCGATCTTGAACCGCTGACCTTGAACCCAAACACCGATGGCGCGGCCCTGGTGAACTGGGTGCGTCCGATTTGCAATCCCGACCGCGCCGCGCCCGCACGTCTGGTCCGCGCCGCGACCCAGGCGTGGACGGACAGCCCGTTTCCCTCAATCTCGATCCTCAATTATGCCTCCCTGCGCGCGCTCGAGGACGCAGCGGGCCGCACTTTGAACCCCCGCCGGTTTCGGGGAAATATCTGGTTCGACGGCGATGGTCCTTGGCAAGAGTTTGAGTGGATCGGCAACGAGCTGCTGGTCGGCGGCGTGCAATTCGAGGTGCGTGAGCGGATTACCCGCTGCACGGCAACCCAGATCGACCCTGAAACCGGCAAGCCGGACGCTCAAACCCTGGAGTTGCTGCAAAACGGCTGGGGGCACCAGGACTTTGGCGTCTATGCGGTGGCACGCACCAGCGGCACAGTGGCTGTGGGCGACCCCATCGAGATCCTATGACAACATTCCCCGCGGCCCAACCGCCCGAGCCTTTGGCCGAGGAGGCGGGGCGTAAGCTCTTCGCCCGTCCCGCCGAATTTCTCAAGGGCGTTGTCGCGATGGACGGGCTTCCGCCCGCCGACCGGCTTGAAGTCTGCTTTGCGGGCCGATCTAACGTTGGTAAATCCACGCTGATCAATGCATTAACTGGCCGCAAGGCGCTGGCGCGGGCTTCGAACACGCCCGGCCGCACGCAGGAGATCAACTTTTTTACCCTCGATCCCCTCTACCTGGTTGATCTGCCAGGCTATGGCTATGCCAAGGCCCCGGTCGCCGTGGTCGAGAAATGGCAGCGATTGCTCAAGGCCTATCTGTCAGGCCGCGCCACCCTGCGCCGCGCTTTTCTATTAATCGACAGCCGCCACGGCGTGAAAGCGGTGGATGAAGAGATCATGTCGCTGCTCGACAGCGCTGCGGTCACCTATCAGGTGGTTCTGACCAAAGCCGACAAACCCAACTCGCGCGAGGTTGCGGCTGTGCTGGGTCAGGTTCGCGGCGCGTTGGCCAAACACCCAGCGGCCTATCCTGAGTTGATCATCACCTCGTCCGAAAAGGGTGACGGGCTGGCCACTCTGCGCAGTGCGATTGCAACTATGGTATCCGATTAGTCACATAAGCCTCGGGAAAGCCGATCGCCTGCGCATAGGCCAGCGCGGCCGACTGATCGTCCGCTGTCGTTAGGGGACCCAGGTATACCCGCTGCCCAAGTCGCGGGATCCCGCGAATACGCACGGGATAACCCTGCGCCGCCGCAGTCTCGGCGATCCTATTCGCAACCCGGGCTGGCGGCGCCAGGGTGACATGGACGTAGGAACGCTCGATCTCCGCGCCGGTGCCGGGTGGTGGCAAATCAACCGCGGGCGAAGGTGGCGTGAAGTTATAGACGAAGCAACGACGTTGGCGCAGCTGCGATTCCAGATCCTCGGGCGGGAAATCGGTGCGCCGTACCGTTTCACCCCCAAGGCTGAGCGGCGAGAACTTGGGGAACCGCCCCAACTCGCGATCATAGACTTGGAACCACCCCGCACAGGCCACGCCACGGGTCGAGGTGTCAATCGGCGTTAACCCGCAGGCGGACAAACACAAAATGCCAAGGATCGCCAGTCGCATTGCTGTCTCCCTTCCATCGAAATCCCATGGTGCCCACCTGCCAAACTGGCTAAAGAACACCAACCTTAAGCCGCCCGGAGCCCCAAAACATGGAGAAATCGGCCGCCATGAACCGTGATTGGATTGCCACCGCCAGAACCCTGAGTGAGGCACTTCCGTATTTGCAACGCTACGACGGTGCGACCGTGGTGATCAAGATCGGCGGCCACGCGATGGGTGACGATGACGCGATGGAACGTTTCGCGCGCGACATCGTTTTGATGAAACAATGCAACGTGCAGCCTGTCTTGGTGCATGGCGGCGGCCCGATGATCAACCAGATGCTGGATCGCTTAGGGATCGAAAGTCGCTTCGTGGGCGGCAAGCGGGTCACCGACGCTGCCGCGATTGAGGTGGTCGAGATGGTCCTTTCAGGCTCGGTCAACAAGCGAATCGTCCAGGCGATCAATGCCCAAGGCGGCAAGGCGGTGGGTCTATCGGGCAAAGACGCGCGGCTGATGATCTGCGACAAGGCCCTGGGCGCGGGCGGCGCGGATCTGGGGTTTGTGGGGCAGCCGACCAAGGTTGACCCGGGGGTGCTGCGGACCTTTCTGGATAGCGATTATATCCCAGTGCTGGCGCCGCTGGGCGTAGGGCAAGGTGGCGAGACCTATAATATCAATGGCGACACGGCGGCGGGCGCGATCGCGGCGGCGATGCATGCCGACCGGCTGTTGCTGCTGACGGATGTTGCGGGCGTCAAAGATGCCGACGGCGATGTGATCACGCAACTGACCGCGGATCAAGTGCGCCAACTGACCCGCGACGGTGTCATCGCGGGTGGTATGATCCCCAAGACCGAGACGGCCCTAGCCGCTCTGGAGGGCGGCGCGCGGGCCGTGGTGATCATCGATGGGCGGGCGCCGCATGCCTGCCTGCTGGAGCTGTTTACCGAACATGGCGCCGGCAGTTTGATCCGGCTTTAGGCCGCTTTGCGCTCAGGGGTTCGGACCATTTTGGAGCAAATCCACCCTACGCCCCCAAAGGTCATAGTCGCTTGCCTCGTCGACCTGTACCTCAACGAGGTCGCCGGGGCTCAGGGTTTCGAACCCCTCGTCAATAAACAGATTTCCGTCGATCTCGGGCGCGTCGGCCATTGTTCGGCAGGTTGCGACCTCGGCGTCGACCTCGTCCACGATCACAGTCAGCCGTTGCCCCATCTTTGCCGCCAATTTCGCCGCCGAGATCTGTTGTGCCTTGGCCATGAAGCGGTGCCAGCGCGCCTCCTTCACCGCGTCGGGCACATGATCCGGCAGGGCGTTTGAGCGGGCCCCAGCGACGTTTTCGTATTTGAAGCAACCGACGCGGTCGAGCTGTGCTTCGTCCATCCAGTCCAGAAGGGTTTGAAACTCGGCTTCCGTCTCGCCCGGATAGCCGACGATAAAGGTCGAGCGCAGGGTGATAGTCGGGCAGATGGCGCGCCAGCGTGCGATCTCGTCCAGCGTTTTCGCGGCGGCTGCGGGGCGGGCCATGCGGCGCAACACGTCCGGATGCGCATGTTGAAACGGGATGTCCAGATAGGGCAGGACACCGCTGTCTGGATCCGCCATCAACGGGATCAGGTCGCGGACATGCGGGTAGGGATAGACGTAGTGCAGCCGCACCCAGGCGCCCAAAGTCCCAAGGTCGCGGGCCAGGTCGGTGATATGGGCACGATGTCCCCGCGCCTGGGCATGTTTGATGTCGACACCATAGGCCGAGGTGTCCTGGCTGATCACCAACAGTTCGCGTACCCCCGCCGTGACCAGCCGTTCGGCCTCGCGCAGCACCGCATGCGCGGGGCGTGAGGCCAGGCGGCCGCGCATATCGGGGATGATGCAAAACTTGCACTTGTGGTTACAGCCCTCCGAGATCTTGAGATAGCTGTAGTGGCGGGGGGTCAGCGCGACCCCGCGCGCCGGAAGCAGGTCAACAAAGGGGTCGGGGCTGGGTGGTACGGCGGTATGGACCGCGTCGAGGACCTGTTCGTATTGGTGCGGGCCGGTGACGGCCAGAACGCTGGGATGCGCGCCGGTGATATATTCGGGCTCGGCCCCCAGGCAGCCGGTGACTATAACCCGGCCGTTTTGGACAAGGGCCTCGCCGATGGCCTCAAGCGATTCGGCCTTGGCGCTGTCCAGAAACCCGCAGGTGTTCACGATCACAGCCTCCGCCCCTGCGTAGTCGGGCGAGATGGCATAGCCCTCGGCCCTAAGGCGCGTCAGGATCCGTTCACTGTCGACCAAAGCCTTGGGGCAACCCAGGCTGACCATGCCGATGCGTGGCTGACCAGGGCGCGGGGCCTCGGTCAGGCGGGCTTGCGCGCGGTCCGGGCGCAGATCTGGGGGGTTTTGTGACATGTCGCCCGCATAGCGAAGTTTTCTGGGCAGGGAAAGCTGCGCTTGCTGCCCCCGATCCCCTCGGGATAAGCGAACTTATGCAAAGCTTGTCCGACCTGATGTCCCAATTCGCGCAGCCCGGCACATTGGTCTGGATTGGCCTGCGTCCGGCGCGGCGCGGGGACATGCTGGCGGTACCGGAAGCGGACATCGACCTCTCCGGTCTGATCGGCGACCATCGCGCGACGCCAGGCAAACGCGCCGTGACCCTTGTTCAGGCCGAACACCTGCCAGTTATCGCCGCCCTCAGCGGGCGCGGGGCGGTCGACTTCTCCCTATTGCGCCGCAACCTAGCGGTTTCAGGCTTGAACATTTTGGCCCTGCGTGGACGACGGGTCGGCCTGGGCGCCGCTGTGTTGCGACTCACCGGCCCTTGCGCCCCCTGCAGCCGAATGGAAGCGGCGCTGGGCCATGGCGGCTACACCGCGATGCGCGGCCATGGTGGTGTAACGGCCGAGGTCCTTACGCCCGGTCACATCGCGTTGGGCAACCGAATTCGCCCGCTGATCGAGGATTGATTTGCCACAGATGGGCTTTTCATCACCTGACCGCGATCTTGCCCAAGTTTCGCCATTTATCGCGACAATAAAATTCTGAAATTTAGATGTGTTTGTGACAACACTGGTGACACATTGGCGAGTCACCTTTGTGGTCTCCCAGATCGACGCGCAAACCTGTGGGATAAGAATGAACATGAAGAAATCGCTTTCGACGCTGACGATGGCCGCCCTTGCTTTCTGGATGGGGGGTACTGCGGCTATCGCGCAAGAGGCACGACTGAAGTCAACCGATGGGCTGACGGACTTCACCGGGGAATTGGTCTCGTTTGACGGCGAGACGTATGAGCTGCGCACCCGCATGGGCCTGCTGCGCATTCCCGCGAACGAGGTTGAGTGCATCGGGGATCCTTGCCCCCAGGTGAACGAAGTGACGTCATCGTTCCGCATTTCCGGCGCGCCGTCGATCCTGCGGTTTGTGGTGCCTGAATTGCTGGATGCCTACAGCCTTGAGGTGGATACCGACATCAACCGCGGCCAGGCGGCCAGCGGCGATTTGCTGTTTCAGCTGTTATCGTTTGACGGCGATGTCGTGGTCGACGTCGAGTTGGCCGAAGCCGGTGCGGGCCAAGCCATCGCGAGTGTCTTGGATGGTTCGGCGGCGCTGGGCGTCACCACGCGTCAGATCTCGAACGCCGAGGCACGTGCCCTGCTGCCCGGTGGCGACAGCCGTACTGTCGAGCAGCGTGGGCTTGAGCGGGTGATTGGGCTGGATGGGCTGGTCGTGGTCGTCGGCGATGACGTCGGTGTGGACACGCTGACGATCAGGCAACTGGCCGGAATTCTTAGTGGCCGGGTGACCAATTGGTCAGCCGTTGGTGGCTCAGACCTGCCGATCAGCGCCTTTACCCGGGAAGAGGGATCCGAAGTTCGCACGATGGTCGATACGCTGGTGATGCAAGGTCGCAGCGGCCAGATCGGTGCGAATGTGATCAGTGTCGACAGCAATGAGGGTGTCGTGAGTGCTGTAAACACCTTTCCCAACAGCATCGGGGTGGCTAGTATCGCCACGCTCAATGACGAGCTTAGCGTGATCAGCGTCCCGGACGCCTGTGGCGTGCCGATCGCGCCCAGCACCTATTCGATCAAGACCGAGAGTTACCCGCTCAGCAGTCCGGTGTTCATCTACGAATCGGCCGGTGCTCTGTCGATTCATGCCAGAGGGTTGATCGATTTCGCCCAATCCGCTGAAGGCCAGCGAGTGATGGCGCGGACCGGCTATGTGGATCTGTTGCCCAAACCCGCGCCCGAAGCGGGCGCGCCGGTCGAGGGAACGGTTGGCGCCGGGGCCGAGCGGTTCAGCACAACGATTGATATCAATCAAGCAGGGCGGATCGACACGCGCGATCTCAGCGAAATTGGCCATCTTGCCGATTTTATCCGCAGTGGCCAACTCGAGGGACAACAGGTCACGTTGTTGGGCCTGTCGGACACACCAGATGCCGGGACTGAAGCGGCCCAGCGAGTTCTGGCAACCCTGTTCGAGGCGAACCAAGACATCGAAGAAAACCTCACAATCGGTTTCGGTGTCGCTGGGGCGACCTTGGAACAGGCGGGGGTCTGCGCGCCGCAGATCGGTGACGCCGCCGCGCGCGTTCAAGTTTGGATCAATCCCTTGGAAAGTTAACCGCCAGTTAACCATCGCAACTGTCAGAATCGCATACCAAAGAACATACCATCCTGGGCTGAAAAGCCATCGGCCAAGTGGCCAGACCCGAAGAACGGAGAACTCCATGACAGCGAAAAGCCTATTCATGACTGCCACAGCCCTTTGCTTGACCGCTGGTGCGGTCGTCGCACAGTCAGACGTCGCATCGGACCGGATCCAATGCGGCCAAGACTATACGGTCGTCCGCGGCGACACCCTTAGCCTTATTGCTGAACGGGCCTATCAGAACAGCCGCGGTTTTCAGCTGATTTACAACGCGAACTCCGATGTGATCGGCTCGAACCCCGGTATCATTGAGGTGGGCGCGCGGTTCTTCATCCCCTGTCTCGATGGCGCGGTTGCCCCTTCGACGGCGGATGCTTCGGTGATCCGGACCGAACCGACCGTGGAAGAGGTTGTTCCCGTCGAAGAGCAGGTGATCAGCATTGTGACCGGGTCAGGCTGGGCACCGTTCCAAAACGAGGATCAAGAACAAGGCGGCATGCTGACCGAAATCCTGAATGTCGCGATGAGCAAAGTCGCCGAACAAGACGGCTATAAGATCGATTTCATCAACGATTTCAGTGCACATTTGCGGCCGTTGATCGCGGATCTGCACTATGATCTCAGCTCTGCTTGGTTCCGCCCGAACTGCGATAAGATTGACCTTTTGGGTGCGGAGTCGCAGTTTCGCTGCAACAATCTGGATTGGTCCGATCCCATTTATGAACAGGTTATCGGCTTTTACACGCGGGCGGGCGAAGCGCAGCCTTTGGCCTATGACGATATGTTCGGCAAGACGATTTGCCGCCCCAAAGGCTATGCTACCTTCATGATGGAAGAACATGGTTTGGTCGAGCCTAACATCACATTGGCCCGAGCTGACAGTGCCTATGATTGCTTTGAAGGCCTGGCCGACGGCAGCTACGACATGGCAATCCTCGCCATCGAGGCGGCAGAGGGCAATATCGCCCAATTGGGTGCGGAAGATCAGATCGTCCGCAATGATGTGCTCGACACCGTGGCCACATTGAATGTGGTGACGTCAAAGAACCACCCCAACGGCGAAGCGATGCTTGCCATGGTGAACGAGGGGATCGCAGACATCCAAAACAGCGGCGAATGGTTCGAGATTGTCCGTCGTCACTTGGCGGAACACCGCTCACGTTGAGGCCTTGCCTTCATCGGACTGGACAAAGGCGGGGCTCGACCCCGCCTTTTTTGTGCCGTGCCTGACGTGAGAGCGCGGATCGACTGTGACAATTCCGATACTTGCTGCCGTTTATTTGTGCAGATTTTCACTAAACCGCTGTAGTCGCGCCGGTTTCGCCACATTTGGGGTCTATCGTTAAGTGTGTGTAAACGAGGAGCGGGTGTATGCCGAATCAGCAAGAAACCGAAACGATGTCCGAACAACTGCCTAAACCAACGCCGAACCAAGCGCCGCTGCCGGTCCAATCCGGCGGCACGAGCGGTCAGGTGGACGAGGGGCTGAAAACGCTCTACGGCTGAGCGCCGCAGCGGTTCTGGTCTAACGAAGGCATCAAAGCACTGCGTTTTGTAAAAAACTGCGTCCAAGCAACTGTCCATTTGTGCCAAACGTCCTAGACTCTCCCAAATCGGGATCCAGGACTGGCGGCGAATGACAACCGAGGGCGGCGTAGTGTTGATACTCGGCAGCGGCCCGCAGGCGATGGCTTGTCAAAAGTGGGACCGTACGCAATTTCGACATATCGTCGCGATCAACAACGCGTGGCGCCTGCGTCCGGATTGGGACTATCTGATCCACCCCGACGATTTCCCCGTTGCACGCATGCCCAAGACCATGACCGTCAACCAGCGGGTCATCGGCTCTGCCGAGTATGTTCCGACCCAAAATCTGTTTGGTGGCTTTGTCTATGGTGGCGGTACGATGGCGTTCACGGCTGGTTATTGGGCCCTGAGCGCCCTGCGGCCCCGCGTCTTGGCTTATTTCGGGTGCGATATGGTCTATCCCAAACGCAGCCAGACACATTTCTATGGTAGTGGCACCGCCGATCCATTGCGGGATGACCCCACCTTACAAAGCCTTGAGGCGAAGTCGGCGCGGCTGCACTTTCTTGCGGCCCGCCAGGGATGTGCCTGCGTGAACCTGTCAAACGCGCCCTCGCGACTGGTGTTCCCAAAGATCGCTCTGGCTGCAGATCCGCCAGACCCACCCAAGGTGCCAGAACGCGTCGCGGCCGAAGACCTGGAAAAAACCCTTGACTATACGGTCCCATCAGGCTGCTATTGGGAGGAACTGGCGCGCTTTGATACCCAATCCCTGGCGCAGATCGATGCCCTGTGGTTGGACGCTCACAAGGATTGCCAAACAGGCGCCGCACATTTACCTGCGGCATAAGACACATCAAAACATGGAAAACGGAAGTGGCACGCCCAACGGGACTCGAACCCGTGTTTCCGCCGTGAAAGGGCGGCGTCCTAGACCACTAGACGATGGGCGCGCATTTTCCGTGGCGCTGTTGCTACTGGTTTCGGGGCGTGTGTTCAAGCGTCTTTTGGGTGTCGGCGCAAAAAGATACGTGGTTGCTCAATCGCCAAAGGCGGCATCTTCGATCCGCAGCTTGGCTTTGCGCCGCCCGCCCCAGTCGTCCACCTCTAACCGCCCCGCGACATGGACTGGGTGGCCGTCGCTGTGTTGCAGGGCGGCGGCCAACGGGCCATCGGCGGCGCGAAAGGCAATGGCGGACAGGCGCGCACCGCCATCCGCCAAGGTCGCCGAGATATGGTTCTCGCCCACCCGCCGCGCATTTTTCACCCGCAGGCCCGCGAACGCAAAGCGCGGTTGCGGCGCGCCCGCGCCAAAGGGGCCCGCAGCGTCAAGCGTTTCGATCAACTCAGGTGTGGCGGCGGCAGCGGTCAGCAGCGCGTCCACGTGCAGCTCGGCAAGCCCTGCGGCCCCCGCCCCCTGACGGGCCAAGAGCGCTTCAAGCCGTGTCATCGCCGGTTCGATTTGATCCGCCTGAACTGTCAATCCGGCGGCCATCTTGTGCCCGCCGCCCTTCGCCAACAGCCCCTCGGCCGTGCAGGTGGCAATCGCTGCCCCCAAATCCACACCTGCGATCGAGCGGCCCGAGCCCTTGCCCAGGCCGTCCTCAACGCCGATCACCACCGCGGGTCGGTTGAACGCTTCTTTCAAACGCGCGGCGACGATGCCAACCACGCCAGGGTGCCAACCCGGTGCGGCCGCCCAGATCAAGGCGCCATCGGTGCCGCGTGCCTCGACCTGGGTTGTCGCGGCTGCCTGGACCTGTGCCTCGATGGCGCGGCGGGCGGTGTTCAACTCGTCGAGCTGGGCGGCGAGCGCTTCGGCTTCGTCCCGATCTTTGGTCGTCAACAATCGCGCGCCCAGATCGGCCCGACCCACACGCCCGCCCGCGTTGATCCGTGGCCCTAAAAGGAACCCCAGGTGATAGGCGGCCGGGGCGCTGCTCAATCCCGCTATATCGGACAGGGCAACCAGGCCTGGACGCGCCCGCTGCGCCATCACCGTCAACCCCTGACGCACCAACGCGCGGTTCAAGCCGAGCAGGGGCGCCACATCGGCAACCGTTGCCAGTGCCACCAGGTCGAGCATCGGAAGCACCGGCGCCTCGGGCCTGCCCGCCGCGCGACGTGCGCGGTTGAGCGATGCGAGGAACAGAAAGACGACGCCCGCCGCGCACAGGTAGCCGTGGTCGCTGACCTCGTCCTGCCGGTTGGGGTTGACCACGGCACCTGCGTCGGGCAGCGTTTCGGCGCCTTGGTGATGGTCCAGCACGATCACCTGCGCACCCGCCTTGCGCGCGGCGGCGATGGGTCCATGCGAGAGGGTGCCGCAATCGACGCAAATGATCAGGCCGTGGTCTTGAGCCAGCGCAACCATGGCCTCTTCATTGGGGCCGTAGCCTTCGTCGATCCGGTCGGGGATATAGATTGTTGGCGCTGGCCCGATGGCCGAGAGCCACCCGTGCAATAAGGCGCAGCTGGCGGCGCCGTCGACGTCGTAATCGCCAAAGATCGCGATCCGATCACCTGCCGCCAGATGGTCCATCATAATCGCGGTTGCCTGGTCCATATCCTTCAGCGTCGACGGATCGGGCATCAGCGCGCGCAGGGTCGGGGCAAGATAGCTTTCGACGCCCGATGCCTCAACGCCCGCCCGCGCCAGGATAAGGGCGACCGCCTGCGGCAGGCTGGTTTGCTGGGACAAAGCGGCGGCGTGACGGCTGTCCTGGTCAGACGGGCCGACCCAGCGACGCCCGCTGAGCGAGGTTTCGACGCCCAGAAAGGCTGGTCGAGCGCCCATAGCCCTCAGAAGTTCTTCAGGCGATAGTGTAGCCGCCGGACCGAGCCGGTTTTCGAGCGCATCAGGATCGTTTCGGTCTCCAGATAGTCGCCATCGCGCCGCGCGCCGTGGACCAACGAGCCATCGGTGACCCCGGTCGCGGCAAAAATCACATCGCCGGTGACCATATCGTCGCGGCTGTAAATCCGGTCAAAATCGGTGACGCCGATCTTGCGCGCCCGGCCACGCTCGTCGTCATTGCGGAACAGCAGACGGCCCTGGATTTGCCCGCCCATGCATTTCATCGCCGCTGCGGCCAAGACACCCTCGGGCGCGCCCCCGGCGCCCATATACATATCAATCCCGGTCTTGGCCGACTCGGCCGTATGCATCACACCGGCCACATCGCCGTCGGTGATCAGGCGAATGCGCGCGCCCGTCGCGCGGATCTCGTTGATCATATCCTCGTGGCGCGGCCGCTCCAGCACGCAGCACATAATATCGCTGGGCTGGCATGCCTTGTAATGTGCCAAACGCTCGACCCGTTCGGTTGGGGTCATATCCAGATTGACCAAGCCCTGCGGGAATCCTGGCCCAATCGCCAACTTGTCCATATAGACGTCTGGTGCATGCAGCATCGAGCCGCGCGGTCCCATCGCGATCACCGCCAGGGCGTTCGGCATATCCTTGGCCGTCAGCGTGGTGCCCTCCAATGGGTCAAGGGCGATGTCCATGCCGGGTCCGTTGCCTGTCCCCACCTCCTCGCCGATATAAAGCATCGGGGCCTCGTCCCGCTCGCCCTCGCCGATCACCACGACGCCTTTGATGTCCAGCATGTTCAGCTGATTGCGCATCGCGTCGACGGCGGCCTGATCGGCGGCCTTTTCGTCGCCGGAGCCGATCAGCTTGGCCGAGGCAATCGCGGCGGCCTCGGACACACGCGCCAGGCCAAGCGAAAGCATGCGGTCGTGGAATTGCTGAACATCGGGCATCTGGGGCTCCTTCAATCACGGACTTGGTTCGATCCAGGCCTACACGGGTTGCAAACCTTACGAAAGGGTCAGCATGATTACAGCGGCTCGATCCGGTATGCGACCGGCGCCCCGGCCGAGACATCCAGGGCCTCAATATCGGCCAGCGCCGTGTCCAGGTCGCTGCGCAAGCAGGCATGTGTCACGATAAGTACCGGCGCCATTGCCTCGACGTGTTGTGTCTGCCGCATCCGGTCGATCGAGATCCCGGCACGGCCCAACGCATCCGCGACCCGCGCCAGGGTGCCCGGACGGTCGGCCACCGACAGGCGCAAATAGTACGGCGCCGGTACAGCCCCTTCGGCGCGTACCGGTTTGCCCAATGTGCTGGCCGGCACTCCAAAAGCTGGGATCACCAGGCCCCGGGCGATATCGATGATGTCGGCAACCACGGCCGAGGCCGTGGCGCCAGCCCCGGCCCCTGGTCCCTGATAGACCGTGCGGCCAATCGGATCGCCCTCGAGCACGACCATATTGCTCACGCTGTCCAACTGCCCAAGCGCTGAGTCCGAGGGGACAAGACAGGGCTGCATGCGCTGCTCGACCCCTGCATCGGTGCGGTGAGCGATGCCCAGCAGCTTGATCCGATAGCCCATCTCGCCCGCATAGCGGATGTCGGTCAGGGTGACGCGGTCGATCCCCTCGACGGCAATACCACCATAGTCTACCTGGGTGCTAAAGGCGGTGGCGGTCAGCAATGCCAGCTTTTGTGCCGCATCAAACCCGCCGACGTCGAAAGTCGGGTCGGCCTCGGCATAGCCCAGGCGCTGGGCTTCGGCCAGGATGTCAGCATAGGCGCCGCCGGTGCGTTCCATCTCGGTCAGGATGTAGTTGCAGGTGCCGTTCAAAACCCCCAGGATTCGGGTCATCCGGTTCGCGGCCATGCCTTCGGTCAGGGCTTTCACAATCGGAATACCGCCCGCCACGCCCGCCTCGAACCGCAACGCGACATGATGCTGTTCGGCATGCCGGGCAAGCGCCGTGCCATGCCGCGCCATCAGCGCCTTGTTGGCGGTCACCACGTGCCGCCCCTGGCCAAGAGCGGTCTCGACCGCCTCCAAGGCGGCCCCACCTTCGCCGCCCATCACCTCGACCAGCAGATCGATGTCGTTATGCGCGGCCAGCATGCTGGTGCTGTCCTCCCAATCATAAGCCGAGAGATCGGCACCACGGTCCTTGCCACGGTCCCTGGCCGAGACCGCGACAAGTTGGATCGGGCGTCCGGCGCGGGCGGCGATCATCTGGGACTGGGTTTGTAGGATATGGACAACGCCCATCCCAACGGTTCCAAGTCCAGCGAGGCCAATGCGAAGGGGTGTGGTCATGGTCAATCTTTTCGGATGGAGCGCGTTTGGGGCTTCCCTTACGGTATTGGCTGGTTGGGTGGCAAGTCGCGGATTGCCGGAGGGCGGCGTTTTTGGCGGGTGTCGGATGCCTCCGGCGGGGATATTTTGGGACAAAGTGGGTGGTTACGTTTGATATTTAGACAGCATCGCCGATGGGTCGGCCAGAACCTGGCGGATGTTGCGGGCGGCTTGGCGGATGCGTTGTTCGTTTTCAACGAGGCCAATGCGGACATACCCCTCGCCGTATTCGCCGAAACCGATGCCAGGTGAGACGGCGACCTCGGCCTCGGCCAGCAGCATTTTCGAGAAGGCCATTGAGCCCATCGCGCGGAATGGCACGGGGATCGGCGCCCAGGCGAACATCGTGGCGGGGGGCGGGGGGATGCCCCAGCCCGCGCGGCCCATTGCATCGATCAAGGTATCGCGGCGGGATTTATAGATGCTGCGGATCTCGGCCACGCAATCTTGCGGCCCATTCAGCGCGGCGGCGGCCGCCACTTGGACAGGTGTGAAAGCGCCGTAGTCGAGGTAGGATTTGATGCGCGTCAGCGCCTCGATCAGCCGCGCATTGCCAACGGCGAAACCCATGCGCCAGCCGGGCATCGCATAGGTTTTGCTCAGCGAGGTGAACTCGACCGCGACATCCTTGGCCCCCTCGATCTGCAGGACCGAGGGGGGCGGCGTATCGTCGAAATAGATCTCGGCATAGGCCAGGTCGGAAAGCACCCAAAGATGGTGTTTGCGGGCGAATGCGATCAAATCGGCATAGAAGTCGAGGTCCGCCAATTGCGCGGTTGGGTTAGAGGGGAAGCTCACGACCACGGCGACAGGTTTGGGGACGGAATGCATCACGGCGCGATCAAGGGCGCGCATGTAGGCCTCGGGGTCGAAGGCGCCGTCCTGCAAGGTCTGGATGTGGCGCAGAGTGCCGCCCGCGATCATGAAGCCGTAAGGATGGATTGGATAGCTGGGGTTGGGCACCAGCATCACATCGCCCGGCGCGGTGATCGCCATGGCGAGGTTGGCAAGCCCCTCTTTCGAGCCGAGCGTCGCGATCACTTCTGTTTCGGGATCCACTTTCACACCAAAACGACGGCCGTAGTAGCCCGCCTGAGCGCGCCGCAACCCAGCGATACCGCGTGACGCCGAATACCGATGGGTGCGGGGTTTGCGTACCGTCTCGCACAGCTTGTTGACGATATGGGTGGGCGTATCCATATCCGGATTGCCCATCCCGAAATCGATGATGTCCATGCCCGCCGCGCGATATTCAGCCTTAAGGCGGTTGACCTCGGCAAAAACATAAGGGGGCAGGCGTTTGATACGGTAGAATTCTTCGGGCATGACGACGTCCCTGGCGATGATGTGAGCGCGCTTATAGCCTCGGTCAAGCACCTTGCCCAGCCGTGTCAAAAACCGCTGGTTTGGGCGGCATCCTGCAAGCGGTTTAAGGCGGCGGGTTCCAAAACCGGGGCGTTCAGCTGATCCGCCCGGACGCGGAGGGCTGCGATCCGATCCCCAAGTGGTGCACTGGCTTGTGGCGGCAGTGGGGTGGTGGCGGCGTTGATCGCGGGTTGCAGCAGCAGCACTGGCGGCGGTGCCTGGCGTGCCGCCTCGGACGGTTCAAACCCGGTCTCGGGGGGAAGCAAAAAACCGCACCCCGCTAAAAGAATTAACAGGCCGCAACAGGTGACGTCGGAACAACTTCTGGATAAGGTTGGGAACAATGGGGCCATCACATGCTGCGAATTTTGACGGTTTCAGCCTAGGGCCTGTGCCCCGGCCCTGCAAGGAAGACAGCGTATTATGGCGGACGACGACCCGACCCTGATTGAGCAAAGCGCCGAGATGGCCGCCAATATGGCCGAGGTGATGGAGACCAGCCAAAAGATCTGGTCTAAGTTCCTGGAAGCGCAGGCCAGCGAGACCCCTTCGCAAAACGCTGATCCCCTGAACACCATGCCCGCCTGGTTGGCGCTGGGCCAGGCGATGTATGACAATCCGAAACAGGTTGCGGACGCAACGCTCGAGCTGTGGGCCAGCCAGGCCGCCTTGTGGCAAGCCGCCACGCTGCGCTGGATGGGGGCCAAGGATCAGCCACTGCCAGAGCACCCGCACAAGGCCCAGGCCGGCAAGCGATTTGCCCATAAGGAATGGTCCGAGAATGCGCTGTTTGACTATATCAAGGAAAGCTATCTGCTGACCTCGGGCTGGATTAACCACACGGTGCACACGGTGGGCGATATGGACCCGCGCGCGCGCAAAAAGGCCGAGTTTTACACCCGCACTCTGGTTGAGGCGATGAACCCCGCCAATTTCTTCGCGCTGAACCCCGAAGTGCTGGAAGCCACCGCCGAACAGCGTGGTGCCAACCTTGTACGCGGGTTGAAAATGATGCTTAAGGATCTGGAGCGCGGCAAAGGACAGCTACTGATCCGCCAAACCGACATGGATGCGTTCGAGGTGGGCCGCGATATGGCGGTCACTTCTGGCCAGGTGGTGTTCCAGAACGACATTCTGCAGTTGATCCAATATGCACCCACCACCCAGACCGTCTATGCCAAGCCGATCCTGTTCATCCCGCCGTGGATCAACAAATACTATGTGCTGGACCTGAACGAGAAGAAGTCGATGGTCAAATGGCTGGTTGGCCAGGGCTACACGGTTTTCATGATCAGTTGGGTCAACCCCGATGTGCGGCAAAAGGCCGAGACCTGGGACAGCTATCTGACCAAAGGGGCGATGGCGGCGATGGATGCGGCTTTGGCCGAAACCGGGCAGAAGTCGCTGCATGTGGCGTCTTACTGCATCGGCGGAACTTTGACCGGCACGCTGATGGCTTATCTGGGCAAGACCGGGGACAAGCGGATTGCCTCGGCGACTTTCTTTACCGCGCAACTGGATTTCACGGACGCGGGCGAGCTGCAGGTCTTTGTCGACGATGAAACCATCAAGGCGGTCGATCAAGAGATGGAGCAAGGCTATCTGCCCGCGCAAAAGATGGCGGCCGCCTTTAACATGCTGCGCTCGAACGATCTGATCTGGTCCTATGTCGTGAACAACTACATGCTGGGCAAGGATCCGTTTCCCTTCGATCTGCTCTATTGGAACGCCGACAGCACGTCGATGCCCGCGCATGTGCATCATTTCTATCTTGAGAACTTTTATGATCGAAACAGTCTTGCGCGCGGCAGGCTGAGTGTTCTCGGCAGGCCGATCACTTTGGCCGACATCAAAGGCCCCGTGTATCATGTGGCCACCAAAGAGGACCATATTGCCCCCGCCGCCTCGGTCTATCATGGCGCGCGGCAAATGGCCGTGGCGAACGTGCGCTTTGTGCTATCGGGTTCGGGCCATATTGCGGGGGTGGTGAACCCGCCCGCGGCGGGCAAGTATCAATATTGGACGAACGAGGACCTGTCGCCGGACACTCTTGAGGAATGGCTGGCCAAAACCGAGGAACGGCCCGGCAGTTGGTGGGTCGATTGGGACCAATGGCTGTCTGCGAAATCGGGGCGCCAAGTAAAGGCGCGCGCACCGGGCAAAGTGCTGGGCACCTTGGAACCCGCACCGGGGGCTTACGTGAAAGTGCGGTTCGATAAGCGGCCCGAGTGAAAAGGGCGCGAAATGCTGTTTTGAACGTCGATCTCAGCTGCCCGACTCATGGGTACCGCTGACCGGCCAAAGCGTAGCATGTCGCCATGAACCGCCCCTTGTTTGCCGGAGATGCGAAAGTAAGGATACTGGGCCACGGGAAAGACGAAGAACGGAGCGCGTTATCCAGAGGAACTGCGCGCCAGAGCCCTGCGCATGGTTTTGGATCAGAAGAGCGAATAAGCTCCATTCTGATTCTGCCTTGCACGGTTTTTCCCAAGCGTTTAAACGAATTCCAAGGCCCCAATAGCTCAGTTGGTAGAGCACCTGTTTCGTAAATAGGTGGTCGGCGGTTCGAGTCCGTCTTGGGGCACCATATCAAATTTTCCAGCGCAGTTTAGCGCTAAGGCTTTGAACGGAAATGATATTTCCGGTGTTCGAGGTCCTGTTTTTCGGTTGTATTTGAGCGGGCTTGTGAGAACCAGTTTGAGGATGGTTCTGCGGGTCTCGTAGGTGCCTTTTCCCACATTTTCCAGGGGGTTGCGACGAAGGACATGGCGTGTTCGAGCGCCTCCTCGAAGGGATGTGCGGGTTGGCCCGCTTTACTAAGTTTTTCCTTGAGCACAGTCTTTGATAACGCCTCGGCGCTGAATTTCTCTTCGAGACGGGCGCAGAGAACGGGATCGTCGGTGGCGACGATCTTGTCGAGGAGCTTTTCGGTTTTGCGCTCTGCGTCCGCGATTTGCGCTTTCAGCGCTTTGATATGGGTGCTGCCCTGCAATAGACGCTGATCCCAGATGTCGTTGAACATGGCGCGCGCGCGCAAACATCTTGGTGCTTGGTGTCAGCCTTTGCAGAAACGCCTCGAACGCGCCTTCGAGTTTGGCGCGGGGGATGGATTTGGCGTAGCTCTCACAGTCCTTGGTCTGGCAGACGTAGTAGGCATAGCTTTTGCGCGCGCCTTTTGACCATGCGGAGCGATACGGCACATCGCAGTCCGCGCAACTGACGGCGCCGCGCAGGACAAAATCGCGATTGAGATCGGCGCGGGCGGGATGCTTGGTGCCCCCCTGCCGCCGCTCCTGGATCTTCTGATAGGTCTCGGCACTGATGATGGGCGCGTGGTGCCCCTGTCGCAGCGTGATGCCCCAGGGCGGATAGACGATGTGCCCGGCATAGATGGGGCGGGCGAGAAGGTCAGCGGCGCGCTGCGGGTGCACATACCCAATGGAGCCCTTTGAAAAGTCCGGTTGATCCTCAAGATAGCGCTGCACTTCGGCCTGAGAGGCAAAGCGGCCCGACGCAAAGCCTTCGAGCGCTTCCTGAACGATGGAGGCTTGCGGTTCCTTGCGGACGAGGAGTTTGCCGTGTGGGGGTACGGTCTCGTACTTGTAGCCAACGGGTGCCGCGAAGACCCAATAGCCTTTGCGAACCCGCTCGCGCATCTTTTGTTGAGTCTGGCGACGGTTCTGTTCACGCTCAAGCTCGCCCTGTGCGGCAAAGATCGTCTCGGTGAACTTTCCCTCTGGCGTATCTTCGAACTTGAAGTTGAGGCATTCGACCTCGGCCCCGCGGCTCTTGAAGGCGCGGCGAAGGGCGATGTGGAATTCGGTGTCGCGGGCGAAGCGCTTGAAATCGTCGAAAATAATTTTGTAGTTTTTGCCCTTTTGCGCGTCGAGATAGCTGAGAAGCGCCACCATGCCGGGACGGTTCATGAAATCGCCGCCGCCACTGACGTCATCGGGGAAGACGGCCTCGACGGCGTAGCCGCGGCTCTCCGCATAGGTGCGGCATCGGCTTTCCTGACTGTCGAGCCCGTGGCCGAGACGTATCTGCGAAGGACTGCTGACGCGGCAATAGATGATGGCGGGCGTTTGCAATGTGGTGTCGTTCGGCATGATCGTCACTCCAGTAGATTGGTTTGGGGTGCAGCTGTTTCATGCTCTGTCGCGTCAAGGATGATGGAGTTTAGCACATCGTCGAAGCCGATGTCGCTGTCGGACGTGAACTTATCCCCAGCTTTGATGCTGAACCCGAGATCGACAAAGGCGATCATGATGGGCAGCAGCGCACTCAAGACCTGCTTTTGCTGCACTTCGGCCAATGCCTCGCCGCTCAAGTGCGCGCGGTAGCGGTCCAACAGGGTCTCCGGATCACTGCCCAATAGCCAGTTTGTTTCGTTCTTTGTCATGGCAGCCCCTTTGCCTGCGGTTGGTGGTGACACGGAAGAGCACAGGCGGAGTGCGTTGTATCCGCCTGTGTCCAGCTCAGAGCTCAGCGTTCCAGGCCCGGCTGAGAACGGTTTTGAAACCGGGCGGGCCGGTCCTCCCGACGGGAGGGGCGCGGGTCCCGGCTTTGTTTGGTCTGCCGATCCGCCTGATGCTCATGCGCGAGATCTCGGCGGACGTCGCGGATGAGCCGGTGCGCATCGCGCGCAAGCTCAGCGACGCGCAGGAACTCTCCAGCCGAAAACGAGTGGCTGTCCTGGAGTTTGCCGTTCCGGTCCTCGTAGGTCTTGGCGATTGAGACTGTGTGATAAGCCTCGCCGTCAGCGTTGGTGTTTTCCCACACGGTGGCTTTGACGCGGCCATCGCGCAGGGTCTCAAGGGGGGTGTTCTGGTCCATTTTGGATCTCCTTTCTTTTGGGGTGGGTTGGAAATTTGCGCCGAGCTCACCCCATGGAGCGCGGCACAAAGGAATGGAACATATCATGAACAAATATCAAGAGTCAAAAAAAGTTGTTTGACATAAGTGACTTACGCGCATCCACGCATCTCATGGGTCCACTGACCGGTTGAAGTTGCGGCTGAGATCGGGGGCTTTGCTCAGATGAATGGTCTCATAGCGTTGCTGACGCAACTCCAACACGGTGTCGAAAGGATCCGCCCCACTGAGCGTCTTGGCGATCGCTTTGCGAAAGCTCACCTCGGCGCGACCCTGATGGAGCGGATCGTCAAACGTCAGCGTCTCGGCGCCCAGCATGTCTGAGACGCGCCGTGCGGACAGCAGATCCCTGACCCCGAAAGTGATCTGAACGGCGGCGCTGGATGCGATCTTGCGTTCGGCGTTTGGTCCCAGATCGTTCATCTGGCCCGTGTCCTGGAACACAGCGATAGGACGAATGCCGATACCAGCGCCATCCGTGAAGAGTGCGGGGATTTCTTCATGGCCCTTCAGACGGGCCGCCTCATCTATGATGAAGGTCATGCGCGGCGCGTCTGGGCCCCGATTGTCAGGGCATAATCGACCGCCGCCTCAAACTCGGTGGCCGCATATCCCTTGGATAATCTCAGTATGCCGAGGCAGGCGCGGAACCCCTGCACGGGGTGTTTGCGTTCACGCATGATGACGTCCACCAGGACCGCCGTATTGGGGCCGACCTTGGCCGCC
>CALICM010000049.1 GCA_938049225.1 uncultured Paracoccaceae bacterium
TCATCTCCTCGCGGATCGCTTCAAGTGCAACCTTGGCCTTGAACTCAGGCGAGTGGTTCTTTCGTTTCTTCATTTCGGATCACTTCTTTCATCATGCGATCCACCTTAACCACTGGTCTGAATTTCCGCGACCACCTCTGAAGACGTTTCGGCGATTAGGGCGGAAGTTGATCGAATATACGACCTTGGCAAATGGTTCTTGGGCCTAATTGCAACGATGGCGGTTGGTGTTCTTGGTTTGGCAATCGGCAACTTACGTTCGGCGAAGGAGTGAGGCATGGCCTCGTGATGATTCCTGCCTAAACGTAACGTTGCAAAAATACCGCAAAATTTCCACCCCCAAGCGTACCCCAGCACCTGATTTTGGCATCTTTCAGATCTCACCACCCCAGAGGGGGCCGCCCGTTAATGAATTGATTTTATTGAATTTTTGTGGCGGAGACGAAGGGATTCGAACCCTCGAGACCCTTCCGGGCCTACTCCCTTAGCAGGGGAGCGCCTTCGACCACTCGGCCACGTCTCCGTTGACCGGTGTACTTGGCCCTGGGCGGGGATTGCAAGGTCAATCTGGGCGCGGGCCTGCGGCCGCTGACTCTGACCTGAAACACATCCTGTTGATTTTGTGCTTCAGCAGAGCGCGCGCGGCGGCAAATGTGGCGCGGGCCCAGGTAAAAACGCGTTAGAAGATGAACGTATCCGCGTTAAAGTCGGTCACATCAAAGCTGGCCCCATCATGATCGCGCAGCCGGATGATTTCTTCATCGATCTTCAGCACGATGCCGTTCTTACGTGCACCAATAAATACATCCGAAATATGATTGGCGCTGGTGTCGCTCAGATCGATACGATCCACTTTGGGGTCGAAATCCAGGACAAAATCCGACCTGCCGTCGGATACGAACTCAAAGATATCCGCCCCATTTCCGCCAATCAGCGTGTCGCGGCCTCGGCCATCGATCAGACGGTCGTCGCCAGACCCACCGCTCAGCCGGTCGGATTTGCCCATACCCCAAATAACGTCGTCCCCGCTGGTTCCGTTCAGCCGGTCTTTGGTGGCACCCCCGCGGATATCCTCTCCGCCACGGGCCAGATCGATCACCAATTCCGTTACGCCCCCTTCCGAGGACGAGCCAACATAGGCATAGGCCGTTTCGCCCGCGACGCGCACTTCAATGCTCGACACATTGCCCAATGTGATGTCGAACCGATCCCCAAAGGTCTCTAGATGGACCAATTTGCCGCGATAGGTCAGTTCGAACAAACTGACGCCATCGTCCGCCCCGCCAGCAAGGACGAATGTGCGTGTGTCAGTGCCAAACACCTCCACCGCCTGCACGTTGTCAAACCTGGTAATCTGGGTATCGCGCTCAATGTCAATCGGCTTGATTTGCAGGTTTTTCGAGATCCGAAAGACCGACAATGAATCCGAGCCTGCCGCGCTGACGATTGCGAAAACCCGCTCGTCAATCTGAACCGTATCGATATCCGTCACAGCGCGAAACCCCTCGCCCTCGTTCGGCAAAACGCGGCGCCCAACACCAAGGGAGCCATCGCCTTTGACAAAAAAAACATGCATCCCAGAAACGAGGCCACCGCCACTCAAAAGTGTCGATCTACCATGTAGCGTCGCGTAGTGCAGGACGGTGATGTCATCAAGCAAAAGCCAGTTGGTGTCTTCACGGTTTTGGATATTGTTCACCTGGCCGTTGGGCTCAATTTTAAAGACCTGAATTCCAGGCTGGCCAAAGGCGGTGGTGTAGAAGTAACTGCTATCACCTTGCCGAGCGGCGGTGCCGGTGAAACCACGGTCATACAGACCACCATCGTCCGTGAGCACCTGTTCAAGGGGCAAGGCGCCAGCGCCATCCAACCCGAACAGAGCGAAATTGTCATCATTGCGGCCCAGCGGCAGCAGGTAATTCTGCGTGCTGTTGGGCACCAGGACGAGGTCCGACAGCGTTGCCGTACCGCTGTTTTCGGTTTGCGCCACCAAGCCGCTTAGCGTGACAGCGTTGCGATCGGTGATGTTATAGACCGACAGCGAGCCCAACCCCTCGGACCCGATCACCAAGTATTTCTCGCCATCCTCTTTGTAATACAGCAGGTCCGACACGCCGACTGTCGGCAAGACGAAGCTGCCCTGTATCACAAAGCCTGATTTAATTAGATTTCCCAAGGGACCCACCCCACCATGTCAAGCGCCAGGCGCCAATTCACTCCACAGCGGCAGAATGCAGGTTGGGATTGAATAGAAAGATAAGCGAAGATGAATGCCGGGTTAATAATCCCGCGCGTTGGTGCTTATCGAAAGGTAAACGCGCCGACGTTAGTTTAGGTGTTACTTAAGAAATGGAGCACATCACCGTCTTTGACAACATAGGCCTTGCCCTCGGCCCGCAGCTTTCCCGCCTCGCGCGCCGGTTGCTCGCCACCGGCGCTGATATAGTCCTCGAAGGCGATCGTCTCGGCCCGGATAAATCCACGCTCGAAATCGCCGTGAATCACACCCGCGGCTTGTGGGGCCGTGGCGCCGGTGGGAACGGTCCAGGCGCGTGCCTCCTTAGGGCCGGCGGTGAAATAGGTGATCAAGCCCAGCAGACTGTATCCCGCGGCGATCAGGCGATCCAAACCTGCCTCCTCAAGGCCCATCTCTTCCAGGAACTCGCTGCGTTCCGCGTCGTCTAGCTGGCTGATCTCTTCCTCGATCGCGGCCGATATCACAACGCTCGCCGCGCCTTGCGCCGCCGCCATCTCGGCCACCTGGGCCGATTGGGAGTTGCCTGTCGCAGCTGCCGCTTCCCCGACATTGCATACATAGAGCACAGGCTTCGCGCTGAGCAATTGCAGCTGCGCCCAGGCTTTGCGCTCGTCATCCGCAACGTCGACGGTACGCGCGGGCTGCCCGGCTTCGATGGCGGTTTTCGCGCGTTCCAAAAGCGACTGCGCGGCGACGGCCTCTTTGTCGCCACCGCGGATCTTGCGCAGCAGGCCCTGAAGGCGTTTTTCGATGCTCTCCAGGTCAGCCAGCATTAGCTCGGTCTCGATCACCTCGGCATCCGCGACCGGATCCACGCGGCCCGAGACATGGGTCACATCGTCATCCTCGAAACAGCGCAGCACATGGGCGATGGCATCGCATTCGCGGATGTTGGCCAGAAACTGGTTGCCCAGCCCTTCGCCGCGCGAGGCGCCTTTGACCAATCCGGCGATATCGACAAAGGTCATGCGCGTGGGCACGATCCGGGCCGAGCCTGCGATCTCGGCCAGTTGATCCAACCGCGCGTCGGGGACCGAAACCTCGCCGACATTCGGCTCGATGGTGCAAAAGGGGAAATTCGCGGCCTGGGCGGCGGCTGTGCGGGTCAGCGCATTGAACAGGGTCGACTTGCCCACATTGGGCAACCCAACGATGCCGGTTTTGAACCCCATGATGCTTCTCCGTCCGCTAAGATATGCGGCGCATGTAGGGGGCGGGGCCGCCTAGGGTCAAGGGAGCGCGGGAAAAACCCCGCGCCCCATTGATTTTCACGCCGCGCTGTCCCACACAACGCGGCAGATCAATGACGGGGTGGTAAGGCGATGACACGGATTGATGCAACCTTCGCGCGGCTCAAGGAACAGGGAAAATCGGCCTTCATCTCGTACGTTATGGCGGGCGATCCGGACTATGACACCTCGCTGGAATTGGTTCGAGGCTTGCCTGCTGCGGGCGTCGACATCATCGAGCTTGGCCTACCCTTCACCGACCCAATGGCTGACGGTCCCGCAATCCAACTGGCGGCGGGGCGGGCGTTGGACGCAGGCATGACTTTGGCGAAAACCCTGGACCTGGCCCGCGCCTTTCGCGCGGGCGACGATACCACACCGATTGTTCTGATGGGGTATTATAATCCGATCTATTCGATGGGGGTCGAGGCTTTCTTGGTTGCCGCGCGCGACGCGGGCGTCGACGGTTTGATTGTGGTGGATCTGCCACCCGAGGAAGACGAAGAACTGTGCCTGCCCGCCCAGGCCGCAGGCCTGAACTTCATCCGACTGGCGACGCCTACGACCGATGACGCGCGCCTGCCCAAAGTACTTCAAAACACTTCGGGCTTTGTTTACTACGTCTCGATCACGGGCATCACCGGTGCCGCCTCGGCCAATGCCGCTGCCGTCGCGCCCGAGGTTGCACGGATCAAAGCCGCCACCGATCTTCCTGTCTGTGTGGGCTTCGGCATCAAAACCCCCGAAACTGCGCGCGACATTGCCTCGGTGGCCGATGGCGCGGTGGTTGGCTCGGCCATCGTGGCGGAACTGGCCGCAGGCAAGCCTGTCGACCAGGTTCTGGACTTTGTTAAATCCCTTGCCGAGGGGGCGCACCGCGGCTGATCTTCAAGGCAAACCGCGTTGCGGCGTTATTCGGCCGCCAGCCGGTTCTCACCATCCCAGGCTGCAGGCCCCAGCGGGACTGGGATCTGATGTGGGAAGATCAAATTCTCGGCGTTCATATCGTGGATGTCCGTCCGACCGCACAAGGCCATTGTCGTATCCAATTCTTTGTGGATGACTTCAAGCGCCTTGGTCACGCCCGCCTGGCCCATCGCGCCCAAACCATACAGAAACGCCCGCCCAATATAGGTGCCCTTGGCCCCCAAGGCGACTGTTTTCAGCACATCCTGGCCCGAGCGGATGCCACTGTCGAAATGGACCTCAACCCGGTCGCCCACCGCCGCCACGATCTGCGGCAGCACGGTCAGCGAACTCATCGCGCCATCCAATTGGCGTCCGCCGTGGTTCGAGACGATGATTGCGTCCGCCCCCTTATCCGCAGCGATCCGCGCGTCCTCGGCATCCAAAATCCCCTTGATGATGAATTTGCCATCCCAACGATCACGAATCCAGTCAATGTCATCCCAGGTCAGGGATTGGTCGAACTGCGCATGGGTCCAATCGGCCAACGAGCCCATATCGTCGACGCCCTTCGCGTGGCCCACGATGTTGCGAAAGGTCCGCCTGTGGGTTTGCAGCATACCCAAGCACCAGCGCGGCTTTGTCGCCATGTTCAGAATATTCGCGATGGTCAGTTTGGGCGGCGCACCCAGGCCATTTTTCAAGTCTTTATGCCGCTGGCCGATCACCTGCAGATCCAGGGTCAGAACCAAAGCCGAGCATCCGGTGGCCTTAGCGCGATCGATCAGATCGCCCGCGAAATCGCGATCCCGCATCACATAGAGTTGGAACCAAAACGGGTTCTTGGTGGCCGCCGCGACATCCTCGATCGAACAAATCGACATCGTCGACAGGGTAAAGGGTACGCCGAATTTCTCGGCCGCTTGCGCTGCCAGAATCTCGCCATCCGCATGCTGCATGCCGGTCAGTCCGGTGGGGGCCAGGGCTACCGGCATTGCCGCCTTTTGCCCGACCATCGTCGTCGCGGTCGAGCGGCCCTCCATGTTCACGGCCACACGCTGGCGCAGACGGATCTTGGAAAAATCACTGGAGTTCTCACGATAGGTCTGCTCGGTCCACGAACCACTGTCGGCGTAGTCGTAAAACACCCGCGGCACCCGGCGTTTGGCCATCAGGCGCAGGTCTTCGATGGTTGTTATGGTGGTCATGGCACGATCCCCGGTCCCTGTGAACTGGCCCGTTTTGGCCAATCTTTCAGACCAAAATACCCCTAAGCGGCTGCCAGAGCAATGCAACACACAATGTCCGGTTTACCCAACAAAAAACCCGGCGCCTGGGCCGGGTTTTAAAATTCGATGACCTGGGGCGGCTTAAACCGACTCTTCGATCCAGCCTTGCAGGGCTGCTTTCGGGGCAGCGCCGGTCTTGTTGCTGACCACCTTGCCGTCTTTGAACATGAACAGCGCCGGAATACCACGAACGCCAAGTTGGCTGGGCGTGCCGGGATTTTCGTCAACGTTCACTTTGACGATTTTCACCTTGCCCGCCATCTCGTCGCTTAGTTCTTCAAGCGCGGGGCCGATCTGTTTACAGGGGCCGCACCATTCCGCCCAAAAATCCACCACGACGGGGATGTCCGATTTGACCACTTCGGCATCGAAGCTGCCGTCCGTTACTTTCACTGTCGCCATGGTCTGGCCTCCTTCATACTCGCGGAACCCGCGTCTACCCCCACCTAGGGGCGCTGCGCTTTTGGGTCAAGTGGCGGTCGCGGTTTGCAGCACCGCTGTCACAATTTCGTGGGGTAGGGGGGTGAAGCGCGGGGCTCGGGTCCACAGGACACCCGCGCGAACCGGCTGATCCGGCAGAATTTCCCGCAACGCCAGCACATAAAGCGCCAACTGCCCCGCGATGGCCGCTGGCAGCGCGGCGCCATCGGGCGGCGGTTGGCCGGTGGATTTATAGTCGATGATCCAGATACCGTCGTCCGCGAAGACCAAGCGATCCACCTGTCCACGGATGGCTCGCCCCTCAAGGGCCGCGATTTTGCCCGCCACGGGTGCTTCGGAGATGCCGCCAGGGGCAAAGATCCATGCCAAGTCGGGTGCGCGCAATAGGGTCGACGCTTCGGCAATGAGCGTGTCGGGGTCCATGGGCGCGGGATCAAATGCCGCCAGCGCCGCCCGCGCCCCGGCGGACCAATCGGCGGGCGGAACATCGGGCAGAACTTCCAACAAAGCGTGCAAATGCAGGCCATATAGACGCGCCGCCTCTGGATCCTCCGCGGCTACACCCTGACTTACGTCAGGAGGCAAAAACGCCGCCCCATCGCGCGAGGGCGCCAGTGGCGGGGTGCTTGCCGGGGGGGCCATCGCGCGTTCACCTGCCCAAGTCGGAACGGGAAGCATGCTTTGCCGGTCCTCACGCGCTGCTGGCACGGGCACCTCTCTCCACCCGCTGCTCAGCGTCGCCACCCCATCCGATCCAACCGTGGGCGCCAATCCTTCAAGTCCTGCGGCCACGGCACTATACCAACTGTCGTCCTCGCCCTTGGGATCCTCGCCCGCGCCTGCGATGACCAACCATCGCTCTGCCCGGGTCATCGCCACATAGAGCAGCCGCCAACGCTCGGCCTTGTCCAAGGCCAGCCGCACCCCCTCGGCCCGCTTCAGTGCAGTGGGGCGACCCGCATCCTTGGGCACCGAGAGGGTCGCCATATTGGCCCCAAGCGGTACAATTGGGTCCGGTGGCGGCGGACGGTACTTGCCGGTTTCGGGCAGGATCACAATCGGCGCCTCAAGCCCCTTAGCGCCATGAACCGTCATCACGCGCACCTCGCCCGCCTCGGCGTCCAACTGGCGTTTGACGTCTGGATTACCGCTGGCCATCCAATCCAGAAACCCGGTCAGCGTGGGCGGTTCGACCCGCTCATACTCAAGGGCCAAGTCCAACAAGGCCGCGACCGCTTCCTCGGCCTCAGGGCCCAGGCGGGCGCGGATGCGCGGCGCGGCTTGGTGGCGGATCAGGATGCGCTGCAGCATCTCGTGCGGGCGCAAGAAATCCGCACTCCCCCGCAGATCCGCATAGAGCGCCCATGCGTCAGGGTGTCGATCAGCGGCCGCTTCCAGCGCCGCCGCCAGCGTTCCACTGCGGCCATGCGCCAGCGCGAACAACTGCGCCTCGGACAGTCCAAACAGTGGCGAGCGCAGCGCCGCTGCCAACCCCAGATCGTCGCCCTCTGTCGTCACGGCCGAGAGCAACCCCAGCAGATCCTTGACAATCAACTGATCGTTGACCTTCAGCCGATCCGCGCCAGCCACCTTCACGCCACGTTCCTTAAGCGCAGACAGGATCGCCCGAAAGAGGGTGCCACGGCTGCGCACCAGCACCAGAAAATCCCCCGGTCCAATCGCACGCTCAGTGCCGGGCAGGCAGATCCCGCTTTCGATCAGATCCGCCATCCAATCGGCGATCCGCGTCGCCAACACCAAACGCGGATCGCCTGCGCCGGGGGCATCCACCGGGGCGCTCCAGGGTGAAGGGTCGGGCGCGGGCGCTGGGGGCTGCCAGGGCCACAGATCCACACGCCCGGGCAAATCCGCCCTGAACGCCCTGTGGTCGGCGGCCTCGGGCAGTCCGGGTTTATCCGCGAATACCCGATCCACCAACGCCAGGATCGGCGGGGCCGAGCGGAAGGAGTGCAGCAGATCGCACCGCTCCAACGTCTCGCTGATATCTGTCAGCGCGCCGGCATAGCGGGTCTGCTGATCGCCAAAGGCTGCCGGATCGGCCCCCTGAAAGCTGTAAATCGACTGTTTCTCGTCCCCCACCACGAAAACCGTGCGCGGGGTGTCGGTGGCGCCTGCGAAGAACTCGGACGTCAGCGCATCGATGACCGCCCATTGTGCGGGGCTGGTATCTTGCGCCTCGTCCACCAGCACATGGTGGATGCCGCCATCCAGGCGATAGCGGATCCAATCGGCGGTCTCGCCCCGTGTCAACAGATGCCGCGCCGCGCGGATCATGTCGTCGAACTCCAACATACCCAGCGCCTGTTTGCGCGCGTCGTATTTGGCCAAAAAAGCCTGCGCGAACCGCAGCAAAGCCTGGGTGCGCGCCCACGCCGCCTCGGCCTGCTCCCGCTCCTGCGCGGCGGCGATCGCATCGGCGATTTGTGCCAGCATGTCGGCCGCATCGGGCAAAAGTGCCTTCACCGCGTTGGTGCCCATATGCTGGCGCAGCGGCTCGCCATCTTTTTTCAGAAACCCCGCACGCAGCAGCGCGGTTGCATCGTTGCCGCCCGCGCGCAAAGCCCGCAGCCCCGCCAACGCGCGTTGCTCATTCTTGCCGCCCCCGGCCGCCAGCGCATCGATCAGTGCGGACATTTGCGCCGGCTCAAGTGTGGCCTGCACATCGGGCAGCGGCTTGTCCAAACCAAAGGCACCCAGAAGCGCGGGATCCTCAGGCGACGTTTGCAAGCGATCGCGGTGCTGCACGATTGCGGCCAGCACAGCCTCCAAATCCTGATCCCTACCCGCAAGATACCCCGCGAGGCCGTCAAACCCACTTTCCGGATCTTCGGCCAAGGTGTCCAAAATCGACGCCCGCTCCTGGGCGGCCTGCCGCGCCTCAAGCACCTCAAACCGGGGCGTCACTCCTGCTTCGAGCGGAAAGCGCCGCAGCAGCGCCTCGCAAAAGGCATGGATCGTTTGAATACGCAGCCCCCCCGGCGCCTCGAGCGCGCGGGCGAACAAGGTGCGCGCGGCTGCCAGATCCTGGTCCGAAATGCCCAGCCGACCCTCGTCCAATACGCCCAGCGCGGCCCGCAGGTCCGCGTCGGGCAGCATCGCCCAGGTCCCAAGGCGTTTGAACAAGCGGTTCTGCATCTCGCCCGCCGCCGCCTTGGTATAGGTGAGGCACAAGATCCGCCGCGGGTCCGCACCCCGCAGCAACAGGCGGGCAACACGATCGGTCAAAACCCGGGTCTTGCCCGAGCCCGCGTTGGCCACGACCCACGAAGATCGATCAGGCCGCGCCGCGCGCACCTGTGCTTCGGTCGCTGCATCGCGGATCATGTCAGCACCTCAGGTTCGGCGGGATCTCCATCGGCCCATTCGCCGCGCCGTGCCAAATGGTCATAGCGGCCTTCCTGCGCGACCAGCTTGGGCCTGAGGCGCGCGACCATGGGCGTTTGGCCCGATTGGTAGAGGCTGATCAACGCCGCCAGATCCCGCCAAACTTGTGCCAGGGTGTCTGCATCGTGCTCCAGGCTGAGGATATCGCCATTACCGCTGAGCCCGATCAGCTCCAACGCCAGGATATTCGCGGCGTCGCCCGTTTCAAAGCCGCCGCGCAGGGCGATACAGGCCTCAAGGGGCAGTTGTTTGTGGAACAAAGCCGCTTCTTTCTGCGACGGCAAACGGCCCTTGTAGTCATAGATCGCGATACCGCCCCTCAGGGTGTCGATCCGATCCGCCTTGGCCGTCAGGGTGAAGGCCGACGGTGTGCCCGTCAGCGCGGCGGCGCCTTTCGCCTCAACCAACCTTGGCGTGGCACGGGTCCGGCGCTCAGCCTCGGTCCGCAGGATGAACGGCGTCAGTTTTTGCAGCCGATGCTGCCACAACGCGCGCATGGCGGGCCAGGGAACCTCGGCCCGCAAGCTTTCGCTTAGGATCTGATCGAACAATGCCTCGGCATCCTTGGGCAGACCGTCTTGGGTCGCCTCGATAAATCGTTGCATCACCGCATGTACCTGGATGCCGCGTTGCAACGCATCCGCCTCGGGGTGCAGCGGATCGAGCGGGCGCAAACCCAACACGGCGTGGGCATAAACCGCATAAGGGTCGCGGATCAGGCGGTCGATCTGGGTTACTGGCAGCGTCGCTGGGAAGGCCCCCGGCGGCACCAGCGGCTCCGGGCGGCGGGCCCGCTCCAAGGGCTGCGCGGGCTGCTCCAACTGGGCGGCCAGGCGCAGCAGGTGCGCACCCCGATCCCGCATCGCGCGCAGCGCCATTGGCCCCTGGGGCGGTAATCCGTCCAACAAGTTTGTTAAGCGGAGCAACCAGCGCGCGGGGACCGAGGGCGCCTCGCCCTCACGCAGGGCACGGGACAGAACCACCTCCGAGGCCCCAACGGCCTGCTGAAAGTCATGCGCCGAGAGCCCAATCCGACGCTCGGCCAGCGGCAGGCCCACGGCGACGCGCATCTGACGGCTTAGCCACGGATCGGGCGGGGGCAGGCGTGGCCATGTCCCCTCGTTCAACCCCGCAAGCAGCAGGACATCGGCGGTCTGCGTTCGCGCCTCAAGCGTGCCCCAGATCGCGATATCGGGATGTGGGGCATAGGGTGCGTCCGGCACATCGGCGCCGGCCAGAACCGCCCGCAACAGGGGCCGGTATTCGGCCAAGGGCACGGTGCCCCCCGCAGCCGCATGGGTTTGTAGGTCGGTGAGGGCGGCCAGGGCGGCGACGCCCGCCGCCTCCAACCACAGTGCGCCACTCTGGCCAGACAGCGCTTCGGGTCCCCGGGCAGTGTGGGCGGCCAATGCCGCGTGGCTGTGTACGATGTCCTCAAGTGGGGCGGCTTGCGGCATACTTTGTGTCAGCAGCACGCTGAGCCACTGGACCCAAGCCGGATCGAGCGTCGCGCCATAGGCCACAAGCCAGTCCGGCGTGACCATCGGCGTGCTGTGGCGGCGCAAGGCGCGCTCTAATTTGACGGTCTCGCCCAGATGCCGCCCCCGCGCGGGCCCTTCACCACTTGCGGTCAATGGATGCTTGAGCAGCGACAGCAGTGCGACCGGCCCCGGCGGCCCGGCCAGCAACTCCGCCGTTAGTCGCAAAAAGACCCCCGGCGGCGTCAGGTCCAAGGGCCGCCCGGCGCTGTCGTCAGGCGCGAGGCCCCAGCGGTCCAGCGCTGCCGTAACCCGACGGGCCAAGACCCGGTCCGGCGTGATTAGCGCCGCTGTCTGCCCATCGGCCACCGCTTGGCGCAGGCGCAGGGCGAGGGCCGCTGCCTCGGCCAGGGGGTCCGGCGCCTCGATCAACGTCAATCCTTGCGTAGCGCCCGGCAGATCGCCCGCCAACAGCGGCCCCTCGGCTAGCCATTGATCGGTGACCGGCGCGGGTCGCAAAGCCAGCGACACAAGCCGCGCACGCGTGGGTACCGGCACAGGTGTTGTATCCCAGACCGGTACCGCGTCAGGGTGAACCCCCAGTTTGCCACAGATCTGTGCCAATCCCCATTGCGCATGGTCAACGGGCGCGTTCAACCCCGTCTCGGTCAACGTCTGCCAAACATCGTTTGGCACATGCGGATCCAAGCCTGGCAACACCACCGCACCTTGCGGCAGGAGGGCAACGGCCGCCATGAAATCCGCCGTCACCGCCCGCGACCCGGTCGAGCCCGCGACGATCACCGGATCCCGCGGTGGATCTGTCATCCAATCCCTCACCATCGCGTCCACCGCAGCGCGCATCCGTGCATCTGGATCCAAGGTGAACATTTCCCGCGCCGCTGGTTCGAGCACCGCGCCGATCAATCGGATAAACTCAAGGCTGCGTGCCCAATGCCCTGCGGCATCCTGAGTGTCCAATGCCAGCAGCCGCGCGATCGGCACCCCTTCGATCTGCAGATCGGCGGCCAGTTCCGTCAGGCTCTCGGCCAAAGGATACGCGGCCGCGCGCGCGGCCAGCGATGGGTCCGCCGCGATTGCCTGCCGCACCAATTGCGCCAGTTGCAAGCGGCGCCGGACAGGGGGTTCCACGGCGGGAAGGTCGCGGATCTGGTCCGTCAAAGCGCCCAGGGGCAGCACCTGCGGGATTAGCGCCACCGGCCCCACTTCGAACAGCGCCAGCACCCGCCGTCGCGCGCGCTCGGTGTTCACATAGATCCGTGTGCGTGCCCGGGTTACGGGATCCATGGCGCGCGCGGTCAGGCCGCTGACCAATCCTTGGGCGAAATCCGCACCGGGCGGCAGCGCGAATACGCGCGGCGTGCCAGGGGCCAGCGGTGAAAACAACTCAGCCATCTGCCACCAGCGCCTCGGCCAGTGGAAGGCTCTCGGGCTGGCCGACATCGCACCAATCACCGGGATAGATCGCCCCCCCCAAACGGCCCGCGGCCAGCATCTGGTCCCATATCACATTGAGCGAGAACACCCGCTCGCCCACGGCCTCCAGCCCTGAGGGGTCGATCAACTGCACGCCCGTATAGATATAGGGCGCGCTGTCCGCCGTTCCGCGCCGCCGCAACGTGCCGTCCTCACTCAAGAAGAAATCCCCCGCGCCCTTGTGCCCCCGCGCCCGGGCCTTTGGCACCAGCAACAATCGAGCACCCTGTGGCAGTGGCCCACCAGGCTGCAAAACGTTCAATGGGTTTGGCCCGGACCAAACAGCATCAGCGTTGACCGTCCAAACCGGCCCTGGGCCCAGCAGCGGCAGCGCGTTGCGCAATCCGCCGCCAGTTTCGAGCAACTCTTCCTCGTGCAGGGTGTGCACCTCAAGACGATCCTCGTGCGCCAAATGCGTCACCAATGGCTGTGGGCAATGATGCGTGTTCACCACGGCCCGGCGCACACCCGCATCGGCCACGGTATCCAGCGCATAGTCGATCAGCGGGCGCCCCGCGACCGGGATCATCGGTTTGGGCTGATGTGCCGTCAGCGCGCCCATCCGCAGCCCGCGCCCGGCGGCAAAGATCATCGCTGGCGGCATTTCGGTCATTTCGCTGCCTTAATCCGAGCAAGGATTTGCGGCGTGGGCGCCGGCAGGTTGTCCGCGACCCAATTGCGCAGATCCGTCAAATGCGGCGCCCTCAAATCCCGCTGTAAATGATCCCATACCCGGGGCAGCAGATCCAAATATTGCGGTTTGCCATCCCGCAACCAAAGCCGCGTGAAAAGCCCCAAAATCTTGAGGTTCCGCTGCGCCCCAAAGGTGGCATAGGCCGCGCGGAACGCCACCGGATCCGCCCCGCGCGCCGTCAAATACCGCGCGATCATCGTCTGTCGCAGCACGTCCGATGTATCCCGCCGCGCGTCTTCAAGCAGCGAGACCAAGTCATAAGCCGGATGCCCCGCCAACGCGTCTTGATAGTCGAGCAGCCCGCAGCGGGCCAGGCCATCGCGGTCCGGCAGCCAGATCAAATTCTCGGCGTGGTAGTCGCGCAGAACGCACACGACAGGGCCCTGAACCACCGCGCAAGCCGTATCGATTAGCGTATCGAAGGTGTCCGAGGCCTGGGCCTTGATCGTCTCACCCGTGGCTGCGGGATGGTACCATTCCACCGCCAAGCGCGACTCGCGCAGGGTGGTGGCCTGGTCGTAGGGGGGCAGCCCGTCGGCCGTTCGCGGCAAGCCATGCAGATGCGCCAGCAGGTCCGTCGCACAGGCATAAAGTTGATGCTCAATGTCCGGATCTTGCGGGGCCACACGGGCGAATTGCGCGTCGCCAAGATCCTCCAACAACAGAAACCCAGCTACCGGATCCGCGGCCAAGATCTCGGGCGCCGACAGACCCCAGCCGCGCAGTCGGTCGGTCATTTCCACAAAAGGCCCAACGTCCCCGTCGGCGGCGTCCATCACAACCGCCGATCCAAGCTGTTTTTCTTTCAGCCGAAAGTACCGGCGGGCCGAGGCATCGCCCGCCAGTGGTGCCACCTGCGCATCTGCCCAAGCGCTGTCCGCCAGAAAGTCGTGCAGCGCGCAGGTTTGCTGGGTTAACGCGCCCAGCGCCGCCGCCCAGCCCGGCCCTTTTGCCTTTGCGGTCAGATGCCGTCGGTCCGGCTTAACCGGATCCACTGCGATATCCAGATGTAACGCACGCGCCGGGGCCGCGCGCCCCAAGCGATCTGCCCATTCGATCAAGACAATCGCACGGTCCATCGCCTCGTCCAGACCCAACTCCGTCACCTCGGACGGATCGCCCAGACGGTACAAATCCGCGTGCCAGATCTCGACTGGACCCACGTCATAGGTCTGCACAAGCGTGTAACTGGGCGAGGGGACGTCTTCGAGCGCCCGCCCCACCGCCGCCTGCCGCGCCTGGATAAGCGCGCGGCAAAACAATGACTTGCCAGCACCGACCGGGCCCGACAGCAGCACTGTGTCGCCAGGCGCCAAAACCACGCCCAAGCTTTCAGCCAAGGCAATCGTATGCGCTGGTCGATCCGACCGAACCACTGTTTGCACTACCAGATGTCCCATCCCCGACCGCTGCGCCTGGCCCCTTTGTGCCGGGGCCGCGACCAGGGTTCAAGGGGCGCCGGGGCCGGGCATCGCCCCTATAACGCCCGCACCCGTTCCCGCAAGGCAAACTTCTGGATCTTGCCGGTCGAGGTTTTGGGCAAATCCTCGAACACAACCCGATGCGGGATCTTGAACCCCGCCAACCCGGTTCGGCAATGGGCGATCAGATCCTCGGGGGTTACCGTGCTGCCCGTGACCAGTTCGACAAAGGCGCAGGGCGTCTCGCCCCAGCGCTCGTGCGGCATCGCCACCACCGCGACTGCCGCCACATCGGGGTGCTTATAGAACACCTCCTCAACCTCAATGGACGAGATATTTTCGCCGCCCGAGATGATGATGTCCTTCGAACGATCTTTCAGCTGGATATAGCCATCCGGGTGCATCACCCCCAGATCGCCGGAATGAAACCAACCGCCCGCGAAAGCCGCCTCGGTCGCTGCCGGGTTCTTCAAATAACCCTTCATCACCACATTGCCGCGAAACATCACCTCGCCCAGGGTCTTGCCATCCGCTGGAACTGGCTGCATCGTCTGGGGGTCGCGCACCTCTAGCCCCTCCAGCGGCAAATACCGCACGCCCTGCCGCGCTTTCAGCATCGCCTGTGCGCGCCCATCCAAACCGTCCCATGCCTGGTGCCAATCATTCACCACGGCCGGGCCATAGGTCTCGGTCAACCCATACAAATGCGTGACGTTGAACCCCGCTTCGCGCATATCCGCCAGAACCGTTTCCGGCGGCGGGGCGGCGGCCGTCAGAAACTCCACCCGCCCAGGCAACGCGCGTTTCTCGGCCTCAGGCGTTGCCAGCAGGGTCGACATCACAATCGGCGCGCCGCACATATGGGTGACTTGGTGATCGGCCAAGGCGTCCCACATCGGCTGCTGCCGCACCTGGCGCAAACAGACCGAGGTGCCCGACAATGCCGACAGTGTCCATGGGAAGCACCAGCCGTTGCAATGAAACATCGGTAGCGTCCACAGATAGACCGCATGTTTTGGCATCGCCATCGTCACCGCGTTGCCCAGCGCCAGCAAATACGCGCCACGGTGGTGATAGACGACCCCCTTGGGATCGCCCGTCGTGCCCGAGGTATAGTTGAGCGAGATCGCATCCCATTCATCGAGCGGCATCAACCAGTCGAAATCCGGGTCCCCGTCGGCGATAAAGTCCTCGTATTCAATCGAGCCCAGCAGGTCGCCCGATTGCGGAAACTCAGGATCATCGTAATCGATCACGATGGGTTGTGCCTTGGCAAGCGCCAGTGCGTCCTTCATGCGCGGCGCAAGGGCGCGATCGGTGATTACCACCTTGCTGTCCGAATGATCCAGCTGAAAGGCAATGATCCCCGCATCCAACTGCGTGTTGATCGAATGCAACACCGCGCCTGCCATTGGCACGCCGTAATGCGCCTCGACCATCGGCGGCACGTTCGGCAGTAGGACCGAAACCGTATCCCCCCGCCCAACCCCACGCCGCGACAGGGCCGAGGCCAACTGACGTGCGCGCGCATAAAACGACCCGTAGCTGCGCCGCAGCCCACCATGGATGATCGCGGTGTGGTCCGGGAAAACCGTGCCTGCGCGCGCCAGAAAACTCAGCGGTGTTAGCGGCTGATAATTCGCTGGATTTCGGTCCAGATCGGACGCATACGGATCGCTCATCTTGTCCCCCTTAGTCGTGCCAAACGGGGTCGCGGCGTTCCAAAAACGCGCCGATCCCCTCTTCGGCGTCGCGCGCCAGCATGTTCTCGGTCATGACCTGCGCCGTATAGGCGTATGCCTCGGCCAAATCCATCTCCGCCTGGCGGTAAAACGCAGCTTTGCCAGTTTTCACCGTTTGTGCCGACTTTGACGCGATCTGCCTTGCCAAAGCTTGTGCCTCGGTCGCCAGATCCGCAGCGGGCACCACACGGTTCACCAGGCCCATGTCGCGCGCAGTCGCAGCATCTATAGTGTCGCCGGTCAACAACATTTCCATGGCCTGCTTGCGCGGCACGTTGCGTGACAACGCCACCATCGGGGTCGAGCAAAAAAGCCCAATATGCACGCCAGGCGTGCAAAATGAGGCGACCTCGCTGGCCACCGCCAGATCGCAACTGGCCACCAGCTGGCAGCCTGCGGCGGTCGCCAGTCCACCAACCTCGGCAATCACCGGCTTGGGATGGCTCACAATCGCCTGCATCACCGCTGCGCAGTCTTGCATCAGCTGATGAAAATACGCCCGCCCACGGTCCGCGTCTTGCCGGTGCGGCGTCATCTCTTTCAAATCATGGCCCGCGCAGAACAACCGCCCCGTGGCGCCCAGAATAATCACCCGCACGGCTGGGTCCTTGCCGCTCTCCGCCAGGGCCTCCCCCAGGCGCGCAAGAACAAGTTCGGACAGAGCATTCGCCGGGGGGTTGTCCAGCACCAGCCGCAGCACACCGTCGCCCAGCACTTCCTGTCGTATCCCTTGGCCCATCCCGGCACCCTCCCATTGTGTTCACAATCAAACCACGCACGCCGCCCTTGCGTAAACCCATAGCCCGCGACAACCCGCCTCGATTATCAGGTGTGATACAGATCGCATTTGTGGCATAAGCCCGCTTAACCAAAACGCAAGAAGTTGAGCGACGGGTGAAGTACCGAACAATCCTATTGTCCGATGTGCATCTTGGAACACGTGGCTGCCAAGCGGCCATGCTGCTCGACTTCCTCGATTATCATCACGCCGATACCTATTATTTGATCGGCGATATCTTTGATGGCTGGCGTTTGCGTCGCGGCTGGCATTGGCCGCAAGCCCACAACGACGTGGTCCAAGCCTTTCTGACTAAAGCGCATGACGGTGCCCAGATCTTCTACATCCCGGGCAATCATGACGAGATCATGCGCACCTATTTGGGCATTCATTTCGGCGGGATCGAGGTGGTGCAAACCGCCGATTACACCACCGCCGATGGCCGCCGCTTTCTGGTCACCCATGGTGATCAGTTCGATTCGGTCGTGGTCCACGCCAAATGGCTGGCCCGCCTGGGCGACCGCGCCTATGCGTTCTCTCTTTGGCTGAACACATGGGTGAACAGGTTCAGGTGGCTCTGGGGCGGGCAGTATTGGTCACTGTCCAAATGGGCCAAGCAGCAGGTCAAACAGGCGGTGAACTTCATGAGCGCTTACGAGACCGTCTTGTCGGAAGAAGCCAAACGCGGTGGTTATGACGGTGTCGTCTGCGGCCACATCCATAACGCGAATATGCACAAAATCGGCCCCATCGACTATGTAAACACAGGTGATTGGGTCGAAAGCTGCACCGCCGTCGTAGAACATGAAGATGGCCGCTTAGAGTTGATCGATTGGGCTGCTGCGACACGCAAGCGGCGCTTGATCAAACCCAGCACCAGCAGTTCAGGCAAGCCCGCCAAGATCACCAAACGCGAAACGCACGAGACCGTCTGACCCTAAGGAACCCCAAAAAATGGCCGAGCTTCAGACCACCCAAGACCAGTTGCGCGCCGCCGTGCATCAAAACAAGGCGCTCAGCCGCGAGGGGATACTGGAACGCAGTTTTGCCCGCCTGTTTCGCGGCCTGGTTTATGCCCAGATATGGGAGGATCCGGTGGTCGATATGACCGCGCTGCGGATCCAGCCGACTGATCACATCGTCTGCATCGCCTCGGGTGGGTGCAATATGATGTCCTATCTCACGGCCGCCCCCGCTGGAATAACCGTTGTCGACCTTTCTCCCGCGCATGTGGCACTTAGCAAACTCAAACTTGCCGCCGCGCAGCACCTGCCTAATCAGGCCGCATTTTACGGCTTCTTCGCCGAGGCTGATCGCCCCCAAAACCCGAGCCTCTATCGCGACCACATCGCCCCTCACTTGGACGCGGCCTCGCGCAACTATTGGGAGGGGCGTTCGGTCACGCGCCGCCGTATTAGCTGGTTCGCGCGGGGCTTCTACCGCTTTGGCGTTCTCGGGCGCTACATCACCGCGACCCACCTTGTATCGCGCCTGGGTCGCGTCGACTTCCGCCCCTTCTTGGCCAGCCAAACCCTGGCCCAGCAGCAAACTTTCTTCGACACCCAGGTGGCCCCGCTGTTCGAAATGCGTTTGGTCAAATTCCTCGCCCGCCGCCGGGCCTCGCTGTTCGGTCTGGGCATTCCACCGGCGCAATACGACAAACTGGCCGCAGACGCGGATGGCAATGTCCTGGCTGTCCTGCGCGAGCGGGTGCGCAAACTAATGTGCGACTTCCCGGTGCAGGAAAACTATTTCGCTTGGGCCGCCTTCAACCGCGGCTACCAGCGCACAACCGGTGCCTCGGTCCCGCCGTACCTTGAGGCCTGCCACTTCGACACCTTGCGCCAAAACGCCGACCGGGTGACGGTGCTCAATCAATCCCTAACGGATGTGCTGGCCAAAACCCCCAGCGCGTCGCGCGATGCTTATGTTTTGCTGGACGCGCAAGACTGGATGACCGACGCGCAATTGAATGCGCTTTGGGCTCAGATCACGCGCACAGCGGCCCCTGGCGCGCGCGTCGTGTTTCGCACCGGCGGCGCGCCGGACATCCTGCCGGGCCGGGTTAGCGCCGACACCCTGGATCAATGGAGTTATGATGCCCAGGTTTCGGCCGCCGGCCTCGCCGCCGATCGCTCGGCGATCTATGGCGGGTTCCACGTCTACCGCCGTGCCGCATGAGCACCACCGATCCTTCCGCCACCCACGCACAGCTGATGGATGGCATCTACCGCCGTCAACGGCTGATCTATGACGTCACCCGGAAATATTACCTCTTCGGGCGCGATCACCTGATCGATACCCTGGACCCACCGCCTGGTGCCAAAATCCTCGAGGTCGCCTGCGGCACCGGCCGCAACCTTTACCGCATTGGCCAACGCTATCCAGGACGCAGTCTCTATGGTTTGGACATCTCAAATGAAATGCTGGTCTCGGCCCGGTCGAAACTGGGCGCGGACGCCCAGCTTATGCAAGCCGACGCCTGCGGCTTCGACGCTCAAACCCTTTTCAACACGCCGCATTTCGACCGGATCGTCCTGTCCTACGCCATTTCGATGATCCCCGATTGGACCGGGGCTATTCGCCAGGCGGCCAGCCAACTCGCCCCCGGAGGGTCGCTGCATATTGTCGACTTTGGCGATCAACAGGCCCTGCCCAAGACCTTCCGTCGCGGGCTGCGCGCCTGGCTGGCTAAATTCCACGTGACCCCACGGGACGACCTGAGCGCCCAGTTGGACCGCATCGCCGATGACACGGGTGCAACCGCCACCACACGGCCGCTCTATCGCCGCTATGCTGTCCACGCTGTCCTGACCAAGCCCGGATCCCTATGACCACACCGCACGACCGGATTGTCCTGTGCATGAAATGGGGGCCGGTCTTTCCCGCAGATTATGTCAACGTCCTTTACACCGCCACTTGCAAGGCGATGAGTGGCCCGTTTCGTTTTGTCTGCCTCACGGACGAGACCAACGGGCTGCTGGATGGGATCGAGGCCTTCCCCATTCCCGATATCGGCCTGCACCCGGATCAGTATTATCTGGCTGGCGTCTGGCGCAAACTGTCGCTCTATGTGGCCGACCTGCATGGGCTTAGCGGGCGTTGCTTGTTTATTGATTTGGACATGATGGTGCTGCGCGATCTGGATGCATTTTTCGATGCCCCTGACCCCTTTATCACAACCGATATGGGCCAGGGCTGGCGCGCCAAACCCCGCCCAGGCCCGCGCGAGGCCGGGACCTGTATCTTCGCTTTCAATATCGGGCAGGAGGCGCAGATCCTCGACACCTTCCGCGCCGACCCTGCGCAGGCGATGGAGAGGTTCAAGCTGGAGCAGGACTATGTTGGCGCGCATGCCTCGTCGATAAGCTTCTGGCCCGAGGGCTGGGTGATCAGTTTTAAAAGGCACCTGCGCCAACCGATCGGCAAAGACTTGTTCTTTGCCCCCAGCCCGCCGCCCGACAGCGCCAAGATCCTGGCGTTCCACGGCACCCCCCGCCCCGCCGACCTGATCAAACCCGGCCACCGCTTCTGGGACCGCCTGCCCCATATGGGCAACGGCAAAGTGCCCTGGGTTACGGACTATTGGACGGACAATGGAGGAAGTTTGGGCGCTTTTGACCAATCCATGGGTTGAGCGCTTGACCATTCTGTACGCCGACAGTCTGTATTCCCTCCAAACGTTGTTGATCGTCAAACTCCAGACGGGATAAACTAAGCAATGTCTCATCCCAATGCAAAACAGAGCAAGTTCATGAGTTTAGTCCTTAGGCACGCACCCGAGGATGTTGGACTGACGCTTGACCACGGCAGTTGGTAAGGATTGACGACCTCGTTGCAAAATCTAACGGCCTGCTGGACCAGGATCTGGTCCGCGAGATTACACAGACCAGCGACAAGCAGCGTTTCGCAATCAGTTCCGATGGACAAAGGGTTCGCGCAAACCAAGGGCATTCCATAGCGGTGGATCTTGGTCTCGAACCAACGACCCGTTGGACACGCTGTACCATGGAACCGCAACCCGGTTCCTTGATGCAATCTTACGCGAAGGATTGAAACCGATGTCACGCAATCATGTCCATCTGTCCAAGGATCGCGAAACCGCGTAGGCGGTCGGTGGACGACATGGTCGCCCCACTATATTTAGCATTGCCGCCGCAGCCATGCATCATGACGGTGTAGCTTTCTTTCTGTCCGAAAACGGCGTTTGGCTGACTTCATCTGTTCCGGCTCGGTATATTCTGCAGGACCGACCACAGCTGCCTTGACCACCCCCAAACCCCGCATATCCCCCTGATGACCGACCTCTCAAAGATCCACAATTTCTCTGTCGTCGCGCACATCGATCACGGGAAATCCACCCTGGCCGATCGGCTGATCCAGTCGACCGGCGCTGTGCAAGGCCGGGATATGAAAGAGCAGCCAATTGAAAGTATGGACGTCGACCGCGTTGGCGTATCGCCAACCAAAAGCTGAACAACAGCAAACTGCGCGGCACCTGCAGTCGGCGGAAAACTCATAGCCATGGCTTGAAGCAAATCGAAACCGGCCTCGGTCGCGATCTCGCCAACGGCACGACAACAATCACAAACGGAAGGCTGGTGATCGAACCGGAAAGAAAGGCGGAGCGGCAGGCGGACATAGCGCCCCCTTACGACGCGCCGGGGGAATGTAGAACGCGAAGTCGTGATCTTGCGTTTCACGGTTCAGGATGGTTTCGTGGCGCGCCCGGTTAGGAGCGCACCGATGCCCGATTTGCCCATTTTGCCCGACCCCAAGGACCCGCATCTAACGCGGGCCGTGCGGGCCGTGGACCAGCAGGGGGCTGCGCGCGACATTCGGGTGGTCGAGGAGCGCCCATTGACGATTTACCTGAATTCCCAGGAGGTTGTGACCTCGATGACCATCGGCGACTATCCCGAGTATCTGGCTGTGGGATATCTGCGCAATCAAGGCATGCTGCTGGACGAGGACGTGCTGACCGGCGTCGACTTCGATGCCGAGGTCGAGACGGTGGTCGTGCGCACAGAACGCACGACGGATTACGAGGACAAGCTGAAACGCAAGACCCGCACCTCGGGCTGCGCGGTCGGCACCGTGTTCGGTGATATGATGGAGGGACTTGAGGGATTGGTATTGCCCGAAACGACCGTGCGGACCAGCCATCTCTATGCGCTCGCACATCAGATCAACACCGCGCCCAGCCTGTACTTGGAAGCCGGAGCGATCCATGGGACGGTCCTGTGCCAGGCGGATAAACCCCTGGTTTTCATGGAGGATGTTGGCCGACACAATGCGGTCGACAAAATCGCCGGATGGATGCGGATGACAGGGGTCAGCGGGGCCGACAAGCTGCTTTATACCACGGGTCGGCTGACCTCCGAGATGGTGATCAAGACCGCGCTGATGGGGATCCCGGTTCTTGCCTCGCGCTCGGGCTTTACGGCTTGGGGCGTCGAGATTGCCCAGCAGATCGGGCTGACATTGATCGGCCGGATGCGGGGGCAACGGTTTCTGTGCCTGGCTGGGGACGAGCGGTTGGTGCGGGATGCGGATTTGAGTTCGGTCGCGGACGAGCCCAAGGGCCGGGTGCGGAAAGGGTCGCGCGGTGGGTAGGCCGGTTGGAGTTGTTCTGGCGGGGGGGCTTGCCTCGCGGATGGGCGGTGGGGACAAATGCCTGCTGCCGCTGGGCGATGGCGTGCTTTTGGATCAGGTCTTGGCGCGGTTAGCGCCCCAGGTGGACCGGATCGTGATCAATGCAAACGGCGATCCCGCGCGGTTTGCGCGTTTTGGGCTGCCCGTGGTCGCCGACAGTGTCGCGGGTTTCGCGGGGCCCTTGGCGGGCGTGCTGGCGGGAATGGATTGGGCGGTGGCGCATGGGGCTGACGCCGTGGTTTCGGTTGCCGGGGACACCCCGTTCTTCCCCACGGATCTGGTGGCGCGGCTGCAGGCTGCGGGACCGCTCGCCCTGGCCGCGACGCCGGACCCAAAGCGGGGCACGGCACGGCATCCGACCTTTGGCCTGTGGCCTGTCACCCTGCGCGAGGATCTGCGCGGCGCCCTGGTCACCGGAACCCGTAAGGTGGTCGCTTGGGCCGACCCGTTGGGCTGCCAAACCGCGATGTTTGACGACGAAGACGCCTTTTTTAATGTGAACACGCCCCAGGATTTGGCGGTCGCGCAAGCCCATATCGCCTCATGAAAATGATCGGCGTCACCGGCTGGAAAGATATGGGCAAAACCACCCTGGTCGAGGGGTTGGTGGCCGCCGGTGTGGCACGGGGCCTGCGCGTCTCGACCATCAAACACGCGCATCACGCGGTCGAATTGGACACGCCCGGGCGCGACAGCCACCGGCATCGGATGGCCGGGGCCGCCGAGGTGCTGGTCGCCTCAGGGGCCCGCGTGGCGCTGATCGAGGAGTTGCGCGGCGCGCCCGAGCCACCACTGGAGGCTCTGCTAGCGCGGATGCAGACGGTCGATTTGGTGGTGGTCGAGGGCTATAAATCCGCGCTCCATCCAAAGCTGGAAGTTTTTCGCCAGGCCGCGGCGCGTGGGCGCGCGCCGCTCGCGCAGTCGCACCCTGGCATCGTTGCACTGGTGGGCGATGCCGCAGACCAAGCGATACCGGTGTTCGATCCCAACGACATGACCGCCGTCCTGGATTTCGCGCTGAAGGCGGCGGTCGAGGTGCGCCGATGAGCCAACCGCCGCCCTTGCGCAACGATTGCTTCGCGCTGCCACCAGGCGTCGATTGGACCCCGGTCGAGACGGCCCTCACACAGCTGCGCGAGGGATTGACGCCTGTCACCGGGACCGAGACTGTGCCGCTGAACCACGCCTTGGGGCGTGTACTGGCCGCCCCAGTGATCGCCGCGCGGGCAAACCCGCCTTACGCCAATGCTGCGGTAGACGGCTATGGATTCAGCTTTGAGGCCATGGGCAGGGGGCCCAGCGTCACGCTGCCCATCGTGCAAGGACGGGCCGCCGCGGGAGAGCCCTTCTCCGGCCAAGTCCCCGCAGGGCATGCCGTGCGTATTTTGACTGGTGCGATGATCCCCGACGGCATCGATACGATCGTGCTGCAAGAGGACGTGACACTCGCCGAAGGCACCATCACCTTCCGCCCTGGCCTCAAGCGCGGCGCGAACACCCGGCGCGCGGGCGAGGATGTGGATGCGGGCACCCAAGCCCTGGCGGCGGGGCGCCGGATCCAGCCCCAGGACCTCGCGTTGGCGGCCGCGCTGGGTGTTGCGCAGGTCAGCGTGCGCCAGCGCTTAAAAGTGGGTGTGCTGTCGACGGGGGACGAATTGGTGGCGGTTGGTGCGACACCACGGCCCCACCAAATGTTCGACGCCAACCGCCCAATGCTGAGCGCCCTTTTGACCGGCTGGGGCTTCGAGGTCATCGACCTGGGTCAAGCCGCCGACACCACAGAAGACGTTGAAGCGCGCCTGGCCCAGGGCCGGGCACGGGCGGACGCGATCCTGACCACCGGCGGCGCCTCGGCCGGGGACGAAGATCACATCTCGGCCACGCTCAACCGCGCGGGGGTCCTCAACACCTGGCGGATCGCGGTCAAACCGGGGCGCCCGCTGGCCCTTGCCAATTGGGACGGCGTGCCGATTTTCGGCCTGCCCGGCAACCCGGTCGCCGCCTTTGTCTGCGCGTTGATCTTCGCGCGCCCCGCCCTGTCGGTCTTGCAGGGCAGCGGCTGGAGCGACCCGCAGGCCATCACAGTCCCCGCCGCTTTTACCAAATCGAAGAAACCCGGCCGCCACGAGTATCTGCGTGCCCGCCTGACAACCGATGGCTCAGCCGAGGTGTTCAAATCCGAAGGTTCTGGTCGCATCTCGGGCCTGTCATGGGCGCAAGGGCTGGTGGAGTTGCCCGATGCCGCGCAAGACATCACCCCCGGCACCCCGGTCCGCTACTTGCCCTTCACAGGCTTTGGCGTGTGACCGGCCCCACCGCGCGGCGGGCGGAGTGGCACACGGCGGTCTTTTACGCGGCCATGTTCGCAGCCCTCGGCGCGCATCTGCCGTTCTGGCCTGTCTGGCTCGAGGATTGGGGCCTGACCACTGGCGAGGTTGGCCTTTTTACCAGCTTGGGCGTCGCCATCCGGGTCATCGCGGGGCTGCTGTTTCCGGTCCTGGCGGACAAAACGGGGCAACGGCGGCTGTGGATGGTCAGTCTTTGCGGCGCAGGCGCGCTGGTGTTCCTAGCCCATGTGGGCCTGAACGGCCGTGCGGGCTTGCTGATCGCCACTGTCATCGTCGGCGCGATCTTGTCGGGCATCTTGCCACTGGGCGAGGGGTTGGGCTCGGGCGCCGCCCAGCACTACGGTTTTCCCTATGCCCGCCCCCGCGCCTTGGGTTCGGTCGCCTTTCTGATCACCAGCCTTGCCGTTGGCTGGTTGATCGCCCGAACCAGCGCCAATGCGGCCCTGTGGTGGATCGTTATCAGCCTTGCCGTCACCGGCGTGTTGGCCTGGCGCCACCCTGGTGGTGGCCTTCCAAAACGCAGCCCACCACCGGGTTTTGCCGAGATCGGCGCGCTGCTCATCAACCCCACCTTCGCCCTGTTCACGGCCGCCGCAGCCATGGTTCTGTCCAGCCATGCGGTCTATTATGTCTATGGCTCGGTCCATTGGCGCAGCTTGGGGTTGGACGAGGCGACCATCGGCGCCCTGTGGGCATTTTCCGTCGCGGTCGAGGTCGCCTTTATGCTGCTGCTCGGCCCTGCGCTTATCCGCCGATTGGGCCCGGTGGTGGCATTGATGTTGTCCGGCGCGGGCGGCGTACTGCGCTGGGGCATCATGGCATTTGATCCACCAATTGCCTGGCTTTGGGGCTTGCAAGCGATGCACACGCTGACGTTTGTCTGTGGACATTTGGGCGCCGTCGCTTTCATCGCCGCCGCCGTCCCCGAGCGCTACGGCGCCTCGGCCCAAGGGGCCTTTATGGGGCTGGGCGGCGGGATATTGACAGCCCTCGCCATGGGAGCCGCCGCTTGGGCCTATCCCAGCTTTGGCGGGGCCAGCTATTGGATCGCTGCCGCCCTTTCAGCGGTCGGCCTGGCGCTCAGCCTGCTGCTGGCGCGGCGGTGGCAAGGCAACAAGCTGGCCGACTTAGTTGTGGAAAGCGCAGGTTGATCAGCGGAGCGATCCACGAGCAGGAAAATCCGTTGCAAGGCTCGGGCGCGGTCATTTCGGGACCAGGTCTTTGCCAAGCGCGCACGACCTGCAACGGGCGAAAGCGATCCTCAAGCGGTTGAAGCGCCCCATCCCCTCCTGGCGGCAACACGCAAACATCAGCCGTGTGAGGTCGAAATTCAACGTGAACTTCGTGCCTCTGCAATTGAAACTACACCTCAGTTTTCCACTGCTTTCATCAGGAGATCTGCCGCAGACGCCTCCAGCGCTGGAACGGGGTTCGCCGTTGGAGAGCACGAACGCAAAATCCGAAATCGCGGACGTCCATGTCGCGAAGAAAGAGAACGGGTGCGATCCGCTATAGCGAAATCGATTTAATCTGCAACATAGCTTATCAAAATCTGCGTTCGAAATCAGCATCTTGCTGATTGAGAGGCCGTAGGTTTTGTTTCAGATTTACCGAATTTTGCTCTAATCTCGCCAAAGCGAGCCGCAGCCCAGCCGGGGTGCTGCCCTATTTGCGTTTAGGACTGGATTGGTGAGGCCCACATCAGCCGATGGGCCATATGCGTATAAGCCGCCACGCCGATCACCGGCACGGCCAGGTTCAGCAGCGGTATGCTAAGCGGTATTGCCATCAACACCCCCGCTGCCCAGATCTGCCCCCGGTTTTGGCGGCGCAGGCGCGTCGCGGCTGGGCGGCCCAAGCGGCGGGCGGCGACCAGTTGGAAATACTCGCGGCCCAGCAGATAGCCGTTGACGGCCCAAAAGACAAAGGGCGCCAGAGGTGCCGAGAGGACATAAACCCCCAGCGCCAAAGTGTTGGCCACAACCACGATCAATAGGAAGGCGATGGCGTCGCGGATCGCCTCGGTCATCGGAAGGCGTGGTGCGGGGGTCAGATGCGGGTAGTGCCGCGCCTCGACCGCATCGGCGATGTCATCCAGAAAGAAGCCGACACAGACAAAGGCCACCGGAAGCATCAGAAAGACCGAGGCGCCCAGAAGCAGCATGACCGCCGCCCAAGACAGCCAGGGCGCATTCAGGTCGACTGACAGGACCCACAGGTCCAGGGTGTCGGGCAGGATCCAACCCAAAAGTCCCAGGATCAGCCAACTGGTGCCGATCAGGATGCCGATGGTGATGCCCAGGGCTTTGAGCACCGTCAGGGCGAAGCGCGGGTCGCCCAATTGGCTCAGCGCGCGGGTGATGTCGCCCAGCATCGGCTTAGTGGGTAAGCCAGGTGGTCTTCTGCCGCACATCTGGGCGCGGCCGCTCGGGCGGGGGGCTGGTTTCGGTGCCCAAGACGATGTACCCAGCGACCTGCTCGGTCGGGGTCAGGTCGAGGGCGCGGGACAAAAACTGGGGATCGGTCGCGGTCCAGCCGGTCAGCCAATTGGCCCCCCAGCCGGCCGCAAGGGCCGCGTTGACCAGGCTGAGACAGACAGCACCCGCAGAATGAGCCTGTTCGACAGGTGGTACCTTCTCACTGTGGACCGGCGCCGAGATGACGGCGATCATCAGCGGGGCGGCAGCGAACATCATCGCCGATTTCTCGGCTTTTTCAGCATCCAGGCCGCGGGTCGGGGCCATGTCGCGGCACAACTCGGCCAGACGGGCCAGCGCTGGGCCCTGCAGAATGATTAACCGCCAAGGCTCGAGCTTGCCGTGATCAGGCACCCGCAGACCTGCGGTTAAGATCGGCTGCAGCGCTGCCGCATCAGGTGCGGGATCTGTCAGCGTCTTGGCGGGGCGCGAACGCCGGTTCAGAAGAAACTCAAGCGCTTGAGGGTGCGGTGCGGGCATGCGGCGGGTCCTTATCGGCGGGCGGGCCCCGGTTGGGGCCCGCTTTACCAAGGGATCCAAGCCCGGTTTGTCAATCCCAGTGGGTGGATTAGAGCGTTTCGGCTTAGGCGGCTTTGGCGGAAGGAAGGGCGGCAATCTGAGCGCGGGCCGCGTCGAGTTTTTTGTCTGTGTCATTACCCAGGGCGTCGGCTGCAATCACGGTCACATCCGTGATGCCAATGAAACCCAACACATGCCGCAGATAGGGTGTGGCATAGTCCCAAGGACCATCGACCGGCGTGCCGCCCGAGGCGACCACGACATAGGCCTTTTTGCCGGTCAGCAGGCCCTCGGGTCCATTTTTGGTATAGCGGAACGTCTTGCCCGCGCGCGCCACTTGATCGATCCAGGTTTTCAGCGCGGCTGGGATCGAGAAATTATAGACCGGCGCGGCGATGACCAGCGTGTCATGGGCGCGCAACTCGCCAATCAGGGTGGCCGAGGTGTCCAGGATGGGGGCATGTTCGCCCGTATCGCGGGCGGTAATCCAATCCTCGGTCACAACGGGCAGCCCGGCGCTGACATCGCGGACGGTTATAGGGGCGGCGAGGGTCTGCGCGACTTCGTCCGCCAACATGCGGGTGACCGAGCCGCTGTGGCGCGCGCTGGAGTGGATCAGAAGTGTATTGGTGGCCATGGTGCTCTCCCGGTTTGACAATGGGAAACACCTAGACGGCGAAATGCGTTGAGACAATATGGCCTTCTTTAAATAAATTGTTTCATTTTTTGATACAGTTCAGAGCGTAGGATCCGGGGTTGCTAGATGCGGGCGTGTCAGGGCGCTGAGGGCACGGCGCTGCGTCCCCTCGACGTCGAAACTCCGCTGGTCCAACCACTGGTCGAAGGCCATGCGCAGGGCGGGCCATTCGCTGTCGAGGATCGAGAACCAGGCGGTGTCGCGGTTCCGCCCCTTTACGATCAACGCCTGTCTGTGGGTACCTTCATAGCTGAACCCCAACCGCTGTGCGGCCCGGCGCGATGGTGCGTTCAGCGCATTGCATTTCCATTCATACCGGCGATAGCCCGCTTCAAAGGCCCAAGCCATCATCAGCACCATTGCTTCGGTCGCCGCGCGGGTGCGCTGAAGGGCGGGGGCGAAGTTGATGTTCCCAACTTCGATCGAGCCCGCGTTGGGGTTGATGCGCAGATAGCTTGCGACGCCGCCCACTTGGCCGGTTTCCAGATCGGTGATGGTGTAGAAATGCTGGTCAGTGTTGTTGGCGGCGTCTTCAACCCATGCGGTATAGTCGGCGAGGGTCTCGAATGGGCCCTCGAACAGATAGTCCCAGATGGCATCATCGGCCTTATTCGCGGCGAACAGCGCTGGGGCGTCTGCGGGTGTCAGATGCGTCAGTGCAGCATAACGGCCTTTAAGCGGTGGGAAGGCCGTGCTGGGCGGCCGCCAATGGGGCACCAGGGGGCCAAGAGGGCGCATGTCGGTCATGCGTCGATCAGTTCCTCGGCTTGGCGCAGGTCGACGGACACCAATTGGCTGACGCCTTGCTCGGCCATTGTGACCCCGAACAGCCGGTCCATGCGGGCCATGGTGACGGCGTGGTGGGTGATGATCAAAAAGCGGGTGTTGGTGCGTTTGGTCATCTCGTCCAGCAGATCGCAGAAACGGGTGACGTTGGCGTCATCCAGCGGTGCGTCGACCTCGTCCAGCACGCAGATCGGCGAAGGGTTGGCCAGGAACACCGCGAAGATCAGCGACAGGGCAGTCAGCGTCTGCTCGCCGCCCGAAAGCAGGGACAGGGTCGAGAGTTTCTTGCCGGGTGGCTGGCACATGATCTCGAGCCCCGCCTCCAAGGGGTCGTCGCTTTCGACCAGCACCAGATTGGCTTCGCCACCGCCAAAAAGCGTGGCAAAGAGGGTCGAGAAATTGGCGTTCACCTCCTCAAAGGCGGCCAGCAGGCGCTGCCGTCCCTCGCGGTTCAAATTGGCGATGCCGCTGCGCAGCTTGGTGATCGCCTCTTCCAGATCCGCCTTTTCGGCGGCCAGCGTGTCATGCTCGGTCTGGACCTCGGCCGCGTCTTCCTCGGCACGCAGATTGACCGCGCCCAGGGCGTCGCGCTGGCGGCGCAGACGGTCGACCTGGGTCTCGATCGTCTCCACGTCGGGCATGCGGTCGGCATCGGTGCCCAGGGCTTCGAGCAGGGCCTCAGGGTTCTGGTTACGCTCTTCCCGGATGCGGTCGGCGGCGGTCAGAGCGCGGTCGGCGGCGGCATCGGCCAAGGCTTCGGCACGGGCGCGGCCCTCGCGCGCTTCGCTGGCGGTGCGCTCAGTTGCGCGCTCGGTCGTGATGACCTCCCGCAGCGCGGCCTCGCCCAAGACCAACGCATCGCTGGCCGCCTTGCAACGCGCCTCGGCGGTTGCGATCAGGTCGATGAGCTTGTTGCGGTCTTCGAGGATTTGGTCTGGCAGAGCTTGCGCCTCGACCAGCGTTGCCTGGCTTTCGGCGATGCGGCTGTCCAGTTCCTGGATCCTTGCGTCAGCGGTCGATAGCCGGTGCTGCCAGCCGCTGATTTCCTGGGTTATTTGCTGGGCGCGCTTTTTGCGCGCATCGACATCACGGCGCAGGTCGTCCAGCGCGCCGCGGGCTGTCAGCATTCGGCCGCGCTCGGCTTCCACTGCCTGGCGGCGGTCTTCGAGGGCGGCGCGCGCAGCGTCCAGATCGCCCAATTCGGCGCGGGCGGCCTCGGCCTCGGCAATGGCCGCTTCGGCCTCGGTCAGATCCTCGGCGCGGCGAGTGCGGGCCAGGGTGACGGTTTCCAAGCGGCCGCTGAGCGTGGTGGCCGCGGTTTCGGCCCGTCCCGCTGCGCGCAGGGCGGCGCTGGCGGCATCTTCGGCCTGTTTGCGCGCCTGGCGGGCGGCCCCCTCGGCCGCCTGGGCGGCGTCGAGGGCCGCCTTGGCCGCATCATAGGCCCCTTGCGCCTGGGCGGCGCGGCTTTGGGCTTCGGCCAGGGTTTCTTGCAGGGATGTCAAGCGGTTGAGCTGTTGCAATCGCAGCGCGGCCGCGCTTGGGGCATCTTCGGCGGTGGCGACGAACCCGTCCCAGCGCCACAGATCCCCTTGAGTACTGACCAAGCGCTGCCCCGCGCGCAGGGCGGCTTGCAGGCGCGGACCGTCTGCTTGGTCGACCACGCCAACATGCGCCAAACGCCGGGCGAGAACAGCGGGGGCCGTCACAAAATCCGCAAGGGGCTGTGCGCCTTCAGGCAGGTCGGTCCGGGCGAGCGCCTCCAGGGCACGCCAACCGCTGGCGGCGAGGTCTTCGGTCTCGGGCGCCTTCAGGTCGTCGCCCAGGGCGGCACCCAAAGCGGCCTCGTATCCGAGCTTGGCCCGCACCGTGTCCAGCACTTGCGGGCCGTCGCCGCTTTCCCGTGCGAGCAGCCGTTCCAACCCGCCAACCTCGGCATTCAAGGCCGAGGCTTCGCCATCGGCTTGCGCACGTGCGCCACGGGCCTCCGCCTCGGCCGACTGGGCCTCGGCGCGGGCGGCTTCGGCTGCGGTTTGCGCGGTTTCGGTTTGCGTGACCTCGGCCTGCGCGGTCTGCAAGGCGGTTTGTGCAGCACTCAAATCGGCCTGCGCCTGCGCCTGCTCGTCGGTCAGTCGGGCGGCAGCGGCGTTGGCCTCCTCAAGCTCGCGGGTGGCACGGGTCGCTTGGCTTTGCGCATCGGTCAGGCGCCGCTCGGCGGATTGGTGGCGGGCCGACAGGCGCGCGGTGTCCTCGGTCAGCTGATCCGCCTCGGCCTCCTGTGCCTTTAATGCGCCCGCCGCATCTTGTGCCGCCTCTTGTGCGGCTGCGAGCGTCCGATCCTGGCCCGCGCTGGCCTCGTCAATCGCTTTGCTTTCCCATTCCAGGGCGGTGATGCGTTCGCCCGCGTCGCGGTTCAAACCGCGCTCGCGCTCCGCATCGCGGGACAGCTGATCGATGCGGCTTTGCAAGGTGCTCACGTCCTGCCGCGCCCGCGCCTCGCGCTCATCCAATGCGTCGCGCGCGACGAGATGGCGCTGTTGGATGGCGGCGGCGATGGCCTCCTCCTCGCGCAATGGTGGTACGGCGGTTTCGGCGGTTTCCCGCGCGGTCGCGGCCCGGGCAGCCTCGGTCTGGGCGGCGCCGGCGGTTTTGACCGCCTCGGTCAGGCTGGCGGTCGCGGCCAGCCGTTCGGCCTCGGCCGTGTACCAGCGGCGGAACAAAAGCAGCCCCTCGGCCTCACGCAGGGCCTCGCCGATCTCGCGGTAGCGGGCGGCCTGGCGGGCCTGTTTGGCCAGGGCCGTCAACTGGGACTGCAGGCTTTCGAGGACGTCCTCGACACGGGCCAGATTGGTCTCGGTCCCGCGCAGTTTCAGCTCAGCCTCGTGACGACGTTGGTACAGGCCCGAGATCCCGGCGGCCTCTTCCAAGATCCGTCGCCGTGCTTTGGGTTTGGCGTTGATCAGCTCGGCAATCTGGCCCTGGCGAACCAGCGCGGGCGAATGTGCCCCGGTGGACGCATCGGCGAACAGCATTTGCACGTCGCGCGCGCGCGCCTCTTTGCCGTTGGTTTTGAAGGCCGAGCCCGCGTCGCGGGTAATCCTGCGCACGATCTCGAGGTTGTCTTGGTCATTGAACCCAGCCGGGGCAAGGCGCTCGGCATTGTCCAGATGCAGGGTCACCTCGGCGTAGTTTCGCGCTGGGCGGCTGGCGGCGCCCGCGAAGATAACATCCTCCATCCCACCGCCGCGCATGGCCGAGGCGCGGTTTTCGCCCATCACCCAGCGCAGCGCTTCGAGCAGGTTGGACTTGCCGCAGCCATTGGGCCCGACCACGCCCGTCAAACCGCGCGCGATCACCATTTCGGTGGGATCCACGAAGCTTTTGAAGCCCAGCAATCTGAGTTTGGTGAACTGCATGGCGGTTGTCTTGTCGTGCCTGTCCTGCGGTGGGGCGATTCCTGCCTTCTGTTCAAATCTTCGGGGCACAGGCTTGTGGAGTCAAGCGGCAGACTACCCGATATGGGGGCTGAGGCAGAGTTATCCACAAGATATCTGATCGAAATTGTGAAGTGATCCCTGGGAGCGGTGCAGTATAACCGACATAACGCTGCCGATGAACAGGATCACCATGACCGATACCCCCCGCCTTTTGGGCATTTCGGGCGCATTGCGCGCTGGTTCCAGCAACACGCTTTTGGTGCACGAGGCCGCGCGCGCTTTTGGCCCGGCGGACTTCACCTTTGGGGATATCCGCTTTCCGTTGTTCGACGAGGATATCGAAGCCAGCGATGGTGTGCCTGATATTGTGCACAAACTGGCGGATCACTGCGTGGCAGCGGATGCGATCGTGATCTCGACCCCTGAGTACAACAAAAACATCAGCGGGGTGCTGAAGAACGCGCTGGATTGGCTGAGCCGGACAGGCAAGGCCCCGCTGACGGGCAAACCGATTGCGGTGATGTCCTCGGCCGCGGGCCGCGCAGGGGGTGAGCGGACACAGTATTCCCTGCGGCACTGCCTGACCCCGTTCAACCCACGCATTTTGCAGGGGCCCGAATTGATGGTGGCTGGGGCCAACGCGGCTTTTGGCGACGACGGGCGCTTGCTGGACGCGAAAACCTTTGAGGTTTTGACCCGATTGATGGGCACGTTGCGGGCTGAAATTGGCAAAGACACGGGCCGATAAGGGACTGCGGCGCGTGTACTCACAATGCCGCCGCTCTGACATAGCGCCCACAAAGCAAGCCGATCAGTGCGAGGCGATTGATACGGCGCTGAGATTGTAACATGACTCACGCCAAACTGAAGTTACACAGCGTGGCAGTGTTGCGACAGCCGCAGAGCGATGCACCGTAGGCAAGGGTCAACATGCCACGCATCAGGCTGTTTTTTGCCCATTTAGTCAAAAAGATGGCACTGCCATATTCTTTCCACATTTCTCTCCCTAGCCTGCGAGCCTGGGTATCAGGCGTCTTGTCAGCCCTTGCACAGCACTTCGGCAACAACACAACTTTGTATGAGGGACAAATTGCTGATGACACCCGACCAGCCTGTAGGCGCGCCCACAACCTGCGCGCATTGACACCCATCAGGATTGGGCAGCCACAGTGACTTCTGCCCGAACCCAGTAGCCACCCGCCACCGTTGGAGAGTTTCGTGGACAATATTAATGAGAACACTGGCAACAGCACAGAACCAACGGGGTGCGGCGCCATGGCTGAGGAGGCTCTGTAGATGCCAAGGATAGAAGACAACAACGCCTTTCTGATGGCAATGGGCGAGGGGAGCCGCATTGAAATTCACGCAGCCGACGCCGCGAAGGATAGTTGGACCCAACTCGATACGACGGCAGCGGCAGGCGCGACCACACTTCGGCTTTCCGAGGACACCGACTGGGAGGTTGGAGACAGGATTGCCATTGCCTCGAGCGGTTTCGATATGGATGAAGCGGAGGAGCGTACGATCGTGGCGGTCAGCAATGACGGACGCACCGTCACGCTGGATCAGGCGCTTGAAAACGACCACTACGGCGAGGTCGATACTTACAACAACGGCCTTTCCGGCGCAGATCGCGAGACCTGGGACTTGGACATGCGCGCTGAGGTGGCGCTTCTTAGTCGCAACGTGACGATCCAGGGCGACGATGACTCGACCCAAGACGGCTATGGCGGCCACACCATGGTGATGATGGGCGCCGAAATGCATATTGACGGCGTCGAACTCACCAAAATGGGCCAGGCGGGGGATTTGGGAAAATATCCCCTGCATTGGCACATGCTGGGTGATGCTTCGGGGCAATACGTCACCAACAGCTCGATCCATCACACTTTCAACAAGGGCATGACAATCCACGGCACTCAGAACACTTGGGTCGAGAACAACGCCATCTATGACACCGTAGGTCACACCTATTACTTCGAAGACGGATCCGAATTCGGTAACGTGCTGATGAACAACCTCGGCATGAACTCCCGCGCGACCGAAAGTGTCGCGGCAGGGCCCATCGGGTCCGATCGCACGGCGACGTCGACTTACTGGGTCACCAACCCCAACAACCACCTTGTTGGCAACCACGCAGCAGGATCCGATCATGCTGGTTTCTGGATCTTGTCGCAAACGAATGTCGAGGGCGTTTCAGCGTCGAGTGGTCTTTATCGTGGTTACGTGCCGCTCAACCAGGCGCCGGGGCAATGGACCGGCAATTCCTCGCATTCAAATGGCAAGGACGGCATTTTCATTGGTCGCCAGTTCAACGAATTGACTGGTCAGTCGACGGGTTTTGACCCTGCACTTGGCCAAGTGTTCGCGGTTACGGATTTCACAACCTACAAGAACCAAGACTTCGGTCTTTGGGTCAGAAACGGCGATGGTGTTTGGGAAGACGTGAAAGTCGCAGACTCAAAGAAAGGCGCACGGTTCTGGGGTTCAAACGAGGTGTCCGACAGTTTGATCGTCGGCCGCTCCGACAACTCGGAACGCATCGGCTATGACGTCTATCATGGCTGGGAGCTCTACGATATGGCGAGCTACCTTAAGGATGTGCACTTCGCTGGTTTTAGCGGCGAGCTGGATGCAGCCATCGCAAATCACAACGGTTTCGGGCGCAGCACAAACAACAGCGTGTCGGGCGTAACATTCGGCGATGATGTCGCACAAGTTTTCGATACCAAAGTGCATGGCCGCACCAATGATGGACGGTACGAACTCGGTGGTACGCTGACGGGGGCCTTGCACGATTTGGACGGCAGCCTGACCGGAGTCGAGGGTGCGATCATCACGCCGGGGATCATCGACCACTTTCCGAACAAGTTTGCCGACATCCGCTCAAAGGCCTTTCCGGGCATCGAAGCCTCAGGATTCAACGCGACACAGGGCGCGGTTTGGAACACGGATGGCAACTACTGGGTCAACCCTGCGTCCAGCGTTATCGGCAAGGTCGTTTTTGGCACCTCCGGGGATCAAAGCCAGCGCGTGGATTTCACGATCACGCGCCTGGACAACGGGGCGAGCCTGCTTTACCGCGACGAAACGCAGGGGCTAAACAATCTCGCACAGCTGATGGTCGATGGCAGTGGCTCGGTCGAATATCTTGTCACCTATCCCGACGGTCTTCCGCCGACGCGGCTGTTGCTGGAGGTTCGAGACCTTCCCCAAGGCGCGACAGCGTATTACCGATTTAGAGATACCCCGAACGATCTGGTGATAAAGGGTGCCGATCAGGTCGGCAGCAAGACAGCCCTTCAGAATGCTGATGGTTCGGCATGGTTCCGTGCGGATAACGGCGATGTCATTGTCAAGATGTATGCGGATCGCTTCGCCAATCGATTGTCTGACGCGATCGACGATCTGCCACGGGTCGGCGATGACGTCTACACCGACCGGGTTCAACTTTTCTTTGATCCGCGTCCCTCCGATCAGCCCACCGGCGACCTTGCGTCGCTTGCGGCTCCAGCGGACTTCCGCACAGATCCCAATCCGGATGCTCTGCCAGAGCGCGCCGACAGCACGTCGGACACGGTTGCAAACACCGCTGGTTTGCCGCGGTGGTCCGATGCCTTGACCTGGGGCGGGAACACACCGGATGCGCGTGAGGTGATCGTGATCGGCCCGGGTCAGCAGGTCGTTCTGGACACATCGGTCCAGGTCGCGGGTATTATCGTCCACGGTGAAGGCGCCGCGTTGATCGTCCAGGATCAAAACGGCAAGTCTATCGACCTCACAGCCGACTGGATTTTGGTCAACGATGGCGCACTCTTCCAAGCCGGGACCGAGGCAAATCCGCTCGACACAGATTTCACCCTTACGCTGACTGGCGATGACAAGACCTTCGACCTCGATTCCGAAGAATATGTTGCGGGCAATATGCCCAACACGGTTTTTGTGTCGTCGGATCCGGTCGAGACGGTGGACCCCGGGGTTGTTCGTGGCCGCTTCTTCACCGACTTAGATAGTAACGAGGCTTTCGATGCGGACGACTTGGCCGCAAGTGGGCATCGCGTTGCACTGTTCAGGGATGGTGAACTGGTTGCGACAACGACCACCAACCAGAATGGCGCATACATCTTTCAAGGTGTGGCCGCTGGCAGTGGCTATGTTGTGCGCTTCTATCAGCAGAATGCCGACACCGAATTTGTCGTGACGGGCGGACAATTCGTGGGTGGGGCCGGGAACCTAAACACCCCCGTCTTCGGTGTCGCGGCTGGCCAAACCGTAGAACAGAATGCGCTGTTCGAAGCGCCGGAAGGCACCCCGGCGCCCGAACCGGTCGAAGAATTTGGTGTCGTACGGGGGCGGTTCTTCATCGATCTGGACGGCGACCAGGCTTTCGATGCGAACGACTTGTCCGTAAGTGGGCATCGCGTTGCCCTGTTCAGGGATGGTGAACTGGTTGCGACCACGAACACCAACCAGAGTGGCGCCTACATCTTTCAAGACGTGGCCGCTGGCAGTGGCTATGTTGTGCGCTTCTATCGGCAGAATGCCGAGACTGATTTTGCGGCAGTCGGCGGCCAATTCGTGGGTCCGGCTGGCAACCTGAACACCCCTGTCTTCGGTGTCGCGGCTGGCCAAACCGTACGACAGAATGCGCTGTTCGAAGCACCGGAAAGCACCCCGGAGCCCGAACCGGTCGAAGAACTTGGTGTCGTGCAGGGGCGGTTCTTTACCGATCTGGATGGCGACGCTGTCTTTGATGCGAACGAGGCTGGCGAGGCTGGTCATCGGGTCGACCTCTTCCAGTTCGGAGAACGCGTCGCCACAACAACCACCAACAACAATGGCCGATACACTTTCCAAAATGTAGCCGCTGGCGAAGGATATGTGGTTCGCTTCTATGATGACGACACAAAAACGGACTTCATTGTGCAAGACGGTCAAGTGGTGGGCAGGGCTGGAAACCTAAACTCGGCGGTGTTCACAGTCGGAGTTGGCCAAACGGTGCAGCAGAATGCGCTGCTTGAGGCGCCAGAGTTGGTGGAGAACAGCGGGCCTGAAATCCCCGACGGTGGCGATGGCGCGAGCCCGCCACAAGCCGGCGACGATTCTGAAACCCCCGATGATGGCGAGGGCTCAGGCCTACCGGAAGGCGGTGATGACTCTGAACGCCCCGACGGCGTCATTCTGAATGGTACAGAAGCTGGCGAAACCATGACTGGCAGCGCTGAGGCAGATACCATGCGGGGCTTCGGTGGGGATGACATCCTCTTGGGATTGGGTGGTGACGACCAGCTTCACGGCAACCAAGGATCGGATGAACTCTCTGGCGGCGACGGCAATGACAAGGTCTATGGCGGTCAAGGGGCCGACCTCCTTCAAGGTGGCGCAGGCAATGATGTCCTTTCAGGAAAAAAGGACAACGATGTGTTGCGGGGCCAAGGGATGAACGACAAGTTGCTTGGCGGTTTGGGTGATGATGAATTGTTCGGCGGTCAAGGCGCTGACGTCATCAATGGCGGTCAAGGAAAGGACAAAGTTCGCGGTGGTACAGGCGACGACAACTTAAGCGGCCGCGGGGGCGACGATATTTTGACCGGTGGACGCGGCAACGACCGGCTCGATGGCGGCGCGGGCAACGATCGCCTCACTGGCGGGGCTGATCTTGATGTCTTTGCCTTTGGCAGGGGTTATGACGCCGATGTGGTCACTGATTTTCAAAGCGGCATGGACCAGATCGACCTGAGCGCCTTTGCTTTTGCGTCAAACGACCAGGCCTTGTCCATTGCCTCTGAAATCGGGAATGATCTGGTGATGGATTTTGGGGACGGCGATGTGCTGACCATAAAGAACGTGACCCAAGCGGATATTGCCAACGGACTTTTGTTGGCCTAGGGCAATCATCTGGACTGTTCAGCCGACTCAACTCTCTTTCTTGTCAAGAAAGAGAGTTGTTTTGGTTGTGAGTGCCTGGTTTTGGCGCCAATGGGGTCGGTTTGGTACGGGAGAATTTCTGGCTCATCTCGACAGCCTGACCTGCTCGCCCTGAACCTGGTCGGCGTAGGTGGAGATCTCGATCAGATTGCCATCCGGATCGCGGATGTAGATCGAGGTGATGGGGCCTTTGGCACCGGTGCGGGGCACCGGCCCCTCAACGATTTTGACGTCGCGCTCCGCAAGATGCGTTTGCCAGGTTGCAAGGGAACTATTCGTCAACAGGCACAAGTCTAGCGCGCCGGGGGTCGGCCGGGCGGCATGCGGCGCAAAGGGACCAGCAGCGGCGTGCAAGTTGATCTTGCGGTTGCCAAACAGGAGGGCTTGGCGGGTCTGGCCGCTTGGAGTGACAAAGCTTTCCAGGCGCATCCCCAGGGCCTGAGTATAAAAGGCGATGGTTGCTGGTAGATCTGTGGCGGTCAGCACGAAGTGATCCAGGTCAGTAATCTGGGGCATCGGCGCGGTCCATATGGTGTGTCACGATAAAGCTTTCGGGCAGGTGTGGGTCTTGGTCGGTTAGGCAGTCAGCCAGGGCCGCACCCACCTTATGAGCGATGCCGAAACCAATTTTGAACGCGCCAGTGGCCAGGAACAAGCTGGGGTGGTCGGGAACAGGGCCGAGCATGGGGTCGCGGCGCCGGGCCTTGGGCCGGGCGGCGGCCCAGCGTTGTAAAACAGGGGCGGCTTTCAACACAGGGCACAGGATGCGGGCTTGGGCGATCAGCGCATCAAGCTTGGTGTCGGTGGTAACAGCATCGACATAAGTATTCTCGGAGGTTGATCCGATCGCCGTCGTGCCGTTCGCGTGCGGCACTATGTAAAGTCCGTCGTCAAAGATAACAGGCGTGTCGGGGGACAGGCTGGCGCCTAGCAAAGCGGCTTGGCCTTTGACGCCTTTACCGGTGACTTGGCCCAAGAGGGGGGCCAACAAATCGAAGCCCGGAACACCGGCAGCGAGGACGATTTGCCCGGCTTGGATCGGGCCGGTGGGGGTTTCGAACCGGGCTTTGGGCGTTGCTTGCGTGGGGGTGTGGGTCAGGATCTGCACCCCCTGTGCCCTGAGCGCCGCGGCCAGGGCGCGGCAGGCGTTCAGCGGATGCAGGCGGGCGCTGAGGGTCTCGTGGATCAGGCCGAAGGGGGCGTTTGGGACCAAGTTAGGGGCGGCGTCGGGCGGCAGGACGGACCAGGCTGCAGCGGTACCCCAGTGCGTTTGGGCATCGGTCGCGCGGTCCAAGGCGCGGTTGGCTGCGGCCTGGCTGGGAAGGGGCATCAGGCGCCCTGCACGACCATAGCCGCTGCTTAGGCCTGATCGTGCGTCGATCTGCGTCCAATGGTCTTCGGCCGTGGTCAACGCCTCGAACTGAAACTGCTTTTTGGGGTTCCATTGCTCGGGTATATGCGGGCTGAGCGCGCCAACGATGCCGCCCGAGGCGCCAGCGCCGATGTCTTTTGCCTCAATCACTTGTACGGTCAGGCCACGCTGGCGGGCGGCCCAGGCGACGGACAAGCCGAAGATGCCCGCGCCGATGACGCAGACGTCCGGGATCGGCGATGTGATTGCGATTGCCATGGGTCGCGCGGTGCCTATGGTTGGCCGAATTGGATTGGAGGGGTTTAAACATGGATCGGGGCGCGGGGCCACAGATCAGCTGGCGCGCGGACGGCGTTCCGGTGTCCGACCGATTTCAGGACCCTTACTATGCGCTGAGCGATGGCGCGGCCGAGGCGGCGCATGTGTTTCTGACGGGCAATGGACTGCCGGGGCGGTTCCGGCCAGGGTTTCGTGTGGCCGAGTTGGGGTTCGGCACCGGGTTGAACCTGTTGGTCACCGCCCAGGCTTGGGCGGCGGCGGGGCTGCCCGGTGGGATGACGTTCACCAGTTTCGAGGCGTTTCCAATGGGTGCCGAAGATATGGAGCGTGCCTGGGCGCGGTGGCCCGGGTTGGGGGCCGAGGTGGTTTTAGACGCAGTGCGCGCAGGCCGAACACGGTTTCACCTGGGGGCAGTGCGCGTCGAATTGGTTTTGGGCGATGCGCGGGAAACTCTGCCGGACTGGGCGGGCATGGCGGATGCGTGGTATTTGGATGGGTTCAGCCCGGCGCGGAACCCGGAATTGTGGGAGCCTGCGTTGATGGCCGCGGTCGCGGCACATACCGCGCCGGGCGGTGGCTTTGCCACCTATACGGCGGCCGGGCATGTGCGCAGGGCTTTGGCCGCGGCTGGTTTCACGGTGACGCGGCGTGCGGGCTTTGGTGCCAAGCGGCATATGAGCGTGGGGCGGTTGGCGTGACCCAACAGAATGCCCGCGCCGGAATTGGCTTGATGCTGCTGACCACGCTGGTGTTTGCCTTTCAGGATGGGATCTCGCGCCATTTGGCGGACAGCTACAATGTGCTGACGGTGGTGATGATCCGCTATTGGTTCTTCGCGGCTTTTGTGATCGCACGCAGCGCGGCCTTGCCCGGCGGCGTGCGTCGGGTGGCGGCAACGCGCCAGCCGGTGGTGCAAGTGCTGCGCGGGGTACTTTTGGCGGCCGAGGTCTGTGTGATGGTGCTGGCGTTCATCCTGTTGGGCTTGGTCGAAAGCCACGCGATTTTCGCCGCCTATCCCTTGATTGTAGCGGCCCTGTCCGGGCCGGTGCTGGGCGAGAGCGTGGGATGGCGGCGCCGGGTGGCGATTGCGACGGGGTTTGTGGGCGTCTTGATCATCCTTCGGCCTGGGTTTCAGGTGTTCGCGCCTGAGGCGCTGATCGCTGTCGCTTCGGCCGCGATGTTCGCGCTCTATAGTCTGTTGACGCGCTATGTTGCGCGGCAGGACAGTGCCGAGACGAGTTTCTTTTATACCGGCGTTGCGGGGGCGGCCGCGATCACTTTGGTGGGGCCGTTTTGGTGGACACCCATGCAAGGTGCGCAGGACTGGGCTTGGATGGGCGCGCTGTGTGTAACAGGCGCGTTCGGGCATTTCACACTGATTAAGGCTTATGAACTTACGGAGGCCGCGACAGTCCAACCGTTCGCGTATTTTCAGCTCGTCTTTGCGGCGTTGCTGGGGATTCTGGTCTTTGGCGAAGTGTTGGAGGCGCCCGTGGCGCTGGGCGCCGGGATCATCATCGTGGCGGGGCTGTTCACGCTGTGGCGGGCGCGAGTGAAGGCTGCGTAGGGCCGCGCCAGGGATCAAACGGAGGCGCGTGCCGCGCCACGCCTTTGTGCTCTGACGGGCGGGGTACCTGCGGGCGTGACACCCCTTGGCGGGAAGTCGCCACCAGCGTTAGCCGCCGATCCCCAGGTTGCGGCTCAGGCCGATTTGCCCGGCAGCCCCGGCGATGCGGGCGCGGTAGACGTGCTGGCTTTCCATTACACGCATCACGTAGTTCCGGGTCTCGCGGAAGGGGATGTTTTCGATCCAGGTGATGGCGTCGACATTGGCGCGGCGTGGGTCGCCATAGCGGGCGATCCATTGGTCAACGCGGCTGGGGCCAGCGTTGTAAGCGGCCGACGCCAACAGGACCGAGCCGCCAAAGCGCTTGAGCATATCGGCTAGATATTGCGTGCCGAGGCGGCCGTTGTAGCTGGGATCCGCGATCAATTTGCCCAGGTCGTAGCCCAAGCCCAATTGGCCTGAGACCTTTTTCGCGGTGCCGGGCATCAGCTGCATCAGGCCGCGTGCGCCAGCGGGAGAGATGGCGCGGGGGTTCAGCTCGCTCTCTTGGCGGGCGATGGACATCGCCAACTCGGCGGGCACCGCACGGGCCTCGCGGGCGAGGGCGGTCACCGGGTAGTAGATCTCGGGGTAGATCGCGCCCCTGCGGACAAGGCGTTTGGAGATTTTCACTGCCGCGGCTGTCTGGCCGATATCTAGGGACAAGGCCGCAAGGGCGGCGCTGTCGCGGGGACCAAGGCTTTCTTGGACGTGCAACAGAAAGCGCAGCGCGAGAACGGTGTCACCCGCGGCATGCAGCAGGCGTGCCGCCTGAACAGGGGTGGCGCGCATGAAACTGGCGCGACGGTACCCCGGCAACTGACCACTGCGGACAAGGCTTTGATCGACGCGGGCGCCGACCCGCTCGGCCGCGAGTTGTCCGTAGAAACTGGTTTGATAGCGGGCACCGAAGGCATAGGCGTCGCGGGCGGCCTGGGCGTTGCCCGCAGCCTCGTAGGCGCGGCCGATCCAGTAGCCCGCGCGACCCAAGGAAATGGGCGTTTCCACAGCGGCGCGGAAGCGTTGGAAATGGGCAACAGCACGGTTCGGGTCGCGCAGGCGGGTGAGGGCCAGATAGCCCGACAGCCACTCAAGATCGGCGTAATCCGAGCCTGCGGTAAGGTAATTCTGGCTGGCCAGACGATAGGCCGTGTTGATCCGCCCGTCGCGCATCGCTTGGCGCGCCAGCGCACGCCGGGTGTTGGCCCAGGCGGCGGGGCGACCGAGGGCCGCCGCCGATACGGAGCGTTCCAACAACAGCGCCTCGGCGCCCTCGGCCAACCCTTTATCGCGGCGCCAGCGGAAGCGATCATGGGCCAGGCCGCCGTCGCCCGCGTGGCTGGCGGGGATCGCGTTGATCAGGGCGTTGACGCCATTTGTCTTGTCTTGCAGGCCGATGCGGGCGCGGGCTAGGGCACGCGGGCCCGGCCCGACCAGGGGCAGCATCTCGGCCGCAGCTTTGGTGTCGCCGTTCCACAGTAGCATGTCGAGCCGCGCCTCGTGATGCGGGGCCAGTTCCGCGCCGAAGCGTTGCAGGAACAAGGCGCGGCCAGCGGTCGAAAGGCTGCGCGTGGTCCACAGGCGCGCGCGCTCGACCTCGGCGTCGGCGCGGTTTAGCGTGGCGGTATAGATGATCGCGCCGCGCGCGGTTTGCGGTTTGGTGACCGAGAAGAAGGCTTTGACCTGAGCAGCAGGCAGGGCACCGGGCATCACCGCCTCGGCCCGACGACGCATCAGCGGCAAACCTGGCCAGTCGGCATTGCGGGTCAGGAAATTAGCGTAATCGCCCCAGGCGGCACCGCCTGCGCGCAGCCGGTGCCAGTCAATGATGTCGACGGCCAACTGTTCGCCCGTTTGGGCGGCTTGTGCGCGGGCCTGGGCAAAATCCCCGCGTGCAACGGATTGCAGGGCGGCGGCAAGGCGTTCGGGTTGGGCGGCATGGGTCGTGAGGGGGACGGATATCAGAATTGTCAACGCCAAGGCGCGGAAAATGGGGATCATGAAACTGCTCGATGTCGTATTTCGGGGAATGCGATCTTGTGGCGCGCAGTATAACAAGAAACGATGGCTGGGTCTTCCCCGAAGTCTTGCCCGGTGCAAATTTCGCCGCTAGGGTCGCGCCGCTTTAATCCGGGCGGTGTGGGCTGCCCCTGAGGGAAGGATCTCGGTGATGTTCAAGGGCTCGATACCAGCATTGGTCACCCCGTTTCGCGACGGCGCGGTGGATATTCCAGCCCTGAAACACCTGGTGGATTGGCAGATCGACGAAGGCAGCCATGGGATTGTCGCGGCAGGCACCACCGCTGAAAGCCCCACGCTTAGCCATGCCGAGCATGAAGAGGTTGTGTCCATCATCATAGAACAGGCTGCGGGCCGGGTGCCGGTGATCGCGGGCGCGGGGTCGAACAACACGGCCGAGTCAATCCGTTTGATCCGACACGCCGAAAAGGCGGGCGCGGACGCGGCCCTGGTGGTGACACCCTATTACAACAAGCCCAGCCAGCGGGGGCTGTATCAGCACTTCAAAACCCTGCATGACGCCTGTGATTTACCGATCATCATTTACAATATTCCACCACGTTCGGTTATTGATATGAGCCCCGAAACGATGGGCGAGCTGGCGAAACTCCCACGGATCATTGGGGTTAAGGATGCGACAGGCGACGTGACCCGCGCCGCTGACACCCGGCTTGCTTGCGGCCTGGATTTCATCCAGCTGTCGGGCAATGATGACCTGGCGCTGGGCTTCAATGCTCATGGAGGGGTGGGTTGCATCTCGGTAACGGCGAATGTCGCACCCGCGCTGTGCGCGCAGTTCCAGAAAGCAACGCAGAGGGGTGACTTCGCCGCAGCACTTGAAATCAATGATCGATTAATGCCCTTGCACCGCGCCTGCTTTGCTGAACCCAATCCTTGCCCCAGCAAATACGCACTCAGCGTGTTGGGCCATTGCAGAGACGAGGTCCGCTCACCCCTGGTGACTATCGAGGACAGCACCAAGGCAGCAATGGACGCCGCCCTGCGGCATGCGGGGTTGGTGAACTGAGCAACCGTTTTGGCCCATCGTGCCCACCCATAGCGGTCAACTCGCTCGACGTGCATGTGTTCATTGTGCTGGCGTGCCCACGGCCTCCAACTCAATGCCAGACAGCTGTTGCCCCTCGATAGTCTTCTCGAACGCTGCGAGACGTTTGTAGATAGACATCAATTCGACAATTGTTTTCCAGTTGTGCACCAGGAACTGGAAACTGTCCTCGACGCGACCGAACGCCCGAATGGTTTGCTGCATGACCCCTAGAGTGAAGCCTGCCGTGACGATTGTCGGCCCCATTGCAATATATGGCACCATCGCGCCTGCCTGCAGATAGCTAAATCGCGCAACATCGAAATAAAGGTAGTTGAGATACAGTCGAAAGTAGTTTCGTCGTACGTTTTTATACAACTCAGATAACGTAGGAGGGTGGGCTCGATCTGCATATTCTTCACCAAGCACAAGCTCTTTTCGGTATGCGGCCTCGACCCTCTGATTGCGGAACTCCAGGCCTGGCAGTCGAATACCAACCAGCGCAAGCAAGCTGGTCCCCATGGCGGACCATATCAGCGCAACAAAAACCAATGCCTGAGGTACCTCACCCACGATTGGAAGCACTTTGACGTATTCCGACAATCCCCAAAGTATTGGAATAAAGGCGATCAGCAGCAGGACGCTATTGATAAAGCGTGTACCTATGTGTTCCATCGTTTGCGAGAACTTCATCGTGTCTTCTTGTACTCGCTGCGATGCTCCCTCAATCCCGCGAACCTTGTCCCACATTCCAGTGTAGCGCTCGTTCATCGCGGTTCGCCAACGAAAGATGTAGTGGCTTGAGAAGAAATTGTTCAAGACCGCCACAATGACATAAACCATGGCGATTTTTAGAAAGGTGGCGAGGGTCCCGTAGTAGTCTTCCGGGCTGACGGAGTCGGGTTCAGAAAGTGCCTTTTGAATAAGGTTGTAGAAATCTCCAAACCACTGGTTGATCATGACGTCCAGTTGTACCAGGAACCAGGCCACGAAGACGATCAACGCTGACCCGGCGACAGACCATCGCGCCCACTTATGCGATGCGGAGCGCATCCAGAATGCGACAAATGCCAGATAGGCCGCGATCATATACTGCCAAACCCAAAAGGACTGCGCCCGCTCCTGCGCGGCAGAAAAGGCAGCTTGTGCAACTTCATCCGCATCTGAAACAAGCGGCTCGGGAAGCCCAAAACCCACTAACCCACCCAAGCTAAGCGCCCCACCCCAGCCTTTGGCGTACATATACCACAGCAGAATACAAAATGCGGCCCAGGTCACGGCCGACCAGAAGAACTGCTTCGGATTGGGAAAGAACGATATAAACATCTTGGGGCCTCCGCACCTGGTCACGCGCTCACGCGTATGTTGCGCTGATCTAACCCGGCGCCAAGGGGGATATCCAGCCTCAGCGCATTAAATCTGTTTCACGTTCAGGCCAGCATTTTATTCAAGAAGGACATAAGAGAATGGTTTAGCGGGTGATTTACGACGGTTACACTGGCGCACGGTCTGGACAGCCCGCGCCAGCTTCCTTACATCCCTGCAATGGCCAAGAAACCCACCAGCAATTCCAAGACCATCGCCGAGAATCGTAAGGCGCGGTACAATTATGCCATCGAGAGCGATCTTGAGGTCGGCATCATGCTGGAAGGGTCCGAGGTCAAATCGCTGCGCGAAGGCAACGCGCAGATCACCGAAAGCTATGCCGAGGTGAAGGACGGTGAGTTATGGCTCGTGAACGCCTACATCGAGGGTTACAACAAAGCCAAGACCTTTGGGCATGAGGAGCGGCGGCGCCGCAAGTTGCTGGCCAGCAAGCGCGAAATCTCGAAGCTATGGAACGCCGTGGGGCGCGAGGGGATGACACTGGTCCCGCTCAGCCTCTATTTCAACGGCCGGGGCATCGCCAAGATGAAGCTGGGCCTGGCCAAGGGCAAAAAGGTCGCCGACAAGCGCGAGACCGAGAAGCAGCGCGACTGGGGCCGGCAAAAAGCCCGCCTGCTGCGTGAGCATAACTAACCCATGGCTCGCAAGCGTCGCGGCAGCGGTAACCCCACCATCATGGATGTCGCGCGCGAGGCGGGGGTGAGTGCCATCACCGTCAGTCGGGCACTCCGCACGCCGGGGCGGGTCTCGGCCGATACGCGGGCGCTGGTGGCGGCGGCGGTGCGGACGATGGGCTATACGCCGGATCCAGCAGCCAAGGCGCTGGCCTCGGACCGGTCGGACATCATCGGGGTGCTTGTGCCCTCGGTCACCAATTCGGTCTTCTCGGACACCCTGCGCGGGCTGTTCGAGGTCTCGGAAACCTCGGACTTTCGGGTGCAGATCGCCAACACGCGGTATTCCCAGGCCGAGGAGGAGCGACTGCTGCGCAGCTTCCTCAGCCAGCGCCCGGCCGGGCTGATCGTAACCGGTGTGGACCAAGCGGCGGGGTCGGCTGCCCTGCTGCGCGACGCGCCCTGTCCGGTCGTCCAGATCACCGAGATCGGGCCCGCGCCCTTTGATATGATGGTGGGGTTCTCGCACACTCAAGCGGCCCGTGCTGCGTCGCTGCACCTCAGCGCACAGGGCTATCGGCGCATTGGTTTTTTGGGCGCGCGGCGCGACGAGCGCTCGACCCGGCGGCTGTCAGGGTTTCGCGCGGGGCTCGAGGGGCAGGGACTCTATTCCCCTGCCCGGGTGCTGTTCAGCGATCAACCCAGCACGGTCCCCCTGGGGGCGGCGCAATTGGGCGAGTTGCTGACGCGCGATCCGCAGGCCGATGCGGTGTTGTGCAACAATGATGACCTGGCACTCGGGGTGTTGTTCGAGTGCCAGCGGCGCGGGATCGACGTGCCGCGGGGTTTTGGGATCTGCGGGTTCAACGATATTGACGTGATGGCCGTGGCGCATCCCTCGCTGACCTCGGTCCGCACCCCGCGGCTCGAGGTTGGGCGGCAAGCCATGGCGATGATCCTGGCGCGGCTGGCAGATCAGGACCCAGGCCCAATGGTTCGTGATCTGGGGTTCGATCTGGTCCCTCGCGACAGCACGGCACGGATATGACCGGCGCGTTGGATGGCCTTTTGGTCGTCGCCCTCGAGCAAGCCGTGGCAGCGCCCTATTGCACCGCGCAATTGGCGGCGGCGGGCGCCCGGGTGATCAAGGTCGAGCGGGCCGGGGGCGATTTCGCGCGGGGCTATGATACCGTGGCCAAGGGCGCCTCGTCCTATTTCACCTGGCTGAACCAGGGCAAGCAATCCATCGTATTGGACCTCAAAGCCCATGATGACCTGGCGTTGTTGCGGCGCATGATCGCACGCGCGGATGTCTTCATCGAGAACCTGGCCCCTGGTGCGGCCGCACGGGCCGGGCTGGGTCCCCAGGTTTTGCAAGCAGATCATCCCGGCCTTATCTGTTGCGGCATTTCCGGCTATGGCGATGGGCCCGGGGTGACGGGGCTCAAGGCCTATGACTTGTTGGTGCAAGCCGAAAGCGGGCTGTCGGCGATCACCGGCGATGGCGACCACATGGCCCGTATTGGCGTGTCGATCTGCGATATCGGGGCGGGGATGGCCGCGCATGCCGCTATTTTGGAGGCGCTGATCGCCAAGGGGATCACCGGGCGGGGCCGAGTGCTCGAGGTTACGCTGTTCGACGTTGCCGCCTATTGGATGACCGTGCCGCTCATCCACACCAAACATGGCGATGGCCCGCCGGGCCGAGAGGGCCTGCGTCACCCCTCCATCGCGCCTTATGGCGCTTATGCTACCACCGACGGGGCGCAGACGCTGATCGCTGTGCAAAACCCACGGGAATGGGCACGGCTGGTCGCGGCACTTGACCTGCCAGAGCTGGCCCAAGATCCACGCTTCGCCACCAATACGGCTCGCGTCGCCAACCGCCCCGCTTTGGAGGTGGTCCTTTCGGCCCGGATCGAAGCGCTCACGGCGCCCGATCTACACCACCGACTGACCGAGGCGGACATTGCATTTGGGCGCGTTAACACACCCGACCAAGTGGCCAACCATCCGGCGTTACGGCAGCAGAGCATCGCCACAGCCGATGGCATGGTGCTCAGCACCCCGGCCGGGCGCGTCCTGGGCGCACCTGCATCACCCATCGGACCAGCCCCAGCACTCGACGCAGATGGCGCCCAGTTGCGCCAGGAATTCGCGTCATGACCGCCCCCACGCTGGACCCTGCTATCCTGCCCCAATGGATCGGCCGCCGCGAGGTTGCGCAAGACACACTCATCGCGCGCCCGGCCCGGCAAATGCAGGCGACCTTGGGGGGCCTCCCAACCCTCGCCGTCGGGGATCCGCTGCCACCGCTCTGGCATTGGCTTTACTTCCCCTCTGAAGCGCCAACCGCCGCGCTGGGCCATGATGGCCACCCCGAACGCGGCGGATTTATCCCGCCCGTCGCCCTGCCGCGCCGTATGTGGGCGGGCGGCAAGGTGCGATTTCACGCGCCCCTGCGCATCGGGGATACCATCGAGCGCGTCTCAACCATCGAAGACGTTACCCTCAAAAAGGGCCAAAGCGGCCCTTTGTGCTTTGTCACCGTCCGTCACCGTCTCGATCAGGCCGTGACCGAGGATCACCACATTGTTTACCGCGATCATCCGGTGCCCGGCGACCCCCAGCCCAGACCCGCCCCGCCTGACCTGACCCCCCAGGTCAGCCGCACGATCACCCCAAATATCGCGTTGCTGTTCCGCTACTCTGCCCTGACTTTCAACGCCCATCGGATCCACTACGACCTCGACTATTGCCGCAGGGTCGAGGGGTATCCGGGTCTGGTGGTCCATGGTCCCCTGATCGCCACGCTGCTCATGAACATGGCCGCCGATCTTAAGCCGATCAAAACTTTCACCTACCGCGCCACTGCCCCTGTGTTCCACGACGCGCCTTTCACCTTGAATGCTGCGCAAACGGACACCGGCCTGACCCTCTGGGCCGCCACGCCAGATGGGCGGCAAGCCATGCTGGCCGAGGCGACAGCGCCCTGAGCCGTTCTTCTCGGCCGACCACCCAACGACAACGATACAAACCAGGCGCCCACAGCCCCACCCCGCGCACCGCGGGGTGGGGAGATTAGACTTGACCCCGGAACGGGGTCACCTTTGGATCAATAGGATCGCGGCAAGCCCAGCACATGTTGGCCGAGATAGGCCAGGATCATATTGGTTGAAATCGGCGCTGTCTGGTACAACCGCGTTTCGCGCCACTTCCGCTCGATCCCATAGTCGCGTGCGAAAGCATAGCCGCCAAAGGTGGTTATCGCCGCCTCGCCCGCCGCCCAGGCGGCCTCGGACGCCAGCAGCTTCGCCATATTCGCCTCGGCCCCACAATCCGCACCGCTTTCAAAAACATCCGCGGCGCGATGCACCATCAACCGGGCTGCCTCGGTTTGGGCATGCGCCCGGGCCAGCGGGAACTGGATCCCCTGGTTTTGTCCGATCGGTCGGCCGAACACCTCGCGCTCGCCCGCATATGCCACTGCGCGGCGCAGAAAGAAGGCGGCATCGCCCAAGCACTCATAGGCGATAAGCACCCGTTCGGCATTCATTCCGGTCATGATACAGCGCAATCCCTGGCCCAGTTTACCGATCAACGCATCGGCTGGAACTTCCAGATCCTCGAAGAAGACTTCACAGGTGTTGTGGTTGATCATCGTCTCGATCGGCTGGATCGTAAGCCCCTTGCCCAGGGCGTCGCGCATATCGACCAAAAAGACCGACAGACCCTCGGACCGCCGCGCTACCTGGTCCAACGGCGTTGTGCGCGCCAAAAGCAGCATCAGATCCGAGTGCATCGCCCGGCTGGTCCAAACCTTTTGACCATTTACAACAAACACATCGCCCCGCCGTTCGGCCCGAGTGCGCAATTGCGTGGTGTCCGACCCGGTCCCAGGCTCGGTCACACCAAAAGCCTGCAAGCGCAGCGCACCGCTGGCGATTTGCGGCAGATACCGTTCTTTTTGCGCGGCCGAACCGTGCCGCACCACCGCCCCCATGGTGTACATCTGCGCATGGCAGGCCGCCGCGTTGCCGCCCGAGGCATGGATTGCCTCGAGAATAGCGCCCCCCGCCGCCAGGGGCAGGCCTGAGCCGCCGAATTCTTCGGGGATCAGCGCGGCCAGATAGCCAGCCTCGCTCAGCGCTTGCACAAAAGCGTCGGGATAGGCGCCAGCGGCTTCCAGCCCGTTCCAATAGCTGTTGTCGAAAGGGGCGCACAGGTGGGTGACGGCCGCGGTCAGATCCGTCCAGTCATCGATCATCGGACGGACGTGAAGCTCTCGCGCAGCGCCTTGGACCAGGCGTGGGACATCTCTTGGAAAGCCGCGTCATTCGCCTCGATCCGGGTTTGATGCTGCACCTGGCAAGTGTCGGTCAGCACGGTCAGCAGATCCAGCGGCATGCCCACCGACAGGTTCGAGCGCAACGTGCTGTCCATCGACAAAAGCACCGCCTTGCGCGCGTCTTCCAGCGAGGTTTCGGGCGTCACAACGCGGTCCAGGATTGGTTTGCCGTATTTGTGCTCGCCGATTTGCAGATAGGGCGTATCTTCCGTCGCCTCGATAAAATTGCCTTCTGGATAGACCAGGAACAATCGCGGCGAGCCGCCTTTGCGCTGCCCTCCGATGATCATTGAGGCGGTGGCGGATTGGCTCATTCGATCCACTTTGGCCGAGATGTCGGCGGTCACATCGGACAGCACCTGGCCGACGATCTCGACCATGCGCAGCATCGTCGGCGCTTGCATGATCGATGGATAGGGCGAGGCATCGGGGTCCTCATCCGCCTCGCGCAGCTTGGCGATGACGGTCTGGGTGACCGACAGCGAGCCTGCGGTTTGGATCACGATGATCCGCTCGCCCGGCTCCTCGAAAACGAAAAGTTTGCGATAGGTCGATATATTGTCGATCCCCGCGTTGGTCCGTGTGTCGCTGAGGAAAACCATGCCCTCGTTCAGAAGAAGGCCCACGCAATAGGTCATGTCGTCTCCGGTCAGGCGCGGTCACTGCTGTGCCGCCACATTGACCGAGATATCCAGCATTTCCGCGCCGCCGCCAAGCGAAATTCCACGGATCGGCGCTGCATCAAGGGCGTCCATGCCCGAGCCCAACCGGATATAGCGTTCATCCGGGCAGCAGCGGTTTGTGGCGTCAAAGCCGACCCAACCTAGATCGGGCACGTAAAGCTCGGCCCAGGCGTGGCTGGCTTCATGCGCGTTGCCCTGGGCGTCCGAGAACAGATAGCCAGTCACATAGCGCGCTGGCACGCCCAGCATGCGGGCAATGGCGATCAGCACTTGGGTCTGGTCCTGGCACACCCCATGGCCCAGATCCACCACCTCGGCCGCCGTGATCTGCGCATCGGTGGCGCCGGGGGTATAGACCACCGTGTCGGCGACCAAATTGGTCATCTCGTGGGCCGCTTCCAGCGTGCGCGGATCCTGCTCCGCCAGTCGGTCCGCCAGTTTCGCCAGCCCGACACCGGGGGCCGTGGTGCGGGTTTTGCGCAAATAGACGTCGGGGGCGACAACCTCTTTATGACCTCGCAGGACCCCTGCGGTGTCGGTCGTTCGCACCGCCCCGCTCACATGAATCGCCAATTGAGTCACCGGCCCCGCCAGTGTCATGGTCGTGATATGGTCCCCGGCCCCATCCGTGAAGTCCGCCCCAAAATGCGCCCCATCGCATGTGACCTCCCACCGGGCGACTTGCTGGCATAGCGAGGCCGCAGGCGTCATACGGTGGCTTTGCACCACCCGCGCGCGTGGGCTTTCAAAGCTGTAAGTGGTGGTGTGTTCGACGGTCAGATGCATTTCTCTTAGACCTTTCCGAACAGATAGCTGCGCGCGATCTCGTTGCCCAAACGCCCGTTCTGTTGAACGAAACCTGTCAGAAATTCATGCAGCCCCTGGTCGATGATATCGGCGATGTCCGCCTCGGCCAATTCCCCCAACAGCCCAGCGGCGAGCGAGGTCGCCTCGGTGCGGCACCCATGCATTTGCGCCAGTTCGTTCAGGTGTTGCTCGGCCTCGGTCACGCTGTAGATCAGTGCCCGGGGGCAACTGCGGTTCAAGATCAGGAAATGCGCGATGGTGCGCGGCGCGTAATCGCCGCCATAGGTCCAGTGATAGCTGCGGTGCGAGGATAGGGCGCGCAGCAGCGTCGCCCATTGGTAATTGTCCACCCCGCCACCGACCATATCGATAGTGGGCAGCAGCACATAGTATTTGACGTCCAAAAGGCGGGCGGTATTGTCGGACCGCTCGATCGCATAGCCTAGGTTGAAGAAGTGAAACCCCTCGTCCTGAAGCTGGGTGTTGTCGAAACAGCCGCGCAGCAGGGCAGACTGACGCCGGGTCCAGTCGCAGACCTGGGGCAGGTCGAGTTGCGAGCGCGGCGTGCGCTCAAGATCGTTGAACTCAAGATAGGCGCGGTTCAGCGCTTCCCAGACCTCGGTCGTAAGCGCTGTGCGGACCGAACGGGCGTTGTTGCGGGCCGCCGTCAGGCAACTGCGGATGCTTGAGGGGTTCGCGGGATCAAAGACCATATAGCTGATCACGTTATGGTCGACCGCCTCGCCATATTTCTCGTCAAACCCGGCCGAGGTGCCCGAGGCGGCCAGGATCGAGGTCCATTCACTGCCTAAACCGCCATCGGCGGTGGGCATTAGTTGCATCCGATGACCCATTTCAAGCAGCCGGGCGGTGGTATCGGCGCGCTCCATATAGCGTGCGGTCCAGTACAGGTTTTCGGCGGTTCTGCTGAGCATGGGTTATCCCGCCATGACCCAGGTGTCTTTCACCCCGCCACCTTGGCTGGAGTTGACCACCAGCGACCCCTCGATCAGCGCGACCCGGGTTAGACCACCTGGGGTCAGATGCACCTCGGACCCGACCAAGCAATAGGGGCGCAGGTCGACGTGGCGCGGCGCAAGACCGCTGTCGACGAAGGTGGGGCTGGTCGACAGCGCCAACGTGGGCTGGGCGATGAAATCCCCGGGGTCGGATTTGATCCTAAGTGCATAAGCCTCGACCTCGGCCTTTGTTGCTGCCGGGCCAACCAGCATACCGTAGCCGCCCGAGCCGTGGACCTCTTTCACCACCAGTTCGGATAGATGCTCCAGCACGTATTTCAGGTCCGACGGATCCGCGCATTTCCAGGTGGGCACGTTCTGCAAGATCGGCTCCTCGCCCAGGTAGAACCGCACCATATCCGGAACATAGGTATAGATCGCTTTGTCATCGGCCACACCCGCCCCGGGGGCCGAACAGATCTGCACCCCGCCCGAGCGGTAGACATTCATCAGCCCCGGAATACCCAACAGACTGTCGGGGCGGAAGCACAGCGGGTCTATGTAGGCGTCGTCGATCCGCCGATAGATCACGTCGACCCGTTGGGGGCCGCGGGTGGTGCGCATATAGACGAAATCCCCATCAACGAACAAATCCTGCCCTTCGACCAGTTCCGCGCCCATCTGATCGGCCAGGAACGAGTGTTCGTAGTAGGCTGAGTTGAACGATCCCGGCGTTAGGATCGCGATCACCGGATCGCCGTCGCATTTCTTTGGCGCGACCGAGGAAAAGGTGCGGCGCAGTGCATGCGGGTAATCGTCGACCGGGCGGATGCGGTTTTCGCGGAACAGCGCGGGAAACAGGCGCATCATGATCTCGCGGTTTTCCAGCATATAGGACACACCCGAGGGGGTGCGGCAGTTGTCCTCGAGCACGAAAAACTCTTCCGGTCCGGTGCGCACCAGATCGACGCCCACCACATGGCTATAGACCCCACGCGCGGGCGAGATGCCGATGACCGATGGCTCGAAAGCCTCGTTCCGCCACACCAGATCGCCGGGCAGCTTACCCGCCCGAATGATCTCGCGCCGATGGTAGATGTCCCACAGAAAGGCGTTCAGCGCCCGGGCGCGTTGTTTGACCCCGGCCTCAAGCTTGCGCCATTCGGGGTCGGTGAAAACCCGGGGCATCATGTCAAAGGGGATCAGCCGCTCGGTCGTATCCTCGCTGCCATAAACAGCAAAGGTGATGCCGATGCGGCGGAACAGCGTCTCGGCCTCGGCGCGTTTTTGGGCCAGTTCTTCGGGTGGGGTATTCTCGAGCCAATTGAGCAGCCCGGCATAGGGGGCGCGAACGTCGTCGCCGACGTACATTTCATTGAAGAATTGTGCTTTCACCCCAGGGAACTCCTTTCCACGAAGCGTTTCAAATCGCTAGGCGAATTGCAAGCCGTGATGCTTTGCCGCTTTTGTAGGCAACCGTTTGATGGTTGCAGGGATTTGATCAAGCGCGCCCTGGCAAACCGTCTGCCAGCTGCTATATTGCACTGCAGCAGGCTATTCCGCCCGACCGGAGTTCTTACCTTATGATCTATCGTCCCGTTGCCGCCGTTACTGCTGGTGCGGCGCTTTTGATGTCAGCGAGTGTCGCACTGGCTGAAAACAAGGAACCCAATATGCGCCAAATCTCGACCCATATGGGCGAGATGTATGCCGAAGTCTCGGCCCCCGGCAGCAGCGGCGAGGACGCGGACACGCTGCGGTTCGAGCCCTGGCAGATGATCGGCGAGATGTTCACCCGCCCCGATCTGGTGTTCTTGATGCGCCATGGCCCCACGGATTGGAGCAAACTGGACATCAAGGATGTCGCCCCGACGGATTGCGAGAACCAGCGGGTCATGAGCCCCGAAGGCATGGCGGATATGCAGAACCTGGGTAATCTGATGGCCTCGAACGGGATTGCCCCGGGTCAAGTTGTTGTCAGCCAATGGTGTCGTAACCAACAGACGGTTGAGAACCTGAAAGTTGGTTTCGCGCAGGTGGATCCTGAGTATGCCGAAGCGGTACCGATCGAGACCAACGCCGATCTGAATCTGTTGCTGTCGTTGCAAGGTGCCCCAGATGTGAAGGGCCTGAAAGAGCTGGTTTTGAGCTGGGATGGGGGCGACGGGTCCGGGCCGCTACTGGTGGTGTCGCATTTCACGAATATCGAAGAGTTGACGAACTTCAGCGTGTTCGAGGGCGAAGTGCTGGTTGTCGACCCCCAGCGGGACGGTCGTGTGCTGGGCTATCTGCGGCTGCGCAGCGCAAGCCCAGATGTCGGCCACTTCGATGTCGCCGAGGGCGACGAAGGTTACGATAATTAGGAAGATCGCCAGCGGATCCTAAGTCTGCCGGTAGACATCCTCGACCAGATAGCTTCCCGACTGGATCTCGATTAGCACCAGGGAAAACCAACTTCACGATCGTGGCGAGGCCACCTATTCCGCCGCGACCGCCCGACAGGATCACGGGCACAAGTTTCTATTGCACCGCGGCATTAATGCCTATAGCGGCCCGCGCAAGGGGGGACTGCAGGATGGACGGTGTATTCAAAGGACCCGCGTCCTATGCGTTGGCGGATTGGCGGCGGCGGATCAATGATCTTTACGCCCAGGTGCGGCAGGCGCCGGACCCGGCTGCCGCGCATGCGCTTTGGGTTCGGGTGCGGTCGGACATGTTTCGCGGCCACGCGGTCTCGCCCCTCGGCGACGCTCACCGCGCTGGGTTCCCGGGCATCGAGGTGTTTTCTTATGATCCCGCCTGGCGGTTTGCGGTGGACCTGCAGCCGGTGACGGGTCCAGAAACGACGCATGATCTGGGGGCTGATGGCACTTTGGCCATGCGGCCGCTTGCGCGAACTCTTGGGTTGGAACCTGTCGGTGGTGCCGAGCTGACTGTCTATTGGATCACCGGCTATGGTGGCGGGCTGTTCCTGCCCTTTCGCGATGCGAGCAACGGTGACGCGACCTTCGGCGGTGGGCGCTATCTGGCGGATGCGATCAAGGGGGCGGATTTAGGACTGGCAGCGGATGGCAAGCTGATCCTGGATTTCAACTTCGCATACACGCCGTCTTGCGCCTGGAACGACGCCTTTGTCTGCCCGCTCTCACCGCCTGAGAACACGCTGCCAGCGCACGTCTTGGCGGGCGAGCGGGCGCCGCCCCGCATCTGAGCCCGTGTGTGTCGCGTTGCCCTGCGGCATGGGGCGGGGTACTCAGATCCCATGACTGATTTTCGCAGGTTTGAACGCATAATGGGCCGCTTGGTCGTGCTGGCTTTGGCGGTGCTGGTTGGGGTGGTGGTCTGGACCGTCCGACCCTGGACCGACACGCCAACAGTGCTGCGCCCGGACACCGGTCAGGCGGCGGCCAGGCTGCCGGAGGCGGCCATTGAACCCGTCCTCTCGACCCTGCTGACCCGGGTCTATGACGCGTTTGGTCAGACCGAGGAAGGGGCGATCTATGATGGCCTCGCGACGGCCGTGGCCACCGATTTGCTGACGGACCTTTACCTGCAACGGCGCGCGGTTCAGGCACGTGGCCCTGAAAACCCCGAGGATCCCGAGGTTGGGACGGCCACGATCACCGACCTGCGCCTAGACGACTGGTCCCTGTTGGAAAGCACCTCGCTGGGCTACCAAATCCAGGCGACCTGGACCGTGGTCGGTATCGTCGGCCACGCGGACCACCGGCACGAGCGGATCAACACCTATGCCGCGCGGCTGGCGCTGGGCCCTGCGGCGGGTGAATGGCGCCTGACCGCCTTTGATCTGGACCAAGTGCGGCGGCAGGACGCGCCGCTGTTCTTTGACGCTTTCGAATCACCCCGCCCATGATATCCCTTCGCGACCTCGCCTTCGCCCACCCGGGCGGTGGGTTCCGGCTTGAGGTTCCCGATTTGACGGTAACCAAGGGGGAGCGTGTGGCGGTCGTCGGCCCCTCGGGCACTGGCAAGACCACGCTGCTGAACCTTGTCGCCGGCCTGCTGATCCCGCAAAGCGGCACCGTCGATGTTGGCGACACCTGCGTAAGCCGCCTGCCGGACCCGGCGCGGCGTGCGTTTCGGATCGGCACGATTGGTTTCGTGTTCCAAAACTTCGCGTTGATCGACTATCTGACGGCGGGCGAAAACATCCTCTACCCCTACCGCATCACCAACGCGCTGGAGTTGACCGCCGATGTGCGCGTCCGCGCCAAAAATTTGGCCCAAGCCGTCGGCCTTGCGGGCAAACTCGCCCGCAAACCCGCCGCGCTCAGCCAGGGCGAGCAGCAGCGCGTTGCCATCTGCCGCGCTTTGATCACCCAGCCAACTCTGTTGCTGGCGGACGAGGCGACGGGCAATTTGGACCCCGAAAACAAAGATCTGATCTTGGATCTGCTGTTCGAACAGGCCGCGGCCCAAAACGCCACCTTGTTGGCGGTGACCCACGACCACGCCCTGCTGGACCGCTTTGACCGCGTCATCGACTTCGCCAATTTCCGGACCTCGCGATGAGCGGCGCGTTCTTCCTCGCCCTTGCTTATCTGCGCCATAACTTTGGCCGCACCGCCGTGCTGGTCCTGGCCCTGGCGCTGATCCTGTTCGTCCCCATCGCCACCCGTCTGGTCTTGGAGGCTGCCGAAGAGCAACTCACCGCCCGGGCCCAAAGCACGCCGCTGATGGTCGGTAGCCGTGGCTCGGCGCTGGATCTGATGATGAACGGGCTCTATTTCAGCGCCGATCGCCCGCAGCCGGTCACCATGACCGCGACCGAGGCGGTCTGGAACAGCGATCTGGCCATCGCCATCCCGATTTATGTTCGCTTCACCGCTGGTCAGCAGCCGGTCGTTGGCACGACCTTGGATTACTTCGACTTTCGCGGGCTGAAATTGGCAGAAGGCCGCGGCTTGGCCACGTTGGGCGAGGCTGTCTTGGGCGCCCGCGCGGCCCAACGCTTGGATCTAAAGTCAGGCGATCTGCTGATCACCGACCCCGAGAATCTGTTCGATCTGACCGGCAGCTACCCGCTCGAGATGCAAATCACCGGCACCCTGGCCCCAACAGGCACCGCTGATGATGACGCGGTTTTCGTGGATCTCAACACCGCCTGGGTAATCGAGGGGCTGGGCCATGGCCATGACGATGTGATCGAACAGGATATGGCGGTTTCGGTCGAGGCCGGGAATGTCACCGCGAATGCCGCCTTAACTCAGTTCACCCGGATCACGCCCCAGAACATCGACAGCTTCCACTTCCATGGCGCCCCCCAGGATTATCCCGTCAGCGCGGTGATCGCCATTCCCTGGGACGGCCGCGCGGCCGCGATCCTGCGGGGGCGTTACCTGGCGCCGGAGGCGCCGACGCAAATCGTCGTTCCCGATCAAGTCGTTCAAGGCCTCCTCGCCACGCTCTTTCGCATTAGCCGTGTGCTGGACGCCGTTTTCGTCGTTGTTGGTGCCGCCGCGTTGGTTGCTGTCGCGTTGGCCGTCTACCTCAGCCTGAAACTGCGCGCGGACGAGGTTGCCACCGCCACCCGCCTGGGTTGCCACCGTTTGGCCATAGGGCGGATGCTGCTGGCCGAGATCTTTCTGGTCACCCTGGCTGCCATTGCTCTTGTGGCCCTGGCGCTGGGCGCTACGTTCAATCGCATGGGCGATCTGGCGATTTGGTTGATCACTACTTAGGGGACAAATGGCGTTATGCACCGTATTTTTTTCGCGTTCTTGCTGTGTTTGCCTTTGCCCGCCGTAGCACATTTCGGGTTTGTCCTGCCGCAAACTGCGATGGTCAGCCAGCAGGATGGGCGCAGCCTGGACGTGACCTTCGCCTTCCTCCACCCGTTCGAGCAATTCGGCATGCCGCTGGCCGCCCCAGCACGGGTGACGCTGTATGTGAACGGGACTGAAACCGATCTGACCGACACGCTGACCCCGACGCAGGTCTTTAACGAACCTGCCTTTACTGCCAAAGTACCCCTCACCCGACCCGGCGCCTATGCAATCGCGATGGAACCGCAGCCCTACTGGGAACCGGCCGAGGATGTCTTTATCGTCCACCACACCAAGACCGTCATCGGCGCTTTTGGCGATGACACCGGCTGGGACACCGAACTGGGCTTGCCGACCGAGATCGTCCCCATCACGCGCCCCTTCGGTCTTTGGCAAGGCAACGCATTCCAAGGTGTTGTCAAAACTGGCGGCGCCCCTGCCCCGGGGGCGACGGTCGAGGTTGAGTATTGGAACACCGAAAGCGTCACCGCGCCCTCGGATTTGATGATCACGCAAACGGTCATCGCGGATGCAAATGGGGTGTTCACCTACACCCCACCCGGCCCTGGCTGGTGGGGTTTTGCAGCACTCACCGAAGCGGACTACACTTTGCCCTATGAGGGCGTCGAAAAGCCCGTGGAATTGGGCGCCGTGATCTGGGTACATTTCGAACCATGGCCCTAAGAACCCTGACGCTCCTTTTGGCGCTAACAGCGCTGCCCGCCCAAGCCCACCGCTTGGTGATTTATGCCTATGCCGAGGGCAGCGAAGTGGTGGTCGAAGCCAAGTTTTCCAACGGTAACCCGGCAAAGCTGGGCGAGATCCGCCTGCTGGATCAGGCATCGACCGTGCTGCTTACGGCACCGCTCGACGCGGACGGTGAAACCCGCCTCCCGCTACCGCAAGCGGCCGCAAAGGGTCTGGTGGTCGAGGTAGAGACCGATCAAGGCCACCAAGACTATTGGCTTTTGACCCCCGCCGACCTGGGCGTGGCCCAATGAGGTGGCTCGCCCTTCTTGTGGCGCTGGCCTGCACCCCCGTCGCGGCGCAAACGGTCACGACCGTGAACGGCCCCCTGGCGAGCATGGCCAAAACCCTCGGCGGGGATGCCATCACGGTGCTCTACCCGGTCCCACCGGGCATCGACCCCGCGCTGTGGCGCCCCAGCATTGCCCAGATCGCGCAGATCCAATCCAGTGACCTGATCCTGCTCAACGGCGCCGAGTTCGCCAAATGGACGGCCAAAACCTCACTCCCCCGGGCCCGCACCGTGAACACCAGCCGGGCGTTCCAGGACGCATATATCGCGACTGCCCAGGGCCTGACGCACACGCACGGCAATGATGGGGAACACTCGCATGCTGGCATCGCCCCCCTTGTCTGGCTCGACTTTAGCCAAGCCGCGCAACAGGCGGCCGCCATCGCGACAGCGCTCAAGCGCCTCACGCCAGATCAGGCCGCAGCGATTGACAGCCGCCTCACGACGCTTACCCAACAGCTGAACGCCTTGCACGCCCGTGCCAGCACCTTCGTGGGCACAAAGGTCCTTGCCGACCATAGCGGCTTTGAGTATTTCGCCCGCGCTTATGATCTCAGAATGACCGATATCGCCTGGACGCCGGGCCAAGCCCCTGCGCCCAAGGATCTGGCACGCCTGACCACCGATGCCAAAATCATCCTCTGGCAAGCCCCACCCCATCCCGAGGCCGAAGCGGCCACCCAGGCCGCAGGGCTCACCTCGGTCCTCTTCTTTCCTGGAACAGATAACCCCGAAGGTTTTGTCGCGCAGATGACCGAAAACCTCGACCGCCTCGAAGCCGCACGGTAACAACCGCCTACCGCCAAAGGCTGCGCAATCCCACCGCTCGCACCACAAAGATCAAAAGCGTCACGTCCAAGGTACCCCGCGCTTTAGCGCACGGGGGCGTGGCGCGGCAGGAGCAATAGCTGAAAGTTGGTGATGGCCCTGAGGGGCGGCATATCATGGCGGTGTTGACGCGCCGCAATTCTCGCGGAGAAAGGGATATGCCACATGACGAGAGATACCATCACCACCTTGCCTGATCCAAATGGATTT
>CALICM010000050.1 GCA_938049225.1 uncultured Paracoccaceae bacterium
GTCAGCCCAGGGGAAATGGCAGAAACTGAACGGTGCCAACCGTATGCCCGAGATCATCCAAGGCATTGCATTCATCGACGGGATCAAACAAATTCAAACCGCCGCCTGATCACGCCGTCACCAACTTTTGGGCATAGCTCCTTGCTGCAAATCCCACGCCTTCAGGGCCGCCTGACCGAACAGGAAATCAGGCATATCCGCACCAAACCCTACACGTCGAAAACCAATGGCAAGGCAGACATGCTCATTCAAACCGCTCTGCGCGAGCGGGCCTATGCCCGCACCTATCAAACCTTGGACCAGCGCGCCGTTGATCTAACCATCTGGACCCATCTCCACAATTGGCACAGACCTCACTGCGCGTTAAAATCAAAGCGTCCAATCATACGATTGGGCTTCAACCGGTACAACCTGTTAAGGATCCACAGCTAGCCAACCAATGAGGGCCACGTTTGGTGTGCTAAACCAGGCGCAGGCCCGCAGAGCGTAATTCTCATTTCGCGCTAGATTGAGAAACTGCGGGTGCGAAGATGTCCCGATATCCGTCCCGTAGAGTATTCTTCTGTACCTTACCCATGGTGTTGCGTGGGAGTTCATCGATCAGGATCAGCTTTTTAGGGTGCTTGAAACGGGCAAGTGACTTCTTTGCCGCCTCAGCTATGGTACCGAGATCAGGTTCAGCGTTGGGTTCGGGAACGATCAGCCCCAGCACCGTTTCCCCGAAATCCGAGTGCGGCACACCGATCACCGCGCTCTCCTTAACGCCAGGCTGTTCGTCGAGTATCAACTCGATCTCCTTGGGGTAGATGTTGTAGCCACCCGAAATGATTAGGTCTTTATTGCGTCCGACGATATGGACGTATCCATCCTCATCGATCCGGGCGAGATCGCCGGTGATGAAGAAACCATCCTCGCGGAGTTCGGTGGCGGTCTTTTCAGGCATCTTCCAGTAACCCTTGAAAACATTCGGGCCCCGCACTTCGATCTGGCCCACCCCGCCCTGCGGCAAAGCCTCGCCGCCGTTCGGATCTGTAATCTTGAGTTCGACACCCGGCAACGGGAAGCCGACGGTCCCGGCGCGACGCTCGCCGTCATAGGGGTTCGAGGTATTCATGTTTGTTTCTGTCATGCCGTAGCGTTCGAGGATGCGGTGCCCGGTGCGGGCCTCGAACTGAAGATGGGTATCGGTCAGAAGCGGGGCACTTCCGGAGACGAACAACCGCATGTGCGCTGTCAGATCACGGGTAAACCGCAGATCGTCCAAAAGCCGCGTGTAAAAGGTCGGCACACCCATCATGGTCGTAGCCTTGGGCATCAGACCGATCATCTGATCGAGGTCGAATTTCGGCAGGAAGATTATCGCGCCGCCCGCAGCAAGCGTGACATTCGTAGCCACAAAGAGCCCGTGCGTGTGAAAGATGGGAAGCGCGTGCAAAAGCACGTCGTCCGAGGTGAATCGCCACAAATCGCAGAGAGTCAGTGCATTCGACAACAGGTTTTTCTGGGTGAGCATCGCGCCCTTTGACCGGCCCGTCGTGCCGGATGTATAAAGAAACGCGGCAAGATCATCGGGATCTCGTGCGACGGTCGGAAAGTCCACCGGCATCGTCGCCGCATGGTCGGTTAGCGTGCCGCTGCCATCTGCGTTCAGGGTTTCAAGCTGGGCGCCCAGGCTCTCTGCGATGGGCAATAGTTGCGGCTCGTCTGATTTGTCGCAAACAACTTTTTTTGCACCGCTGTTTTCTATGAAGTAGGTTAGTTCTTCGGTTGTGTAGGCCGTATTCAAGGGCAGGAAGACAATGCCTGCCTGAACACAGGCAGCATAGAGCGCCAGTGCCTCGGGCGACTTCTGGACTTGTGCTGCCAGGCGGTCGCCGGGTGTCATACCTGATTGCCCAAGCACGTGGGCAATCTGAGCGGCAGACGCCAAAAACTCGGCATGGTTGATCGTTGAACCGTCCTGCAAGTGCAGAAACGGCGTCGTCTTACCCGCATGAACTCCGAAAAGCTGATCATAAAGAGGGTTTGGCATCAGTGGGCCTCTACGGTCATGAGTTTAGCAGCGATCGCGGACAGCGACCGAATCTCTGGTGACACCGAGACCGCATGCGTGGTCGCGAAATGTTCGTGATTTACGGAAACCTTGTTCAGGTCGTAGCGGTAGTTGACCATCACGCTGTGGGATTGACGGATGCCCTTCTCAGACATGTCGGCGGCGGCGTGAACGCGGTGGATCTGCGCACCGTTGCCAAGATGAAAACGCGCCACCGGATCAAGCGGCATCCCGTCAGAACGCTTGGCCTCGGTCAGGTAGTGTGCCGCCAGTGCGCACAGGTCGTCGGCCTCAAAGTCCGTCATCCGCTCGGCAAGCCACACCGCGAAACCCGGAATGGGTGAGAGTGTGACGAACGTTTTCAATCCCGGCAGTTCTGCAGACAGGTCGGAGGCCACTTGCTTGATCAGTGAATTGCCAAAAGAGATGCCTGCGAGCCCCGCCTGGCAATTCGAGATCGAGTAGAACACGGCGGCGTTCGCCTCCTCTGCAGGCAATATGTCACGCTCTTCAGAAAGGAGTGTCTGAACCGAGCCTGCTCCGCCTTTGGTCAGCGCGACTTCAACGAAGATCAGCGGTTCGTCCGGCATGGCCGGGTGGAAAAAGGCAAAGCAACGTCGATCTGACGGCTCCAATCGCCTGCGAAGATCGTCCCAACTGTCGATGGCGTGGACTGCCTCGTGGGCGATGATCTTCTCCAAGATATGTGCAGGGCTCTCCCAGTTGATCGGGCGAAGCACCAAGAAACCTCTATTGAACCACGACGCGAAGAGATGCCGGAAATCGAGATCAAGCGCCGCAAGCTGCGGCTCGCCCGCGCAAAGGCGCAAGAGGTCGGCCCGCATCTTCACCAGCCGACCCGTGGCGCCCGGCACTCCGTTAAGACTGCGGATGAGTGCCTGCCGCCGGGGTTCAGACGCTTCCATGAAGGCCCGGTAGGTCCTCTTTCCTGGCTCTGCCTCGTAGGTTGCGAGGCATTCGCGCACGGCTCCGGGATCAATGTCCATTGCGTCTGTGAGGTGCCGGAAAAACCTGACCTTCTCTGCATCGCTCATGGCGTCGTAACGGTCGAGTATCCGCCCACCCAGGGCGCGCCCGGACCTTTCGCCAGCAGCGCCGACGAGTGCATCAGCGAGTTCTTCGGTCGATCTTGCGTCCTCACCTTTCGGCACTTTGAAGCGGACGCGGCGATCGAAAACTGTCGACAGCAGGTCGCTCAACATCGTCATATCAACGGTCCCATAACGGTGTCGGGCAGCCAGGTGGCCAGTCCCGGAAAGAGGCACAAAAGCAGGATGGCGATCACCATACAGGCCACATAGGGCAGCGACCCTTTAAGGATGGTTTTCAGTGAAATCTCGGGCGCGATGCCGTTGATGACGTAGAGGTTCAACCCAACGGGCGGCGAGATCAGGCCAATTTCCATGTTGATGGTCAGGACGACGGCGAACCAGATCGGATCGAACTCGGCCGCGATGATGATCGGCAACAGGATAGGCGCGGCCATCAGGATCACGGCAACCGGGGGCAGGAAGAAGCCCGCGATCAGCAGAAAGACGTTGATCGCGCCCATCAGCACCCAGCGGTTTACATCCAGCGTGCCAATCCACTCGGCTATGGATTGAGTAATGAAGAGCGACGACAGCATGTAGCTGAACACTCCCGCAGCACCGATGATGAAGAGAATCATCACCGATTCCCTGGTGCTGTCGCGCAGCACGGCCCAGAGATCTGCGGGGTTCCATAATTTGTAGATGATCATCGCGATCAGCAGACACAGAAGTGCGCCGACCGCCGCGGTCTCAGATGGGGTCGCGATCCCGCCATACATAGCGTAGAGGACGCCGAGAATGATCGCGATGAACGGTAAAACGCGGGGCAGGATCTCGAACTTCTGCCGCCAGGTGTAGCTGCCCGCAGACAACACGGCCGCATCCCCCGACCGCCACGTCGAATAAAGCGACCATGCCATGAACAGGCCCACCAGCATCAGCCCCGGTACGACTCCCGCAAGGAACAGCCGTCCGATCGAGGTTTCGGTCGCGATCCCATAGACGATCATTGTCACCGATGGCGGAATGAGAATCCCAAGCGTGCCGCCCGCCGCAATGGAGCCCGCGGCGACTGCATCGGGATAGCCACGCTTGCGCATCTCGGGGATACCCATCTTGCCGATGGCCGCACAGGTGGCGGGCGACGAGCCCGACATTGCCGAGAATAGAGCGCAGGCGCCAAGGTTGGACACAACGAGGCCGCCGGGAACGCGTGTCAGCCAGCGTTCCAACGCCTCGTAAAGATCGGCCCCGGCCCGGGTTGACGCAATGGCCGCCCCCATAATGATGAACATCGGAATCGAGAGAAGCGCGAAATTGTCGAGTTTGCCGAACATGATTTCGGGCAAGAGTTCAAGCGAGCGCATCCCGTCAAAAATGATCAGGAACCCGGCCGAGACGATCAGCAAGCCAAGAGCGACCGAGACGCCGGAAAACAGAACGATGATGGTTACGATGGCGACGAGAGCGCCGAGCAGGAGCGGGTCCATCAGGGGTCCTCCAGTCCGAAGGGCTTGTCGACGCCGATCAATACCGCCACGAGGTCAGCCACGAGCTGCAAAAGCAGAAGGCCAAACCCAACCGGCAACGCGAGATACGGGATCCACAGCCGGACGCCCCAGACCGTGTCCGACCGCCAGCCACGGTCCCAAGCGAAATGCCAGTATTCGTAGCCGTAGAAAAGCATCACGCCGACAATCAGAATGGACAGGCTCAGCGTGACGATACACATCACCAGCCGCGGCTTCGGCGCAAGCGCAAGCGGAATGAGATCGACGTTCACATGGCCGCGTAAGCGCTGCACATAAGGCAGGCCTATCAGAGTTGCTCCGATCACGAGGTAGACAACAGCTTCGGTCTGCCAGACGGTCGAGCCGTTCAACACGAAACGCACATAGATCATCTGGCAAGTGATCAGCACGGCGGCAACGATCATGCCCGCCGAGAACCATCCTGCGACTGTTGAAATTGCTGCAACGGCACGCAAGAAGGGGTTGTTGCCGGTGCGGGCAACCACCGCCGAGCTCTGGACCGCCATGGGGTCCTCCATCGTTTGTCATCTGATTTGGGTGGGACGACGCGACCGCCGCCCCTTGCCGATCACTCTACTGCGAAGGCCTTGTCTAGAAGCTCCTGTCCGTCAGGAACGTCATTGAGGAACGCCTTATAGGACGTTTCCTGCGCAATCGCGCGCCAGGCCTCGAAATCCTCGAGCGTCATCGCGGCGATTTCAACACCGGCCTTGCGGAAGACCTCGACCGAGGCGGCGTCTTCCTTCTTTGCTTCTTCAAGATAGAAAGCCTCGGCTTTCTCGGCCGCCGCCATCAGGGTATTCTGCTGGTCTTCGTTCAGCCCCTCGAAGGTCGACTTGTTCATCAAAAGCGGCTGATACATGAACCAGAGTGCAACATCCGACGCTGGCGTATAACAAGCGACCTGTTCGTAAATGCGGAATGACACAAAGGACGACGAAGACGTGTTGGCTGCATCCAGAACGCCGGTCTGCATTGCGTTGTAGATTTCCGAAGACGCCATCGACGCGATGGACGCACCTGCGCCCGCAAGCATTTGCTCAAACGCCTTGCCCGCCGCGCGTGTCTGCAGCCCGGCGATGTCCTCGGGCTTGGTGATGCACTTTTCCTTGCCCGCGAAGCCGCCCGCCAAGTAGCCGTGCACCAGCACCATCACGTCGTCATCGGCCATCTTGGCTTCGAGTGCTTCCATGAAAGGGCTCTCGGAAAGCCGCGCGGCGTGGTCATGGTTCTTAACCAGACCAGGCATCAGCGTCAGGTTGAAGGCTGGTTGCTGACCGCCCGCATAGCTGAGCGGCAGGACGGTCATGTCAAGCTGACCGCGGGACAGGGGCTTGTACTGCTCGCGTGCCTTGAAAAGCGATTGAGTGGGGAAAATCTTGATGTCGAGATCGACGTTCGCGGAAGCCACGTCGTCGGCGATGATCTTCGCCACCTTATGGCGGATATCCTTGTCGGACCATTGATGAGACAGGCGAAGTTCGGTGCCGTTTGCGCCAAGTGCGCCCGCGAAGAGGGCGGCAGCGGTCACTGTGGCGGTAAGTTTCATGGTCATGGGTTCCTCCCGTTGAGTCCCCGATTCGCGATCGGGCTAATTCTTGGCATACTTTATATGTGTTCGAAGTCAATATTATTGTATACAAAAGAAACCATCTTGCACTTTTTACACCCTGAAACTACATACAAATCATGGAGAGGAAGCGCGCCGATATCATTGCTGACCAGCTTGAAGGTTTGATATTCGACGGCACGTTCGCCGATGGAGAGAGGCTCGACGAGGTACAGCTCGCGAAGCGTTTCTCGGTTTCGAGGACCCCTGTACGCGAGGCGCTTTTGCGACTGACCCAATCGGGATTGGTCGAGCAATTGCCGCGGCGCGGCGTCTTTGTGCGCCAGCCTGGGCCGGTCGAGCTGATCGAGATGTTCGAGGTCATGGCCGAATTAGAAGCGATCTGCGCAAGGCTCGCGGCTTCAAGGATCACCGACGATGCGCTTCGCGATCTTCACGAGACCAATGCGCGCTGTAACGCAGCCGTCGAGGCGCAGGATTCCGATGGTCACTTCCGTGAAAACGAGCGATTTCACGCGATCCTCTATCGCCAGTCGGGCAACAGTTTTCTTCAGCAGGAATGCCTTCGACTACACCATAGATTGCAACCTTTCCGACGCGTTCAGCTTCGTTTGAGGGGGCGGATGAAACAATCCATGGCGGAGCATAAGGCCATCGAGGTGGCACTTGAGGATGGGGACGGCGAAACGGCTGCATCCGTAATGCGCGCGCATGTTGCCGTGCAGGGTGAGAAGTTCCATCACCTGATGGCCAGCCTTAAGCCAGCGGCAGAATAGGTCCCCGGGCGCACACCATCGTTATAAACTCACAATTGACGCCCCGGGCGCGGTAGATTTGGTTGCCTTTGGTGCGATGCCGGTGACCGCACGCGGGACTGTTGCAGTAACTGAAGTTCTTAGCGACGTTTGGATTTTTGAGGTTCAGCATGCCGCACAGATCCCCCTTCAAACACCATCGCTTTCCACGTGAAATCATCCTTTGCGCTGCGCGTTGGTATCAGTGCTATCCGCGGTCCCACCAGGCCCAAGCGGGCATATAGGCGAACTGCCTGCTGAAACGGCTCAGGCCTATGAAGGCGTCGACGAAGGCCTGATGCGGCGGCAAGCAAGAGACACCACGGGCCCAACGGTGGGCTTTGCGCTACAAATCGCGTATCATCACCTTACCATGTGGAAAAAGAGGGAGGGAACCATGTCAGTCGCACGTGTTACGGAAATCATCGCATCTTCGGCAACAAGCTTCGAGGACGCGGTCAACGTGGGCGTCCAGCGGGCCTGCGAGACACTGAAGAACGTCGAGGGCGCCTGGGTGCAGGACCAAAAAGCCATCGTCAAGAACGGCAAAATCGCAGAATACCGCGTGGCGCTGAAAGTGACGTTCATTCTGGAGTGAGCTATGATCGGACGGGTGACTGACACCAGAAACCTAAGCTTCGATGCTCCGCGCCAAGGGTGGGCGGATGTGTCGGAATGACCGGGCCGATCCTGTCGGAATCCCTGGGCCGATCCGTCGGAATGCGCAACCCGGGACAGAATGAGGGAGAAAAGCGACAAAAGGCAGCAAATCAAAGCCACTGAGGACCAGAAACAACGAAATCAGGGACTTATCCGAAATGCTGGGACAAAAACCATTCAATAACAAATACTTGCTTATGCAACATACGGCACCTTCGTTACGATAACCCCTAGGTGCGGTTGATCTCGGGATTGTAGAAACACGCCTTGATGACCCCAGCCTTCAAATTGTCCGACACGATCATCCCAGCCACACCGCCGAAGAAGTCGAAGGCGCGGACATGGCTTGCAATCCAGTCAGGCAGCGTCTGCGACTAACTGGCCTCGACGTAGGTGTAATTGGATGCCCCGAGCGCCGCGACGAAGATATGGGCTGTCCTGACTTCGCCGGTCTCGGGGCAGATCACGTCCACGGTGTGCCCCGCATAATCGACGAACAGGCGTTCGCCCGCAGGATGCCGCTGGCGCATCACCGGCGACAGGCGGCCTTCCCACCGGGTGTAGAGCTCGCAATAGCGGCTGTACCCATATCTCTCGCGCCTTCGAGGGGCGCACAGCACGGACTGTCCTTGCGGCTTCTTTGATTGGGGCCGTCACGCCGGTCTGCGGAGTAACTGTCTTACCCTTGATGGCGGGCCTCTTGGCTGCAGGTATACCACTCGCTCCAATCATGGCGTTCTGGCTATCGTCTCCGATCACCGACCCTGCCATGCTGGCGACAACAGCTGCGACTCTCGGCGTATCGTTTGCTGTCGGGAAAACGGCCGCCGCATTCGGTCTTGGCTTTTTTGGAGGTGCGGTAACAGCTTTGTTTGCAAAGCGTGCCTGGGCGATTAATGCTCTGCGAGACAATGGACTGGTGCGCCAACTGAGTGCTGCACGCTGCGGGGCGGATCAGTCCTTTGATCCTTGGGTCTGGCGAACTTCAAGCCGCAGGACGTCTTTTGCCAAGCAGACTTGGGCGACCACCAGATTGATCCTGATCTGCCTGATCCCTGCATTTGCAGCAGAATATGCGCTCAACGCGGTGCTGACACCGGGATCGCTGGCAGTTTATGTCGGTGAAGATCAATGGTGGGCGATCCCTGCGGCCGTCTTCTTGGGTGCCCCAGCTTACATAGATGGCTATGCAGCCTTGCCCCTCGCCAGAAGTTTGATTGAAAATGGGATGTCGCAAGGGGCTGCCATGGCATTCCTCATCTCCGGTGGTGTGGTCAGTATCTGGGGCGCCATGGCAATTGCACCGGTTCTGAAGCTGAAGCCGTTTCTGCTTTATCTGGGCTTAGCCGTTGTAGGGTCGCTGATTGCCGGCTACCTCTTTGAATGGGTCATTTGAGCATGGCCAGAAACCAAATGCGATGTTTGGTCAGAGGATGCGTTGTTCGCGATGCCGAAGTTGCGATAAGGGCCAATTATCGCTGCCGGGTTGCATGAACTTGCCCCCGAGCAGATGGTGCGATTGCAGCTCTAAAAGGGTCGAAGGCCTTGCGGGCGGGTTTGCCGGTTGGAAGGCTAGAGGGTTTATTGAGATCCCCGCGAGGCGCACTTCTCCGCCCTTGACGTCATAACGTAAAATACGTAATATACGTACATGGCGGGCTCAAAGGGCGATATGCCGAAGCACATCATTGACGAATTCCCGAAGACAGCAATTAACCGCAGAGCGGGGGATGTGTTCGCGGCGGCGTCGCGGGGTCCAGTCAGCCTGTCAGATCATGGCACATCGCGGTTTGTTCTGATGCCTCGGGATCACTACGACGATCTAACCGCGCGCGCTGATCCACGGATCGTGCGCGCATCGTCCGAAACACCAGAGGATGAGGCGAACGCGTTGCTTGCGGTCCTGCAGGATGTGATGGACGCCGATGACTAAGCCGGAGATCGGCGATGTGTGGCGCTATCCCTACCTGTGGAAATGGCAGTTCGACAATGGCGAGACCGAAGGACGCAAACCACGCCCCACCCTGTTGTCCGCAGTTGTCCCTGTCGGCAACAAATCAACCTTTCTCTATCTCTTGCCCATCACTGGAACAGAACCCACCAGCGACCGGGATTTTCTTGAGCTCCCGGCGACAGAAATTCGCCGCGCCGGTTTGAGCGCGTACAAGCAGCTGTGGATCATCGTTGATGAATACAACCGCGACACGCTGGAGACGTCATTTTACTTTGAGCCGACTGGTCGTGCCGGAGCGTTCTCCAGAGCCTTCATCAAACAAGTGGTTGCCAGATTTGCTGCTGCCGTGCGGGCGCAGCGCGCGGCTGCGATAAGCAGAACCGAGTAGCCCAAACCTCGCAAGATGCCAGACGCCCGCTCGCCGCTTAGGCGGGTCTGCCGGTTGGAAGGTTTGAGGGGCTATTGAGATCCCCGCAAAGCGCGGTGATCGAGCCGGCAACGGACGCGCGCCCCGCCGCTTCGCTCTAGCATTACAGTTGCACTTTTGAATTGATGTACGCGGCTTGTGCTGCGGCCTGATGCGCTCGTCGCCATAAGGACCATGCGATAATGTGGGCGGGGTCGATGCGTCGTCGAGCGAGCCGCACTGCGATGCGCCGGACTTC
>CALICM010000051.1 GCA_938049225.1 uncultured Paracoccaceae bacterium
CTTGGGCAAAGAGTAACTCAAACGGGCACGGATATCTGCAGAAAGCGGGTTGGGCATGAACTTATCCTCCTGAACAGGATGAATCAGAAAACATGCCAAATGTGAATCCCCTTCGATTCAACGAAAGATGGAACCGCTTTAGGGGTTTTGGCCCCCGCGCTACAACCGGCTAAAGGCGCGCTCCAAGCGCTCGCGGGCGGGGGGCAGCGTGACTTTGTTCAGCGCGGGAACCAGCCAGTTCGACAAGAAATAGCCGGTCATGCGCAGCCCGTCTTGCAGGTCGGCCGCCGTAATCGACGCGTCCCCGGCGTCGCCGCGCAGGAAGGGCGGCAAGGCAAGCAGCCGGTCGGACCAATCGCGCCCCGCATCGCGGTTCACCGCGCGACCGCTGCGGGGCGAGACATAGGTCAGATCGGCTTGGGTTCCGGTCACCGCACAGCTTTGCAGGTCCAGACCAAAGCCCAGCGTGGTCAACAGCGTGACCTCCCAGGCGATATAATACGCGGGCCAATGTGGATCTGACCCCATACGGTCCAGCAGGGCCTCGGTCTGGATGTAGAACGCAGGGTATGCCTGCCGTTCGGGCAGCGTAAAGGTGATCAGCGCCGTCACCGCGCCAAGGCCGGCAAGAGCCGCACGGTCAGACATAAGACCGGTGCGGGCCAGGACCGGCTCGACCGTAAAAGCGCCCAGGTGTTCTTCGAGCCGCGCGCGCCAGGTCAGATCCAACTGCGCGCCTGGCTGTAACACCGGGCTCAGCCGGCGACCGGTGCCACCGCGTACGATGCCCACGTGACGGCCGCGAGTTTCGGTGAAAACGTCAATGATCGCCGCACTCTCACCATGCGGGCGAACCGCCATCAAAATCCCCTGCTCGCGCCACTCCATGACGACAGGCTAATCGCTAAGACCGTCTTGGTCGAGAAGATGGCGGTGGGCGCGATCCTCGACCTCGATCACCCAAAGATCGGGGTCGAAGCGGTGCTGGCGACCGATGGCTGCGTCGACATCGGCCTCAAGGCCTTCGGCCAAGACGGTCCAGGTGCGATTGCCGTCCAGATCATAACCACGGGCAAAGGCCTGTGCGGTCCCGTCCAACGGGTTCAGTTTGACCAGCACTGCGCCCGCCGTGGCATCGCCACGCGCGGTAACAAACGCCGGTATATCGGCCTGGCGCAGACGGGCAAGATACGCCTGCACCCAAAACTCGGCCGTAATACGGGGGGTCATGATACGGTCGCGGCGCGATTGTCGCGCCAGACGGTGTAAAGCCCCGATGTAACGATCATGGCCATGCCGGTCAAAGCCAGCGCATCGGGCCATTGGCCGAAAATCAAAATCCCCCAAAGGATCGATAGGGGCAGCGCCAGGTATTCGACCGGCGCCACAAGGGCGGCTTCGCCCAGACGATAAGCTTGCGAGATGCACCATCCGCCAACCGAGGCAAAGACGCCCACGACCAGCACCAGCGGCAGATCCGCCTGCGTGGGCCAGCTCCAACCACGGAAAAGGAAGGCAAGGGCGGGGTCTGTCTGCGCTGCGAACTGGCCGCCACCGATGATCAGGCCGATCAACAGGCTGGTGACCATAAAGAACAATTGAATCGAAAACACCATGGCCACCGCATTGTCCGTGTGGCGCATCCGGCGGGTCATTATATGTAGTCCCGCGTAACCAAAAGCGGCGGCGATGGGAAAAAGCGCTGCGATTTGAAAGGCATCGGTGCCGGGGCGTAGGATGATCAACACCCCCACGAAGCCAAAGGCAACAGCCGCCCAGCGGTGGCGCCCGACCGTTTCGCCCAAGAACAACACCGAGAAGATCGTGATTAAGAAGGGACTGACGAAAAAGAGGGCGACACAATCGGCGAGGGGGAGCGAGGCAAGGCCTAGGAAGAAGGTAATGTTGGCGAAAAAGACAAAAGAGGCGCGCAACAGGTGTTGCCCAGGCCGGGCTGTGCGCAGGACATGCCAGCCGCCGCTAAGCGGGGCGATGATCAACAGGATGATGCTCATGCCCACGATCGAGCTGATCAGCACGAGCTGATGCAGCGCATAGTCGCCGCTGAGTGTTTTCATGACCACATCGTTCAGCGAGAACAGGGTGACCGCCATCGCGCAAAAGACCGGCCCCAAGGCGGTGAGCGCGAGGCGCGATGTCATGCGGGCGCCCAATGAACCGTGATGCGCTTGGCGGGGGTGGCTTGGAACAACGAAAGGGTTGTGCTGGGCCCGCAGTCTCGCCAACGGGCGCATCTTCCAGAGTCACCTTTGGTCATGTATCGCCGTCCTTGAACTCGAGGCCCATTTCCTCGTAGCGCTCCACCTCTTCCTGCCAGTTTTCGCGGACTTTAACTTCCAAAAACAGGTGCACGCGGCGGTCGAGGAATTTTTCAAGCTCTTCTCGGGCGGCGATGGAGACTTGTTTGATCGTCTCGCCCTTTGGCCCCAGGGCGATGCCACGGTGACCGGCGCGGGTGACATAGATGATCTGTTGAATCCGGACCGAGCCGTTGCGATGCTCGTCCCATTGTTCGGTCTCGACCGTCAGTTGATACGGGAGTTCCTGGTGCAGGCGCAGGGTGAGCTTCTCGCGCGTGATCTCGGCCGCGATCATACGTAAGGGCAGGTCCGCGATCTGATCTGCGGGGTAGAGCCAAGGGCCGTTTGGCAGATGTTCGGCCAGCCAGGTTTTCAGCGCGGGTACGCCGTGGCCCTTCTCGGCGGAAATCATGAAGGTGGCCGCGAAATCGCGCTGGGCGTTCAGCTCTTCCGACAGCTTCAGCAGCGTCTCGCGCTTTACCCGGTCGATCTTATTGATCGCCAGCACCAGGGTTTGGTGCCCGACGCGGTCTTGTAGCGCGTCGAGGATGGTCTGGACCCCTTCGGTGATCCCGCGATGCGCCTCGACCATCAGAACGACGATATCGGCGTCGGCCGCCCCCGACCACGCAGCCGAAACCATGGCCCGATCCAAGCGGCGGCGGGGGCTAAACAGGCCGGGGGTATCGACGAAGACAAGTTGGGCCTGGTCCTGCAACGCGACGCCACGGATCCGGGCGCGGGTGGTTTGCACCTTGTGGGTGACGATCGAGACTTTGGCGCCGACCATGCGGTTGAGCAGGGTGGATTTACCGGCGTTCGGCTCGCCGATCAGGGCCACAAAGCCGCAGCGTGTGTCTGTCATCGGCTGTCCTTAAGCTGGGCAAGCAGGGCGGCGGCGGCGGCCTGTTGGGCGGCGCGCTTTGATGGGGCAGTTGCTGTGGCGGTCTCGCCCGATTGCAGCGTGGCGGCGATGGTGAACACTGGCGCGTGGTCGGGGCCGGTGCGGGCCTGTTCGGTATAAGTGGGCGGGGGCATCCCGCGGGCTTGGGCCCATTCCTGCAACGCGGTTTTGGGATCGCGGTCTTGCGCCTGCGCCTGGGCGACGCGGTCGCCCCACAGGCGCAGGATCAGCGCACGGGTGGTGTCGAAGTCACTGTCCAGATAGACGGCGGCGATCACCGCCTCCATCGCGTCGCCCAGCAGGGCCAGTTTGCGCCGCCCACCGGTCGCCTGCTCGGACCGGCCCATGATCAAGGCAGGACCAAGGTCGATAGCGGTTGCGACATCCGCGCAGGCCTCCTTCCGGACAAGCGCATTGAACCGTGGCGCCAGGTCGCCTTCGGTCGCTTTAGGATCTTGGTCCAACAGGGCTTGGGCCATGGTCAGGCCTAAGACGCGGTCGCCCAGGAATTCCAGCCTTTGGTTGTCCCGTTTGGTGGCGGCGGAAAGCGAGGCATGGGTCAACGCCTCGACCAGCAGGGATTTATCGGCAAACCGGTGGCCGAGCCGCGCCTCGAAGGCGGCCTGTGCGGGGTTCAGCTTCAATGCACCGCCTTAAAAAACCGATCCCCGCGCCAGGTCCAGAAGTAGAGGATCGAATTGCCTGCCGAGGAAAACAAGATACGATCCGCGCGGCCGATAAGGTTTTCATAGGGCACGTAGCCAACCCCATTTGCGGCTTGGCTGAAACGGCTGTCGATAGAGTTGTCGCGGTTATCGCCCATGAAGAAGTAATGTTCTTCCGGAACGGTAAAGGGCCCCCGATTATCGGCCGAGGTTTCGCGGATGTTAAGTACTGCGTGTTCGACCCCATTGGGTAGGGTTTCGATAAACCGGTCTTTTGTGCACGGCCCCCCCTCGCCCACGGTCCCGGTGCACTGGGGGGGGCGTTGTTCGGGTCCTTGGCTGACGAAGGGCTCAATGAACGGGTCGGTGGGCTCAAGCGGGACCGGGGTCCCGTTCAGAATGATCTGACCGTCCTGCACCAAAATGGTATCGCCCGGCAGGCCGATCAGGCGTTTGATGTAATCCTGACCGGTGGTGGGGTGCTTAAAGACCACGACATCGCCACGCTCGGGATCCCCACCCAGCAGACGACCCTTGCTGCCCTCGAACGCGCCGCACAGGTTGAACCCACGAAACGCGGGGCAGGATTGGGCAGAATACCCATAGGCAAATTTGTTCACAAAAAGAAAGTCGCCGATCAACAAAGTCGATTTCATCGAGCCTGAGGGGATCCAGAACGGCTGCACCAGAAGTGTTCGGATCAGCCCGGCCAAGATCAGCGCATAGACCAGCGTTTTGACCAACTCAAGCACGCCGCCCGAGGATTTTTCTTTCTTCGCCATCTGCCTGCCTAATGTGCTGTCCGCCAAACGCGCTTGTCGCCCTGCGGGGGGTGGGTGTCAAGCGACGGTCGGTCGCGCCTCGATCACGACAAAGGCCTGTGCCCAGGGGTGGTCGTCGGTCAGGGTGACATGAATGATGGTCGTGTGCCCAGGCGGGGTCATGTCGGCCAGCCGCTCGGCGGCCCAGCCGGTGACATGCATCACTGGTTGACCGGTGTCGAGGTTGCTGACCGCCATGTCGCGCCAACTGATCCCCATGCGCAGGCCAGTGCCCAGCGCTTTGGAACAGGCCTCTTTCGCGGCCCAGCGTTTGGCATAGGTGCCTGGTTTGTCGGCGCGGCGCTCGGCCTTGCGTTGCTCAACCTCGGTGAAAACCCGATTGCGGAAACGGTCGCCAAAGCGCTCGAGCGTGCCCGCGATACGGTCGATGTTGCACAAATCGGTGCCGATGCCGAGGATCATGAAAAGGGGGCCTTGAGGAGTTGTTTTGGGGGACCATAGGGCGCTGAATGGGCGGGTGCAATCTTAGGGTGAGAGCTTGTCGGCCAGGAAATCGGCCAGGGCGCGCCAGCTGTGTCGGGTGGCGATCTCGCTGTAGAGAATGCCTTGGTCGGGCATGTCGGCGGTGGGGTTGGTGAAGGCATGGCCGGTGTGACCGAAGGCCAGCAGTTGCCAGTCGGGGCAGTTCTTGGTGAGCTCTGCGCATAGTTCTTGAACCGCCTCGGGCGGCGCCAAAGGGTCGCCCCAGCCGTGGAGGATCAAGACGGCCGGTTTGATCGGCTGAGCGGGGCCGGGTGGCGGATCATAGAGACCGTGAAGGCTGGCGGCGACCCGCAGATCGCCGCCCGTGCGGGCCAGGTCCAGAACCGCCTTGCCGCCATAACAATAGCCGATGGCAGCGGTGCGGTTGGGGTCGACCCGAGGCAGGTTTTTGAGAGTGTCCAGCGCGCAATGCATGCGCTGGGCCAGCTTGGGACGATCGGCGTTAAGCGCACCGATCCACTCAAACGCTTGCGTACGCGATGTCGCCCGCTGACCGCCACCGTAATAATCCATAGCCAGGACGGTATAGCCCATATCAGCCAACTTACAGGCCTGCTCCTTTTCGAAATCACCCAGGCCGCCGAAGGCATGGGCGATCAGAACGCCAGGACGAGGGGTTTCGGCATGGTCATCCTGTACCAGCCAGCCGACAAACTCGGTGGTGCCGTCAGTATAGGTGTGCAGCCCTTCTTGGATCATATGACGTTAGTTCGTAGCCTGGGCGGAGATTTTAGCGAACACCTCGTCCAATTCGGCGGCCGCGGCGGCGAGGTCCGGGTCGGCCTCGTCCATATAAGGCGCAAAAACGGTGCTGGGCCGCTTGTAGGACAATGTCGCGGTGCCATCGGCGTTTTCGGTAACGTAAAAGCGGATCGGCGCCTCGATCATCGCGGCCGTTGAAAGGCCAAGGATGCGCACCGCGAAAACGTTGTTAAAGGCACCGATGACCACATTGCCGGGAATTTCGATGCCGCGACTGGCGGCAGCCTTGGTGGGGCCTGCTTGGGTCACGATGCCCAAGCCATTGCCACGGATCGCCTTGCGGGTCGCCTCGACCAACTCGGCGTGGCCAAGTTGGCTGGGCGCGACCGACCACCCCTCGCGCGGGGCCATTTCCGCGATCACGGCCGTAGGGGTCATAAGGGTAGCGATAAGAGCAAGGGTGCGAAACATGGCGATATCCTTTCCTGTGCCCATCGGCGTAGCATGGCGCCCAAGTCGGCTTTGCACACAAAGCTGTGAAGACAAGGCGGTTGCGCAGAATATGTGGCATGGTCATTTGGGTGCGAAACGCACTCGCGACGGAGGATCCACTATGCGTCATGGTACTGTTTTGCTCGCGACCTTGGGTCTGTTGGCGACACCGGTCACGGCCGAAGATCTGCGCACAGCCGTCGTGGCGGGGGGCTGTTTTTGGTGTGTCGAGTCGGATTTTGACAAGGTTGATGGCGTGGTCGAGACGATCTCGGGCTATTCCGGTGGCGCCAGCGAGAACCCAGATTACAAAGCGGTCTCGGCAGCGGGCAGCGGGCATCTGGAGGTGGTCCAGATCACCTATGACGCGGATATTCTTGGCTATGACATTCTGGTTTCGCTGTTCTTGCGCTCGATCGATCCACTGGATGATGGTGGCCAATTCTGTGATCGGGGCGAGCCCTACACGACGGCCATCTTCGTGAAAGATGAAGACGAACAGGCCATCGCACAGGCAGCTTTGGCCGAGGCCGAGGCGGTATTGGGGGCGCCGCTTGCCACCACAGTACGAGAGGCCGCGCCGTTTTACGCCGCCGAGGACGGACACCAGGACTATTACAAGAAAAATCCGCTACGCTATACAGTTTACCGCAAGGGCTGCGGGCGCGATGCCCGTGTGAAGGAACTGTGGGGCAAGGATGCCGCTTTTGACCATGGATCCTAGGCTGGCTAAGCGCATCTGCCCCAAGCCGAACTTCTAAACCAACCAGCCGTGCGCATTCACATCTTCGATTGAAAGCCCTGCGAACAGGATCGTCCCGCTGTCTTGGCCAGTATCCAAATCCAGCAGCAACCCACCCTTCGTTTCGGACAGTGTGAAATCCTCGAAGTCAAGGCCGCGTCGAAAAGCCAAAACATCGACGCCCAGCTCAAAGTCGCGCACGATGTCGTCCCCGAAGTCTGTGCCCGCAAAGATGAATTTATCGCGCCCGTCGCCGCCGGTCAGAACATTCGACAGCTCATTCCCGATCAGACGGTCATTGCCGTCGCCGCCAACTGCGTTCTCGATCATCGTGCCGCGCGCGATCCCCAGATTGCCTGTGCCGCCACCGAAACTGGAGAAGGTCTTGTCGTTCAAATTCAAAACCTGTCGGCCATCGAAACCGGATAAGTCGAGCGTGTCATTCCCGCCTGAATCGACCAGTGTCAGGGTCGTGGGCGTGTCAAATTTGACGAATTGCAGGCGGGCCTCGCCTGTGGTGTCTTTGAAGCCGTAGGTCGTATCGCCCAGGCGAGTGTCCTTGGCCCTGCCGTACATGTCCTGGACCGCGATGATATCGGCAGCCATCGGAGTTATCGCATAAGCAAAACTGGCTTTGACCGTGGTGTTTTCCGCTTGCGAGAAATACGACATGATTGAGGATTGCCAACTATCGTTGACATAGACTGCATCCTTTGGGTACGTCGCCGCGCCGTTGTAGGGGCCTGCGTGCCCCAATCCCAGGGCATGACCAATTTCGTGGATATAGGTCTGAAAAGAATAGTCGTCAAAGTCGGTCCCATAGCGCTTCAACCAGTCTTTGCCGACGTTTATCTTCGAGCTCAGGATCTCATCTTGAAAAATTCTGGCCGTGGAGAAAGCCCCATTTTCGCCGTCGTCAAAGGTTATCTGTGCATCCGACCTGGTCCTTTGAAAAGTGAGGCCAGTGATATCCGACCAAGTTTCCAGCGCCTCGACAGCCAAGACCCGCCCTTTGTAGGTGAGGCCGGTTAAATTGACCGTGATTTTGTTGTTGTCGTTTGTCTCGAACTGCCGGGTGGAATGAAATTCATGCCGAAGATAATCCGCGACACCATCCATGCTGCGGCGGCCCAGAGACGCGGAGAGGGACGTGTTTTTCACAACGTTACTCCTTACAAGAAAATACGCCGGTGAATGGCGCGTCTAAAGCCAGATCTTGCCGCGCGATGCGATACGGCTGCTGCACTTCAGCGAAGAAAGCCTTGGTTGGGAGGCAACGAACGCCGTTTAAAGCGTTACAGGATCCGGTCCGGCTGGTCGCGGACTGAAGCTTACCCGATACCAAAACCCCAGGCACGGCTTCGATAGCGGGCCGAGCACATGTTCCGGGGTTTGGGGTCGTATATGACATTTACGCAATGGCCCCCACCAGGCCGGGTTACAAACGGTCAGGGAAGCGCGTAAGACCTGTGGCGCAGGCAACTCAGTCCCTTGACCCCTACGATTTTGCATGACGCGCCGCGCGTCTCAACAAAAAAGTTAAGAAAATGGAGCTGCCCAGGCCAATTGTCTGGCATCGCGGAGAAAATTGGCCGACGCTTTGTGAGAAATATCACATCATCTCCCATGATTATATTAGGTCCCCAACCCACAGCGCGCCCCCAGCCAAAGCACCCAAAGCTACAAGAATATGCATCGGCGGATTGCGCCAAAGGGTCAGGGCCGCAAAGGCGATCAGCAGTGCGGTTTTGGGGAGTTCCAAGCTGGCGGGCCCATCGGGGATCAATGCGGCGGCGCCAAGGTAAAATGCGAGGTTCAAGATCACGCCGACCACTGCTGTGGATACGCCCGCCAGAGCACGGCGCAGCAGGGGCTGGCCGGTGACTGCCGTGACATAAGGCGCAAGGGCCAGGATCAGCATGAAGCTGGGCGCGAAAGTGTAGAATGTGGCCAGGCTGGCTGTGAGTACACCGCTGTGCCCGGGCCCCGCGGCGAAAAAGCCAGCATAAGTGTTGACCAGGATAAGCGGGCCTGGGGTGGCCTCGGCGAGGGCCAGGCCGTTCAGCATTTGGGTAGCGGTCAACCAGCCATAGGTCTCGACTGCGCGGTCGGCGACGTAGGGCAGCAGCGCGTAAGCGCCCCCAAAGGACACGAAGGCCGCCGAGGTGAAGAGGGTTGCAACTCCGTCATAGGGCTCCGCCCCAAGGGCCAGGCGGATGCTCAACCATACGGCCGCGATCAGCGCTATCCCCAGGCCCAGGGTTGCCGCCAGATGGCGTGGTTTAACAGGGGCCGCTTCGGTTGTTGACGTGTCCGCCGTCTTGAGCAACAGGCCGCACGCGGCGGCGGCGGCGATCACCAGTGGAAAGGGCAGACCCAGGGCCCAAAGGGCTAGAAAAGCGCCTGCCGCAAGTGCCCAATCGGCGGGGCGGCGCAGTGCGCGACGACCCAGTTTGACAACGGCGCCGGCCACGATGACTAAGACAGCGGGTTGGATGCCGTAGAACAGGGCCGAAACCAGCTGTGTTTCACCGTAGGTGGCGGCAATCCAAGCCAGCAGGATCATCAGCGCGGCACCGGGCAGGATGAACGCAAGTCCCGCGAGCAACCCGCCGCGCAGCCCGTGCAGATGCCACCCCAGATAGGTCGCAAGCTGCTGCGCCTCGGGGCCGGGCAGGACCATGGCAACGCTTAGACCTTGGCGAAAGGCCGCCTCGGGGATCCAAGCACGGCGGTCGACAACCTCGTCCTGCATCAGGGCGATTTGGCCTGCGGGACCGCCAAAGGACAATAAGCCGATCTTGATATAAACGCGGGCGGCCTGCGCCAGGGTGGGGGTCATTGGGGGCCCTCGCTCAACTCTACCAGCACAGCGCCCGCGGCGCACAGCGCTTCATATCCGCCCTGGACATAACGCGCGGGCGTTCCGGCCACCAATGACAGTGCTGTGGCAAACTGGCTGACCTCGTGGCCATGAACGCAGAAAAAGATCAGGCCCGGCGTATTGGTCAGGATCGGGTGCGCAAAGGACAAATCGAACGGATCGATGTATTGCGCCGTTTTCAAAGTTCGGCCGTCCGCTTGGGCGGCTTGGGGCTTGCGAACATCGATCAAGCGCCAGCCCGTCGGGGGCACGGTCAAAGTATCTTGTGCAGTCAGAAAGGGAAGGGTCGCGGCATCCATAGGCACGTCTCCTGCAAACAGGATCGTGCGATACTTGGGCGAATGCCGGGGTCCGGGGGATCGCTTGCCCCGCAAATGCTCTTACTAGGAGGTGTGGGTGAGCAAGGCAAGGGGTTCCGGTTTTGGGTTTGACATATCCAGGACGCGACGGTCGAATGCGCCGCTGCGACTAGGCCGCCCATTTCCGCGTCGTCGGCCTCCGGTCCGCGCCGGAAAAGGCTCTTATTTTCCGCCTTTTGAAAAGAGGTCATGGGGCGGCGAAGCCAAATTCGCCGCCCCATGACCTGTCAGTGCCTTTGAACACAACCATGAGATTTTCGTAACCGCGATGTTCGCTGCGGGCGTTCGACGCATAACGGTAAGCAGGCGCTTTGGATCCTGGGCACGCAATCCCTCATAGAAACAATCACAGGTTTTCATTTGCCTGCCGTTGCGGAATCCTGAATGGTGACTGCGAGGGTGAGTGGGCAGGACAGCGCATGAACGATCAACAGGTGTCGAGCGGGACCCTAAACGCGGCGATCCTGGCGGGATGTGTCGTGGCTTTTCTAGGCTTCGGGTTCGCGGCGACCTTCGGTGTGTTTCTCAGACCCATGTCCGCCGATCTGGGCTGGGCGCGCGAGGTATTCTCGCTGTCAGTTGCGGTGCAGGCCCTGTTCTGGGGTTTCACCCAACCCCTCGCAGGGATCGTCGCGGATCGCTACGGCACTGCACGGGTTTTGGCCTTTGGCGCTATCTGCGCGGCCCTTGGGTTTTTCTTGCGCGGCTGGGTGATCGACCCGGGTGTTTTCGTCTTCTCAGGGGTTATCGTGGGGATTGGAACGGGCGCATGCTCGTTTCCGGTGGTGATCGCGGCCTTGGGCAAGGTGGTGACGGTTAGGCAGCGCAGCTTTGTGATGGGGCTGGGCACGGCCGCAGCCTCGTTGGGAATGTTCGCCGCAGCACCTGCCGCCTCGGCGATGATCGAGGCCTGGGGATGGCAAACGGCGATCCTGTTGATAAGCTTCAGTTTCCTTGCGATCCTGCCGTTTCTGATCTTTGTGGCCCGGGTCTCGACCCCCACCGCAGGGGGGGCGGGCACCACTGCCTTTGGGGCTGCGATACGGACGGCGTTGCGCGACCGAAGCTACTTGTGTCTGTTCCTAGGGTTCTTCGTCTGTGGCTTTCACGTGGCCTTTATCGGCACGCATTTGCCCGCCTATGTGACCGATCTGGGTTTTGCCGCCCAGGTGGGCGGTTGGTCGTTGGCGCTGATTGGGCTGTTTAACATTGCCGGATCACTGCTGGCGGGCTGGGGCGGGCAGCATTACTCGAAACGCAACCAACTGGCGGGCATTTACCTGGCCCGGGCTGCGGTGATCGCCGTGTTCATTCTGACGCCGGTTTCACCCGCCAGCATTTATGTGTTCTCGGCCGTGATGGGTGTCCTGTGGCTGTCGACCGTGCCCTTCACCATGGGGTTGGTGGCGCAGACACAGGGGCTGACCTATTTGTCGACGCTGGCCGGGCTGGTGTTCCTCAGCCACCAGATCGGCAGTTTCATTGGCGCCTGGCTGGGCGGGCGGATCTTTGACATCTATCAGGATTACACGCCGATGTGGTGGGCGGCGGTGGCCTTTGGGATCTTGGCGGCTGTGCTGCACATGCCAATTCAAGAAAATCGCGCGCCCAGGCCAGCATAGGGGGCTGGTTATGCGGTTGGATCATTTGGTCTTCGCGGCGACGGATTTGGCGTCAGGAACGGACTGGTTGTCCGAGTGTCTGGGTTGCTCGCCCGTGGGCGGCGGGCGCCACGCTTTAATGGGCACCCATAATCGGTTGTGGCGGCTGGGGGACGCCTATCTCGAGATGATCACCGTGGACCCCGCGGCGGCGCCCGGGCGGCCGCGCTGGTATGCTTTGGACGATGCCTCGGCTTTAGAGGCGGGGCCACGGCTGTGGCATTGGGTTGTCGGGGTGGATGATCTGAGCGCAGCGCGGGCAGCCGCCCCGGTTGATCCGGGCGCGCCCCTGCGGGTCACCCGGGATGAATTGTATTGGGACCTGACCGTGCCCCAAGATGGCGGGCTGCGGTGGGAGGGGGTCTATCCCACCCTGATCCAATGGCCCGACGATGTGGTCCCGCCACCCGCGCGGCTTGAGGATAAAGGGCTGGTGTTGGAGGCCTTGCGCGCGCAAGGCCCGGCAGATATGTTGCAGGACCTGCGTGGTTTAGGTGTGGCCGGGATGATCGAACTGTCCGCAGCCGACACAGCCAAGCTGACGGCCCGGATCGCGCGCCCTGATGGCGTATTGGTTACGTTTTAAACCAGTAGGCCCGCGTTGTTCACGATCACGGTTCGCAACGCATAGATCGCAATGATCAAGACAATGGGCGAAAGATCCAGGCCACCCATATTTGGAAGTATGTTGCGGATTGGGCGATAGAGCGGTTCAAGCGCGCGGTTCAGGCCCGACCAGATTTGATAAACGAGAGGTTGGCGCAGATTGAGCACCTCGAACTGGACAAGCCAGCTTAGGATGACCTGGGCGATCACCAGGAACCAGACGATGTCCAGAATGAACAACAGGATTTGAATGATAGATAACATGGCATGGTTCCTCGCATATTGCGCGTTTCCAAAGACCTAACGACGCATAAAGGGCCGCGCAAGGGCGTGCTTGAAACAGGACGTAGGGCGACGTGATTTGACTCTCTCAAGCGCGGCGGTGGACAAGGATACATCCCCTTATTTACGGAGAGACCAATGCGAAACATTTTGGGCCTGGCCTTGATCCTGAGCATCTTGTCTGCGCCGGTTGTTTTTGCGCAGCCCAAAGGATGTCCCCCGGGCTTGGCCAAGAAATCTCCGCCCTGTGTGCCGCCGGGTTTGGCGAAAAAAGGCGGGCAGGGTGACCGCTCTATTCAGTATATTCTGGGCCCCGATGGGCGCGTTTATCAGGTTGGCGACAGCTTGGATGGGTTTCGGCCCATCATTCTGGATGCGCGACGCGCCAGACGGCTGCCCCAGCTGGACGACAGCCGTGTTTATGTCGAGCTTGATGGCAAAATCGTCGAAGTGATCAAGGCGGGCAATCTGTTTGTGCGCACGGTCGGTGCGATCAGTGACCTGTTGAACTGACGGGTTTCTATCCGCGCCTAATGTGATACGCCCCCCTGAATTTGTCCGGGGGCGTTGGCGATGTCTGAAAATGCGCGTGGCGCGCTCTTCATGAGCTTGGCGATGGCCGGGTTCGCGTTAAACGACGCCGCGATGAAATTGGTGCTGATCCACCAACCGTTGTTCCCGTCGATCTTGGTGCGTGGGATCATGGCCACGCTTTTGATCGGCGGGCTTTGCCTGGCCACCGGGGCGTTTCGTTGGCGCGGCGCGGCGCGGGATCGGCGGTTAATTGGTTTGCGCGTGGTGGCCGAGATGGCGACGACCGTGCTGTTTCTGTCCGCGCTGGCCCGCATGCCAATCGCCAATGCCACGGCCCTTTTGCAGGCCGCCCCCCTGGCGGTGACATTGGCCGCAGCCCTGTTCCTGCGCGAGGCTGTGGGCTGGCGGCGGTCGTTGGCATTGCTGGTCGGTTTCGGGGGTGTCTTGATGATCGTGCGCCCCGGGGCAGGGGATTTCTCGGTCTGGTCGCTATTGGTTTTGGCCGCCGTGGGCACGATTGTGCTGCGGGATCTGGTCACGCGCCAGTTGTCTGCCGCGGCGCCCTCTCTGTTTGTGGCGCTGATCACCTCGGTCGCGATCACCGGGGTTGGGGCGGTGGGTGTGCTTGCCGTGCCTTGGCCTGCCTTTACGGGCGGCCAGGTTGGATTGCTGGGGTTGTCCAGCCTTGCGCTGGTCGTGGCCTATGTCTTTTCGGTCCAAGCCATGCGGGTGGGCGAGATTGGTTTCGTCTCGCCGTTTCGATATACCGTGCTGCTTTGGGCGCTGGTCCTGGGGATCATGGTGTTTGGCGAGGTGCCGGGCCTGGTGACGGTGCTGGGCGCGATATTGGTGGTGGGCAGCGGGACTTTCACCTTTTGGCGCGAACAACGGGTGGCCAGAGCCCCCGCGATCAAGGGGTGATCCGGCCCGCCAGCCAATGGGTGATAAGAAACTGCGCGATGGAGCCTTTGCGGGCGGGGTGAAAGCGTGGCGTGGCGCTCAGGCTTTCGGCGATCATCTCCTCGCGGCTGACCCATATCGCATCTTCCAACTCGGCCGGGTCCAAAGTGATCCTGTCGCTGGTGGCCTGGCCCCAGCAGCCGATCATCAGCGAGGCGGGGAAGGGCCAGGGCTGGCTGGAGAGATAGCCGACACGGCCGACGGGAACCCCCGCCTCCTCAAAGGTTTCGCGACGGACGGCGGCCTCGATGGTCTCGCCCGGCTCCATGAAACCCGCCAGCAAGGAATACATCCCCTCGGGCCAATGCGGCGAGCGGCCCATCAGAACGCGGTCGCGGTGCAGGATCAGCATGATTGCCACCGGATCGGTGCGCGGAAAGTGATGCGTTCCGCAGGCGGTGCAAGTGCGCCGCCATCCCGCGAGTGACACGGTCGAGGGTGCACCGCAGCGGGCACAAAAGCGGTGGGTGTCATGCCAGGCGAAGGCGCCTTTGGCGGCGGCGGCGTTGCCCGCATCGTCGGGGTGCAGGGTGCTCATAGTACCACGCAGGTCCAACAGTGCCTGATCCGGGCGCATCGCGGGATGACGGTTGAGGCTGACATCAGCAAAATGCGCCATGGCTTGGGTGTCCGCATGCGGGTCGGCCCAGGCCGAGATATCATGGGCAAACCGGGGGGCTTGGCCCTCGAGACCCAGAAATATCGGCGGGTCTTTGGCTTCGGCCAGCAGCGTGGCGTCTGTCGGGATCCAAGCCAAGCGGGGGGCGGTAGCGGCATTGTCGAACAGGGCCTTGCCGCGCCAGAAAACGGTTGTCCGGGCAGCGGGGTCAGTTAGCACTGCCTCGGTTTTGTCGCGCAGATGACCCGCGCGGTCGATGGTGCCACGTCCGAACAATACATCTTCGCCGTCGATCATTATGCCGCCCTTGCCTGTTGCTTGGGCGTTTTAGCAGGTGAGGGATGCTTGCCAAGGGTCTGCGAGCGACCTATATCTTTGTGCGAGAGGTTGGCGCGGGCGAGCGCCTCGCCAACCCGGTCAGATCCGGAAGGAAGCAGCCGTAACGAGCCCCGCTTGGGTCGTTGTTCAACCTCTCACCAGCGCCTTGGCGTGTATGAAAAAACCCGGCCGTCGCGGCCGGGTTTTTTGTTGGGTGTCAGTCCAGAAGTTTGCTTATATTCGGGCCGCTCGCACCGACCCGAGCCGCGCAGCCATAGGCTGTGATGTCCTGGCCAAGGTCTGGGAAGATCATAAAGATCTCGTCCCGGACGCTGGGCGCCAGATGATCGACCGGAACCAGCGCGGGATGGAAACTTTCCGAGGGGGCACCGTTCGAGAACACCACTTCGTGTTTGTCGAACATGATGTGGTAGTAGGTCACCGGCGCTTCGCTGTCCGTGGGGCGGATGGTGCTGTCGTTGAGCAGATCTTGGGCTGCAACCAGCACTTCCAATTGGCCAAACAAGGCCTGCGCGCGATGACCACCAAGCACCATACGGTGGTTGGGCGAGACGAACAGGTCCCGGGCCGGGGATTGCTCCCCCAAGGCACCTGCCTTTATTTTAACTGGCGCATGGCGACCGGCACGCGGTAAGTGCGCGGCGCTGATCCAGCGCACCGGCTGCACACCGCTGTCGAGGGTTTCGACCATATCCCCAGCGGCCAGATCCTGTACCGGAATATTCCCATCTTGCGTGCGGATCAGCGTGTCTTTTGCGAAACAGGCGACCGCTGTCACGGGTTCGACACCGCTTTTAACGGCCATCGCGGCCTCGAAACTCAGCGGCTCGGCCATCAGGATCCTGCGATCCGGCAGCGTCGCACCGTCCAGCGGGGCATAGAGCGTTTTGGTTCCCTGGCGCACCGCCAGCACACGCACTGACGCGCCGTCGTTCACAAGTGTGAACCGTGTTGTCCCCAGGATCGCACTCCCCACAAGCGGTGTGCTGGCAAGCGGATCAGCCGACACCAAATCCGTTTCGGTTGTGACCGTCGCGACCGCCGTCCATTGAGCGAAAGCCGAAGCGCCGGCGTGGCTAAATTCGAAGAATTCGTAGGTGGGCATCACACACACTCCCTATCAGGTACAAAACGGGGCGTACTCAAACCCGCGTTGGTTGCCTAACTGGTGCAACAACGGGTCTCCCCAGAACATTTGTGCACCGCGCGAATCGTATCGTGATTACTGACTTCAGGTTGTGTCACGACACGTGCCAAAAACGGAGCCCTTCACTTTTCCTTAACAAATGTGGCAACAGTTCGCCGCAGGTTAGGTGAACTTTGGCTATTTTCTGCGATGTTTTGCACATTTTTGCGAAATACCACGTTTGATGGCGGCTCCGGCGCTTTCGGCTTTGTGGTTTCGCGGGCTTTTGCTTTCTGCTAGGCCCATTTCATGCCGGACGAAACCTCCCTTTCCTCCTCTCAAACCACACCGTATCAGGTGTTGGCCCGCAAATACCGCCCGTCGAAATTCGCGGATCTGATCGGGCAGGAGGCGATGGTGCGAACGTTGAAGAATGCGTTCGCAGCGGATCGGATCGCGCATGCCTTCGTGCTGACCGGGGTGCGCGGGGTGGGCAAGACGACCACCGCGCGGATCGTCGCCAAAGGGTTGAACTGCATCGGCGCGGATGGCTCTGGCGGGCCAACCATCAGCCCCTGTGACGTCTGCGAACCGTGCAAGGCGATCGCCGAAGGGCGGCATGTCGACGTGCTGGAAATGGATGCGGCCAGCCGGACCGGCGTGGGCGATATCCGCGAGATTATTGACAGTGTGCACTACCGTGCGGCCAGCGCGCGCTACAAGGTCTATATCATTGACGAGGTGCATATGCTCAGCACCTCGGCCTTTAACGCGCTGCTCAAAACGCTGGAAGAGCCGCCCGAGCATGTGAAATTCATCTTTGCCACGACCGAGATCCGCAAAGTGCCGGTCACGGTGCTAAGCCGCTGTCAGCGGTTCGATTTGCGCCGGATCGAGCCCGAGGTGATGCTGGCGCATTTGCAGGAGATTGCGCAAGCCGAAGGGGCAGGGCTGAGCGACGAGGCGTTTTCGCTGATCGTGCGTGCGGCCGAAGGGTCGGTGCGTGACGCGCTCAGCTTGCTGGATCAGGCGATTGCGCACGGTCAGGGCGAAGTCAGCGGTGATCAGGTGCGCGCCATGCTGGGGCTTGCGGACCGGGGCCGGGTGCTGGATCTGTTCGATCTGATCATGCGCGGCGATGCGGCCGGGGCCTTGGCGGAACTGTCGGGGCAATATGCCGACGGGGCGGATCCGTTGGCCGTGTTGCGCGATGTGGCCGAGATCGCACATTGGGTTTCGATCCTCAAGATCACGCCCGAAGCGGCCGAGGATCCGACGGTCAGCCCAGGCGAGCGCGATCGGGGCCGGGTGATGGCCGAGGCGCTGTCGATGCGGGCGCTGACACGGATGTGGCAGATGTGCCTGAAGGCGCTGGAGGAGGTCGCGGGCGCGCCCAGCCCAATGATGGCGGCCGAGATGGCGGTGATCCGCATGACACATGTCGCGGATCTGCCAACGCCAGGCGATTTGGTGCGGCGATTGCAGGATGGGCCTGGGCCGAGCCCGGCAAGTCGTCCGACCCCAGGAGTTGGACCAACCGCAGGGGCCTCCAGTCAGGCCGCACCGGCGGCACCACGGATGGTCGAGACGGTGGTTGGGGCAGCGGTCGCGGTGGCGCCGGTCGAGGGGCTTGAGCGCTATGCCAGCTTTGACGACGTGGTTGCCCTGATCCGGGCACGGCGCGACGTGCGATTGTTGGTCGAGGTCGAAAGCCATCTGCGGCTGGTGAAATATGCGCCCGGGCGGATCGAATTCGCACCTGGCGACGGCGCGCCGCAGGATCTGGCGGCGAAACTGGGGCGACAACTGCAGACCTGGACCGGTGCCCGCTGGGGCGTGTCCGTGGTGGCCGAAGGGGGCGCTGCGACAATTGCCGAAGTGCGGGCCGAGCGGCGGACCGATCTGGTCGGGCAAGCCATGCGGCATCCTTTGGTGCAGGCCGTTGTCGCCGCCTTTCCGGGGGTCACGGACCAGCATATTCAAGTGCATGAGCCCGCGCCACTGGACGAGGCCGCACCCGTGCCGGTCGAGGCTTTGGATCTGGACGAGGATTGGGATCCGTTGGATGATAGCGACTGACGGGCGCATGCGCCCCAACCGAAAGGAACGGAAATGTTGAAGGGATTGGGTGGTCTGGGCGATATGGCCAAGATCATGAAGCAAGCACAAGAGATGCAATCGAAGATGTCCGAGGCGCAGGACGCTTTGGATCAGATCACCGTGACCGGCGAGGCAGGTGCCGGTCTGGTCACCGCGACCGCGACCGCGAAGGGCGAGTTGACGGGGCTCAGCATCGATCCATCGATCTTTTCGCCTGATGATAAGGAAGTGGCCGAAGACCTGATCCTGGCAGCGATCAAGGACGCGCAGCAGCGGGCCAGTGCCCGGGCGCAGGAGGAGATGGCCAAAGTAACCGAAGGCATGGGCCTGCCCGCGGGGATGAAACTGCCGTTTTAAGGGTTCGGGTGCCTCCGGCGGGGATATTTGAAGACAAAAGAGGGTGGATGCCATGTATCAACCGGCGATAACCGGCACGGGCGTGTTTACCCCGCCCGAAGTGATCACCAACGAGGAATTGGTGGTGGCGTTCAATGCCTATGCAGACAAGCAAAATGCCTTGCATGCGGACGAGATTGCGGCGGGCACATGTGCGGCCGTGCCCCATTCGGATGCTGAGTTCATCTTTTCGGCCAGCGGGATCCGGCAGCGGCATGTGATGAATAAGTCCGGTGTGCTGGACCCGGATGTGATGCACCCGCAATTGCGACAACGCGATGATGATGAGCCGGGGATAATGGCCGAGATGGCCTTGGCGGCAGCAAAACAAGCGCTGGCCGAGGCAGGGCGCGAGGCGTCCGAGATTGGCGCCGTGATCGTCGCGGCATCGAACCACGAGCGGGCCTATCCGGCGATCGCGGTCGAAGTTCAGCAATTGCTGGGGATCGATGGCTTTGGGTTCGATATGAATGTGGCTTGCTCGAGCGCGACCTTCGGGATCCAGGCGGCGGCGGATATGATCCGCTCGGGCTCGGTCAAATCGGTGTTGATGGTGAACCCCGAGATTTGCTCGGGCCATTTGGAGTGGCGGGATCGTGACTGCCATTTCATCTTTGGCGATGTCTGCACAGCGGTGGTACTGGAGCGGGCGGAGGATGCCAAAGGGCCGCATTGGGAAATTTTAGGCACGCGCTGTTTGACGCAGTTCTCGAATAATATCCGCAACAACAATGGGTTCTTGCGGCGCACCCGGCCTGATGGGCTGGCGGACCGGCGTGATATGCAGTTCATGCAAGAGGGGCGCAAGGTCTTTAAGCAGGTGGTCCCGATTGTGGTCGAGCATATCGGCGGGCAGTTGGCGGAGTTGGACCTGAGTGCTAGCGATATCAAGCGCTTATGGCTTCATCAGGCCAATAAGACGATGAATGATCTGATCGGCAAGCGCGTGCTGGGGCGCGAGCCGGACCCGGCGGAGCAACCGAACATCCTGCAGGACTATGCGAACACGTCATCGGCGGGGTCGATCATCGCGTTTTCCAAGCATTCCCGGGATCTTGAGAGCGGGGACTTGGGTCTGATCTGCTCGTTCGGGGCAGGGTATTCCGTGGGCTCGGTGGTGCTGCGGCGCGTCGCATGAGCGAGGGCGGGCGCGAGATCGCGCAACTAATCGATTTGATGGCCAAGCTGCCGGGTTTGGGTCCGCGATCCGCGCGGCGCGCTGTGCTGACCATGATTAAGAAGCGCGAGTTGGTGATGGAGCCGTTAGCGCGCGCGCTGGCCGAAGTCTCGGCCCATGTGCGCGAATGCGAGCGTTGCGGAAACATCGGCACAGCGCGGGTCTGCGAGATTTGCCTCGACCCCAAGCGGCAGGCGGCGGGGCTGTGTGTGGTCGAGGACGTCGCGGATCTGTGGGCGATGGAGCGCGGGCGCAGTTTTCGCGGGCGCTACCACGTGCTGGGTGGTGTTTTGTCGGCGCTGGATGGGGTCGGGCCGGACGAGCTGCGGATCCCCGAGTTGCTCCACCGGGTGGAGGCCGAGGGGACCGCCGAGGTGATCCTTGCACTGAACGCGACCGTGGATGGACAGACCACGGCGCATTACATTGCGGATGCCCTTGAGGCGTTGCCCGTACAGGTAACCTCGCTGGCGCAGGGGGTGCCGATCGGCGGTGAACTGGACTATTTGGATGACGGGACGATCGCGGCGGCGCTAAAGGCGCGCAAGGCGCTTTAAGATCGCTTCGCGCCGGGCGATGTAAAGGGTCGAGGCGACGATAATGACGGCGCCGATGATCGTGGGGGTGTCTGGGGTCTCGGCGTAAAAGACATAGCCCGCGATGCCGATCAGTACCAAGCGCAGATAAGCGATGGGGGCCAGAACGCTGGCCTCGCCTTTCGCATAGGCCTCGATATCGGCGAAACCACGGACAGCCCCCCCGACCACGACGATGCCCAAAATGAACCAGGTCCAGCCTGTGCCTGGGGTCGCCCAAACGGGCAGAGCGAGCGGGATCGAGACAATCACGGTGATCACCACCGACGAGACATAAGCCGCGGCCGACCCATCGGCCGCCACCAGGCCACGCGACAGGGTAAGCGCCACAGCGAACATGGCAGACGAGGCCAGGGCCGCCAGCATCGCCGGCTCAAAGGGTTGCAGACCAGGTCGCAAAATGATGATCGCACCCAGAAAGCCCGCCGCCACCGCGAGGCTGCGCCGCAGGCCTACAGTTTGGCCCTGGAACACAACCGACAGGATCGTGGCAAAGATGGGTGCCGTGAAAAACAGCACGGTGGTTGTGGCCAGGGGCAGCACCGAAAGCGTATAGAAACCCAGGTGGGTCGACAGGCCGATCAAGGCACCGCGCAGGATATGAAGGCCGGGCCGGGTGAAACGCACGGCACGCAGGCGGGGAACAAAACCCACCGCCACCATCAGCCCCACAAGGATCAGGACCGAGCGCAAGACGACAATCATTCGACTGTCGATACTGGCGGATAACTCGCGAACAGCGACGGACATGGCACTGGCCCCGACGACCGAGATCAGCATCCAGGTTATGCCTGCGCTGTTGTCAGGGGCGCTGGGCCCGACCCCTTCGGGTGCGGTCTGCGGAATGGGCGAGGGGGTGGCCATCGCCCCTGCCTACGCCCCATGGTGGGGATTGGCAACGGGGCGGGTGCCTTAGGTGTCGGGGCGAACGATCAGCAACAAGAAAGGTCGGTTCCCCAAACGAGTGGCCGAGGCCGTGACCGACACCGAGGCAACAATCCCATTGCTTATGATCAAACAGGCCTGGGTGCGCACCGTGCCGCTTTCGTCCAGGCTTTTGGCGGATACGCCAACGGGCAGGGCGATGCCAGCGGCATCGAACAACTGCATGTCAATGTGCCCAGGCTCCAATCCCAAAAGGTTGCGTGCCGCTGTATTACAAAATCGCAGGATTTGCCGGTCATCCACAACCAACGTCGGATCTGGCACCGCCTCAAGGCCCGCGCGCAACGCGTTTTCGGGCACATTGACCACCGCGAACCGGGAAAGTGTGCCCTCGGCGTCCGCAAGCGGAATGATCAAGCGCCGCCAGCATTGCACGAAAACAGTGTCGGGCGGCTCGTGCACCGTCATGACCCACTGACGGCGGGCAAGCGCGGCGCGATAGATCGAGGTGTAGAACGTACCCACATGGCTGGTTTGGTCCGACAGATTGGTCCCCGTCATGTCGCGGCCATACATCTGCGAGATCCCTTGACCGTAATAGTCATAGTGGAAGTCCAAGCCATCATCCTTGGCCGAGATCATGACGAGCCAATCGGAAAGGCCCGCCAGTTTATCGGGGTTATTAAACGCGGATGCGGGGACTGTGCCGTCTTCCGCCATGTTTTCCAACGCATAGCTTGCGAGCTTGTAAAGCGTGTTGTCGATCAGATCGACAAGGTCCGGACCCCAGACGATTTGTGGCGGGGGCGCGCCGTTCTGCCGAAAAATATCTTTTAATGGCTCGCGGCTTGATGCGAGCGGTGTGCGCGAGACGTCGCTATCGGTATCGATGGGGTTTCGATGAGGCGCTTGGATCTTCAACGGATCGGATTGGCTATTCATCAATAGTGACCCTTTGTGCGGATTTTCGTAACGACAACAGCGCGTGTCCTTGGGTACAAAAGCAACATATTTAAGCAACGAGCCTCGCCAGATTTGCGCGGTATCTTACTGACGGTCACGATAGAGGTATTTCATCTCCTAGCTGTGTTGGAGATGTAATTCATCTCCTAGCTGTATTGGTGGTTCTCCTACCCAGGTTCTATCTGCGGTAAGGTGCTTGGCGGCGCCGAACCGTTAGTCGGGGGCTTCTAACGAGGCAAATACGTCCTTTCCAACACCAAACCCTATGTTAACGATTCACAAGAGCACCTAGTTTCCCCCGTATGAAGAGTCTTAACCACCCGTATGCCACAAAATTTGACTAAAAATGTTAAAATCAGAAAAATAAATGGTTAACCAAGGGTAAGCTATGCGCGGATGAGCATAAATGCGCCCATGTTTCACGGTGCGGGCCTTGGTGGCGATGGTCGAAGGTCACCCTGGGATAATCTCGAACTTAAGCACGTCGACCATGCCTCGGTCGGTGATCTTTAAGGCGGGGATAACCGGCAATGCAAGGAAAGCGAGTTGCAGGAAAGGCTCTTCCAGCGTGACGCCCAAGGACCGCGCCGCCGCGCGCAGATCCACCAACGCTTCTTTGACTTCCTCGAAGCTGAGAAGACTCATTAGGCCTGCGACAGGCAGGGACAGCTCGGCAAGAATCCGGCCTGCACGCACCACGACAAAGCCACCCTCGATCTGGGTCAGGCGGCGCGCGGCCAGCGCCATGTCGTCATAGTCCATCCCGACAACCGCGATATTGTGATGGTCGTGACAAACGGTCGAGGCTATCGCACCCGCCCGCAGGCCGAACCCGCGCACAAAGCCGGTGGCCGTGTTGCCGTTGCGACCGTGGCGCTCGATCACCGCGATCTTGGCCAGGTCGCGGGCTGAATCGGGGCGTTTATCGCCATCCGTGATCGGAATGTCTTCGCGCAGATGTTCGGTAATGATTTTGCCGGGCAGGATGCCTATGACATCGCTGCGCGGACTATTGCCCGCCGTGCGGAACATCTGCGGTGTGATAGGTGGCGCTTGCACGCTGTCGCGGCCGATGGGCGGGATGGTTTGGCGGGCAGCGAATGCCGTATCGATGGCTTGAACGCCTGCGCAGAACACCATTTGTGCATCACAGGCCTCAAGGCTGCCCAGGGCCACGATATCGGCGCGTTTCCCCGGCGCGATCAGCCCGCGATCCTTCAGGCCAAAGGCCTCGGCCGCCGACAGGCTCGCCGCGCGATAGGCGGCCACGGGCGGCGTGGCGCGTGCGATCGCGGTGCGGATCATGTAATCCAGATGGCCATATTCGGCGATATCCAGGGGGTTTCGGTCGTCGGTGCAAAGACACATGTAGCTGGCGGTGCGTTCGGTCAGCAGGGGCAAAAGCGCATCCAGGTCCTTGGACACCGATCCCTCGCGGATCAAGATGCGCAGGCCCTTTTGCAGTTTCTCGCGCGCCTCGGCCGTGGTCGTCGCCTCGTGCTCGGTACGGATACCGGCGGCGATATAGGCGTTCAGGTCCCGGCCAGACAGCTGCGGCGCATGGCCGTCGATGTGGCGCCCGGTAAAGGCCTCAAGCTTGGCCATACATCCCGGGTCACGATGGATCACACCGGGATAGTTCATGAACTCTGCCAGACCAATGACCTGGGGATGGTCCATCAGCGGGATCAGGTCGGCGGCCGAGATCTCGGCGCCTGCGGTCTCCATATCGGTCGAGGGCACGCAGCTGGACAGTTGCACGCGAATGTCCATCACCGTCCGGCTGGCGGCGTCCAGGAAGTATTGGATGCCCGGCACGCCCAGAACGTTGGCGATCTCGTGCGGGTCGCAGATCGCGGTGGTCACACCGCGCGGGGCGACGCAGCGGTCAAACTCGAACGGGGTGATCAGCGAGCTTTCGATGTGCAGATGCGTGTCGATGAAGCCGGGAACCAAGGTCAGGCCGGTGACGTCGATCACCTTTTGGCCCTGGTAGCTGTCGCACGTGCCGACGATGGTATCGCCATGGATGGCGACGTCGCCGGACAGCATCTCGCCGGTGATGACGTCAAAGATCTGGCCGCCGCGCAGGACGATATCGGCGGGTTCGGCGCCACGGCCTTGGTCGATGCGATTGGCAAGATCAGTCATATGCGCCCCACTTCGGAATGGGTGCAAGGTAGCACCATTCGCCCGGCGGCTGACAGAGGACAGTTAAGGTTTGTCGCGTTTTTGGGGCGCGCGCCGCTGGCCGCGGCGTTGCAGGTTGGCGGCGAATTCCGCGCGGGCCTCGGGCGTCATTGCTTCAATGCGGTCGACCAGAACCTCGCGCGTCTCAGCTCCCAGAGTGGTCCAGACCTGCGCTTGACTTTCCAACGCTTGGGTCAGGGCTGCGGCAGAAAAAGGCTCGGCCGTCAGAGCGGCCAAAAAAGCCTGACGCGCGGCACGGACCTGTTTGCGATGCGCGCGGATGGTGTCGCGACGGCCGCGCAGGTCGGCGCGCAGGGCTGCTTGGTCGGCGGCGGGCATGGCACGGTGCATGCGGTTAAACCCCTCAATCGGCAAGCTCAATTTGGCGGCGGGGGCAATGGGGCCACGCAGGGCGGCCCCGGCGATGACACCGACCACGGCCAGGTTGCCAGCCAGCGAGGCAATGAGCAGCGCTTTCATCCAGCGCGGGCTGCGGCGGGGGGTGTCGGTCATAAGTCAGCCTCGTCCAGAAGGGCGGCGAAAGGGTCATCGCTTTGGGGCGCCAGGGCGGTGTCATAGGCCAAAAGGGTCTCGCCCGTCAGTGGTGTCAGCGCGCTAGGGTCCAGATACCCAACACTCAGGCCCGCCAGCGCGGCCCCGCCCATTGTCAGAGCCGCGCGCCAACCGCCCAGCGCCGCCCAGGGGCTGCGACGGGCTGGTTTCGGCACCGGCATATGTGCCAGGGCATCGGCCATGGTTTGCTCGACAAAGGGGCGCGGCGCGGGCGGCGTGGCGGCACGCAGCGCCGCGAAATCGGCGTCCAGATCATCTGGCGTGTATGGCTCGGTCATCCTAGTCATCCTTGTAACTCAGGCCCGCTTGGGCGCGCGCCATGATCTGTGCCAATTTCCGCCGCCCCCGGGCTTGCAAGCTTTCGACCGCGTCCACCGACAGATCCATGATCTGGGCGATCTCGGGGTTCGCGCGTTCCTCTAGGTGCCGCAACACGATGGCCAGCCGTTGCCGTTCTGGCAAGCTTTGCAGGGCCGTTTCCAGCGCTGCCCCGCGGGACGAGGTCATGATTTGCGCCACCGGCCCGGGCTGGTTGTCGGCGGGGTCGTAACCCTCGGGGATCGGGCCGGGGCGTACGCGGCGCAGCCGGTCCGTGCACAGGTTTGCCGTGACGCGGTAGAGCCATGTCGAGATCCGGGCCTCGCCCGCGCGCCACTTTGGGGCGGTGCGCCACAAGCGCAACATGGCCTCTTGCGCGACCTCCTCCGCTTCGGCCTGCGAGCCCAACATGCGCTGGGCCAACGCAAGCGCCCGGGGGCTGTGGGCCTCGACCAAAGTGCGCGCGGCGGCCGCGTCGCCCGCGGCATAGGCCGCGAGCAGGGCGGCATCGGTCGCGGCCTGGGTGTCGTCGAGTGCCATCATGCACCAGCAGTATGGCGGGCCCGCTCACCAGGCATAACCCCCTATTGTCCCCGCTTGCCAAGGCGGTTCAGACCCCGGGCCGCTTCGGCCTCGGCCTGTGTGATCACGTCGTCCCCATCCGTGTCGATCCGGTCGAACAGGGTGATGTGGTTGGGCCGTTGGCCAGGCATTTCGGCGGCACTCAAGCGCCCGTCGTCATCGGTGTCCAGACGGTCGATTATGCGCGCGATCCGTTTCGATGGGACGCCATCCGAGGCCCGAGTACGCCATTGGGCCAGCATCTCCGTGGCCGTCAGGAAACCATCCCCATCTGCGTCGGCCTCAGCAAATCGGGTGTCGCGGTGGGCCTCGGCCTCGGCTCGTGTGATTTGCCCGTCTTGATCCGCGTCCAGGCGCTCGAACAGACCGGCGGCGCCACGGGGGCCCTGGGCGACCGCCACCGAGGCGGCCAGGGCAAAGATCAATGTCAAAGCGGCTGTGAGTTTCAAAATGCGTGTCATATCATGTCCATTTGAGGGGTGCTGTTTTGCGTTGATCATAAAGGTTGAACGGCCCGCTCAGATTTTTCCGTCGCGGCAATCGTAAATTATTTGCGACATCCCGCCGCAAGGCAGCTTGTCTCAGTTCGTTTTCGGCTCGGATGGATTAGGTTTAGGCCTCAGGTACAGGATCGATGACATGCGCGATACGGTTATGCACGATGGCGAATTGGCTGAACACGACCGCGATACAAGGCGGTCGCTGTGGCGTGGATGGCAAAGGAAATGCCCCTCTTGCGGGTCGGGTCCTATGTTGCGGGGTTTTTTGACCGTGCGCGACACCTGCGCGGTCTGCGGCGAGGCGCTGCACCATCATCGCGCCGACGATGGCCCCGCCTGGGCGACGATCCTGATCGCCGGGCATTTGCTGGCCCCGGTGATGCTGACCGTTTTCACCGCGTTCCGCCCCGAAGGGTGGTTGATGGCGGTGGGGTTCTCGGTCGTCTTCACGCTGCTGTCGCTCTATTTGCTTCCGCGCATCAAGGGTATGTTCGTTGGCTTTCAATGGGCCCGGCGGATGCACGGCTTTGGGGGCGAAAGCTGACCCGACAGGCATCTGGACAGACCTGCATCCACCGCCCATAGTCGGGCGATGACGCCCCCCACCGAGCAACCGATCCGCGATGCCGCCACGATAGTCTTGCTGCGCGACGACGGCGACACGCCCCGCGTGTTGATGGGCCAGCGTGGCAAAGGGGCCGCGTTCATGCCCAACAAATTTGTGTTTCCTGGCGGGCGGCTCGACCCGGGGGACCACCAGATGCCGCTGGACCCCGGCCTGTCGCAGGACGTTCACAACCGGCTCGCAAGCGAAAGCGAAGTGCCGCCCGAGGCGCTGGCGGGGGCCGCGATTCGAGAGCTGCACGAAGAGACGGGACTGACCCTGGCCAGCCCGCGTCCGGGGCAGCGCAGCCTGCTGGGTGAAGGGTTGGTGCCCAACGCCGCAGCATTGCGGTTCTTCTTTCGCGCGATCACCCCACCCGGCCGCCCCCGGCGTTTCGATGCGCGCTTTTTCCTGTGCCCGGCCAGTGCGTTGCATGGCGATCCGGATGATTTCTCGGCCTCGGACAACGAGTTGACCCATCTGGGCTGGATCCCGATAACCCAGGCGCATGGTTTGGATCTGCCATTTGTCACACAGATCGTGCTGGCCGAGTTGGATGCGATCCTGGCGGATCCTGGGACCGCCCGCCCAGTGCCCTTTTTTGACAATAGTCAAGCGGTCTCGCGCTTTCGGGCGTTATAAGGGTACTGCTGTGCCCCCCAAAACATGACCGCGCGGCGCGGCGGCGCTTGACACGCGCGCCCGCCAGTGTAGAACCCGAACTTCGCATTCACCGAGCCGCCGGACCCCGGCGAGGAGACGACAGATGGCCAAACCAACCACGATCAAAATCCGGCTGAACTCGACCGCCGACACTGGCCACTTTTATGTGACCAAAAAGAACGCGCGCACCATGACCGAAAAAATGGTTGTGAAGAAATATGATCCCGTTGCGCGCAAACATGTCGAGTATAAGGAAGGCAAGATCAAATAGGATCTCGCTGAGCCGCGAAGATATTAGGGCCGTGCGGGTATCGCGCGGCCCTATTTCGTTCGATGGTGAGGTTTTTGAGTGCACTCGGGAGCGGGCATGAGCATGAAGGTTATCGACTATATCATTCGCGCGGGCCGCGCAGAGGATGTGACAGCGGTGGATGTGCTTTTGTCCCGCGCCTTTCCACAGTTGCTTAAAGCCGACTATCCGCCCTCGGTCATGGTGACCGCCGTCCCACTGATGAGCCGCGCTCAGCCCGCCTTGGTGCAATGTGGGACCTACTATGTGGCCGAGACGAGCGAAGGGTTCATTGTCGGCGCTGGTGGCTGGACCCTGCGCGATCCGGGTACCGGGCAGGCGGATGGTCGGACGGGCAATATCCGGCATTTCGCGACGGACCCTGCGGTCGTTCGCCAGGGTGTAGGGCGGCGGCTGATGCGCCGGTGTGTGGCCGATGCGATGGATGCGGGGATGGAGGCACTGCGTTGCCTGTCCACCCGCACGGCAGTGCCGTTTTACCGCGCGCAGGGCTTTGATGTGACTGGCGATGTCATGATTGAGTTAAAGGCCGGGGTCAGCTTCTCGGCGGTCGGCATGGTACGGTCGCTGAGCGGAAAAAACTAAGGCCGACGTGAATGCCGGCCTTTGAAATATCAGCGGAATCTTATCGCAAGATTTTTACTCGCGGTTGCCCAGGAATGACAGCAGGAACATGAACATGTTGATGAAATCCAGGTACAGGCTGAGCGCACCCATAATGGCGGCTTTGCCCAACCATTCTGTCTGACCTGCTGCTGCCATTTGGATATAGGTCGTCTTGATCTTTTGCGTGTCATAGGCCGTAAGCCCGGCAAAGATCAGAATGCCGATGACCGAAATCGCGAATGACATCGCGGACGAGCCCAGGAAGATGTTCACGATCATCGCCAGGATCAGGCCCACTAGCCCCATGATCAGGAAGGTGCCCAAACCGGACAAATCTTTCTTTGTCGTATAGCCATAAAGGCTGAGCGACGCGAAGGCGATCGAGGTGACAAAGAACGTCTGAATGATCGACTCGCCCGTATAGATCAAGAAGATCGAGCTGATGGACAAGCCCATGGCGGCGGCAAACGTGTAGAACACCAACTGCGCAGTTGGGGCTGACAAGCGGTTAATGCTGGCGCTTAATCCAAAGACGAACGCAAGCGGCAGGAACATGATCACCCATTTCAGCGGTGACGCATAGATTGCACCGCCAAAGCTGTTCAAATAGGTGTCAGCGTTGATCTGTGCCACAGCCAGGCTGGGATCTGTCGTCGTTGCCAACCCTGAAATTGCCCAAGACGCCAGCGCAGTGATCATCATGCCCACCGACATCGTGCCGTAGACTTTGTTCATATGCGCGCGCAGGCCCTCGTCGATCTCCGCTGTGCGGATACCGGCGGCTGTGCGCTGGGTCGTTCCAAACTCGGCCATTATAAACCTCCGTAAAAAGCCGTGCGTCAGGCGAGCCTGCGCCTGATATCCTGCCGTTGATATTGGCAGGTTATGCCCATATTTCAAGGGGTGCTGGGGCTGTAAGGGCATTTATGACTAAAATGCTCATAAATGCCGCAGCCTGGCTATTCCCGGGCCCTGAGAACCTGGGCGGGGCGCGCTGTTAGCGGGCGCCAAGCGAAAGCTAGTCCCGCCACCAGGGCCGCCAATGCGCCGCCGATCACGATGGAAAAGGCCGAGACAGGCTCGAAGCTGTAGTCCCCATCCATCACAAAGGTCATCACCCCCCAACCAGCGGCGGCCCCGGCCAAGATAGCGACGATCCCGGCGGCGGCGCCCAGGATGGCCGAGCGCAGCGCGAAGCTGGCCAGAATGCGCCCACGGGTGGCGCCCACGGTTTTCAGGACGGCGGCTTCGAACACCCGACGCCGCTCGCCTGCGGCCGCCGCGCCGATCAAAACGATGAAGCCGGTAAGCAGGGTGGCTGCAGCGCCGTAGCGCGTCGCGGCGGACAGGCCCTGCAAAACCTCGCTGACGCGGGCGATGGCGTCGCGAACGCGAACGGCGGTGATATTGGGATAGGTTTCCGCGAGGTTGCGCAGCAAGGGCGCCTCGGAGGCTTCGTCCGAATAGACCGTGGCGATATGCGTATGCGGGGCACCAGCCAAGGCACCGGGGGTCAGGATCATCAGGAAATTGATCCCCATGTCGCGGAACTCGACGACGCGCAGGTTGGCGATCTCGGCGGTGATGTCGCGGCCCAGGATGTTGACGGTCACCTTGTCGCCCAGGCTGAGGCCCATTTCCAGCGCTTCCTCCTCGGCGAAGCTCATCAGCGGCGGGCCGTCATAATCGGCGGGCCACCAGTCGCCTTGGGTCAGGCGGGCGCCCTCGGGCGGGGTGGTACTATAGGTCACGCCGCGGTCGCCTTGCAGCGCCCAATGGCTTTCGCCGTTGTTGCGGGCGCGCACGAAAGCCGCCGCGCGCTCGCCATTGATCCGCGTGATGATCCCGCGCAGCATCGGGGCGGTTTCGATGTCAGACACGCCGGGCTGTGCGCGGCCTTGGGTCAAAAAACCGTCCAACTGGTCATTTTGAATGTCGACGAAGAAATACGAAGGCGCAATCTGTGGCAGATCCCCTTCGATGGCGTTGCGCAGGTTGGCGTCGATCTGGCCAATGGTGGCAAGCACGGTCAGCCCCAGACCCAGGGACAGGGTGACCGAGGCAGTCTCGCCCCCGGGGCCGCTGACCGCGCCCAGCGCCAGTCTAAGGGCCGGACGCCCCCGGGCCAGTGCCGAACGCGCCAGCCGCGCTGTTGCCCAACGCGTGGCGCGGGCGGCCAGCAATAGGGCTGCGAGGGCGGCAACGATCCCCGCCGCGGACCACAGCGCCAGCGTGGGGATGCCGGACAGATACGCTGCGGCGGCGACAAAGGCGGCCACCAATACGGCTTGCACGGCGATATAGATCGGCGCGGGCCAGCCACGATCGATCGCCGAGACATCCCGGAACAAGCCCGCTGCCCGGATTTGCTGGGCGCGGGCCAGCGGCCACAGGGTAAAGATCAGGGCGGTCATCAGCCCATAGAAAGCGGCTTCCAGCAGCGGGGCGGGGTAGAAGCCAAAAACGGCGGGCACCGGCAGCGCGGCCAGGATTATCGGCGAGAACAGCCAAGGGACGCCCGCGCCAAGGATCAGACCCAAGGCGATGCCCACCAGCGCCAGAGCAGCAATTTGCATCAGATATACCGCAAAGATTGTGCGCCCCCGCGCGCCCAGCGTTTTAAGCGTCGCAATTGTGCCCGTCTTGCTATCCAAATAGCTGCGCACCGCCGCTGACACGCCAACACCGCCCACCGCCAGCCCGGCCAATCCGACAATCACCAAAAACGCACTCAGCCGGTCGACAAAGGTGGAAATGCCGGGTGTCCCCCGCCGGTTATCGCGCCAGCGCAGGCCATTGTCGGCAAACTGGCCGCGCACATCGCGGCGCAATCGGCTGAGCGCGGCGTCGGGCGGCAACTGCAGGCGATAAGCCGTGTCAAAGAGCGTGCCAGGCGTGATCAACCCGCTGTTGTCCAGGTCGGGGGTCCGCACGATAATCCTGGGTCCCAGCGCGAAGCTTGACGTGACGCCGTCGGGCTCGCGCGTTAGGACGGCCATAAGGCGAAATTCCTGCGTGCCCAGCGACAGCGTGTCACCGGGGGCCAGCCCCAGGCGATCGACCAGGGCGCGTTCAGCGACCAGGCCCGGCAAGCCGTCGGCGCCTGCCAGGGCCGTCGCCAGCGGGATCTGTGGGTCAAGCCCAACGTTGCCATACAGCGGATAGTTCGCGTCCACGCCCTTGACTTGCGTCAAGGCCCTTTCGCTGGTGTCACCCTGGCGCGTAACCGCCATCGAGCGGAAATCGACCACCTCCGAGACTTTTAGGGCGTTATCGTCCATCCAGGCGCGCTCCGCCGGTTCGGCGAAGCGATAGGTTAGGCGAATTTCGGCATCGCCCCCCAGTAGCGAGGACGCCTCGCGCGTCAGCCCCTCCTGGATTGCGAAGCGGACCGAGCCGACAGCGGCGATGGCCGCAACACCCAAGGTGAGGCAGGTCAGAAAGATCCGAAACCCGCGCAGGCCGCCGCGCAACTCGCGCAGCGCGATTTTGACAGCGGCGCTGGTCATGCGGCCTCGGCGCTGGTCAGAGGGGCGGGGAGGTCAGATTGTTGTACCGCAGAGATCATACGGTCTTGACGCCAAGCTAACGGCCAATCGGTATGGTCAATTGCGCTAAGGCTAAGACTATTGCGGATGAAAAACATCGCGTTATCCCATGTCGCCGCATTGTTGACCGACAAAGCGTCAGAAATAACGCCCGACACAACCGCATGGCCGTTGGTTTCGAACCCCATGCCTATTCCGCTGCCTCGGCAACCGTGTCCAAACACCCATCGCGCAGGCGGATTACACGATCACAGCGCTCGGCCAATTCGCGGGCGTGGGTGACCAAAACGAGCGTTGCGCCATGGCGGTCACGCAGGCCGAAGAGCATATCCATGATCGCAGTGCCCGTGGCACCGTCCAGATTGCCGGTGGGCTCGTCCGCAAGCAGGATCTGGGGGCGTGGTGCTGCGGCGCGGGCTAAAGCGACGCGTTGCTGCTCGCCGCCCGACAGTTGGCTGGGGTAATGATCGACGCGGTCGCCAAGACCCACGGCGCGCAATTCCTCGGCCGCACGGTCAAAAGCATCGCGCGCGCCGGCCAGTTCCAACGGTGTTGCCACATTCTCCAATGCGGTCATTGTTGGGATCAGGTGGAAAGACTGGAACACCACCCCCATATGATCGCGGCGGAACAGTGCCAGTGCATCCTCGTTCATCGCGGTCATATCTTGGCCCAGAACACTGACCCGCCCGCCCGTGGCGCGCTCAAGCCCGCCCATGATCATGAGGAGAGACGATTTGCCCGACCCGCTTGGCCCCACCAGCCCCAAGGTTTCGCCCGTTTGGATATCCAGACTGATGCCGTTCAGGATATCGACCATCCCGGCATTGCCCTTCAATGAAAGACGGGTGTCGGTCAGGCGGATCGCGGGGTCGGTCATCGGGGCGGTGTCCAATCGAAGGGTCACGGTGGCATATGGGGCGCGGCGGGGCCTGCGCAACCTTTGGGTGGCAACAGTTTTAGGCACTTTGGGACTGGGTCCGCCACTGCTTGCCCAGCAGATCACCATCGCGGCCCTGGGGGATAGCCTGACCCAGGGTTTCGGCCTGCCCGAGGATGACGGGCTGGTGCCACAGTTGCAGGCCTGGCTGCAAGCAAACGGCCACCCTGAGGTGATGGTTTTAAATGCCGGGGTCTCGGGCGACACCACCGCAGGCGGTGCTGCGCGCGTTGCCTGGACCCTGACCGAGGATGTGGATGCAATGATTGTGGCGCTGGGTGGAAACGACTTGCTGCGGGGGCTGGATCCTGAGGTTTCGCGTGCCAACCTGGCGCGAATTCTTGGCGAGGCCGCCGCCCGTGATATGCCGGTGATGCTCTCTGGGATGCGCGCGCCGGGCAATTTCGGGCCTGAGTACAAGGCCGCATTCGACGCGATTTACCCTACCTTGGCGGAAGAGTATGACACCATCTTGCACCCGTTTTTTCTGGAAGGTTTGGGCGCTGGCGCGGATGTCGGTGCTGCCCGCGCATTCATGCAACCCGATGGCATCCACCCCAATGCCGAAGGGGTGGCACGGATCGTGGCCCAGATGGGCCCCTATGTCAGCATGTTAGTAGGGCGGGCGCGGAACTGACGTTGGGCGCCCGCCAAAGGACGTCGTATCGACCAGCGCCCGTCACGGTTGACGCATGACGCGCGGCGCGTCCCATGTTCGGTGGGTTGGTACTGCGGCATCGATCAAGCCAATGTCGCGCCGCATGTGATCGTCCAACCGATCAAAGGCGACTTTCTGGCGATAGCCCTCATCGGCCTGGATCAACCAGGCCAGGGCCGCACGCAGGAATGACCGGGGGCGCCGCAGGCGCAAAGGGGCGTGGGTGGAGAGAGTTTCCATAGCAACCTCCATCAGGAAACGTGATTTAGTCGCGTCCTCACATCATGGACATTGATACATATGGCAAGGCGGGATACATAAGGGAAATGAATGATTCATGTATGATATATCAAAAGGTGTGATGTGCCCCGCAATTTGGATCTGACCGCTCTGCGCGCTTTTGTCACCGTTGCCGAAACCGGGGGTGTCACCCGTGCGGCCGGCCAGCTTAACCTTACTCAGTCGGCCGTCTCCATGCAGCTCAAACGGCTCGAGGAAGCGCTGGGCCAACCGTTGCTCGACCGCAATGGCCGCGGCATCGGGGTGACCGCGCAGGGCGAGCAACTGCTCAGTTACGGCCGTCGCATGCTGACACTCAATGACGAGGTCTGGGCGCGGATGCGTGACGATGCTTTCGAGGGCGAGCTGCGCTTTGGCGTGCCTCATGACATCGTTTACCCGCATGTGCCTGGTATCCTGCAACGCTTTGCCGCCGAGTACCCGCGTGTTCGGGTTGAACTGATCTCATCCTTTACCCGCAGCTTGCGGCAACAGTATGCAAGGGGCGAGGTCGATTTGATCCTGACCACCGAACAAGGCTTGGATCACGGCGGCGAAACGCTGCAAGCACAGCGCTTGACCTGGGTGGGCGCGCCTGGTGGGACGGCGTGGCGCCAGCGGCCGCTGCGCCTGGCGTTCGAGACCGCCTGCATCTTTCGCCCCCTAGTCCAGCGCGCTTTGGACGACGCAGGGATTGCTTGGGATATGGTGGTGAACTCGGACAGCACCCGCACCGTGGACGCGACGGTCTCGGCCGATTTGGCGGTGCATGCCAATATGGACGGCAACGCGACCCCCTATCTTGAAGCCATAGATCATGGCGGCGCCCTGCCGGATTTGGCCGAGGTATTGATCAATATGTACCACACCCCACGCAGCGATATGCCGTTGATCGAGGTGCTCGCGGATTATGTGCGCGGCGCCTATGGTCGGAAATTCGCAGTGGCCGCGCAGTGAGGCAAAGCCGCTCCGTTACAAAAATATAGCGGGCAGCTGGTGCCCAGTGCCAACCGCCCGAAGGGCTCAAAAGACTTGCGCCTTAGGGCGCTCATTGTGGTCAGTCAATGACCACGACAACCTTGCCGGTCGAGGCGCGGTCCCGTAGCAAGTCCAGCGCGTGGTTGGCGTCCTCAAGCGGGATCTGGTGGCTGATGTGCGGCGAGAGTTTGCCCTGCTCGAACCAGCCCAATAGCTCGGTCAGGCTGTCGGTCAGCACCTTAGGGTCCAGCGTGGCATACCCGCCCCAATAAAGACCCAACACCGAGATATTCTTGACCAACAAGATATTCGCCGGAATCTGTGGCACCTCGCCGCTCGCAAAGCCCAGTGGCAGAATACGCCCGCCAGGGTTGGTGGCCCGCAGAGCTTGGGTGAACAGATCGCCGCCAACCGGGTCATAGACCACATCGGCACCGCCCAGTGCCTTGACCTCAGCCCGCAGGTCGGCCGTGGTGCTGTCGATCAGATGGTCCGCCCCCGCTGCCCGTGCCGTGACCAGCTTATCCGCCCCACGGGCGCAGGCGATGACTTTGGCACCCATCAATTTACCCAACTCAACCGCGGTAAGCCCCACGCCGCCCGCCGCCCCCAGCACCAGAAGGGTCTCGCCCGCTTTAAGTCGCGCCCGGTGCTCAAGGGCCACATGGCTAGTGCCATAGGCAATCAAAAAGGCCGCCGCCTGAGCGTGGCTCATACTTTCGGGCACCGGGACGCAGCGATTCACCGGGATCACCGCATATTCCGCGAAACCGCCACTGCCGCCAAAAGCCGCGATCCGTGTGCCGTGGGCGAACCCCTCGCCGGACTGAATGGTGCCGCACAGCTCCATCCCTGGCGCGAAGGGCAGGGATGGTTTTTCTTGATATCGACCGGTCACCATCAGCGTGTCGGCAAAATTCACCCCGCAGGCATGGACCTGGACCAAGACTTCGCCGGGGCCTGGGACGGGCACCGGAACCTCGTCCAAGCTCAGCAGGGCGCCAATTTCATGTAGCCGCATCGCGCGCATCGTGATCCCTCCATCCGGATTTAACCGATCCTAACCAGGTTGCGGCGACAGCGACATCCGTAACGCTGAGTATTCTCGACTTATCCACCTGAACCACAGCTCAAGTTAGGACCCGCAAAGAACGGCTTCGAACGCATGGTGCTGCAATATGACCCGTAGTCCGCTTGTGAATCCATGGGGGTGGTTTAGGCTGGCGAGATGACCTGCGACAGTACACACCATACGACAGAGGCCAATAGAACGGCCTGGAGCAATGGCCGTTACAAAGCTTGGGAAACTGCGTTTGGCAGCGCCGACGCCGAAGCGCAGCGCATAGTGTCTAACCCAGAATATGTCGTGCGTCGCATTCTGCCGTATCTCGGGGCAGTCGACGGAAAGCGGATCTGTAATGTTCAAGGCTCGCATGGTCGCGTCGCTGTCGCGCTCACCGTGTTGGGGGCCCAGGTGCAGGTCATCGATTTCTCCGAGGAGAATCGTTTGTTCGCGACTGATCTTGCAAAGGCGGCAGGCGTTTCAGTCGACTATGCAGTCTGCGATATTTTAGAGGCTGAACGCCTTGATCTGCGCCACAAATTTGACTCGCTCGTTCTTGAACTGGGAATCCTTCATTACCACCAAGATCTAGAGAAGTTCTTTTCCGTTATGCGAAGTCTCGCCGCGGATGACGGCACTCTCTGCTTGAACGAGTTTCATCCAATCCAGCGAAAGCTCTTCTGGCCTTCGGGGCCGCACAACTATTTTTCTGACAGTTTGATCAAAGCTGACGTTCCCAATCCGGTAGATGCCGGTCCCTCGTTGGGTGAATGTCAGTATCGTTTTTGGACGATGGGAGAAGTTGTCACCGCTGTGGTGAATAGCGATTTCCAAATAACACACTTGGGCGAGCACCCCGATTGGAACAACTCAGCCATACCAGGAACTTTCACGCTTGTCGCAAGGGTGTCGCCGTAACCAAAAGAGAAGCAGGTTTTACCGCACGGCCGACCTTTACGATTTCCCCGTATTGCCGGATCAATATGGCTTGATCGCCAGGACAGTACTTACCGAAAGATTAACCGAAGATCATTTTAGTCCACGTTCGTGACCAGTCACGGGTTCCCGATATTCCGTACCATTGCGTTTTGCGCATTCGGCGCGTATTGCAGCCGCGACGGCGTGGGCTCGCGCCACCTCCTGAACCCCAATGAAGGACCGTAAGCCATGGAGCTTCGCAATATCGCGATCATCGCGCACGTTGATCATGGCAAGACCACATTGGTGGACGAATTGCTGAAACAATCCGGCCTGTATCGCGCCAATGAGTCTGTGCAAGAGCGCGCGATGGACAGCAATGACCTGGAGCGCGAGCGGGGCATCACGATCCTGGCCAAAGCGACCAGCGTCGAATGGCAAGGTACCCGGATCAACATTGTCGACACACCCGGCCACGCCGATTTCGGTGGCGAGGTCGAGCGGATCCTCAGCATGGTCGACGGTGTCGTCCTTCTGGTCGACGCGGCCGAGGGGCCGATGCCGCAGACGAAATTTGTGACGTCGAAAGCCCTGGCGCTGGGCCTGCGCCCAATCGTGGTGCTGAACAAGGTCGACAAGCCGGACGCCGAGCCTGACCGCGCGCTGGACGAGGTGTTTGACTTGTTCGCGGCGCTGGACGCGGACGAGCATCAATTGGACTTTCCCGTGCTCTATGCCTCGGGCCGTTCTGGTTGGGCGGATGCCGAGTTGGATGGGCCGCGCAAGGATCTGTCGGCGCTGTTTGAGTTGATTGTCGATCATGTGCCCGCGCCGGCGCAGGCCGCGAAATTGGACGAGCCCTTTGCGATGCTGGCCGTGACCTTGGCCGCGAACCCCTATCTTGGTCGGATGCTCACCGGTCGGGTGGAGCGGGGCACCCTAGTGCCTGGTCAAACCGTACGCGCGTTGAGCCGTGATGGGCGCGAGATCGAGAAGTTCCGCGTGACCAAGATCCTGGCTTTCCGTGGCCTCAGCCAACAGCCGATCGACAAGGCCGAGGCTGGCGATATCGTCTCGCTCGCCGGCATGTCCAAGGCGACGGTGGCCGATACGCTGTGCGATCCTGCCGTCGATGTACCGATCCCGGCACAGCCGATCGATCCCCCCACAATCTCGGTCACCTTTTCGATCAACGATAGCCCTCTGGCCGGGCGCGACGGCGACAAAGTGCAAAGCCGCGTGATCCGCGAGCGTCTGATGCGCGAGGCCGAAAGCAACGTGGCGATCCAAGTCAGCGATACCCCGGGCGGCGATGCGTTCGAAGTTGCGGGCCGCGGCGAATTGCAGATGGGTGTGCTGATCGAGAATATGCGCCGCGAGGGGTTCGAGCTGTCGATCAGCCGCCCGCAAGTGCTGTTCCGCGAGATCGACGGGATCAAACATGAGCCCATTGAGGAAGTGACCGTCGACGTGGACGAGGCCTATTCGGGGGTCGTTGTCGAAAAGCTGGCCGCGCGCAAAGGCGATCTGGCCGAGATGCGCACAGGAGCCGGCGGCAAGACCCGGATTGTCGCGCGTGTGCCCTCGCGCGGGCTGATCGGCTATCACGGCGAATTTCTGACGGATACGCGGGGCACCGGTGTGCTGAACCGCGTTTTCCACAAATGGGAGCCCGAGAAGGGTACGATCCCCGGGCGCCGAGCGGGTGTTTTGATCTCGATGGAAAGTGGGGCGTCGGTGGCGTATGCGATTTTCAATCTCGAGGACCGGGGCCATTTTTTCATTGGCTCGGGCGAGCAGGTCTATCAAGGGATGATCTTGGGTGAGCACAGCCGCGAGAACGACCTGGAAGTTAACCCTTTGAAAGGGAAGAAGTTAACAAATGTGCGTGCCTCTGGTACGGACGAAGCCGTCCGCTTGACCACCCCGCGCAAGTTGAGCCTGGAGGCCGCGATCGCCTATATTGATACGGATGAGTTGGTCGAGGTCACGCCGAATCATGTGCGGTTGCGCAAGCGGTATCTCGACCCCCATGAACGCAAACGCGCCGCGCGGGCCGCTGTATAGGCGAATTCCCGCGAGTCTGCCTTATCATTAGAATATCGTGATTAGCTCAACGAACACAGCGTGCTGTCAATTTTTGTTGGCACTTCGCGCTGTATAATTTTTTGGCGCATTCAACCCAAACGTGCTGTGAGGTTGCTTGAACTCGCTGAATAGGGTATTAAGTCTACAAAGGTTAACTGTTTTGGTTGTTTCATTCCCGATCAAGATCTAATGACGATTGGAATGGGTTTATTCGCGACGCGTGTATCCGGCGCGGTTCTTTTAGGGGACGATGAGTATGAAACATCCAGTCGACGCGCACGTGGGGCAGAGGATCAGGCACCGCAGGTGGATGCTTGGCATGACCCAGCAGCAACTGGGTGATGCCGTCGGGATAAAGTTCCAGCAAATTCAGAAATACGAAACTGGCATGAACCGCGTCAGCGCTTCGCGGCTTTGGGATATTGCGCAAGCGTTAGATGTAACCATCGCGTTTTTCTTCGAAGGTTTGGACAGCGAATATGCCGAGGCGCCGGGCAACCCTGTGACGGACATGCCAAACAACCTGTTGGCCGACAAAGAAGCGATGGAGTTGATCCGGTCTTACTACGCGATCCCCGAAACGCAGCGTAGGCGACTTTTTGATCTGGCGCGGGTTTTAAGCGACGTCGCTTAATCCCGTCAAGGCCGCGTTCCTATGTCTGACTTCACGGCCACCGAAAAAGCGGAGCTTATATCGGTGTCCCAGGCCATGGCAGAGGCGGGGGGACTTGCAGCCCTGGCGCATTTTCGGACACCGGCGCTCTCACCTCAGAACAAAGATCAGACTGGCGGGTTTGACCCCGTTACAATCGCAGATCGCGCGGCCGAGGCTGCAATGCGGGCCGTTTTGGCCAGCGACAGACCCCAGGATGCGATCCTTGGTGAGGAAGGGGGGTCAAGCCCCGGTACCAGCGGCTTGACCTGGGTTCTGGACCCTGTTGACGGAACGCGGGCTTTTATTTCGGGCATTCCGATGTGGGGTGTTCTGATCGGCCTGGACGCGGGGCAGGGGCCGGTGCTGGGGCTTATCGACCAGCCCTATATCGGCGAGCGGTTCTTGGGCGCTTTTGGGCGGGCCAGCCTGACCCGGCGGGGCGAGGCAGCGCGGTCGATTACAACGCGAGCCTGTGCGGATCTGAACGAGGCGACGCTGTTCACAACATTTCCGGAGGTGGGCACGTCCGAGGAAGGGGCTGCTTTTGCCGATGTCAGTGCGCGGGTGCGACTCACGCGATATGGAACCGACTGCTATGCTTATGCGATGCTGGCGATGGGCCAAATTGATCTGGTGATCGAAGCAGGCCTTCACGCCTATGATATTCAGGGACCGATGGCGGTGATCCAGGCCGCCGGCGGTATGGTGACCAATTGGCAAGGCGGACCCGCCCATCACGGTGGTCGGGTTCTGGCGGCGGGCGATGCGCGGGTGCATGCGCAAGCGCTAGAAGTTCTCGCCCGCGTCAGGTGATATCGGCCAGAAATGCGTCGATCTCGCGCCAGGCGATGGCCTGACGCTCGGGCGTTTCGATGAAGATCTCGTGATTGCCACCCTCGATCTCGACAAGACGCGCCGCGGGTTGTCGCGCCGTTTGCTGCCGGATCGCCTCGCTCGAGACCACGGTCTCGCGGGTGCCCAGCAACGTTAGGATCGGCAAACTTGGTGCTGGCGCGCGCGCCAGTTGTCGCCCCAGCCGCAAAGCCGCCCGGATCCACCGCAGCGACGGGCCGCCCAAGTTCAGATCCGGATGGGCCTTAAGCTGAGCTACGAAGGCCGCGTAGAGTTTCTTGTCCCCGGTCAGCGGGTTGATCGGAAACGGCTGGTCCAAGGCGTGGTTGCGTGGTGTTGTCCCAACGAAATACCGCCGTCCCTGGCCCGAGCGGATGGCAAAGGCCAACAATGTCTGCGCGAAGGGCCCCACAAAACGCGGCCGGGGCAGGTCCCACATCGGAGCCGAGAAAACCGCCGCTTGCATATCCACGCCGCGGTTCAGCGCTGCCAAACCGATCCCGCCGCCCATAGAATGCGCCATTAACACCCATGGCCGGGGAAGCGCTGAGGCCCCAGGCATGGAAAGCACAGCGTCGACATCAAGTTGATAGGTGGCGAAGTCGCGAATATCGCCCAGGTTCGGATCAGGTTTGGGCCGATCCGACAGCCCTTGCCCACGCCAGTCAAGGGACACCACCCCCCAACCCGCTTGGGTGAGGTGGGCAACGACCGGGCCGTATTTCTCGATATACTCGGTCCGCCCCTGGAACAGCCAAATCGTCCCACGTGTCCCATGCCACATCGCCGCGCGCAGGCGCACGCCGTCCGCTGCGGTGATCCACCGCAATTCCGCAGGCGCGGGACCGCCCGCGCTGTCCAGATAGTAAGAAGGAGTTTCGGTCAGGACAGAATCGCGCCCAGTTTCATCGCCAGACCCATATCACCATCGACTGACAGCTTGCCGGTCATAAAGGCGCTTGTGGGGTTCACATCGCCGCTCATGATCCCCTGAAAGGTCTCGGTGTCGGCGGTCATGGTCACGTCGGCCTCGCTATCGTCGGCGCTGACCCCTTCGGGATCGATTCGGACCGAGCCTTCGCCCTCGATGTTAAAGCGCACCGAAAAATCGATGTCAGCATCAGCGGTTTTTTCGGTGAGGGCTGCGACGGCAGCGGTTACAACGTCGCTCATGGGCGTATCCTTTGACTTGGCGGGGGATGCCCCCTCGCATTTAAAAAACTCCGTGCTAATCTACCCGTCATGATGCTGATGAAAACCCCCCTTCCCGCAATTGTGCTTGGATTGCTTTTGGCCTTGCCGCCACTGGTTCAAGCGCAAAGCCTTTCAGCCATTTCCGAGCGCGAGGTCGAGTCCGCGCGTCTGCTAGAGGAACTGGCCCAGCCTGACCTGGAAACCTCGGAGGCGACCGAGCAACGGTTGCTGGAACTGTGGTCCCGCTCGGGTTCGGCCACTGCCGATCTGCTGCTGGACCGGGGGCGCAAAGCGATCGAGGCGGAGGACCTCGAAACGGCCATCGACCATCTGACGGCCCTCACCGATCATGCGCCGGATTTCGCCGAAGGCTGGCAAACCCGGGCCAGTGCGTTTTTCGCGATGGGCGAATATGGTCTAGCGTTCGCGGATCTGGAGCGTGCGTTGGTGCTGAACCCTTCACATTTCGGGGCGCTGACCGGTTTGGGCGTGCTGCTGGGCGAGATGGGCAACCCTGATCTGGCGCTCAAGGCCCTGAAAATGGCCCAAGATTTGAACCCGCATGCCGCAGGCGTCGCCGATGCGATTGAGCGTGTCGAGTATGAGCTGGGCCGCTCGCGCCTGTAACCTCTCCGGCCACTGCAGTTTTGTTTAGGCGTTTCAGCAGGAAAGTTGATCAAAATGCTATCACGGGATGCGCGGGTCATTGCCGTGCTGGGCCCCACCAACACCGGCAAAACGCATTACGCGATCGAGCGCATGCTGGGCCATCGCAACGGTGTGATCGGCCTGCCGCTACGCCTGCTGGCGCGCGAGGTCTATGACCGGATCGTTGCCGTGCGCGGCCCGTCGGTGGTGGCCCTGGTCACCGGCGAAGAGCGGATCGTGCCGCCCCGCACCCAATACTGGGTGTGCACCGTCGAAGCGATGCCGGCGGATCTGGGCTGCGAATTTCTGGCGGTGGACGAGATACAGCTTTGCGCTGATCCCGACCGCGGCTATGTTTTCACCGACCGTTTGTTAAACGCGCGGGGCTTGTCCGAGACGCTGTTTCTGGGATCCGAGACGATGCGCGGGCGGATCAAAAGCCTGGTCCCGGCGACTGAGTTTCTGAAGCGCGAGCGGTTTTCGACCCTCAGCTACGTGGGGACCAAGAAAATCAGCCGTATGCCCGCGCGTTCGGCCATTGTCGCGTTTTCAGTCGACAGCGTCTATGCCATAGCCGAGTTGCTGCGGCGCCAAAAGGGCGGGGCGGCGGTCGTTATGGGTGCGCTCAGCCCGCGAACGCGTAACGCGCAGGTCGAGCTTTATCAGAATGGCGATGTGGATCACCTGGTCGCCACCGACGCCATCGGCATGGGGCTGAACCTGGATATCGCCCATGTTGCTTTTGCCGGGACCGCCAAGTTCGATGGACGCAGGCATCGCCAATTGGCGCCCAACGAGTTGAGCCAGATCGCGGGGCGCGCGGGACGTTTCACAACGGATGGCACTTTTGGCGTGACAGGCGAGGCGGCGCCGTTCGAGCCGGAAGTGGTCCGGGCCATTGAAAGCCATCGCTTCACGCCCCTGAAAAAGCTGCAATGGCGCAATTCCCGGCTGGAATTCGGCACGCCCGAGCGCCTGATCGCGAGTTTGGAAGAGCCATCGGGGCATAATGAACTGATCCGCGCCCGCGAGGCGGACGATCTGCGCACTCTCAAGGCGCTGTGGTCGGTGCCAATGGTGCAGGATCGGGTGCATGGCGGCCCCGATACCCGTCTGTTGTGGGAGGTCTGCCAGATCCCCGACTTCCGCAATGTCTCGCACGCCGAGCACGACAGCCTGTGCCAGCGGATCTTTGAGTTTCTGGGACAGGACGGGCGCATTCCCACCGATTTTCTGGCGCGTCAGATTGCGCGGATTGACAAAACGATCGGTGACATAGATGCGCTGTCCAAACGATTGGCCTTTATTCGAACTTGGACTTATGTCGCCCAGCGTCGTGATTGGGTGGACGACACAAATCATTGGCGCGAGGAAACCCGTGCTGTAGAAGACCGTTTGTCAGATGCGCTGCATGCCGCCCTGACGCAAAGATTTGTCGACCGGCGCACCAGTGTTTTGATGCGCCGGTTGAAACAAAAGGAGAGCCTGGTGGCTGTTGTGAACGAAAAGGGCGAGGTCCATGTCGAGGACCAGTTTGTCGGCCGTCTTGAGGGGTTTCGCTTCCAGCTTGATCCATCGGCCGGTGTTGAGGAGGGGAAAACCCTCCGCTCGGCGGCGCTCGCGGCGCTGCAGCCCGCCTATAACCTGCGTTCGGACAAGTTTTACAACGCGCCAGATACCGAAATTGATCTGACCGAACAGGGTGGCCTGATGTGGGGCGAATACGCCCTGGGCCGCCTTAGCCCCGGACCCGACGCGCTGAGCCCCGAGATTATGGTTTTCGTCGATGACGAGGCAGGGGCGGAGGTTGCTGACAAGGTGAAACGCCGCCTGGGCCATTGGTTGGACCGCCGGATCGCGGCCCTGTTCGAGCCGCTGATCGCACTGCGCGATGACGAGGCGCTGCAGGGCATGGCCCGGGGCCTTGCCTTTCGTCTGGTCGAGGCGTTGGGTGTGCTACCCCGCGCCGCTGTGGCAGCAGATGTCAAAGCGCTGGACCAGGATGCGCGGGGTCAGTTGCGCAAGCATGGCGTGCGCTTTGGTCAATACACCATCTTTCAACCGGTACTGCTGAAACCCGCGGCCACCCGGCTGCGCCTTTTGCTTTGGGCCTTGGCGCGCAAACTTGACGACTTTCCCTCAGCCCCACCGCCGGGGCTGGTGACCGTACCTGCGCTGCCCGACGCGCCCGAGGGATATTATGCGCAGGCGGGCTATCGCCTGTCTGGTGCCCGCGCGATCCGTATCGACATGCTGGAGCGTTTGGCCGATTTGCTGCGCGGCCAAGACACGCGCGGGGGCTTCGAGGCGACGGCGGATATGCTGTCGATCACCGGCCTGACGTTGGAACAATTCGCCGATCTGATGGGAGGGATGGGGTATCAAGCGGCCAAAGCCGAACGCCCAAAGGTCGCGGCGCCAAAGCCCGAGAGCAAACCTGACCCGGCCCCTTCTGCGGATGCCACCGGCGAGACGTCCGACGCCGCGCCGGACACAGAAACTGGAACTGACGAGGTGGCCGCGTCGATCCCAACTCTTCAGGCGCCGGTTGTGGAGGAAATTCAGGCCTCGGCGGAGGCTACCCCGAACGCCGCAGCAGACCCTGAGACCCCGCCCGAGATGGAGACGTTTTATACGTTTACCTGGGCCCCGCGCCGTCACACCGGGGGGGGCAAGGGCGATCAGCGACCGAAGCCGGCAGGCAAATCGCAGCGGCGGGGGCCACCCAAGGGCAAAGGCGGCCCGCGCCGCGAGGCGGGTCCCAAGGCCCAAAGCGCGAAACCACGCCGCGAGGACAAGCCCGTAGATCCCGATAATCCTTTCGCAGCCCTTATGGCGCTAAAGGAGAAAAGTTGAGCGAGCCATCCACCACAGCGGGCTTGCGGCTGGACAAGTGGCTGTGGCACGCCCGGTTCTTCAAAACCCGCACATTGGCGGCCAAGATGGTCCAATCCGGGGCGGTTCGGGTGAACGGCACCCGCATCACCAAACCCGCAGCCCTGGTGCGCCCCGGCGATGCGCTGACCTTTGTGCAAGCAACACAAGTGCGTGTAGCGGTGATCATCGCCCTGGGCACGCGCCGCGGTCCCGCGCCCGAGGCACAAGCGCTGTACGATGATCAAAGCCCCGCGCCCGTGCCGTGCAGCGCCCGGGCACCGGGCCATGATGCCCCAGGTCGGCCCACCAAAAAGGACCGCCGTGTCCTGGACGAGATGCGGCGCTTTCCCTCTTGAACTCGGTTGCCCGCAGGGGCATGTAAACCCGAAGTTGATACTTGGACCAGGACCCCGCCCGTGACCTATGTCGTGACTGACAACTGCATCAACTGCAAATATACCGACTGCGTCGAGGTATGCCCCGTGGACTGCTTCTACGAAGGGGAAAACATGCTGGTGATCCACCCTGACGAGTGTATCGATTGCGGCGTGTGCGAGCCTGAGTGCCCGGCCGATGCTATCCGTCCCGATACCGAGCCCGAGATGGAACCCTGGGTCGACTTTAATCGCAAGTATTCCGAAAAATGGCCTGTGATCGTGACCAAGGCCGATCCTTTGCCCGACGCGGAAAAACATGATGGCGAGGCGGGCAAACTTGAGAAGTATTTCTCGGAAGCGCCGGGCGAGGGCGGCTGACGCGATTCGCGACGATTCATGCTTTCAGGGTTCGATACGCCTCAAATGCACGTTTTAGATGATTTTTTTGCTTCGAATCACCCTGTCAGGGCTGCTGAAAAAATACACAACCTTTAAAATGCACGCTGGATCTGCTATTTATATCAAATAGAAAAGTCGGGCAGGGAGGCTTCCTAAGGCAAGAGACAAGGAAGCTACAGCATTTCAACGGAACATCGGAACTGGAGTTGCTCAACAGCAGCTGCGGATTTCTTGTCGGTGTAAACAGATGAAGTGCCCTTTAACCCGTCGGTAACAGTGAGAGAACGTATGACAAAGAAAAAGAACGCCGAGTTTCGCCCCAATGACTTCGTCGTCTATCCCGCCCATGGCGTCGGCAAAATCGTGTCGATTGACGAGCAAGAAGTCGCGGGCATCAAACTGGAGATGTTCGTCATCACTTTTGAAAAAGATAAGATGACCTTGCGGGTGCCCACCCACAAGGCAACCTCTGTTGGCATGCGTTCGCTTTCCACCCCAGACATTGTGGGCAAAGCGATGGACACGTTGAAGGGGCGCGCACGAGTGAAGCGTGCTATGTGGTCGCGCCGGGCGCAAGAATATGAGCAAAAGATTAACTCGGGCGATCTGATCTCCATCGCCGAAGTGGTACGGGACCTGCATCGCAATGATGATCAGCGCGAGCAGTCCTATTCCGAGCGTCAACTCTATGAAGCAGCACTTGAGCGCCTCACGCGCGAGGTTGCAGCGGTGGATGGGATCGACGAGTTTCGCGCCCAAGCCCGTGTCGGCGAGTTGCTTGAGGCCCGCGCCGCCGCTTGATGTCCGCACCATGATCTGCCGAGAAAGCCCGCGCTTGTTTCGCGGGCTTTTTGCTGTGAGGGGGCCAAAAAAAGTGGATCTATCCGCGGCGGCGTTTGATCTTGCGCGATTTTCCGCGCGCTGCCGCCTTGGCACGGGCCTTTGCCCGCTGTGGTCCGCGCCCACCTGGTGCGCCGCTGGCACGGGGCAGGGGTTTGTCCTCTAGCGCGAGCAGCTCAAAAACCAGTCCGCCGGTGATGGCCTCGGCCTCGGACAGGCGCACGGTGGCACGTTGCCCTAGCCCAATGACCAGGCCGCTGCGATCCCCCATTAGGGTTTGGGCGTCGCGGTCAAAGTGAAAGAACTCATCGCCCAGACTGCGGATCGGGATCAGACCATCCGCACCCGTTTCATTCAGTTTCACAAACAGCCCGAACCGGGCAATTCCCGCCACCCGGCCTGTGAAGTCGCTGCCCACACGATCGGCAAGATAGGCGGCCAGATAACGATCCGTTGTCTCACGCTCGGCGATCATCGAACGCCGCTCGGTCTGGCTAATCCAATCCGATGTGGCCTCCAACCGTTCAACCTCGTCCGGTGTCAGACCGTCCTTGCCCCAGCCGTGCGCCGCGATCAGCGCGCGATGCACGACCAGATCCGCATAGCGGCGGATGGGCGAGGTGAAATGCGCATAGGCGCGCAGGCTTAGTCCGAAATGGCCGAAATTCTGGGGAAAGTAATACGCCTGCTGCATCGAACGCAGCACTTGCATGTTGATCAATTCGGCCTCGTCCCGACCGGCGGCTTGGTCCAGAAGCCGGTTCAGCGCCTTGGTGCTCAGCACCTGGCCTTTGGCCAGGCTCAAACCGGCCGCGCCTGCTGTTTCGCGCAGGGCATCCAGCTTTTCTGGGCTTGGTTCTTCATGAACACGATAGATCAGCGGCTGGCGCTTGGCCTCGAGCGTTTCGGCGGCGCAGACATTGGCCATCACCATGAACTCCTCGATCAGCCGGTGCGCGTCCATCCGCTCGCGGAAAGCCACCGACAACACGGTGCCATCTTCGTCCAATACGATCCGCCGCTCGGGCAGATCCAGGTTCAGCGGTTGGCGCTTTTCGCGGGCAACTTTGGCGGCGCGGTACGCGGCCCATAGGGGCTTTAACACAGGGTCCACAAGCGGTGCCGTCTGTTCATCCGGACTGCCGTCGATGGCCGCCTGTGCCTGCTGATACGTCAGCGCGGCGGGTGAGCGCATTAGGCCGCGCGTGAAGCGATGGGCCGTTTTGCGCCCCCCGGCATCCAGCTTGATCTCGACCGCGATACAGGGTCGGTCGACGCCCTCGTGCAGGGAACACAGGTCTGCGGACAGCCCGTCGGGCAGCATGGGGACCACACGGTCGGGAAAATAGGTGGAGTTCCCCCGCTCGCGCGCGGCCCCATCCAGGGCGGTGCCTGACCGGACGTAATGTGCGACGTCCGCGATGGCGACCCAGATGATGTGTCCCCCCTCGACGCCCGGGTCGGGCAGGGCGCAGATCGCGTCGTCATGGTCGCGCGCATCCGCGGGGTCGATGGTGATCAACGGCAGGTGTCGCAGATCCTCGCGCTTGCCCAAGGCGACAGGTTTGGCCGCCTCGGCCTCCGCCAGCGCCTCGGGCGGGAAGTCATCCGGGATGCCGTGATTGTGGATCGCGATCAACGAGACCGCCTTGGGCGCCGAAGGATCGCCCAGCCGCGCGACCACCCGCGCACGGGGCACCCCCATGCGGCTTTTGGGTCCCGATTGCTCGGCCTCGACCAATTCGCCATCCTCGGCCCCATGCCGGTCGCCGGGTGCGACGTGCCATTCATGACCTGATTTGCGATCAATCGACAGAACGCGCCCGCCGGGATCGCCCGCGCGATAGATGCCCACCAATTTGCGGGGGCCTGTGCCGATGCGCCGGATCAACCGGCCGGTATAGGGCGCGCCTTCGTCCTCGGCCGGGGTCAACCGGGCCAAAATCCGGTCGCCCTCTCCCAACGCGGGCTCGTGACTGCGCAGGCGCAGCAAGATGCGCGGCTCGGGCGCGTCGTCTTCCCATTGCGCGGGCGCGGCCCACAGATCACCGCTCTCATCCGGCCCGGTGACCCGCAGGACCGACACGGGGGGCAACGTGCCTGGCTGCCGGATATGCCGTCGTTCCTTGGTAATCTCGCCCGCTGCTTGCATCTCGCGCAGCAGGGCCTTTAGCGGGATCCGATCCGCGCCTTTGATACCAAAGGCCCGCGCGACATCGCGTTTCGAGGTTTCGCCCGGGTTGTCGCGAATCCAGGCCAGAATTTCGGATTTGGTGGGAAGGCTGCTCATGGTCTTGCCCTAGCACGCGGTCAGATGACAGGGTAGGGGCCCTCGGCGAATTTGGTGCTGTGATAGCCCTTCGCACCAACTGCCCGCGCCAGAGGGCTGCCGATGGTGTCGCCGACGTCCAGTTGTTCCAGGATCCGTGCGAAATCATATTCCGGCTGCCAGTCAAGCTGCCTAAGGGCTGCCTGATTGGCATAGACGCGGTCGATGCTGGGGAACATCTGAAATCCGTGTTTTGCATACAGATCTGAATAGGTGGGGAAATATCGCGCCACCACCGCAGGCGTATCGCGCCGCAGCTCCGCCAGATCGGTGGGGGCAAAGGGCGATGTCGCGCTGATGACAAACCGCGCAAAGCCCAAATGCGCGGCGCGCTCAAGAGCAGCGATATGGGCCGAAACCACATCGGCCAGATCGACGCGACGAAACAGAAACTCGTTGGCTTTCAGGTTGGTGTCCGCATAGGCGCCGCGTGCGACGGCGCTGTCGTCCTCCTCCGGAAAGAACCGCGAGGTGCGCAGGACGATCACCTTCAGCCCGTGGTTCCGCGCGAACAGCACACACAGATCCTCGGCCGCCGTTTTCGTCGCACCATAGATGTTCTTGGGCCGGGCCGTGACGCATTCGTCGATCCAGGCGGCGGGCGCATTGGGGTCCGGGGTCAAAGCATCGCCAAAGGCACTGGTGGTGCTGGTGAAGATCACGGTCTCGACGCCCAGTTCGACCGCAAGCTCCAACACGGTCAGGGTGCCTGAGATATTGGTGTCGATGAAGTCTTGCTTGCTGTACGTCGCCACATGCGGCTTGTGCAGTGTCGCGGTGTGAAGGATGGCCTGGCAGCCATCGAGTGCCCTGCGCACCACTGGCCTATCGGTGATCGAGCCGACCACTTGCGTGAACGCACCTGGTATACGGTCCAACCCCACCGGATCGTGCCCCAGGCCGGGCAGGCTGCGCATCAGCCCCTCGCCCAGATGCCCTGAACTTCCGGTGACCAAAAGGCGCATCGCGGTCCCCTATTCGGCGGCGGTCTTTTTTGCCGCGGCTTTCCTTGTCGGCGCCTTCTTCTTTGCAGGTGCTTTCTTGGCCTTGGTTTTCTTTGCCGCTTTCTTCTTCGCCGGTGCTTTGGCCGCGATCAGCTCAAGCGCCATGTCCATGGTGACATCCGCCGGTTCTGTGCCCTTGGGCAGGGTCGCGTTCACCTTTTCCCACTTCACATAGGGGCCATAGCGCCCCTCCATCACATTCACCGGCCCACCGTCGGGATGATCCCCCAATTCGCGCAAGGGTTTCGCTGTCGACCGACCGCCGCGGCTGGCAGCTTTCTGGGCAATCAGTTCCACCGCGCGGTTCATACCGATGGTGAACACCTCTTCGACATCCTTGATATTGGCATAGATCCGGGCCGGTTTCTTCTCGCCCTCGACCGGGGGCTTTTCGTGCATCACATAAGGGCCAAAACGGCCAATCGCCGCCTCGATCTTGCCCCCCTCTGGGTGCTCGCCGATCAGGCGCGGCAGCGAGAGCAGTTGCAACGCGCGATCCAGCGTGACCGCCGACAGATCCTCGCCCTTGGGGATTGAGGCGCGCTTGGGTTTCGGGGTATCCTCCGTCGCGTCGCCCAGTTGAACATAAGGTCCGAAGCGGCCCGTGCGCAGGGTCACGGGCGTCCCGTCGTCGTCGAAACCCAGCGGTTTGCCATCGGGTCCGGCGACATCGCCGCCCTCCATCTCGCCCGAAAGGGGGCGGGTATAGCGGCACTCTGGGTAATTGCCGCAGCCGATAAAGGCCCCGCCGGAACGGGCGGTCTTGATGCTTAGCAGGCCATTGCCGCAGACCTTGCAGATACGCGGGTCTACGCCCTCCTCCTCGACCGGGAAGACATGCGGCGCGAGAACTTCGTTTATCTTTTCAAGAACTTCCGTGATCCGTAGATCCTTGGTCTCGGCCAGCGCGGCGGTGAAGTTCTTCCAGAACCGGTCCAGCACATCGGTCCATTCACGGTCGCCCGAGGTGATCTCATCCAGCTCGCCCTCAAGGGCGGCGGTGAAATCATACTCAACATAGCGCCTGAAATAATTCTCAAGGAAGGCCGTCACCAACCGACCCTTGTCCTCGGGGATCAGGCGATTCTGTTCCTTGCGCACATAATCCCGTTCCTGAATGACCGAGACGATCGAGGCGTAGGTGGACGGCCGCCCGATCCCAAGCTCTTCCATCCGCTTGACCAAAGTGGCCTCGGTATAGCGCGGCGGGGGCTGCGTGAAATGTTGCTCGGGGGTAACCGACTGTTTGCCCGTTGCTTCGCCTTCGGCGATCTGGGGCAGGCGCTTGTCGTCATCGTCGATGACCACGTCGTCACGCCCTTCCTCATAGACCTTCATGAAGCCATCGAACAGGACCACTTGGCCGGTCGCCCGAAGAACCACCTGTCGATCGGCGCTTCCAACATCAACCGTTGTCCGCTCCATCCGGGCGGCGGCCATCTGGCTGGCCAGCGTGCGCTTCCAGATCAGATCGTACAGTTTCAGCTGGTCCGGCTCTAACCGCAGCTTGTCCGGGCTGGCGGTCATCTCGGTCGGGCGGATACACTCATGCGCTTCCTGCGCATTCTTCGCCTTGTTCTTGTACATGCGGGGGCTGTCAGGGACATACTTCTCGCCGTAGCGCGCCTTGATCGCGTCGCGTGCGGCCATCACCGCCTCGGGCGCCATATCGATCCCGTCGGTTCGCATATAGGTGATATGACCCGCCTCATACAGGCGCTGTGCCGTGCTCATCGTCTGGCGTGCGCCAAAGCCGAACTTGCGGCTGGCCTCCTGCTGCAGGGTCGAGGTCATGAAGGGCGCGGCGGGGTTGCGATTGGCGGGTTTCGCCTCGACCTTTTGGACAATCAAATCGCGCGATGTGATCGCGGCAACGGCCAGCTCTGCGGCTTCGGCGGTTTTTAGGTCGAATTTATCCAGCTTGTTGCCGCCCAGAACGGTCAGCCGCGCTTCGAAATTCTGGTTGCGCGGGGTGCGCAACATCGCCTTGACCGACCAGTATTCACGGGCGCGAAACGCCTCGATCTCCATCTCGCGTTCGACGATCAGACGCAAGGCGACCGATTGCACCCGGCCCGCCGATTTGGCGCCGGGCAGTTTGCGCCACAGCACAGGGCTGAGGTTGAAGCCCACCAGATAATCCAGCGCCCGGCGGGCCAGATAGGCCTCGACCAGTTCCATATCGATATCGCGCGGGTTTTTCATGGCTTCGGTCACCGCCGATTTGGTGATCGCGTTGAACACCACCCGGCTGACACCCGTCGACTTTTTCACCGCGCGCCGTTTGGTCAGCGCCTCCAGCAGGTGCCACGAAATCGCCTCGCCCTCGCGATCCGGGTCGGTGGCCAGGATCAGCGTATCGTCGTCCTTCAACGCGTCCGCAATCGCCCTCACATGCTTTTGCGAGGTCGATGCGACCTCCCATTTCATTTCAAAACCGTTCTCGGTATCGACCGAGCCATCTTTGGGCGGCAGGTCGCGCACATGGCCGTACGAGGCGAGAACCGTGAAATCCTTGCCCAAATATTTGTTGATTGTCTTCGCCTTAGCCGGGCTCTCGACAACGACAACGGCCATGAGACCTCCTGTCTGCGGGTCAGCGCGTGGGTTGAGCAGCGGAAAATGTGGCCGCCGTCCGGTGTTGTCAAGCGCCCGTGACGTTATGGCCTGCGGATGATCACATATCCCTGGTACATTTCGCGGGCGGCCGCCAAGCGCGGCTCGGGCGCGATGATCGCTTCGACATTGGCGCCGCGCTCGTTCAAGAAGTCAGCGACAAAATCGGCCGAGCCCAACTCGTGCCAGCCCATGCCGACCACTTTGCAGTCGGGGGGGATCAAGCTGTCGTCGAACTTTGGATAATTAATCGGCGGGCGCATGACGCGCCCCCGAAAAACAACTTGGGCCACGCTGTCCAACTCGTCGGGGCGTTTGACGAAGATCGGCGCGCCGTCGCATTCAGGTGTCAGTGCCGTCTCGACTGTCCATTGAACCAATTGGCCATTTCGGGTTGAGCTGTCCGCGATCCGCAGGCCCAGGACAAGGGTTAGAATGACCGCGACACCCCCGGCCACGCCTAGCCCTTTTGAGAGCGTGGGGCGCAGGCCAAGGGTTGGTGTGAAAAACTTCGGCGGTGTGGCCATCACGATGAACAGTAGCAATGGCGCGACCATCACGCTTGTGTTGCGTGACGAGATCACAGGGCTGAAGATTGAGATGAGCACCGCCGCGCCCAGAACCATGGCCGAGGGGATCAGTAAATACCGTGCCGCTGGCGATATCGGCGGCCCCCCGCTGGCCCTGCGTATCAAAAAAGTGATCAGGGCGACCAGCATGGCCAAGCCCTGCCAGCCGACGAAATTTAGCAGGGGCTTGATCTCGTTCTTGATCCAACCGTTGCCCTTTTGCACGCTCAGCGTGTCTGAGAGCGCGACAACCCAGTAGATGAACAACCCGAACAAAAGAACGCTCAAAACCAGGCGGGCCGCGACCCAGCCCAAATGCATGCCGCTGCGCCAGCCAAAAAAAGCACTGACGGCCAGGATCGACAAGCCGATAGCGGCGCCGAAAAAATGCAGCGACCACAAAAAGGTGCAAACGACCAAAAGGGTGAGATGTCGGGGTGATAGACCGCTAAGCTCGCGCAATAGCAGTACATGCGCCAACAGGCCGAAGCCCAAAAGCATGGCATAGGACCGCAGGTCCAGTCCCAGCATCAGGGTGAAGTAGTTGACCATCAACAGGCAAGCCAGCAACATCAGCCGGTTGCGGTCCAGGACATCGCGCAGCAGCCAAAACGCATAAATCGCGGCCGCTAGCGCCGACAAATTGATCAACCGCAAGTCGAAGCCATGTGGCCCCAGCCCAAACAGCTGCGCCATGCCACGTACCATCAGCGCATAGGTTGGCGGATGTACGTCCCTTTGCAGTAACGGCCAATCGATGGGGCGGCCGATATTGGCATAGCCCAGGGTATAAACCTCGTCATACCAATAGGTTCGGTCAAACCCCAATATAAGGGTGCCAACGAAAATGACGGTCGATATCGCGAAGGTCAGGATCAGCCAGCGCGGCGGGGTCGTGTCGGTGGTCATGTCTTGAGCGGGTCACTTCAATGGGATGTTCAGCAGCCAGGTGTTACCTTCAGTTTACCATTAAAGGCGATTTGCGGCAGGATTATGCGCAAATTTCGCGCAGGCGGCGTCACGCGGGCAGCGAGACCAGACCGCCAGGGTGGCGCTCGATCCGTCCCTGCAAATCCAGCTCACCCAAGGTCGCCAAGACCGGCGAGGATGGCGCGCTGAGTTGGCGAATCAGCGCATCCTCGCTAATCGGCGCGGGGCTGAGCAACCCTAAGATCCTGTGGTCCAGCGCGCCAGGGTCCGGGGGTGGCGTGTCCAAGGGCAGCGCGGGTTGCGGCGGCGTCGCGCTTGGAACGGGTCGCGCGGGTCTTGGTGCGTGCAGGACATCGGCGATATCTTGCGCTGTTCGTACAAGGGTCGCACCATCCCGGATCAGCATGTTACACCCCGCCGCGCGCGCATCGAAAGGATGTCCGGGAACCGCCAGCACCTCGCGCCCCTGGTCCAATGCTGTGCGGGCGGTAATCAGGCTGCCGGATTTCGCGGCCCCCTCGACCACCACCAAAGCGGGCGCCAGCCCCGAGATGATGCGGTTGCGCCTTGGAAAATGCCGCGCTTGCGCCTGCAGGCCGGGCGGCATCTCGGACAGGATTAGGCCTTTCGCGGCGATCTGGGCTGCCAATTCGGCGTTTTCGCGAGGGTAAATCCGATCGATGCCACCGGCCAGAACCGCCATTGTGCCACTCTCGACCGAGGCTTGATGCGCGGCGGTGTCGATCCCGCGCGCCAAGCCCGAGACGATGACAAAACCTAACTCCCCAAGCGCCTGCGCAAGATGCCCGGCCATCCGTTGACCCAGGGCCGAGGCATTGCGCGCCCCGACCATCGCAACCGTCGGACGCTTGGCAAGGCTGGGGTTGCCGCGTGCCCAGATCACGGGCGGCGCATCGGCGATCTGGGCCAGCAGCTTGGGATAGTTCGGCCGCCCCAGGAAAAGGGGCTGCGCGCCCGCGGCCCGCCCGGCGGCCACCTCGGCCTCGGCGATCAGCAGTGGCGTCGCGGCATAGCCTTTGACACCCGCCGAACCCGCGACCTGGGGCAGCGCCTCAAGGGCCGCTGCGGCCGAGCCATATTCTGCCAACAGCTTCCGAAATGTCGTCGTCCCCACACGGGGCGAGCGGATCAGGCGCAGCCAATCCAATTCCTCGGCAGCGCCGCGTGGCGGGCGAGGGAGCGGCAGGTCATGGGTGGCGTCAGACATCGCCAGACTTTTGGTCAAGTCTGGTTAAGGGTGGGTTACTTTTCGGGCTTAAGGGTTTTGTGCATGATCAACACGGGCAACTGAAACGGCCCCTGTGCGGTGTCCACGCCGTAAGAAACCACCGCGCCTTCTGACCACCCCTGCCGGGTGTAAAACCGGATCGCCCGCGCGTTTTGAAGGATCACACCCAATTCGATCCGGGTATGCCCTCGCGCGACTAACCGCGCTTCGCCATCCGTGATCAACTCCGCGGCAATGCCTGTTCCCCGGGCCGCGGGTACGGTGAACAGTTGGTGGATTTCGTTCCCTTTGATCGCGCAAAACCCCAACGGCGCGCCGGGTGGACCAACAACACGGATATTCTCCCCGAGTTCATTCAAACGCTGAAGAAAGCTGTCCAAAGTCCGCAGCCCAACCAGATCGGCGGGCACATGCTGGGCATGGGCCTCGTGCCAGGTGTCGTGCCATAGTTGAGCCATCGCGGGCAGTTCCTCAGGGTTCATTTGGCGCGGTGCCATCTCCCACTCCGTTTACATCTCCTTGCCAAGGCAGCGGCTTATCGCAGCCCGGAATGACAACCTCATCGAAAGGTCTCGGCAACTGGGGGGGTCCTCGGCGTCCGCCGCCAAAGCCAAAAGCGCAGTATGATCCAAAAGGGCACGCTGCAAGACAGCCCAATCATGCTACCCATCTTGAAGGTCTCCCACATCACGATCCAGATACGGGGGGCTGTAAAATCGGGGGAAGGATCCGATAATTCATCCAAAACTGGAAAAATGACGGATATCATTGCAATTACTACGGTGCCGCCAAATATAATCGGAATGCCTCCCAATCTCGCTCGGTTCCGGCAGAAAACGAACACCGGCCAGCAAGCGATCATCTTGGCAAGAATAAGGCCCGGTTCGGTTTGGATCAAATAAATGGCAATTGCTCCAATAAATTTGAACCATGGGTTCTGGGCCAGGAACTCGAAAACCGGCCGCGCCACCCCAAAATTGGGATCAAACAACCCGTGGTATCCCCAGCTCAGCCCAAAGGCCACCAGTAAGCACGTGCTGGCGTATTGCAGGAATCCAAAGTCCTGCGCCGGATCCTTGTGGGGGGTCATCCTGAGGCGGCCGAGCCGCCCACGGTCAGGCCGCCGATCATTAGTGTGGGCAAACCAACCCCTACAGGCACCCATTGACCGTTCTTACCGCAATTGCCCATGCCCGGATCCAGGGCCATGTCATTGCCGATGGCTCGAACATGCTGCAGGCTGGTGGCCCCGTCGCCGATCAGCGTTGCCCCCTTGATGGGCGCGCCGACTTGGCCGTTCTTCACGCGGTAGGCTTCGGTACAGCTGAAGACATATTTGCCGTTGGTGATATCGACCTGCCCACCGCCAAATCCCACCGCATAGATCCCGTCCTTCAGGTCCGCCAGAATCGCCGCGGGCTCGGCATCGCCGCCCAGCATGTAGGTGTTCGTCATTCGGGGCATCGGAATATGCGCATAGGATTGCCGCCGCCCGTTCCCCGTGGCCGCCACGCCCATCAGCCGCGCGTTCTGCCGATCCTGCATATAGCCGACCAAGATCCCATCCTCGATCAACACATTCTTGCCCGAGGGGGTCCCCTCGTCATCGAAGGTGATCGAGCCGCGCCGGTCGGGGATCGTTCCGTCGTCCAGCACGGTTACCCCAGGGGCCGCCACGCGTTGCCCCATGAGCCCTGCGAAAGCTGACGCCTTTTTACGATTGAAGTCCCCCTCAAGCCCGTGCCCCACGGCCTCGTGCAGCAGGATGCCAGGCCAGCCCGGGCCCAGAACCACATCCATGATCCCCGCAGGCGCGGGCTCGGCGCTCAGGTTCACCTTGGCGATCCGCAACGCCTCGCGGACCTGAGATTGCCAATGGCCCGGATCGACCAGCCCCTCAAGCCCATGACGCCCACCGCCCCCGGCGTTGCCGCTTTCACGGCGGCCATCTTTTTCGACCGTGACTTGGACGTTTAGCCGCGCCATCGGCCGCACGTCGCCGTACCGGCTGCCATCGGGGCGCAGGATCTCCACCTCCTGCAACGAGGCCGCGACATTGGCCGAGACCTGGACCACCAAAGGATCCAACGCCCGTGCATAGGCATCGATCTCGCGCAGGGTGTCGACCTTGGCCGCGAAGGGCAGTGCGCTGACCGGGTCGCTGTCGGCATAAAGCCGGGTGTTGGTGCGCGTCGGCGCATCGGCGAGGGTGCCACCGCCGTCGCCAACTGCCAGCCGCGCCGTCTCGGCTGCGCGCTTGAGCGCAGCCTCGCTCAACTCGGTGGAGTGGCCGTAGCCCGCCGTCTCGCCCCGCACCGCGCGCAGGCCGAACCCCTCGGCGGCGTCGTAACTCGCGTTTTTCAACTGCCCATCATCGAACACCAAGCTTTCCGAGCGGCAGCGCTCTAGAAACAATTCCCCATCGTCTGCACCGGCGGTCGCCTCGCGCAATACAGCTAGAGTTCTGGCTTCATCAAGATCGGTATCGAATGGGCGGAACGTGTCGGTCATCGGATCCTCCGGCAGGGTCAAGACCCCAACGTGGCAGGCCTGGCGATTTATACAAGGGGGCAGCGCGCGAAACTGTCGCAGGCTAGGGGCCCATATAGGCCGCACCGCGACGTCTCAACACCTTGTTAGCGAGTGGGAAGTATGCAAGTTTCCGCTGCTAAGAGAGAACCGGCACGGACGGCGTTTGCTCAAGGCTCAGACGCCAGGACGGGGCCAAGATTGGATAGTGACCATATGACCTTTCGCTCGATTGCCGCGACCCTCGGCGTAACCTTTGCCAGCTTGCTATCTGCCACCTTTGCGGGGGCGCAAGAAAACTTCGAAGGGCTCGAAACCATTGGCAAGCCGGTTCCGGGTGGGGTGAATTTTCAGCCCGCAGTGACAGAGCTTGCGCAAGATATCTTGTGGTTGGACAACATGCTGCTGGTGATCATCACTGTCATCACGCTGTTCGTGACCGCCCTGCTGGCCTGGGTTGTGATCCGGTATAACGAAAAGTCCAATCCCGAGCCGGCGCGGTTCACTCACAACTCCGCGATCGAGGTGACTTGGACCGTCGTGCCGATCATCATTCTCATTGTGATCGGCTCGTTTTCATTGCCGATTCTGTTCAAACAGTTGGAAATCCCCGAAGCCGATTTGACCATCAAAGCCACAGGCAACAAATGGTACTGGGACTACGAGTACCCTGATAACGAGATTGATTTCAGCAGTTACATGCTGGCCAAAGGCCATGCCGAGATGAATGACGAGGTGCGCGCCGAGCTTGCCGAGTACGGCTATTCGGAAGACGAGTGGAAACTGGCCACGGATACGGCCGTCGTTGTACCGGTGGGCCGTGTGGTGCGGCTGCAGGTGACAGCCTCGGACGTGATCCATGCTTGGAAGATCCCCGCCTTTGGCGTGCATATGGACGCGGTCCCCGGTCGGTTGAACGAAACTTGGTTCCAGGTTGACGAACCGGGTGTTTATTTCGGTCAATGCTCCGAGCTGTGCGGGCTAGAGCACGCCTATATGCCGATCACCGTCAAAGCGGTCTCGGACGAGCAGTACGCAAGCTGGGTCGAAGCGCAGGGGGGGCAACTGGTTGGCTTCCTTGAAGATTTGGACCGGACGCAAGTCGCCGCGGCGGATTGATCCCCATGAGCGACGCCACCCTGACCCCAGAGCACGAGGCGCGGTTCGGCGACTATGTCGAACTGCTTAAGCCGCGTGTGATGCGGCTGGTTATCTTTACCGCCGCTGTCGGGATGTTGGTCGCGCCGGTGGGCGTGCATCCCGTTATCGCGCTGGCGACAATCATCTGTATCGCGGTTGGGGCAGGGGCCTCGGGCGCGTTGAACATGTGGTGGGATGCGGATATCGACGCGGTAATGTCGCGGACGGCGAAACGGCCGATCCCCTCGGGCCGAGTGACGGGCGACGAGGCGCTGGCGATCGGGCTGACGCTGAGCGCGCTGTCGGTCATGTTCCTGTTTCTTTTCGGCAATGCGGTCGCCGCGGCCCTTTTGGCCTTCACCATCTTTTTCTATGCGGTGATCTATTCGATGTGGCTGAAGCGGGCGACGCCGCAGAACATTGTCATCGGCGGGGCGGCGGGGGCGTTCCCCCCGATGATCGGTTGGGCCGTCGCGACCGGCGGCACAGGGTGGGAGCCGGTGCTGATGTTCGCGCTGATCTTCCTGTGGACCCCGCCGCATTTTTGGGCTCTCGCCCTGTTCCGCAACGACGACTACACCAATGCGGATGTGCCGATGCTGCCCGTTGTGGCTGGAACGCGGGTCACGCGAAACCAGATTTTGATCTATTCTCTGATCCTGGCGCCCATCGCCGTTCTTCCGGCGTTCACACAGGTCGGGGGCCCCCTGTTTCTGATCGTGGCGCTGTATCTGAACGCCCGGTTCGTTTTGGGGGCCTATCGGATCTGGTGCCGCGACGACACTTCAGCTTTGGCGGATAAGTTTCTGGTTGAAAAGCGATATTTCGGTTTCTCGATCGCCTATCTGTTCGCGCATTTTGTCGCCCTTCTGGTCGAGGCATTGCTGCGCAGTTTGGATCTGACCTTTGCCGTCTGGCCGGTGCTGCTATGACAGCATCCCAACAGAAATCCCTGGACGGGACATCAGATCACGAGATTTATCGCCGTCGCGGCGCGCGGAACCTGGCCTTGGGCGGGTGCTTGCTGGGCGTTGTGGTGATGATCTTTGCAGTCACAATCGTGAAATTGTCCAACGGTGTCGATATTCGGGGGTTTGACCACACCTTTGAAACGGTTCCGGGGCAGGTGGTCGAATGACCGCGAATACCCGAATGGCCGCAGGGCTTGTGGGCGTGGTGGCGCTGATGGTGTCAGCCTCCTTCGCGGCGGTCCCCTTGTATGATTGGTTTTGCAAAGTCACCGGCTATGGGGGTGAGACGAGTGTCGCGGCTCAAGCCTCGGATCAGGTTTTGGATCAGACGATAAAGATCCGGTTCGACGCGTCGCTGGGGGAAAACATGCCCTGGCGGTTCAAACCAACCGCACGTGAGGTGGAGATCCAGATCGGCGAAACCGGCCTGGCGTTCTACGAAGCTTACAACCCCACCGATCGGCCCATCGCCGGAACCGCCAGCTACAATGTCGCCCCATATTCCGCAGGCGCATTCTTTACCAAAATCGACTGTTTCTGCTTCGAGATGCAAGTCCTGCACCCGGGCGAGCGTGTTCAGATGCCGGTGACATTCTATGTGGACCCACAGATTGTCGAGCACCGCGAAGCAAAGTTTGCGCATACGATCACGCTTTCCTATACTTTCTATGAAACCGATCTTCCGACCGAGGACGTCACGCTGCTTGTGACCGAGTAGCGGCCAAACGAGACAAGGGATACACCCGGCCATGGCCCACGAAAAGAACCACGACTACCACATCCTACCGCCCAGCATCTGGCCTTTTGTTGGGGCCGTTGGCGCCTTTGTCATGCTGCTGGGGGGGGTGCTGTTTATCTCTCCCAACGTCAGCAACCCGCAGCCCTGGGTGTTTCTGATCGGCCTAGCACTGGTGCTTTACACAATGTACGCCTGGTGGTCCGAAGTGGTGGTCGAAAGCCACGTGGGCGATCATACGCCGGTGGTGCAGCTTGGCCTGCGGATGGGCGTGATCATGTTCATCATCTCAGAGGTGATGTTCTTCTCGGCTTGGTTCTGGTCGTTCTTCAAACACGCAATCTATCCTATGGACCCAACCGGGCTGAGCCCGGCCGTGGACGGTGTCTGGCCGCCTGTGGGGATCGAAACCTTTGATCCTTGGCATTTGCCGCTGATCAACACGTTGATCTTGCTGTGTTCGGGCTGCGCGGCGACCTGGGCACACCATGCAATTGCCCATGACAATGATCGCAAAGGCCTGGTTTGGGGATTGGCCCTGGCCATCGCGCTTGGCGTGTTTTTCACCGCTGTTCAGGCCTATGAGTACAGCCACGCGGCCTTTGGCTTTGCGGGCAACATCTATGGTGCGAACTTCTTTATGGCGACCGGCTTCCACGGTTTCCATGTGCTCATCGGGACGATCTTCCTGGCGATCTGCTTAGTCCGTGCGTTGAAGGGACATTTCACGCCCGAGAAACATATCGGGTTCGAAGCCGCCGCTTGGTATTGGCATTTCGTTGATGTGGTTTGGTTGTTCCTGTTCTTCTCGATCTACATATGGGGCGCTTGATCCCAGTCTAGCGCCGGGGGCTTCAAGCGCCGTGCAACATCCCTATACCCGACTTCCATCAAAATCCTTTTGGAAGAGGGCCGTCTCGAACCACGACCCCCAGCATATTTCCGAGCTGTGGGCGCCAAAATTCGCCATCGGCCCCGATATGCTGGTGGCGACCTATGGTTCTTGTTTCGCGCAACACTTCAGTCGGCGACTCGTCGAAAGCGGTTATTCTTGGATCGACGCCGAGCCCGCACCGCCTGGTCTGAATTCCGAAGAAGCAAAGCGATCGAACTACGGTGTTTTTTCGGCGCGTACCGGGAACATCTATTCCGCCGCGGCCCTTCGCCAATGGATGAGTTGGGCCGACGGTTCGCTCGAGCCTTCGGGCGAGGTCTGGGAAAAAGCGGGGCGTTTTTTTGACCCCTTCCGCCCAGCGATAGAGCCGGATGGGTTTGAAACCGCACAGGCGGTCCACGACAGCCGGGCCGCAACAGCCAGGTCATTCGGTCAGTCGGTTCGGGATGCGGCCCTTTTCGTCTTCACAATGGGACTTACCGAGAGTTGGATAAACGCCGATGACGGCGCCGTTTATGCCGTCTGCCCGGGCACGGTCGCCGGGGAATTCGATCCCAAGCAGCACAAATTTGTCAACTACGGCTTCGCGCAGACCGTGGCGGATATGGCCGCGGCACTGGGTCAAATTCGGGCACTGAACCCATCGATACGGGTGTTGATCACGGTGTCACCCGTGCCGCTGACAGCGACCGCTTCGGGCGAGCATGTGTTGACGGCCACCACATATTCGAAATCCGTTCTGCGGGCTGTGGCTGGCGAGTTGAAGAATACGTTTGAGTATGTCGACTATTTCCCGTCATACGAGATTATAACGGCGCCGCCGTTTCGGGGCGACTTTTTCGAGCCAAACATGCGCAGTGTCTCGGCCTTCGGCGTCGATTTTGTGATGAACAGTTTTTTCAGGACCTTGGGCCACCTGCCCTCCGATGACGCCACAGAGGCCCCGGCCGCGATTGACCAAGACCTGCGCGAGGAGGCGGAGGACGCTTTGGTCTGCGAGGAAGAAATGCTGGACGCGCCGGCTGTGCAGCGCGTCAAAGGCGCGACCACGACCATTGGTTTCGTCGGAAACAGCCATTTGGCCGCGCTTCGGCGAAGTCTGGTCGGGGGCAAAACACAACCAGCGGACGTGGACTTCGCGTTTTGGGGCGTGCCGGGGGAATTTGGCGACATAACACTTTCGGATGGGGTGCTCACCCACCCTAATTCCCAGAAACTTCGCCGGGTCAACGGCCCTGGATGCGATACCTTTGAGCTGAGCAAGCTCGATGGTTTGGTTTTGGTCGCCGAGCCGGTGGCGTTGCCGATATTCATCAGGCACCTTCGGACGGAAACACCGCCGTTGTGCCGCGCGGACGCTTCGGTTTTGGCCGCCGAGTTGAAGCGCTGGTGTGACGCACGCTTGGGAATGCGGGTTCTTTTGGAGGCGAGACAATTGCTTACAGGCCCCATTGTCGCTGTGCAGCAACCCATGTGGCGCGCTGGATCGCGCCGGGGCAGCCGTCTGTGGCCCCTGACAGAAGATCAATTTTCGGGTTTGACTGATGCGACAACCGCGATGTTCGCGGACCTTGGCATCATATATGTAAACCAGCCGCGAAAAACCTTGGACGCATCGTTCAAGACCCGGGACGCGTATTCAATGGCTCACACAAAAGGCCTTGCTGGGGATCCTATGGAAGATCATGCGCATATGAGCCCGCTGTACGGTGACCTTGTCCTCGATAAGATCTACGCCGTCCTTGCGGACCATTCTGCGAAATAAGGCACATGAGTTTCTCAAACCGCGCGCGCCGCTACGGACCGCCCCTCGTTCTGGGGGTGGGTGGGGCCTTGATTCTGGTGGCATTGGCTGTCTGGCAGATGCAGCGGCTGACCTGGAAAGAAGCATTGATCGCCGAGATGTCGCAGCGGATGGCGGCGGCACCTGTCGCGCTTCCGCCCGCGCCTGCCGAGGCGCGCGATGGGTTTTTGGTAGTCACGGCAGAGGGCGCGTTTGGGGCGGAGGCGCTGCACGTGCTCACCTCGGTCAAGCCCGAGGGGCCTGGATTTCGTGTGGTAGCGCCCTTTGAAACTGTCGACGGGCGTCGGGTTATGGTGGATCGCGGTTATGTGCCTGAGGCCGAAAAAAACGCGGTGTTCGCGCGTGGCCCTCTGCGGATCACCGGCACATTGCTGTGGCCGAATGAAACCGACGGGTTCACCCCCGATCCAAATCTGACTCGCAATATCTGGTTCGCCCGTGATCTGCCACGCATGGCCGATGCGCTAGGCACCGACCCCATTCTGATCGTGGCCAATCAGCCCACGGGCACGCCCGGCCCAAGGCCGTTGCGTGTGGGAGCCAACCTGCCCAACAATCATCTACAATATGCGATCACATGGTCGCTTTTGGCCGTCTTCTGGCTGGCGATGACCGGATATCTTCTGTATCGGGTACGCCGGAACACGGTCTGACAGGAAAGCGGCATGCGTTATATCTCCACGCGGGGCACCGCCCCTGTGCTGAGCTTCGAGGACGCGATGCTGTCCGGCCTGGCGCGCGACGGGGGCTTGTATGTGCCCGAAAGCTGGCCACGTTTGAACGCCGCGCAGATAGCGGGCTTTGCGGGCCAAAGTTACGAGGATGTGGCCTTCCAGGTTATGCGCCCGTTCATCGGCGACACATTTACCGATGCCGAGTTTCAAGACCTGATCACCAAAGCCTATGCCAGTTTTGGCCATTCTGCCCGCTGCCCTCTGGTGCAGTTGGCCCCGAACCACTTTGTGCTTGAGTTGTTCCACGGGCCCACATTGGCGTTCAAGGATGTCGCCATGCAGCTGATCGGTCAGATGTTCCAGCATGCGCTGTCCCGCGCGGGTCGCCGGGTGGCGATCGTGGGGGCGACCAGCGGGGATACCGGGTCGGCGGCGATTGAGGCCTTTCAAAACCTCGACGCGGTGGATGTGTTCATCATGTATCCCCATGGTCGCGTGTCCGAGGTTCAGCGCCGCCAAATGACCACGCCATCGGCTGCGAATGTCCACGCCCTGGCCGTCGATGGGGATTTTGATGATTGCCAGGCGCGCTTGAAGGACATGTTCAACGATCTGGAATTTCGGGATCGTGTCGGCCTTGCCGGTGTCAACTCGATCAACTGGGCAAGGGTTTTGGCGCAGGTGGTCTATTATTTCACATCGGCCGTGGCGCTGGGCGCGCCGCATCGGTCCGTCAGTTTCACCGTGCCGACCGGGAATTTTGGCGACATCTTTGCCGGCTATGTCGCGCAGCGCATGGGACTGCCCATCGAGCGCTTGGTGATCGCCACAAATCAAAACGACATCCTGCATCGCACGCTGCAGACCGGCGATCATACCAAGGGCGCCGTGGTGCCATCGATCTCACCATCGATGGACATCCAGGTCAGCTCGAATTTCGAGCGTCTGCTTTTTGACGTTTATGATCGCGAAGCCGCTGCCGTGACCCAGCTTATGACCGCGTTAAGGGACGAGGGTGGTTTTACCCTGTCACAGGGCGCGCTAACCCGCTTGCGTGAGGGGTTTGCCTCGGGTCGCGTATCAGAAGCCGAAACCAGCGCCCAAATCGCGGCGACGCTTAAAGCCACGGGCGTATTGCTGTGTCCCCACTCGGCCGTGGGCGTCAGGATCGCCGAAGACCAGGTCCAAACGGCGACGCCCATGATCACTCTTGCCACGGCACATCCGGCGAAATTCCCCGATGCGGTTGAAGCGGCCACTGGCGTGCGCCCCGCATTGCCGGACCGGATGGGCGACCTGTTCGACCGGCCCGAACGATTAACCCGTCTGCCGAATGACCTTGCAGCCCTTCAGGCATATGTGACAAAACACCTGCCATGACAGTCAGAACTCACCGGTTGGCCAATGGCTTGCGGATCGTCACCGAACCCATGCCGGGGCTGCAAAGCGCCTCGATCGGGGTGTGGGTCACCGCGGGCTGTCGGCACGAGGCCGAGGTAGAAAACGGCATCGCACATTTTCTGGAACATATGGCGTTCAAGGGCACGGCCAAGCGCAGTTCGCTTGAGATTGCCGAGGCGATCGAGGATGTGGGCGGCTACATCAACGCCTATACCAGTCGCGAGATGACCGCCTATTACGCCCGGGTTCTGGGCGCGGATGTGCCCCTCGCCCTGGATGTGATCGCGGATATCTTGCTCAATCCCGCGTTCGCGCCGGACGAGATCGAGATCGAGCGGGATGTTATTCTGCAAGAAATCGGCCAGGCGCATGATACGCCGGACGACATTATTTTTGACTGGCTACAGGAGGTATCCTTTCCGGGCCAGTCCATGGGGCGCCCGATTTTAGGGCCGCCCGAGCGCGTCAAAGGTTTCTCCGAGGGCGACCTGCGCCGCTTTGTCGAGAAGAACTATGGCCCCGAGCAAATGATTGTCGCCGCCGCAGGCCAGGTCGACCACGATGCTGTCGTGGCCGAGGCCGAAGCGTTGTTTGGCGGGCTAAAGGCTCGACCGCTGCTCAATCTTGAGCCCGCGCGTTACGCGGGCGGCGAGCGGCGCGAGGAAAAGCCACTGGAGCAGGCCCATTTCGCGCTATCGCTTGAGGGGCCCGGTTATCGCGACGGGCAGATCTATACCGCGCAGATTCATTCGGGGATTTTGGGTGGGGGCATGTCCTCGCGCTTGTTTCAGGAAGTGCGCGAGAAGCGGGGCCTGTGCTATACAATTTTCGCGCAAAACGCGGCCTATGCGGATAGCGGCTCGTTGCTGATTTATGCGGGGACCGCGGCTGATCGCATTGCCGAGCTTTCGCAAGTGGTCACGGACGAGTTGCGCCGCTTCCCCGGCACAGTGACCCAACCGGAACTAGAGCGTGCGCGTGCTCAGATGAAAGCTGGAATGCTCATGGGCCTGGAAAGCCCCTCGGGGCGTTGCGAGCGGCTTGCTCGGATGATTGCGATCTGGGATCGTGTCCCAAGCCTTGAGGAGACGGTCGCGGAAATCGATGCGGTGACCCTGGACCAGGTCAGCGACTTTGGTGTGCAGCTCTGTGTCGATGCGCAACCAGCGCTAGCGCTTTATGGGCCGGTTACCGGGGCCCCGGATCACGCGCAGATCCGCGCCCGATTGGCGGCCTGAGCATCGGTCGATGTTCCGTCGCCGCCCTAAGTTCGTACTTACAACCCAACGCTTGACCCTTCGTTTGCCCGAGATGGGCGATCACAGCACTTGGGTCGCATTACGCCAACAGTCCCGCGAGTTCCTAAAACCGTGGGAGCCGGTGCGCGACACCGAGCAAACCTCGCGTCGGGCGTTCCGTAACCGGGTCTATTGGGGCGAACGCGCGGTTGACCAAGCCCGCGCGCTGCCGCTGTTCCTGATCCGGCGCGAGGATGGCGCGCTGCTTGGGGGGATCACCCTGGACAATATTCGCAGGGGTCCCTCGCAGGCGGGGACGGTGGGATACTGGGTGGGTGCGTCCTATGCCCGCCAGGGTTATATGCGCGAGGCTTTGGCGGCTGTTGTCACCCACGCCTTTCAAGACCTGGACCTCAGCCGGGTCGAGGCCGCGACGCTGCCGGAAAACACCCCGTCGCGCGGGCTGCTTGAAACCTCGGGCTTCAAATACGAAGGCGTGGCGCAAAGTTATCTGCAAATCGCCGGGCGTTGGCGCACGCATGTTCTCTATGCCAATCTGCGCTCGGACCGTCGTGGCCGGGTCGAGGGTATCGCTTCGCGGGGCTAGGTTCCAACACAAGGCTGGACCTTGGGGCATTCACCCTAAATAATAAGAGGGTCGTCGTTGCCCCCGAGGTTGCCATGCTGTTTCGCCTGCTTGCCGTGATGTTGCTCGTGCCACTGGCTGCTCAAGCGCAACCGCGCAACAGCCATTGCATCGCCCTGGTTGAGAATGATTTTTCCCATGTTGAGTTTGCCAGCTTCGGCCAGGATCTGACGCCAGAACAGGTTCGTATCTCTTATGTGGATCATTCGACCTTTCTGATCGAAACCCCGGGTGGACATGGCATCGCCACCGATTTCACCGGCTTTGTCGGTGTTGATGTGATCCCCGATGTGGTCACGATGAACAACGCCCATTCCAGCCATTGGACTGCGACCCCGGATCCCCGCATCGCCAATGTGATGCCGGGGTGGCCTGACGGCGCCGGCCCTGCCCAGCACTGGCTGGTGCTTGAGGATGACGTATTAATTCGCAATGTCACCACCGACATTCGCTCGTCCTTCAGCGGACAGGTCGATAACGGCAATTCGATTTTCATCTTCGAGGTGGCGGGCCTGTGCATCGGTCATCTTGGGCATTTGCACCATCGCCCGACGGAACAGCAGTTCGCCGCGATCGGCCGCTTGGATATCGTGATGGTTCCGGTGGACGGGGGCATGACCCTGGATCTGCCGACAATGATCGGCGTCGTCAAACGCCTGCGCTCGTCACTGGTGCTGCCGATGCATTGGTTTGGGTCGGGGACCTTGCAGACATTTCTCGAAGGGATGCGCGACGAGTTCGCCGTTGAACTGCCGGACACCAACACGATGACCATCAGCTTGCGCGATCTGCCCCGGGCGCCTACGATCCGGGTGCTGCGCCCGCAGTATCTAAGGTCCGAATTCTAGCCCAGAAAGCCCCCCAATGCCCCTGCAAGACGCGACGCCCGAGCATATTCAGGCGCTCGCTGCTCAGTTGCCCGGCGATACGCTTGGGCCACCGCCTGCAGCCTATCTGACCGAACCAAGGGGCCGCTATCACGGGGCCTCGACCGCTTTGGCACGGCCCCGAACGGTGGAGGAGGTGGCGCGCATACTGCGGTTCGCCAATGAACACCGGCTGGGGGTCGTCCCCTATGCAGGGGGCACCGGCTTGGTCGGGGGGCAGGTCAGCGCCCAAGCCACATTGCTGCTGTCGGTTGAGCGGTTGAACAAGATCCGATCCGTCGACGCCCAAGACAACATTCTGGTGGCCGAGGCCGGCGTGATTCTGGCTGATGCTCAAGCACGGGCAGCGCGGGCCGACCGGCTGTTCCCGCTTTCGCTGGCGTCCGAGGGGTCTGCCCGGATCGGCGGGCTGCTGGGCACCAATGCGGGCGGGGTTCAAGTTCTGCGCTATGGCAATATGCGCGAGCTGTGCCTGGGGATCGAGGCGGTGCTGCCCGATGGCCGTATCCACCACGGCCTGCGCAAGCTGCGAAAAGACAACACCGGCTATGATCTGCGCAATCTGCTGATCGGGTCTGAGGGGACTCTGGGCGTTATTACTGCCGCTTGCCTGCGGCTGTTCCCGCGGCCGGTCGAGATGGGTACAGCGATGGTCGCAACCCCATCGCCCACGACCGCTCTGGCCCTGTTGGATGCGATGCGGCAGCGCCTGGGCGAGACCCTGAGTGCCTTCGAGCTGATCCATCGCCAAGGGCTTGATTTTTTGATGGAAACCCTGCCCGATACGCCGCAACCCTTTGCTGAACTCCCCGAGTGGTCCGTGCTGATCGAGGCTGGCGGCGGCACGGGCGCCGACATCGCCACGCGGTTGCAGGCGGGACTGGAAACGGCCCTTCGGGACGGCCTCGTCACCGATGGCATGGTCGCCCAAAACGCCCAACAGGCCGCCGATTTTTGGGCGGTCCGCGAGCGCATCCCCGAGGCGAACCGCCTTATCGGCGCGATTGCCAGCCACGATATCTCGGTTCCGATCTCGCAAATCCCTGCATTTATCGCGGCCGCGGGATCGGCGCTGCGCGAATTGACCCCAGAGCTGCGCATCAATTGTTTTGGCCATCTGGGCGATGGCAATCTGCATTACAATCTGTTCGCCGAGCCGGGGCAAAGCCGCGAGGCTTATGCCGATCAACGCGACCGTCTGACCGCTTGTGTGCATGATCTGGTGGACAGGATGGGTGGCTCGATCAGTGCCGAGCATGGCATCGGCCGTTACAAGACCAAGGATTTACAGCACTATGGGGATCCGGCCAAATTGGCGGCGATGCGGGCGATCAAAACCGCGCTCGATCCTGTCGGCATTATGAACCCGGGTGCTGTTCTGAATTGAGGGCTGTCTAACGTAAAAGGTGCCCCCTATGGCAAGGGGGCACCCATAAATTGGTCCGAAGACCAACTCTCGACAAGCAGCATTCAAACCCGAAGGACTGAACACCCCCTTTATGCGATGTTTAAGTTACCAAATCCTTAAGTGTCCAAACAAATTTCCACTTTGAATGTCAGATAAAATTCACAGCCCATCGAAATTGCACAAGCAATGAACATGCAGTCCCAGCGCCTCTAGTCTTTTGCGCCCGCCCAATTCAGGTAATTCAATAATAAATGCGGTCGAAACGATCTCGCCGCCCATCCGCTCCACCAATTTCACACCTGCCTCGGCGGTCCCGCCCGTGGCCAAAAGATCGTCTACAATCAAGACTTTCTCACCGGGTTGGATCGCATCGCCGTGCACCTCCATCACCGCCTCGCCATATTCGAGCGCATAGGCCTGTTCAATCGTCTGGCCGGGCAATTTGCCCTTTTTCCGTATTGGCACAAAGCCAACGGACAGTTGATGCGCCACCGCCCCGCCCAGGATAAATCCGCGCGCCTCTAGTCCCGCGACACGGTCGATCTGTAGTCCGGCATAAGGATGCAGCAGTTGATCAATCGCCATGCGAAACCCGCGCGCGTCCTGAAACAACGTTGTGACATCGCGGAACAAAATCCCCTTATGTGGGAAATCTGGGATTGTGCGGATATACGATTTGATGTCGCGCGTCTCGATCATGATTGTCGCCTTGTTTTGAAAAATCAGCCCAGCATCCGCCCGGCCACGGCATCAAGTTTCGCCACCAGGGCGGGATCGCGTGCCGGGGGCTGTGTTAGAATCGCATGGTCCAACGCACGGTCACAGCCGTGGGGGCAGGGCGCGCGGATGCCCCCCAACAGGCCAGGCAGCCGCCGCACCATGCCCCGCGCTTTGTCGGCATTGCCCATCAAAGTTGCGATAATCGACGTTACGTCGACCTCGCCATGGTCCGGATGCCAACTGTCGTAATCGGTGATCATGGCGACGCTGGCATAACAAAGCTCGGCCTCGCGGGCTAATTTGGCCTCGGGCATATTGGTCATGCCGATCACATCGCAGCCCCAAACCTCGCGGTAGAGTTTGGACTCGGCCAGGGTCGAGAATTGTGGCCCCTCCATCGCCAAATAGGTCCCGCGATCATGGACCGTCACGCCCTCGGCCCGTGCGGCCTGGGCGCAGGCCGCCGACAACCGTGGACAGGTCGGATGTGCCACGGAAACATGCGCGACACAGCCCGTGCCAAAGAAGGATTTCTCACGTGCAAAAGTCCGGTCAATGAATTGATCGACCATGACAAAATCGCCCGGCGCCATCTCGTCACGAAACGAACCGCAGGCCGAGACCGAGATCACATCCGTCACCCCAATCCGCTTGAGCACATCGATATTCGCCCGGTAATTGATGGTGCTTGGGCTCAGTTTGTGCCCCCGCCCATGCCGCGGCAGGAAACACATTTTGATGCCATCCAACGTGCCGATCAGGACTTGATCCGATGGGCTGCCCCACGGGCTGTCAACCGGGGTCCAACTGGCCCCCTCAAGCCCCTCGATGTCATAGACACCGCTGCCGCCGATGATCCCAAGAACCGTGTCCATGTTCGACTTCCCTATTGCCTGAGCCGATCCTAGCTGTTCGCGCTTGGGCTTAAAACCCCATCAGCTTTGCCCGGGTCGGTTGAGCGGAAACACTTCCGTGACCGCCGCATAGTCGCGATATCCCAGTCGCGCCAGCGGGTTGTACCGCAAGACGTCAAAGATCCCGTCGCGCAGGATCGCGGGATCAATGTGCACACCGATAACCTGCCCGATGACCATCACATTCGCAGCACCTGGCAGTTCGACAATCTTCCAAAGCTTGCACTCAAATGCGCCCGGCGCCCCCGCGACCCGGGGGGGTGCCACCAATTCGGAGGCGACTTTCTCAAGCCCCGCGATTTCAAATTCATCCTGACCCGCCTCGTAAGGGCCAGAGCTTGCGTTCATCGCATCACGCATGTGCATGCCGACAATATTCGTCACAAACTCCCCCGTGGCGCGGATATTGGCCACGCTGTCCTTGGCGAAGGGCTGATCTGGCTTGGTCCCGGTGTTTGAAAACATCACCATCGGCGGGTCGTCGGCCAGCGCGTTAAAGAAACTATAAGGTGCCAAATTCACCTGGCCTTGTGCGTCCCGGCTGGAAATCCACCCAATCGGTCGCGGCGAGACCATCGCTTTGAATGGGTTATGCGGAAGGCCATGGTCGTCGATCCCGGGGCGATAAAACATTGGAACTCCTGCGCGGTTTGCCCTTTGCCCCCCGAAAGCGGCATGCTAGGCCCAAGCTCGGATACCCGTGAACGAGGGCAAAGTGCAAGGGCCACGACCATATCGACGAGGCTGACGATCAAAGGCGCCCCCGGCGCCCGCTTAGCCTGACGAAGTCCCGACGCAATGGCCTGCCCTATGTTCCGCATTACACCCGAAACCGCCGAAGACACGCCCGAGGTTGAAATGCTCTTCGACCTTGCCTTTGCCCCAGGCCGTACCGCGCTCAGTTCTTACCGCTTGCGGGACGGGATGGCGCCGCTTGCCCATCTCAGTTGCGTTGTCCGCGATGACTATGATGCGCTTGCCGCCGCCATTCGATTTTGGCCGGTGAAAGTGGGGGCAGGGGGTTGGCCTGCACTCCTTCTGGGGCCCATCGCCGTTCATCCCACCCGCCAGGGCGAGGGCGTCGGAGCGCTGCTGATGTCGGAAAGCCTTGCGCTGGCCAAGACCGACAGCTGGCGCTGTGTGCTGTTGGTGGGCGACCTGCCCTATTATAAGCGCTTCGGGTTTCGACGGATCGATGTCACGTTTCCCCCCCCCTCCAACCCTGACCGGGCTTTAGGTCTGGCTTTGACCCCAGATGGGCTAGAGGGCATGACAGGGATCGTGTATCGCTGGGGGTAGTTCGACCCGCCCATGGTAAGAAAGGGATCGCGCCCAGTGTCTGCCTTCGCCCGATCCCACCCGGCGCCCAAGGGAACCTTCCAACCCTATTGTCCTGCCGCCAGACGCAAATTCGTCCTGATCGCCGCGATCCTCGCCTCGGCCATGGGGTTTATCGATGGTACCGTGGTCGCCATCGCCATCCCCGCCATCCGCACGGGGTTGGACGCCAGCCTGACCCAGGTTCAGTGGATCAACAACGGCTATGTCCTTGCGCTTTCGGCGCTCATCCTGGTCGGCGGGGCGGCCGGGGACCGCTTTGGCTTGCGCCGGGTCTTTGGCGCGGGCATCGCCGTCTTTGTTGCCGCGTCCGTGGTCTGCGCCGTGGCGCCAACGCCCGAAGCCTTGATCATCGCGCGCGTGGCCCAAGGCATCGCCGCCGCTTTCATGGTCCCCGGCAGCTTGGCGATCATCTCGAAAACTTATCCCAGCGAGGAGCGCGCCCGGGCCATTGGCATCTGGGCGGCGGCCTCGGCCATGACAACCTCCCTGGGGCCGGTTTTGGGTGGGCTGCTGCTGTCGTTTGGGGACCCCAGCATTTGGCGGCTTATTTTCGCGATCAACTTGCCAGTGGGCGCGCTCGCCCTTTTCCTGCTGTGGACCAAAGTCCCTGACGACACACCTGTCTCGGCCACGCGCCTAGACATCACCGGCGCGATCCTGGCCACTGTCTCGCTCGGCCTGATTGCGTGGGGTTTGACCGGTGCCGAGGGCGAGCATTCCCGCCCACAATCCGCGCGTCTATTGATCTGGGGCGGTGCGGGTGCTGCGCTGTTTCTCGGCTTTCTTTTGTGGGAGGCGCGCAGCAAACACCCAATGATGCCGCTGCGCCTGTTTGCCAGTCGCGGCTTTAGCGCGGCAAACCTGCTGACGTTCTTTCTGTATTTCGCACTCTCTGGTGTTCTGTTTTATTTGCCCATGACGCTGATCGCGGGTTGGAACCTGCCCGAGGCACAAACCGGCCTGATCTTCGTTCCCTTAAGCGTGGCGATTGCGCTCGGCTCGGGGCCTGTTGGCGCTTTGGCCGCGCGGTATGGTCCGCGTCCGTTGATTGCGATCGGGTCGATCATCGTCGCGGCTGCGTATGGGATCCTGGCACTGGGGGTGATGGCACAGAGCTTTTGGGGCCTTGTTGTCCCGGCGATGTGCGGAATGGGTCTGGGCATGGCCTTGGTCGTTGCCCCTTTGTCGACCGCCGTGATGGGTGCCGTTTCGGGCGAGGACGCGGGGTCCGCCTCGGGCATCAACAACGCGATCAGCCGGACCGCGGGTCTGGTGGCTGTCGCGGCTTTGGGCGGTGTCGCCACGGCCGCTTATGTCGCGGCGGGCGGCACGGGCGCGTTTGGTGAAACGCCCGATGCCGCCGCGATGAGTACCGGCATGGCCGCAGTGGCTTGGATCACAGCTGGGATGTCGCTGGCAGGTGCAGGCGTCGCCTGGTTCGGTTTGGATCGCAAAAGAGACTAATTAATTGGAGCCTCGACCTGGGTCAGCCAGCGCACAAGTGCTGCGCGCACCGACTGGTCCCCATTGGCCCGCGCATCGTCAATCGCCCCGCGCGCGGCGCTTAGGTCAACGGCTCGAAGCAGGCGTTTGACCGGCCCGATGGAGGCGGGCCGCATCGACAGACATCGCAACCCCATGGCCGCGAAGGCCAGCGCCTCGACCGGGCGCCCCGCATCCTCGCCACAAAAACTGATGGGCGTGCCCAGATCTTCGCATCGTTCGCTGATCTGCTGGATGAAGCTTAGAAAACTGGTGTTCAGCGTGTCGTACCGCCGCCGGACCAACTCGTTCTCGCGATCGGCTGCAAAGAAGAATTGTTTCAGATCGTTGCCGCCGATCGAAATGAAATCCGCCATTTCAAAGAATTGATCTGGGGCAAAGGCCAAGCTGGGCGTTTCTAGCATCGCGCCGATCTGCACATATTCCGGCACCATATGGCCCAAGCGCCGCTCGCGCTCGACCTCGGCATGGACCATCTCGTGGCCATCGCGAAACTCGTCGAACTGCGCCACGAATGGGAACATTATCCGCAAGGGGCGCCCGTTTGCCGCCCGCAGCAAAGCCTGCAATTGCATCCGCATGATACCTGGACGATCCAGCCCCACCCGGATCGCCCGCCAACCCAATGCGGGGTTTGGCTCCTCGGGGCGGCGCATATAGGGCAGGACTTTGTCCGAGCCGATATCCAGCGTTCGAAAGGTTACTGGCTTATCGCCTGCTGAATCCAAGATCCTTGAATACAGCGCCACCAGGTCCCGCCGCTTGGGCACCGTGCGCCGCACCAGAAACGCAAGCTCAGTACGGTACAGCCCCACGCCCTGCGCGCCGGATGGTCTCAAGCTGGGCAAATCCGCCATCAACCCGGCATTCATCAGCAATGTCAACTCGACCCCATCCACGGTCTGCGTCGGCAGATCGCGGATCCCGGCATAGGCCTCCTGCGCCTGGGCCGCCATATCGATCTTGGCGCGAAACGCCCCGGCCACGTTCTCCTCAGGGCGCAGGTGTACGATGGCCTGATCGCCATCGACCAGGATTGCGTCGCCATTCGCCGCCTCGCGGATGACATGCTCGGCCTGGATCACCAGCGGGATCGCAAGCGCGCGGGCCACAATCGCGGCATGGCTGCCGACCGAGCCTTCCTCAAGCACCACACCCTGCAGCCGCCGCCCATAGTCCAACAATTCGCCCGGGCCGATATTGCGGGCGACTAAGACGGCATCCTCGGGGACATCTTTTTGATCCACGGCGCTGATGCCTGTCAGCAAGCGCAGCAGCCGGTTCGAGAGATCGTCCAGATCATGCAGCCGCTCGCGCAGATACACATCTGCGACCCGCGACATGCGTGCCCGGGTCTCGGTTTGTTCGCGCTCGACAGCCACTTCGGCCGCCAGGCCAGCGTCGATGCTGGCTTTCATCCGCCGCACCCAGCCCTTGTCATGCGCGAACATACGCCAGGCGTTCAGGACATCACGGTGCTCGCCTGCATCGGCCAGATCGTCCGAATGCAGCATCGCATCAACCTCGCCCCGCAGGGCCTCGAGCGCGGCGTCCAACCGCGCTTGTTCATTCACCGGGTCGTCCGCGACAGGGTTGGTGATGACGATCCGGGGATCGTGCAGCAATACGGTGCCAGCGGCGACCCCTTCCTGCCCGATCACCCCACGCGTCATAAAGGCGCCTTGATGCCGGGCAGGGGGGTCGGTGGGGGCCGTGCCGGTAAAGGCCCCCAGTTCGGTCATCTCGGCGATCACCATCGCGACGACCTCAAGCCCATGCACTTCGTCGTCGGTATAGGTGCGTGGGTTTTGGTTCTGGATCACCAAAACGCCCAAAACCTCGCCCAGCCGCTGGATCGGCACGCCCAGGAACGAGGCAAAGACCTCCTCACCCGTTTCAGGAAAATACTCGTACCCCCTGGTGTGTTGCGCATCGTCTGTTGCGACCGGCGAGGCTGTATCCGCGATCCGCCCCACAAGTCCCTGGCGCAGCCGCATCCGAGTGCGGTGGACCGCACTTTGCCGCAAGCCGGTTGTCGCACACAATTCCAGCGTATCCGCTTCGGTCTGCAGGTAAATCGAGCACACCTCGGCCACCAGCGACGAGGCGACAAGTGCCGTGATCCGGTTCAAACGCTCTTGCCCGTCGCCAGCCTCGGCCAGCGTATCGCGCAGGCGTTTCAGCAGGACGCGGCTTTCAACAGCTTCAGACTGAGGCATAAAAGATCATTGAACTATGCTTTTTCCAATTCAAAGGCATCATGCAACGCCTGAACCGCAAGCTCCAGATATTTACGATCCACCAGGACCGAGGTTTTGATCTCGGACGTGGTGATGACTTTGATATTCACCCCTTCGTCCGCCAATGCCTTAAACATTTTCTGTGCGACACCGGCGTGACTGCGCATGCCGATCCCCACAATCGACACTTTGGCGACATTGGTGTCCGCGTCCAGCTTGGCATAGTTGATCTCGCCATTGGCCTGAGCGGTCTCCAGCGCCCGTGTGGCCTTGGTCACCTCGTCCACGGGGCAGGAAAACGTCATATCCGTGTGCCCCCCTTCCGAGATGTTCTGCACGATCATATCCACGTTCACCCCCGCCTCGGCCAAGGGGCCAAAGATGGCGGCCGCGATTCCGGGCCGGTCCGCGACCGCCAGCAGGGTCATTTTGGCCTCGTCGCGCTGATAGGCGACGCCGGATACCACATTGTTTTCCATCAATTCCTCCTCATCGCAAACCAGCGTGCCTGGCAGATCCTCGAAACTCGACAGTACCTGCAACCGCACCTTATAGCGCATCGCCAATTCCACGGACCGTGTCTGCAAGACCTTGGCCCCGAGCGAGGCCAGTTCCAACATCTCTTCGTAGGCGATCCGCTCCAGCTTGCGCGCTTTATCGGCCACCCGGGGGTCGGTGGTGTAAATCCCGTCCACATCCGTATAAATATCGCAACGCTCGGCCCCCAAAGCCGCCGCAAAGGCCACCGCCGTAGTGTCCGACCCCCCGCGTCCCAGCGTGGTGATCCGGTTTTCCGGGCTTAGCCCCTGAAACCCCGCGATCACTGCCACCTTCACCCCATCGGCGAATTTTGCATCCAGGTTCGCGGTCTCGATATCCTCGATCCGCGCCGCCCCATGCGCGCTGGTGGTACGCACGGGCACCTGCCAACCCTGCCAACTGCGCGCGTCCACGCCCATGGACTGCAAGGTCAGCGCCATCAGCCCAGCGGTCACATTCTCGCCGGACGAGACCACGGCATCATATTCGCGCGCATCATACAACGGCGCGGTTTCGCGCACCCAGCCGACCAATTCATTTGTCTTGCCTGACATGGCCGAGACAACAACCGCCACGTCATAGCCAGCCTCAACTTCGGCCGCGACCCGACGGGCGGCGTTCTCGATCCGGCCCAGGTCCGCCACCGAGGTGCCGCCAAACTTCATCACCAACCGTGGCATATCCCTCCCCGCACAAAGCCTATCCCGCAGCGGTTCATAGAGAGCACGCGCGACAAGGACAAGCCAGCTTAGCCTGAAATTGGCCCGGACGCCTCTGCACAATTCCTGCACAAGGTCAGGGGCTGATCTGCACGGCGTGCCGCGAAAAAGCGGTATGGAACAAAAACGCGATACTCTGCTTTGGATTGGCCTGACCGTTGCGTCAGTGCTGTTGATCATCGAGCCCGCCCGTTGGTTGATCACCAGCTGGCGCGATCCGTCCTATCAATCTTATGGCGCGGTCTATTGCGTTGTCCTTTTGGGCCTCGTGGGACTGTCACTGAAAAGCTCGCCGCCCCATGGGGTACCCGTCGCCGGGCGCGTCTTCGCCGTCTTCCTCGGTGCCGCCGTCATCCGCCTTTGCGGCCAACTCCTCGCGATTAACATCCTGAGCGCGCTTGCATTGGCGCTGGATGTTTTCGCGGTCGCGACGGTCCTGCGGCTGGACCGTCGCAAATTTGCGCTGTCGCCCAGTTGGATGGCCGTGTTCTTTCTTTTCGCACTCCCCTTGGGTCCGATTTTGCAGCGGGTGGCGGGGTTTCCGCTGCAGATGATCTCGGCCGATCTTGCGTGCCAGATGTTGCAACCCTTCTTTCGCGATCTTCTGTGCGAGGGGGTCAGGCTGCGCGTCAATGATGTCGATGTTTTGGTCGATCTGCCATGCTCTGGCGCGTCAGGGCTGTTGTTGATGGTCAGTCTTTGGGCGTTTCTAAACGTGCTCTACCGGCCCAGCTTGCTGCCCGCGATCGTCGGCGGCGTCGGCGTGAGTTGCCTGAGCATTCTTGGGAACGCCGTGCGGATCAGCCTGCTCGCCTCTGGTTTGGCGCATGGCATCGACACGATGGCGCCCGTTCTTCATGCCATGATCGGGCTTGCCGCGCTGCTTGTCTCGGCGCTGCCGGTCCTGCTGCTGTACCGTCCATCGGCCAAAGCGCCTAGGCTGACCCCAAAAACAGAATTCAGGATCCCGCGTGCCCTAAACATACCCTTTGCCGTTCTTGCACTGGCAACCGCCCTTGCCATCGTGAATGCCCCCAAAAAACCGGTGGACCTATCTGCCCCTGTGACAGCCGCACGGCTGCCCGCGCAGCTGTTAGGAGCCCCCGTGCAAACAATAGCACTGAGCGCGACCGAGCAGCACTATTTCACGACTTATGGGGGTACCGCACAAAAGATGCAGTACGGGCCGATGGGGTTGAACATCGTCCGAACGTCCTCCCCCCTGCGCCACCTTCATTCCCCCGAGACCTGTCTTTTGGGCATGGGCTATAGCGTGCGGTTCCTTGGCACCCGTTTCGATCCGCTGCCCAGCTCGGTTTATGAAGCGACCGGACCGGATGGGCGCGTCTGGACGGTGACGGTCAGCTTCGTATCCGACGATGGATATCAGACGGCCAGCGTCGGAGAAGCGGTCTGGAGTTGGCTCAACGGCTCGTCGCGTAGCTGGCAATCGGTGCAACGCATCACCCCGAAAACCTTGCCCGAGCAAGACCGAATTTCCTTTGAACAGGCCGCCCTGACGGCGCTCGACCTTTAACAACCGCGAGGATCCCATGCGACTTTTTCTTGTTTTCCTACCGCTGCTGACCTTTGCCAGTGCCATCACGACCCATGCGGCGACGCCCGAAGACCTCGCCGGACAGGTCGTCGCGAAAGTGGCTGGCGCGTCTTATGTCCTGCCGCTTCTCGACAGCCGGGTAAGCGTCAATATCGAAGGCGACATGGCAACCGTTGAGGTCACCCAGCGCTTTGTGAATGAGGCACGGGTGCCGGTCGAGGCGGAGTACCTGTTCCCGCTTAACCAAACCGCGGCGGTCTATGGTATGGAAATGCGGGTGGGCGACGAGATCATACAGGCCGTCATCCGCGAGAAAGAAAAGGCCGAGGCCGAGTTCGATCGGGCGGCGCGCGACGGCAAGGCCGCGGCACTTCTGACACAGCACCGGCCCAATATGTTCACCCAGCGGATCGCGAACCTGATGCCTGGGCTGCCGATCGAGGTTACGCTGCGCTACGTGCAAATGGTGCCGAAACTGGATGGCCAGCATGAGCTGGTGATCCCCCTCATTGTCGGTCCCCGGTATGAAAGCAAGGCCCTTGAGCTGGTGGAGCAGGACGAAGACGCTCCGAAACCGGAAAACACATGGACTGTCAGCGAAGTGCCGGCATACCCGCAGGTCGCTGGTCTGGATTTGCCGGGCACATTTACAGCCGAGCGGGTTTCGCTTGATCTTACGATGGTTGGTGGGGTGTCCGTGTCCGATTTTGGCAGCGAGACACATCCCCTGGCCATCGAGGTTACGGGCGATGGGCTGACGGCCCGTTTCGCGGACGGCAAGGTCTTGGACAACCGCGATTTGGTCTTGCGCTACACCCTGGGTGGCGATGGGATCGAGGCCGCGAGCCTGTCCCATACGGACGCGCGCGGCGGCTTTGTGTCGCTGATGGTCGAGCCGCCTGCGATCCCTGACGAGGCAACTGTGACGCCGCGCGAGTTGGTGTTCGTGCTAGACACATCGGGCTCGATGGCCGGGTTGCCGATGAACGCCAGCAAGCGATTTATGGATGCGGCTTTGAAAAGCCTGCGGCCGAATGACTATTTCCGCATCATTCCGTTTGCCAACTACACGCAAAGGTTTTCGCATCTGTCGATGCGGGCCACCGCAAGGAACATTCGCAACGGTCGGGCCTATGTCCAGAGCTTGACGGCGGGCGGTGGGACCGAGATCGACGGTGCCATCCAAACAGCTTTTGCGACGTCTCAACCGCTCGACACGCTGCGGATCGTCGTCTTTCTCAGTGACGGCTATATCGGAAACGAAGCCCAGGTGCTGCGCACAATTCGCCAGCGGATCGGCCAGGCGCGGATCTATGCTTTCGGTATCGGAAACTCGGTAAATCGCTACCTGTTGGATGCGATGGCCGATGAGGGACGCGGGTATGCCCGTTATGTCGGCGTTGACGAAGAGGCCAGCGAGGTCGCCGAGACGCTGGCCGCCGATCTGAAATCCCCCATTCTTACCGACATCTCAATCGATTGGGGCGGGCTGGAGGTGCGCGACTTGACCCCCAGCCGTTTGCCGGACCTTTTTGCTGGCAACAGCTTGCGGGTTTACGCCCGTCACAACGGCACCGGGGAAGCGGAGGTGACGCTGAAAGGGCTGGTACAAGGGCGGCAGGCCGAAATGCCGGTTAAGCTGACGCTGACCGGGACGCAAGGCGAGGCCGCGCTCCCCCTGATCTGGGCGCGCAATCGGATTGCGGCATTGACCCGTCAGGTCGCCGTGGGAGAGCAGCCGGACGCCGCGAACAAAGAGATCACCAAATTGGGGCTAGAGTTTTCCCTGCAAACGCAAAACACCTCGTTCGTGGCCGTGTCCAAACAGGTGGTGAATACCTCTGGGCAAAGCGCCACTTTGGCCAAAGTTCCGCTTCCTATGGTGTCCGGCGTGCAAAAGACCGCCTATCCGACGGGTTTTGCCGGGTCGTCCTCCCCCGAGCCGCAGGCGATCCTGGGCTTTGCCCTCATCGCGGCCATGACGCTGCTGGGCTTTCGCCGGAGGCTGGCGTGACCTGCGCGGCTCGCTGGACAAACCCGGGCTGTATTGCAAAAGAAATGCCATGACCGCGCGCATTCTCATCGCCGATGACGACCCTCACATCCGGGATGTTGTGCGCATTGCCGCCCAAACCGCTGGGTTGGAGACAATCGAAGCCGCGAACGGCCGGTTGGCCTTGACCCATCTGGGGCGCGAGAAGATCGACCTGGTCGTGCTCGACATAGGGATGCCCCAAATGGACGGGTTCGACTGCTGCAAGGAAATCCGCAGCAGATCGAATGTGCCAATTCTTTTCCTAACGGCGCAGGACGACGAGGTTGACCGCGTTCTTGGCTTCCAACTGGGCGCGGATGATTTCGTATCGAAACCTTTCAGCCCCCGCGAGCTCATATTGCGCATCAAAGCCATACTGGCGCGCGGCAAACCCCAGCACGCAACGGTCCTGCGCCATGGCGTGCTGGAGATGGACCGCGCGGGCCACATCTGCCGTGTCGCGGATGAAGAGATGGTGTTGACCGGGACAGAGTTTGCCCTGCTGTTCAGGTTGCTGACGCACCCCGAGAAACTGCATGATCGCAATCAACTCATTGATGTCATCTACGGGCCAAACACCGACCTCTCTGGGCGAACCGTAGACAGCCACCTGCGCAATATACGGGGCAAGGCGGCGAAACTGGGCTGCCGGGACCTAATCACCACGGTTCATGGTGTAGGGATCCGATTGGGTCCATGCAGTCGGTGACACGCAGCCGCAAAAAATGGCGACCCCCCATCGCAATGGTTGTTGTTGTCGTCTGCGCTGCGCTCATTTCCGTACCGCTTTTGGCGCTGTTGGCGGTGCGGCTGACCTCTAACCAATTTGTGCGCGAGACCGAGCAGTCGCTGATTCAACAAGGCGCGATCTATGCTGAGCTATATGCAACGGCATTCGCCGCGCTGGACGGCCCGCAGATCGGCGCCCCCCTTAGCGCCGCACAAAAACAACATTGGAACGCAAATCTGCACCCCGCGCGCGCCCAATTGAATGTGCACACCGATCTTGTCCTGGGGCCCAGACCGGACGGCCATGGCGCGGCCGCGCCGGTGGACCCGCGATATACGAAAATCGCCAACCAGTTGGAGGGCGTCGCAAAACACGCGCGTAAGACGACCCTTGCTGGGGTCGTGTTTCTGGATCATCAAGGTCGGGACCTTAGCGCGCACGGTGCGCCGTCCTTTGCTTTTCTGCCAGAGGTCCAGACCGCGCTGGGCGGGGATGTCGGCGCGGCGCTCAGGGCACGCGGCGATGATTACGACCCGCATCCGCTGGCCTCCCTCAGTCGTGATACGGGTTTCCGGGTCTTCGTCACCTTCCCGGTGATTTCGCAGGATCGGGTCATTGGCGTGGTTTAACTGTCGCGCACACCGCTCAACCTTGGGAAGTTTCTGTTCCAAGAACGTTATGCACTGGTCACAATGCTGGCCTCCACAGTGTTTGGCGCGACGCTGATTGGGCTTTTGCTGCTGCGGCTGATCTCGCGGCCGATCTATGCGCTACGAGACGAGTCGCGGGCCATTGCTGAAGGACGAAAACCCAAAATGACCCCGCTGGCTCATTACGGGCTTCGCGAACTGGCGGAATTGGGGGACAGTGTTTCCACCATGGCCGACAGCTTGACGCGGCGGTCCCAAGACATCTCGACCTATGCGGACCACGTGACCCACGAATTGAAGTCGCCTGTCACAGCGGTGATCGGGGCTGCCGAGCTTTTGCAGGATGATGCGATTGATCCGGCCAACCGCACCAAACTGCTCAAGAACATCGAAGCTGAGGGGCGGCGTATGAGCAGGTTGTTGGGGCGGCTTCGGGAAATGACGCGGATAGGCGTTAAGCATGAGGGCGGCTCGGGCCAGTTGGCGCGGATGTTGCCGGTACTTGACGGTCTTAGAATCGTGTCGGATACCAATCCGGATCTGCGTCTTCCCATCTCGGAGGAACATGGCCGGATGGTCCTGCTTCACATGGCGCAGAACTCTCATGCGCATGGCGCGCGCGCATTTCAGGTCACTTACGCGAACCAGGTCCTGCGCATATCCGACGATGGTGAGGGGATCGCCGAAAGTGACAGATCCCGTGTCACAACGCCATTTTTCACGACCCGGCGGGATGAGGGGGGCACGGGAATGGGGCTCGCGATCGTTGCGGCGGTTTTGAACAGCTATGGCGCGGTGATTGAGTGCCAGCCGAGCAAGAGAGGTGCGGTTTTCGAAATTCGCTTCGGGAGTTGAATTTTACGCCGGTACGTTCGTCATGAAAGGCTGCCTTGATCCGTCTCGTTGACAAACAGCGGGGAGACATTTCGCGATAGGCCCGATACGGAAGCCACGCGCTTCAAAAGGCATGTGTATCCGGTTCAAAACCTATTTTGACAGGCAGGACGCGCCAAATCGCGCGCCACCACCGCGACCCCTAGGGACTGGTACATATACAGCTTAATTCGCCTTCTTATCCCCCCAGGGCAACGGCATCACCGGGACGCCGTCCTCGATCAGCCCGCGCACGTCCGCGCCGCGCGCCTGACCATAAATTGCCCGTTCCGGCGCCTCGCCCTCGTGGATCCGGCGTGCCTCGGTGGCAAACTCCCGGCCCACGTTGTCCGCTTCGCGCTCGACCTTTTCGCGCAACGCCCGCAAAGCTTGCTCGGCCGGGCTTGCCGGTTGGCTCAGCGGCGCATCCGCCGGGACAGCGACCTGCGGGGCCATGATCGCCTTCTCGACCTTGTCGCTGCCACACACGGCACAGCTCAGCAGCCCAGCCACCTCCAGCCGATCATAGTCGGCGCTGGAGGCGAACCAGCTTTCAAAGTCATGCTCTTCGGCACAGGTCAGGCGGTATTTGATCATTGGGCGGTCATTTCGTTTCCGGTTTCTGACTGCCTTTACATATAAGTCCGTTTTGTGAACACAATCTTTCTTTGATCACAGCCCCGACAATGCTAGGGGCTGGCGCCATGCGCGCGTTGCCGATCTTGCTGTTCACCGGGGCGACCTTGGGCGTTCTTGCCCTTAACCTGGATCCCCTGGTTCAGGCTGGGATAATCGGTGCTGCGGGGCTGATCTGGGCTGCGTTGGCACGGGGGGCAAATCGTCCGCCCACGCCCACCCCCCCGCCAACCCCGGCGCTTCCCGAGGGCTTCGGCCGTGCCCTGCTGCGGGGCCTGCCCGCCCCGCTTTTGGTCATTTCCTCGGTCGGGCGAGTTACCTATGCGAACCCGGCGGCGCAACGTCTGTTGCCCCGCGTTCAAACCGGCAGTCATGTATCAACGGTGATCCGCGCGCCCGCTTTCTTAGACGCCATCACCACGATCCAGCAAACGCACGAGGATCTGGCGTTCACCTTCTCAATGATCCAGGGAAGCGAGCGATTCTTTTCGGCCCGCGCGTCTTTCCTGCCCGCCAGTTCTGGTTCGGACTTTGGGGATGCCGACCAGATCATCGCCTTGATCGAGGATCGCAGTCAGGACAAAGCCCTGTTGCAGACCCGCTCGGACTTCGTCGCCAATGCCAGCCACGAATTGCGCACGCCGCTGGCCTCGATCTTGGGCTATATCGAAACTCTGCAGGGTCATGCCCGCGATGACCCCGACGCGCGCGAGATGTTCTTGAACATCATGCTCAGCCAAGCCACACGGATGCGCCGCCTGGTCGACGATCTGATGTCGCTCAGCCGGATCGAGATGAACGCCCACATTCAGCCGACCGACCTTGTCCATCTGTACCCAATCGCCTCCGAGGCGACCGCCGCGCTGTTTCCCCAGGCCAACGCCAGCGATGTCATTTTACAGATTGAGCTGCCACAGCAGGGCGGGCCGCTGGTGCGCGGTGACAGGGACCAGTTGGCGCAGGTCATGGTCAATCTGGTCGACAACGCGATCAAATACGGTGGGCAAGGCAACAAAGTGCGAATCCTCGCCGCCGAGCGTGATGCGCGCTATCCGCGCCATGTCGGCATAACGGTGATCGACCAGGGGCCCGGGATCGCGCGTGAAAACATCCCGCGTTTGACTGAACGGTTCTTTCGGGTAAGCCCCACGCAAAGCAAGGATTTGGGCGGCACGGGTCTTGGACTGGCGATAACAAAGCACATCCTGGCGCGGCACCGTGGTGCGCTTGATATTCAATCGGATGTTGGTTTGGGGAGTCGGTTCACACTTTGGATCCCACAGGCGGATGAAGCGGCAGGCATGGAAGAAAACAACACAATTACAGCATCTTAAGATGTCGTAAAACTGTCGTGAAACCGTTATAAAACCGCGAATAGAGGGTAATACCTTGCGACCAATCAAAGCGGTTCCGTGCTTTGATGTGGCTTTCAGGGGATGCGCCCCTAAGCCTTTGTTCTAAGCTTAGTCCGGAGAGTGACCGTGAAGCTTTCAAACCTTCTACTTCTTACCGCAGCAGGTGCTTTGGCCGCCGGGGCCGCTACGGCTCGCGACCAGATCCGTATCGTCGGCTCGTCCACCGTTTTCCCATTCTCGACCGCCGTGGCCGAGCAATTCGGCAAAACCACCGATTTCGCGACACCTGTTGTCGAGTCGACCGGTTCGGGCGGTGGCATGAAGCTGTTCTGCGCGGGTGTCGGCACCGAGCATCCCGACATCACAAATGCCTCGCGCCGCATGAAGCAGTCTGAGTTCGAGCTTTGCGCCGAGAACGGCGTGACCGAAGTGGTCGAGTCGATCGTTGGCTATGACGGGATTGTTGTTGCGAACGCGAAAGGCGGCCCGTCTTTCGCCGTGACCCGCGAGCAGTTGGTTATTGCCCTGGCCGAGCAGGGCCCCAAGCCCGCGCTGTGGTCCGATGTTGATCCCTCGCTTCCCGCGATCAAAATCGAGGTTCTGGGCCCGCCGCCGTCATCCGGCACGCGCGACGCCTTTGAGGAATTGGTGATGCACGAAGGCTGCGAAGGTGCTGGTATCGAGTGCGACGGCATCTCGATCCGGGAAGATGGCGCCTATGTTGATGCTGGCGAGAACGACAACTTGATCGTCTCGAAGCTGGAAGCGAACCCCAACGCTTTGGGTGTCTTTGGCTTCTCGTTCCTGGATCAGAATAGCGACAAGCTGAAGGGCGCGGACGTTGATGGCACCGAGCCGACCTTCGAGAACATCGCCGAGGGTGAATACCCTGTGTCGCGCTCTCTCTATTACTACATCAAAGTGGCGCATGTTGGTGTTGTTCCCGGCATTGAGGAATTTGCGAGCGAGTTCGCCTCCGAAGCCGCAGCCGGTGAAGAGGGTTACCTGGTTGACAAGGGCCTGATCCCATTGCCCGCGGAAGCTTTCGAAACCAATGCGGACGCGATCGCCAATCTGACGCCGATGACCGGCAACGAGTGGAACTGAGCCACCAATTTGATTTGTCTCGGGGCGATGCCATTGCCCCGGGGCTTCCGCCCGATGTCGTATTCGGGCAGATATCCCTAAGACGGGGCGGTGCTTTCACATGATCAGCTTGACCTTTGTCCTTGTGATCGCCGCTGGCTTCATATTCCTGACCCTTTCCCGGGGGCGGGCCATTTCGCTGGCTGCGGGCGACCTTGCCAGCCTTCACTCGCGTCCCAGTTATCACGGGTTGCACGCGTTCCTCTGGGTTGTTCTGGTCGGTATCACGACGCTGCTCATCCTCTCTGTCCTGGGGTCGTCCTTGATCACCGCAGCTTTGATGGGTGACATCGCCGATGCGCTGCCCGACAGCCAACGTATTGAACGGCAGTTGATCTTGTCCGATGCCATGTCGCTGTCACGCGGCACTGTTGCCTCGAAAGATGATGCGCTGCGCCAAGAGGTCGCCGTCCGTTTCGGCACCTACGAGGCGATCCGGGTCTGGGGGTCCGTCTTGATCAGCCTAGGCTTGGCCGCGTTGATTGGCATGCGCAGCCTGTCCCGAACCACGCTAGAGTTCCGCGCCCGCAACAGTTCCGAAGCGATCATTCGTCGTCTGCTGCTGGGCTGCGCGATTATCGCGGTCCTGACAACCGTCGGCATCGTGCTGTCGTTGATCTTCGAGACCTTAGTGTTTTTCGAAAACCTCAACTGGCGCATCGACAAATACCTTTTCGGCACGCGCTGGTCGCCACTCTCGGGTGTCTCGGCGGGTGTGATGGACCCAGATCGGGTCGGCGCTGTGCCGCTCTTTGCCGGTACCTTTCTGATCACCATCATCGCCATGTTGGTTGCCGTGCCCATCGGCCTGCTTGCCGCGATTTACCTGTCGGACTTCGCGTCCAAAAACGTGCGCGCCTGGGCCAAGCCGATGCTGGAAATCCTCGCCGGGGTTCCCACCGTCGTCTATGGCTTTTTCGCCGCCATCACCGTTGCCCCCTTCATCCGCCGCACAGGCGAGGCGTTGGGGATGAACGTCGCCTCAGAATCCGCCCTTGCCGCAGGTGTGGTGATGGGGATTATGATCATCCCCTTTATCTCGTCGCTGTCTGATGATGTGATCAACGCGGTCCCGCAATCTTTGCGCGACGGCTCCTACGGGCTGGGCGCGACCAAGGCCGAGACGATCCGTCAGGTCGTGCTGCCAGCCGCTTTGCCGGGCATCGTATCCGCCGTTCTGCTGGGCATCTCGCGCGCGGTCGGCGAGACGATGATTGTGGTGATGGCCGCGGGGCAGGGCGCTAATCTGACCTTGAACCCGCTTGAAGCGGTTACCACCGTGACTGTCCAGATTGTCATGCTGATCACGGGCGATACCGAGGCCTCGGTCGCTGCGGGCCCCGCCTTTACCCTGGGCTTCACGCTGTTTTGTATCACCCTGGGGCTGAATATTTACGCGCTGCGGACGGTCCGCAAATACCGCGAACTCTACGATTAAGGACGCAGGATGGTTGCCCTCTCGGACCTTTCAGCACAACACGGCTCGGCCGCCACGGCAAAGCGCTTGCGCAAACGCCGCGCGGCCGAGACGCGCCTGCAAACCTATGGCATCATTGCGATAACTCTGGCGGGCCTCGCCCTGCTGACGCTTATGTCCACCGTGGTCACCCAAGCCGGCCGCGCGTTGACCGAGGCCTATATTACACTTGAGGTTCCCCTTGATCCGGCCGAAATCGACCCCGAGGGCACTGGCAACCCGCGCACCATTGGGCGCTTCAATTATGACGGTTTGGTCAAGGACTTACTGAAAGCAGAGTTTCCCAACGCGACAGGCCGCACCACCCGTCGCGAGCTTTACGACATCGTCAGTTCAGGCGCGAAGTTCGAATTGCGCGAGCGGGTGATGGCCGATCCAGCCTTGCTGGGGCAGACCATCACCATCCAACTTCTGGCGTCGGATGTAACGGATCTTTACCTTAAAGGCGACTTTGGTCGTTTGCGCGCCCAAGACCATAAGGGCGCGCTGACTGTCACCCAAACCGAGGACGAAGACGTCGTCGAAGTCGCCACTTCCGCCGCCGATTTCGCGGGCGCGCTGGATCGCGTCAAAGCGCAACTTGCCCGCCGAGCGGCTTTCTTACGCAACCAGGCCAGACTTCAAGACCGGGGCTCTGTCGTCTTTGCCGAACGCGCCGCCGCCGCTGACGATGCGCAAGCCAAGCAGACGAACCAGGCACAGTCCGAACAACGTGCCGCCGAACGCGACCGCTTACTGGCCGAAGCCCTGGACCTGGAGGCCCGCGCCAAGCAATCGGGTGGACGTGAGCTGTTGGACGACGGCGGTCCTTCGGTCCTGTTGCAGGTGAACGGTGGTTGGGTAAAAATGACTGAGATCGACGAAAACGGCGGCTTGGGCACCCCTATCCGCCCCGTCGCGTTTGGCAGCGATATCGCCCCCACCAGTTGGAGCTATTACCTGCACGATCTGCCCGAGGATGCCCGGAAAATCAGCGATCAACAGATCATCTGGATCGAAAGTTTGGACCGCGTCGGCAAGGTCCAGACTGTCTTCAATACGCGCTTTTTCACCGCCGGCGATAGCCGCGAGCCCGAACTGGCCGGCATTTGGGGCGCTGCGGTTGGGTCGTTCTGGACGATGCTCGTAACCTTCGGCCTGGCCTTTCCCATCGGCGTCTCAGCCGCGATCTATCTTGAGGAATTCGCCCCCAAGAACCGCCTGACCGATTTCATCGAGGTCAACATCAACAACCTCGCTGCTGTCCCTTCTATTGTCTTCGGCCTCCTCGGATTGGCGGTGTTCCTGGGCTTCTTCGGCGTTCCCCGCTCGTCGCCCCTGGCGGGTGGCATCGTCTTGGCCCTAATGACCTTGCCCACCATCATCATCGCCGCGCGCGCTGCAATCCGGGCCGTGCCGCCCTCGATCCGTGACGCGGCCTTGGGTTTGGGGGCCTCAAGACTGCAAACCTCGTTCCACCATGTTCTGCCGCTCGCCATGCCGGGCATTTTGACTGGCACGATCATCGGCATGGCGCAGGCGTTGGGCGAAACCGCGCCTTTGATTATGATCGGCATGGTCGCCTTCATCGTTGATGTGCCCACCGGCATCACCGACAGCGCCACGGTCCTGCCGGTCCAGGTCTTCCGCTGGTCCGACTTCCCCGAACGCGCCTTCGAGGCGCGCACCGCCGCTGCGATTTGCGTGCTGCTCGTGTTCCTAATTCTAATGAATGCGATCGCCGTTTTCTTGCGTAAACGTTTCGAACGCCGCTGGTAGGCCCTATCGACGGAGAGTGTTATGACCAATATGCGTATGGTGGACGAGGCGAGTAAAATGCAGGACGTCAAAATCGAGTCTAGGGGTGTCCATGTGCACTACGGCACCAACGAGGCGATAAAGGGCGTCGATGTCGATATTCTGGACAAAACCGTCACGTCGTTTATCGGCCCCTCGGGCTGCGGCAAGTCGACCTTTTTGCGATGCCTGAACCGGATGAATGACACCATCGACAGCTGCCGCGTAACTGGCAAGATCCTTATGGACGGCGACGACATATACGATCGCGCGGTCGACCCTGTGCAATTGCGCGCCCGTGTTGGCATGGTTTTTCAGAAACCCAATCCCTTTCCGAAATCGATCTACGACAATGTGGCTTACGGTCCCCGCATTCATGGGTTGGTGGCCAACAAGGCCGACCTTGACGATGTGGTTGAACAATCCTTGCGCCGCGCGGCCTTGTGGACCGAGGCGAAGGACCGCCTGGCCGAACCGGGCACGGGCCTGTCGGGTGGCCAACAGCAACGCCTGTGCATTGCCCGCGCAATCGCGACAGCCCCACAGGTTCTGCTGATGGACGAACCCTGCTCGGCCCTTGATCCGATCGCGACCTCGCAGATCGAGGATTTGATCGATGAGTTGCGCGCCAGCTTCTCTGTCGTGATCGTCACCCACTCGATGCAGCAGGCCGCGCGGGTCAGCCAGAAAACCGCCTTTTTCCACTTGGGCGAGATTGTCGAATACGGCGACACGCCCAAGATATTCACCAATCCCGAAGACCAACGCACCCAAGATTACATCACCGGCCGCTTCGGCTGATTGCCATTCAAAGGACCGATCTCATGGGCCCTCATATCGTATCCGCTTTCGACGACGACCTGACCATGATCGAGGCCAAGATCTCCGAGATGGGCGGTCTGGCCGAGGAGCTTCTGGCGAGTGCTTTGGAAGCGGTTGAGAAGCGCGACACCGCCCTGGCCGAAGCCGTGGTTGCCCGCGACGCAAAGCTGGATGCGCTCGAGATGGAGGTCGAGGAAATGGCCACCAACACCATCGCCCTGCGCCAGCCGATGGCGCAGGACTTGCGGGTGCTGATCTCGGCTGTGAAGATCTCGTCAACGCTTGAACGGATCGGCGATCTGGCCAAGAATATTGCCAAGCGCGCGATGACCTTTTCGCGCAGCAAGCCGTTCAGGCTGACCTCGTCGATCCTGCGCATGGGCCGCGCCACCCAGGCCCAACTGACCGAGGTTTTGAACGCCTATAGCGCCCGCGACACCGAAGCGGCGGTGGCGGTCTGGCGTAAGGATGTCGACATCGACGAGATGTACAACGCCCTGTTCCGCGAATTGGTCACCTATATGATGGAAGACAGCCGGATGATCGCGGCGGGCGCGCAGATGTTGTTTATCGCCAAAAACCTCGAGCGGGTCGGTGACCACACCACCCATATCTCGGAGATGGTTTATTACATCCGCAAGGGCGAGCCGCTGGGCGACGATCGGCCCAAGGGCGAACCGCTTGGGTTGGACTTGGAATAAACGGGGGCCGGGGCCAATGTGTGCGAAAGTTCTGGTGGTCGAGGACGAAGAGGCGCTGCGCCAGCTGTTGTCCTATAACCTGAGCAAAGAGGGGTTCACCGTGGCGCTTAGCGGCGACGGGGATGAAGCATTGGTGGCGCTGGACGAGGAAAAACCGGACCTGGTGCTGCTTGATTGGATGCTGCCCAATGTGTCCGGCGTCGAGATTTGTCGCCAACTGCGCGCCCGCAGTGAAACCCGGGATATCCCTGTGATCATGCTGACCGCCCGGGGCGAGGAAGAGGATCGGATCCGCGGGCTGGAACAGGGGGCGGATGACTATGTCACCAAGCCGTTTTCGATGTCAGAACTAGTGGCGCGGATGCGGGCCGTTCTGCGGCGGACCCGCCCGACACTGGCAGGGGATGTGGCGAGCTTTGCAGATATCCTGTTGGACCGCGAGACACGCCGGGTGCGGCGGGCTGGGCGGGACGTCCACCTGGGGCCGACCGAGTTCCGACTGCTGGATGTGTTGATCCAGCGCCCGGGCCGCGTGTTCAGCCGGGAACAGCTTTTGGACCGTGTCTGGGGGACGGATGTCTACGTGGAAATCCGGACCGTGGATGTGCATGTGGGCCGGTTGAGAAAGGCCCTGAACCGCCGCGGCGAGGTCGACCCGATCCGCACGGTCCGGGCCAGCGGATACGCTTTGGACGAGACCTATGTGGGCGCGTGAATTTGGGGTGAAGCCAAGGTTTTCATTGCGAAGCCATATGGAAGGCACTTGGCGTTGTCGTTGAAAAACAACCACGTATGGATCAACGGCGTTTCTGAAGTGCAAATCTTTACAGACCTTTTGGATCAAGAGCGATTGAGCGTTGAGGGTGGCATGACCGCATCACAAAAGCGATGCACCCCGGCACAGTCACCAAGCTGACCACTCAGGCCCTCGCCTGACAGCCCGCCGGTCGGCGTTCCGAACACCGCGACTCTGGGGTGAACGGCCATCTCGTTTGACCGAACGCTTTGGCGATGCTTGACGAGGGGTCGACAGAAGTGTGCGATTTGTCCACACGGCCGGTATCCCAACCGAGACACCACCTATAGCGTTTCGCCTTAAACTTGAATCACCTAACGCTTCCTGAAATCATAGATTTCAACGCGTTAGGTGATGAGATATGCCCCAAGCTAAAGGCGAAACGCTTTAGTAAATGAGCGACAAGTGGGGCTCCAACTGCACCTAAACCCTCTTGGCCTCCAACGTGCCTGCAGCATCGATCATCACCTTTGCCAAAGTCGCGTAGGCAGCTTTCCAGGCCGATTCGACCTCGGGGGTCCAACTGCCGCGCAAGCAGGCCTCGAGCGCCCAGAGCATGGCCTCGCCAACCGGGCCATAGTCGCTGGCTTTCACATTGTAGCCCGCGTGCCGCGGACCCAACGCCACGATGTCGGGCAGCATGGGGTCCAAATTGTCCAAGCTTTGCACCACCGTTGCCAGCGTCGACACGGCCTTCGCGCGCTGCTCTTACATAAGGCTTAGCACCGCCCCACGCGCCAGCCGCCGCGCGTCGGACGGTCCTATTTCTTGCCTGGCGTGCCGTCGAACTTCTTCTCAAGGTCCGACCAGCAGTCGATGTAGTTGTCTTGTAAGGGCGCCTCGGTTGCGGCGAACTGGGTCAGGTGCTGGGGGAAGCGGGTTTCGAACATGAAGGACATGGTGTTGTCCAGCTTCTCGGGGCCCAGGTTGGCTTTGGACGCGCGCTCGAACGCGGTGCGATCTGGACCATGCGGCAGCATCATGTTGTGTAGGCTGGTGGCGCCCGGCGCGAAGCCATCGGGTTTCGCGTCGTACTGGCCATAGATGTTGCCCATCAACTCGGACATCACGTTCTTATGGTACCAAGGCGGGCGGAAGGTATCCTCAGCCACCAACCAGCGTTCGCGGAACAGCACAAAGTCGATATTCGCCGTACCAGGCAGGCCCGAGGGGGCGGTGAGCACGGTAAAGATCGACGGATCAGGGTGGTCGAACAGGATAGCCCCCACCGGGCAATAGGTTTTCAGGTCGTATTTCACCGGGGCGTAATTGCCGTGCCAGGCGACCACATCCAAAGGCGAGTGGCCGATCTGGGTGCGGTGGAACTGCCCACACCATTTGATAGTGACGGTTGAGGGGGTCTCGCGGTCCTCGAACGCGGCCACGGGGGTTTTGAAGTCGCGCGGATTGGCCATGCAGTTGGCGCCGATGGGGCCGCGGCCGGGCAGTTCGTACTTTTGGCCGTAGTTCTCGCAGACGAAGCCGCGCGCAGGGCCTTGCATCACCTCGACTCGATAGACCAGGCCGCGCGGCAGGATCGCGATCTCTTGCGGGGCGATGTCGATGATGCCCAGCTCGGTGTGAAACCTGAGCGTGCCGTCCTGCGGGACAACTAGCATTTCGCTGTCGGCCGAGTAGAAATAATCGTCGGCCATTGAGGCATTGATCAGATAGATATGGGCGGCCATGCCGGTTTGCGTGTTCACATCACCCGCCGTCGTCATGGTGCGCATGCCGGTCAACCAAGTCAGCGGCTTGTCGGTATGGGGCACCGGGCTCCAACGGTATTGGCCCAGCGATGTGACGTCAGGGATCACATGGGGTGCAGTTTTCCAGTAGGGCAGGTCGATCTTTTCATAGCGATGCGAGTGTTTGACCGACGGGCGGATACGATAGCACCAGGTGCGCTCGTTCTGACGACTGGGCGCGGTGAAGGGCGTCCCGGACAGCTGTTCGCCATAAAGGCCGTAGTTCGCGCGCTGCGGACTGTTCATGCCTTGGGGCAGAGCGCCAGGCAGTGCCTCGGTCTCAAAATCATTGCCGAAACCGGGCATATACCCCTCGGTCGTGCCGACGGGGGTGGCGGCCTGCTGGATCAGGCGGGGGTTCTGATCATCATTCATCAAGGGCTTCCATAGCTGGGTGTTTGGCATAGTTTACCCCAATACGTAGGGCAGTGCACGGGGCACATTACCCTGAGAAAAGGCCCAGAACGATGCCCATCACTGTGCAGCCAACGGTTGCATAAGTCCCATCGATGATCATCAGGGCACGGGGCCGCCCGGCGAAAGCGTAGTTGGTGACAATCCAAGGAACGGCGATGAACAGACCCAGGCCAAACCCGGTCATCAACCCCCCCATCAACCCTACCGTCCCCGAGGTCGCCATAATATGGCGCATCATACCGGCGACCAGAATCGTAGCGATCATGCTGACGATATAAGGTACCGGATTGCTGCGGTTGATGGTCTCTTCGGTCAATCCGTTCGCGGCCATCCACGGCTTGGCCATCGACATATACCACACCGATCCCCAGGCATAGCTGGCGGCGGCAGCGACAAGTACAGCAACAATTCCCATGGTTCCCCTCCCATTGTTTTGGCGAACTATGCGCGCTGGGGCAGGGATCTCAAGGTCGAAGCGCCAGAGAGAGGGGGCCGGGATGACTGTTCCGCCCCTGTGCCGATGTGATCTGATCATCCGAGGCCAACTGACACCGCCAACCTTGCTCACAACCTCGATGGCCTGATCCGCCACGGGCGGAAGGCGACGACGAGTTAGGTCTGCCCGAACGAAAGCAAACAAACCTACATACGGCCCAGAGGGCCAGAAAGTGCGCAACTATAAAGTGTCGGCCGCTCACAATCCCGGATTACGGGTCTGATGCGGGCGTTCATCTGACCATCTGTAGCCCGTCAGTGCGTGGGTCCACCAAGTTAAGTCCGCAACGGCGGCGCGTTGCCAACTATCCTCGAATTTTTGAATGTGTTGGACAGCACCGGTTGCGATGATTTAGAGGGAGAAAGTCAGTATTCGGTAAAAAAGTTATGCAATAACCTATATGTATGGGAGCCCCACGTGAGAAATAGAATTGTCAGGACACCGGAATTCGCTACGGCAGGTGACGACCGAATCAATCTTCCAGATACGAACGACCAAATCTACGGGGCCCAAGGGGATGACCGGATTTTCGGCGGCGGGGGCAGTGATCGCCTCAATGGCGGCCCTGGCAATGACTATCTCAATGGCGGCGCCGGCGATGACGTTTTCCTTGTCCACTCTTATGGTGGTATGCCCCGCGCAGCTCAGCTTTACATCGGCGATGCGCCCATGAGCAACGTCGCTCCCGGTTCGATAGATCCAGAAAACGGGCGGCTGGTGGGGGTTCATGAGGATGGACCGACGCAGAACAACACACTCATCGTTGGCGGTTCCGGTGCCGACATGGTGGCCTTGGAAGTTCTGATGAATGCGACACTGGAGGTCATGCAAAAGCATGCCCGCCCCAATGGCGGCGTCGACTGGCGGGCAATCGCCCAGGAAAACACCAACGTCGGCGATCACTGGGTCGATATCTTGGGCGTCAACGTTTGGGCGGATTTTAATAGGGCTGAGGGCGACAGTATTCTCGTCCGAGGCCACACCGCCAAAGTCGATATCGAGTACAAAGATATCAACGGTGATGGGGATCTCGAGAGCATTCTCACCCTGACCTCGGGCGATATGCGCAATGGCGCGCCGCAGGCGCATGTTTTTGACTGGCTGGGTGTGCTGATTGTCGACGGCGACCTCGTCACCGAAGACGATATCACCGTTGATCCGATGACTTTTCACAACCTTGTCGGCAACATCACCGACAGGGGCGACGTTGCCGAGGCGATAACCCCAAATGGCGACCTAGCCCGGTTCGAAATCGATGGCGAGACCATCATCGGCTATGACACACGGTATCGCGAGGACGATCCGATCACGGGCAACATCGAATATTACTTCCAAAACCCCTATATCAACGAGATCCCGGGTGTGCTCCCCGGTGGCCAGCCACCGGCAAATGGCGATGCAGGCGGTGGGGCATCTATTCCTGTATCCGAACCAACACCTGCTCCAGTGGCGCAGCCGGCGCCCGCACCCCAACCAGTTGCGCAGCCGGCGCCCCAGCCCCAACCAGTGGCGACACCTGAACCTAAACCAGAACCGCGCGTGGCTCGTGAGCCCGTTGCTGAACAAACACCAGCAGCGGATCCGGGGATGCCGGTGTTGAACGAAGTCGAGTTTGGGAACGCTTCAGAGAACGTGCGCCATCTGCATCTTAATCACCGGACCAAGTCTGGGCAGTTCTCGGATTTCAACATCAACAATATTGGTGAATCTGGATCCGAAAAAAGCTACGATATCCTTACGGTGAGAACCTTCGGGACACCCTCGGACGTTAGAAACGAAGACGATTTTATGCAGCTTGTGTCTGCTCTGAAGGGCGACGGGGAACCCGGAACCAACGTGGCTATCTTCGGTCAAGACGTCGGTATCCGGATTGGAGGGGCCGAGGTTGTTCTTGAAAACGCGCTTGACAACGGTCTTGATCGAGACGCGCTCATTGATGCGGGGGTTGCCGTTGTGGACTCCTTCGATGAGTTGTTCGATGCGGACCCGGGCGTCCCCTCTAACGACTCGCCGTCAACAAACGGTAACACAGACAGTGGAAGGGCACTCGCTGCGCCTTCGCGATCGGCGCCAGATGTGGAAGCGGGGTCAGCACCGCTTGCAGATACCCAAGTACCGGACCCCGCCGAACCCGATATGGATGCGCCGGGCGATATCGATACTAGTGGTCCGATCACCGGTACGGCTCGGAATGACGCTATAAACGCAACTTCCGACGATGATATCATCCGCGCCCTTTTGGGCAATGACGAGGTCTATGGACAGGCTGGCGATGATATACTCGCTGGGAACCAGGGGCGTGACAGCCTCAACGGAGAGGAAGGAAACGACACCCTCAAAGGGGGGCGCGGACACGATACACTGAACGGCGGCACAGGAGCGGACGTGCTGGCCGGACACCGCGGCCGTGATGTCCTGGATGGCGGTGACGGCGATGACATCCTTGGGGGTGGCCGCGGAGAAGACCTGCTCAGCGGTGGCAACGGCAAGGATACGTTCACCTTCAAAGGTAAGTCAGGACGCGACCAGATATTGGATTTTGTCTCGGGCGAGGATAAGATTCTAATCGAAGGCGTACAGTTCGAAAGCCTTGATATTTCGCAAGATGGGGACGACGCGCTGGTCAGCGCTAGTCATGTGTCCGTCGTGATCGTGGGTGCCGATGCAAGCCAGATCACCCAAAACGACTTCATTTTCTGAACCAATACTCTTGGGGGGCCGTATGTCGGCCCCCCAATGACCAAATTCGGACACAACCCCTACCCACGAATGGTCTCCCAGCGGATCAAAGGGTTGCTTTTGGTTTCACTCGGTTTTCTGTTACACGGAAGCGCAGAACACGGCATCTGTTGTCATACATTCCCAGACAATAAAACGACAAAATCATGCCCAAACTCACCGAGACATTTGCCAAGAAGTTGGCCCACGCCAGAGCCCGGACCGACAAGCATTGGGATGCTGAGATCAAGGGGCTAAAGCGTTTCGCCTTAAACTTGAATCACTTAACGCTGCCAAAAATCATAAATTTCAACGCGTTAGGTGATGAGAGTTGCCTCAAGTTAAAGTCGAAACGCTTTAAAGCGACACCATGAGATCCTAGCCCCTCTGCGCTCGCTTAGCCAACACTGGGTGTTCCCGCCCCCAAAAGTCTGCCTCGGGCCACGTCAACGGACCGGAAAAGTTCAAGTGGAGCCCGGATGCGCACCACAGAACTTTTGCAACCGTTGCCATGGAGGCCGGTGTGCTTGAGGAGATCGTCGGGGCGGCTACGACACCGACCATGCAATGGGCAGCGATGACCCGGCGAACCTCGAGGTTATCCGCCTCTAAAAAGTGACGTCACAGCAGTATGGCATTTGGCTAGGACGCCGTCAGGCAACAGGCTGATATGTGCCCAACTGCCAAGGCGCAGGGCCAGTCTGCGCCACTGGTGCAAGACCAGAAGGCGCAGACACATTGCGTCGAGGTCCGACATGTCTTGCTCGGTCATTGAAACGAGCTGCAAGACATCCACCAGCGCTGCCGCGTTTTGCAAGAGGTGTTGTGGGACCAGCCGATCCTCGATCCATGGCGGAATGCCCGGGTGTTGCGGCGCGAGGATCAGGGTTCCCTCGAGTTTATCTGCCAATTCAATCGGTGCAATCAATAGATCCTTGCTGATCGGGATGGCTGCTGCATGCTCTGCGCCTTCGCGGATCAAATGAAATTGCCAGCCTTGTGGAAATTTCAAGTCTTGTCGGTAGACGTCTTTTGCTGCGGCTTGTGTTTCACGAAGACCCTTGGACGAAAGCTGATAAACGGCCGTTCGTCCCTGCTTTTCCGCGTCGATCCAGCCATCAGCCTTAAGTCTGTGTAGGGCGACACGGATCGCCTCTGGTTTAATTCCCAAATGTCCGAGGATCTCTCTGATCTGGTTGCCGGTCATATGGTCGCCGTCAAAGTCGCCGAACAAAGTGACGATCACAGACCAGGTCTTGAGAGCCTCAAGATCCAGCATTTTTTTGACGAGAGGGTGAAGGGGCTGCACTTATTTGGCCGGATATTGGGAACTTACAAAGACCCTAACATATTGTATTCCGGCCTGCCTATGCTTCGCACCTCTCAATAGGCGTTCATCGTCAAAAGCTCGTATTCGGCGACCTGCTCATCGGTCTGATTGGTCAATTTCACATGCCAACGAATTTCACCGTATTCTTCATTGCGCGGTGTTTTGTGTTTAACGCTGAGGCGCACCTTGATGCTGTCACCCGCCTCAACCGGTTTCATGAACCGCAGATTGTCGAGACCGGTATTTGCGAGCACCGGACCTTCGTTCGGCTCCACGAAAAGCCCTGCGGCAAAGCTGAGCAAAAGATACCCATGCGCGACACGACCCGGGAAGAATGGATTTCGTTTCGCCGCAGCGTCATCCATGTGGGCATAGAACGTGTCGCCAGTGAATTCAGCGAAATGTTCAATGTCATCGAGGCTGATCTTGCGCTCTTTGCTGCTGAACGTTTCCCCGATCTCAAGGTCATGAAAGCGACGGGTGAATGGATGGTCAGCGTTGTTAGTTTCACGGGCTCCGGGTACCCACTTGTTCCCAATCGCTGTCAGAATGTTCGGACTGCCTTGAATGGCGGTCCGTTGCATGTAGTGCATCACACCGCGCATTCCGCCCATTTCCTCGCCGCCGCCAGCGCGTCCCGGACCGCCATGAACCATATGCGGCAGGGGAGAGCCATGACCGGTACTTTCCTTCATGCTGTCTCGGTTATTGAAATATAGCCGTCCGTGGAAGGCGCCCGCGCCCATAGCCACGTCGCGGGCCACTTGCAGGTCGTGGGTGATGACGGAGGCGACGAGACTTCCCTGTCCCTTATTCACAAGAGCCACGGCGTGATCAACGTCGTCATAGGGCATGACTGTGGATACCGGGCCGAAAGCTTCGACTTCGTGGACACTGATTGCGGTGTCGGGAGTGGCGCAGTGAAACAGCATCGGCGGAAGAAAAGCACCTTCTTCGGCGCTTGCCCCATGTACGGTGAAATTGTCGGGGTCGCCGAAGACACGCTCAGCCTCGTTGCCTATGGTTGCTGCCTTTTCCAGAACGTCAGCGCGTTGTGCTGCAGAGACAAGTGCGCCCATGCGGGTGGCCGCGTCCGTTGGGTCACCGATTGTTATCTTCGACAGACTCGTCTGAAGCGCCTCTAGGACGGCCGTGACATAGCGATCTGGCGCGAATATCCGGCGGATCGCCGTGCATTTCTGACCGGCCTTGGCGGTCATTTCGCGCGTGACTTCTTTAATGAATAGGTCAAATTCAGGTGTGTCGGGCGTGGCATCGGGCCCAAGGATCGACGCGTTCAAGCTGTCTTGTTCCGCAATGAAGCGGATCGAATTGGCCAGAATATGGGGTTGCGACCGCAGCATGAGCGCTGTGGTGGCCGAGCCTGTAAAGCTGACCACGTCCTGGCTCGTCAGCTGGTCCAGCATGTCGCCCAAACCACCCGCCACAAGTTGCAGCGCGCCTTTGGGCAGAATGCCGCATTCGATCATGATCTGCACCGCCAGCTCGGTCACGTAACAGCTGGCGGTCGCCGGTTTTACAATCGCAGGCATCCCGGCGAGCAAGGTAGGCGCCAGCTTTTCCAGCATGCCCCAGACCGGGAAATTGAACGCGTTGATATGAACCGCAACACCCTGCAGGGATGTGCAAATGTGCTGACCAAGAAACGTGCCCTGGCGCGAGAGCTGTTCGACCGCACCATCCAGATAAACAGTGTCGTCCGGCATTTCCCGGCGCCCTTTAGAAGCGAAAACCAGCATTGTGCCGATGCCGCCGTCGATGTCGATCAGGTGATCTTTCTGCGTGGCACCGGTGGCAAACGAGATATCATACAGCCGCTGTTTGTGCTCGCTAAGATGCAGGGCCAGCGCCTTCAGCATTTTGGCGCGTTGGTGAAACGTCATGGCACGAAGTGCCGGACCACCGACGTTTCGAGCGTGTTCCAGCATTGCGCTGGTGTCGAGCGCAGTACTTCCTGCTCGCGCGATGATCTCTCCGGTGACGGCCGAGTGGATAACACGCGCGCTGTCATCGGAACCAATCCATCGTCCGGCAGCAAAACTTTTCACGTCTTGGACTGTCATTCTGTCACCTTTGATTGTGAGTTTGGGTTCGAATACCGGGCTGCGCGGCGCCAGGAGCCGGGGCTCGCCTGTTCCATAGTGTCGAGTGTCTGTCGCAGTATTTTTGCGCCAACCGTTTCCGCCCAATGCATCGGCCCGCCGCGCCAACGCGGAAAGCCGTAGCCTGCGGTCTTCACGACATCCACGGTAGCGTCGCTGTCAGCTATGCCTTCCTCGACAATCCGCGCGCCTTCATTCGCCATGGCGGTCATGAGTTGCATTTGAATGTTTTCCGGCGTTAGCGCTGATCGAACAATGCCAGCCTCGGCGCTGTAACCCGCGATCAACGTCTCGACCCATGGGTCGCGCTGCGGGGTTTTGTCGTCGGGTTTGTAGCGATACCAACCCGCTCCGCTTCGCCGCCCAAAGCGACCTTCGGCGCACAATCGATCCGAGACGGGAATGTAACGCTCATGCGGATCACGCGTCGCGTCCTGACGCCTGCGATTGGCGTCGGCGATTTGCAGGCCAGCCTGATCCTGAGCTTCAAACGGTCCCATAGCCATACCGAAGGCCCGCATGGCGTTGTCTACCTGATGCGGCAGGGCCCCATCAGCCAACAAATACTCTGCTGCTCGGCGGTAGGCCGCCAGGATGCGGTTGCCGATAAAACCATCACAAACACCTGCCAAGACAGGTGTTTTGCGCAGACCCTTTGCAAAGGCAAAGCCGGTCGCGAGTGTCGCATCGCTGGCGGCCTCGGTGCGAATGACCTCGACCAGTTTCATGATATGTGCGGGCGAGAAGAAATGCAGGCCAAGGCACCGGTCGGGATGCGGTGTGTCTGCGAAGATGTCGTTTGGATTCAGGTAGGACGTGTTGGTGGCAAGAAGCGCATCCGGACGCATAACGCGGGACAATTCAGCAAAGACGGCTTGCTTGGTCTCCAGATCTTCGAAGACGGCTTCGATGGCCAGGTCGGCTTTGGTGGCGTCTTTGTAACCGTCCGAAGTCTGAAAGGCCTTCAAACGGTCGCGGAACTGTGCCTCGCTCACTTTGCCGCGCTCTAACGCGCCGAGCATCAGGGATTGGACGGTCTCTGTTGCGGTTTGGGCTGCCTCTGTATCCCGTTCGATGATGCGCACTTGATGTCCTGTGTTGAGGCAAGCCGCGGCAATGCCGCACCCCATCAAGCCGCCGCCAACAATGGCAACTTCCCTGATTGTGCCGGCTGGGGCATCTCGCAAAATCGCGGGACGACTGACGGTGCGTTCGGCAAAGAAGATGTGCCGAAGCGCGCGGCTCTCTTCAGATTGGCGTAGCTCCAGATGCAGCGCGCGTTCCTTGGGCTGAGACAGCTCGTAGGGGGCCGCGGTCCATTGCAACGCGGTGAGGTTGTGAAGTGGCGCGGCGCGACCCTTTGCAAGCCGGCGCACTTGTTCGCTGAACGCATCCAAGTCCTCGATGGACGGCGCATCGCGTTTGGAAACTGGTGTGAAGGGGCGGCCAATATAGTCTTGAACGTTTGCAGCGGGATCATCGGAAATCGCATCGATTGCACCCATCTCCAAAAGATCTTCGGCGCGCTTCAACTGTCCCAAACAGGCCATTTCGATCGATGTCTGCCACCCCAAAATCCGTGGCACACGCTGCGTGCCGCCCGCACCCGGAATGAGCCCCATGTTCACCTCGGGCATGCCGAACTGGGTGCCCGGTTTTGCGACCCGATAAGCGCATGCCATGGCAATTTCAAAACCGCCACCTAGAACCGAGCCATGCAGAACCGCCAAGAAGGGAACCCGGCTGGCCTCGATCGCATCAACAACAACCGGTAGATGCGGCGGCTGAGGTGGGGCGTCGAACTCGGACATGTCACCACCCGCAACGAATGTCTTTCCGGCGCATTGCAGCACTGCCAGATCGCAACCCTTTACCGTTTCGACAGCCTGCAGAAGGTCTGCGCGGACCGCCGTCGAAGTCGCATTCACGGGGGGATTCTCAATCGTCACCCAGGCGATGGAGCCTTTGATTTCAACCGAGACAGGAGAGGACATGGCGCAACGAGATCCCACAAACATTATTGACCAACCAGTCGGTTTATGTATCTTTGAGTAAATCGACGAGCGAACAAATGCAAGGGAGCAAACAGTGTCAGACACGATTTTGGCAGAGGATCACGGCCAATGGGTCGAAGTGACGCTGAATCGTCCCGACAAGCTTAATAGCTTCAATGACGAGATGCATCTTGCCCTGCGCGAGACTTTGGAAACAGCCATCCAAGCTCAAAAGCGTGCGATCCTTTTGACCGGTGCCGGGCGTGGTTTTTGTGCGGGCCAAGATCTGGGGGACCGCGATCTGGCCAAGATGAATGGCCCGCCTGATCTAAGCCAGACCTTGACGACGTTCTGCAACCCTTTGGTCCGCCTGATCCGGGATGCAGAGATGCCGGTGATCTGCGCCGTCAATGGTGTCGCTGCAGGCGCAGGCGCCAATCTGGCGATGGCATGCGATATCGTTCTGGCGTCCGATGAGGCAAAGTTCATCCAGTCCTTTGCCCATGTCGGGCTTGTCCCGGATGCAGGCGGGACGTGGAACCTGACCCGACTTTTGGGGTCCGCACGCGCAAAGGCACTGTCGATGACAGGCGAGCCGGTCACAGCGGTTCAAGCGGCTGACTGGGGCATGATCTGGAAGGCCTGCCCTGCATCCGATCTTATGACCGACGCGCGTGCACTGGCCGAAAAGCTGGCTGCGGGCCCGGCCCTTGGCTTTGCGCATGTCAAGAAAGCCGTCCATGCCGCCGGGACCAACACGCTCGACGCGCAGCTTGAACTAGAGGCAGCGTATCAAAAAACTTGTGGTGCCTCAGCGGACTATGCCGAGGGCGTCTCAGTCTTTCTGCAAAAACGCAAACCCGCGTTCGAAGGCACTTGAATATGACGCCAAAAGCCCGCGCCCAGAAATCTGCGGCTGCCATGTGGTCAAGCGACCAGGCCAGCGCATGGGTGGGGATGTCGCTTGATCAAGTCGACGAGGGGATGGCCATCTTGTCGCTGACAGTTGCTGAACATCACACCAACGGTCTCGGAAATTGCCACGGTGGGATCATCTTTTCGCTGGCGGACAGTGCCTTTGCCTTTGCGTGCAACAGTCGCAATCAGGCAACCGTCGCACAGCACAACTCAATCACATATATTGCCCCGGCGAAGCTTGGCGATACGCTGATCGCGACCGCGCGCGAGATCAGCCTGATCGGACGCAGCGGTATCTATGATGTCAGCGTGAAAACAAAAGACGGCGCGTTGATTGCCGAATTTAGAGGGGGGTCGCGCAGCGTGCGTGGCACCTTGTTTGAGGAATAAGACATGAAAGACCTGACGCCGAACCGTGATAGTCTTGACCCGATTGAGATCGCGTCAGTGGACGAGATTCGTTCGCTTCAACGTGCGCGGATGAAATGGTCTGTTCGGCATGCTTATGACAACGTGCCGATGTACCGCGAACGGTTTGATGCGGCAGGCGTCCACCCGGATGATCTGCAAACCTTGGACGATCTGGCCAAGTTCCCGTTCACGCACAAAGATGATTTGCGCGCCAACTATCCTTTCGGGCTTTTTGCTGTTCCGCGCGAACAAATCGTCCGGCTTCATGCCTCATCTGGAACAACGGGCAAACCAACCGTCGTCGGTTACACCCAAAACGACATAGATATGTGGTCCGACATGGTCGCAAGGTCGATGCGCGCCAGTGGCACGCGGCCCGGTGATGTGGCGCATATCGCTTACGGCTATGGACTTTTTACCGGTGGGCTGGGTGCCCATTATGGGGCCGAACGGCTTGGCTGCACCGTTGTCCCAGTGTCTGGCGGCATGACCGAACGACAGGTGACCCTGATTGAAGACTTCAAGCCAAAGACGATCATGGTGACGCCGTCCTACATGCTGAACATTCTAGAGCAGTATCAGAAGGCGAGCATTGATCCTCGCGGGTCCTCGCTGGAGGTTGGCATATTCGGGGCCGAGCCCTGGACGAATGCAATGCGCGCCGAGGTGGAAGACGCTTTCGATATGCACGCCGTAGACATTTACGGATTATCCGAGGTGTTGGGGCCGGGCGTGGCAAATGAGTGCGTAGAGAGCAAAGACGGTCTGCACATCTGGGAAGACCATTTCTATCCTGAGGTCATTGATCCCGAAACAGGTGCGGTTCTGCCCGATGGCGAGCTGGGGGAACTTGTTTTCACCACCATCACAAAAGAAGGCTTACCGATGATCCGGTATCGCACCCGAGATCTGACGCGGCTTTTGCCGGGTACAGCCCGATCAATGCGGCGGATGGAAAAGATCACCGGGCGATCAGATGACATGATCATTTTGCGCGGTGTGAATATTTTCCCCACGCAGATTGAAGAGCAGGTCTTGGCGATTCCTGAACTTGCCCCCTATTTCCAGATCACCCTGTCGCGCGATGGCCGTATGGACGCGATGGCTGTCCATGTTGAAGCAGCGCCGGGTTCTGAAAGCGACGCCGCCCGCGAAGCAGCTTCCGGTCTATTAACGAAAAAGATCAAGGATGTAGTGGGGGTCTCGACACAGGTTCTCGTTGGCGAACCGGGCACGGTCGAGCGCAGTCAGGGCAAAGCCCGACGTGTGGTTGACGATCGCCCGAAGGAGTAAGGTGCATGGTACGGTCAAAGGCAAAAGATCACGAAAGCAAGCGCCAGCACATCCTTGACGTGGCTGCAGAAGTGTTCGCCCGCGAGGGAATTGCCCGCGCCTCGATGAATGAGGTGGCGCGGGCGTGTGGGATCTCGAAGGCGAATATTTATCATTACTACGCCAGCAAGGATGATCTGATCTTCGACATCCTCGACACGTATCTGTCGCAACTCAGGGATTGGCTGTGCGGAACCGAGCTTGACGGACAGAGCCCCACCGAACGGCTGCACACATTGACCCGGGAATTTCTACTGGCCTACGAGGGCATGGATAACGAGCATAAGATCCAAAGCGAGGGCTTACCGCTCCTGGCGTCCGACAAGCAGGATATCCTAAAGGGATATCAGCGGGATCTGGTCGGGCTGGTTTCGGAAACGCTGCAAAGCTGTGCCCCCGACATGCTTGGGGCTAACTCCGCCAAGCGTCGAGAGATTACCATGTCGGTCTTTGGTATGTTGAACTGGTTCTACATGTGGAACCCCGGAGCCACGAAAGACAAGCGTATCGCATATGCTGCCACCATCGCTGATCTGACGCTTAGCGGACTAAGAAAGCCATAGGTCGAGTGACTGCTTGTTACAGCAAAGCGGAGGTTTGTAACATAATTGACTGACCGGTCGGTTTATATAGACTTCAAATGAATCGAGGGCGAGTCGGCCCTGCAAAATGGGAGGAAGACATGAAGACGAAATCCACAATATTCGCAGCCTTTGCTGCGACGCTGGTAAGCGCCACGACAGCTTTTGCGGAAAAAGAGATGATTGTCTCATCCTGGCTGCCGCCAACACACATCATGAACGAAATCGTCTGGCCTGAATTCATCAGTCGGATCGAAACGGCCACCGAGGGCCGCGTGACTGGCAAGATCGAGTATCAGCTTGCGTCCCCTCCGTCGCAAGCCGACCTGATCGAAGACGGCGGAGCTGATGCGGCGTGGATCTTCCATGGGTATAATCCGGGCCGCTTTGTTACCACGAAACTGATCGAAATCCCGGGGCTTGAAGGCGATTCCGCTGCTGCCTCGGCCGCACATTGGCGTGCGCATCAAGAAGTTCTCGGGGCCGCAAACGAGCATGACGGCGTCATACCTGTGGCAATGATGGTCCACGCCCCCGGCATGCTGCACCTGTCGAAAGAAATCTCATCGCTGGACGAAGCAGCAGGTCTCAAGATCCGGTCTGGCGGAGGCGTTATGGGGGACGTCCTCGCAGGCCTCGATATGGCAGGTGTTCAGGTGTCGGCTCCCAAAGTGTACGAAACCGTGTCGAATGGCGTTGCTGACGGAACGTTCTTCCCAGGCGATACGATTGCCATTCTGCGTCTGACTGAGGTTTTGCCCTACAGCTATCGGGTACCTGGTGGTTTCTATCGCGGGTCATTCTCGATCGTCATGAGCGAGGAATTTCTTGATTCCGTCCGCGAAGACGACGCCGCGGCGATCCAGGCCGTACTTGGTGAGGATTTCTCCGCCTTTGCCGGTCGCGCGTGGGATGAAGGCAATGAACGCGGCGTCAACGCTCAGATGGAAACGGGGCAAGTTATCGATCTTGAGGGGGATGCAGCCGCCAAGTTTGTGGGCCTCGTCCCGCAGATCCAGCAATCAGTCCTTGAAGAAGTAAAGGCCGCAGGCGTTGATGCCGATGCCGCACTGGCGATCATTCGCGAAACGATGACCGAATACAGCAACGGCAACTGAATGAAGCGCATAATTGAGCGGGCAGGCTATTGGCTTGCCCGTATCTGCTTGGTTCTTAGCGGAACCTGTTTGATGGCGCTGATGTGCCTGACGGTTGCCGAAGTTGTCGCCCGATATGGTTTCAACGCACCAATCTTTGGGCGTCAGGATCTGGCGCAAATTTTGCTGGCCTGCTCGATCTTCTTAGCCTTGCCTGTCGTCACTCTACGAGGCCAACAAATCGACGTTGATTTGCTTGACTCCCTCTTTTCAAACCGTGCCGCATTTTGGCGCAATCGCGCGATCGAGCTGCTGACCAGCGGTGTGTTTATGACGATGGGTTTCTGGTTGTATGAGCGCGCAGAAAAGGCTCTCAGCCGTGGGTCCGCCACCGAAATGTTGTTCCTGCCGAAATACCCTTTGCTTGGCTTGATCGCGGCCGTGGTTTTCGCGACTGGTGTTCTTGTCGGTCTGCGCAGCGGTTATCTTATCTTTCGAACGCAACGCGATAGCGACACATGACGATTGCCTTGATTGCCTTTGCTATCGTGATCGCCCTTGTCCTGGCGCGGGTTCCCATTGGCATCGCCATGGGAACGGTTGGTGCGATCGGCTTTGTTTACTTGCGGGATTGGCGCTGGTCTGCGGGGCTTGGGCCTGCTGCAGATTCCGTTTTAGATGTCGCTCAAAACGACGCCTTATCGGTCATTCCGCTGTTTATCCTGATGGGCATGATCATTGCCCAAAGCGGGATGGCCCATGACTTGTACCGCGCGGCCTATGCAGTTGTGGGGCGATTGCCCGGTGGTCTGGCCATGTCAACCATTCTGGCGTGTGGTGGTTTCTCGGCCGTCTCAGGCTCATCGCTGGCGACGGCCGCAACAATGTCAAAAGTAGCCCTCCCGTCGATGCGGAAATTTGGATACCATGACAGATGGTGTGGTTGCCGCCCTACTCAGACGGCATCGCAATGTGCCAGGATAGTGGTGTTTACGACCACTGAGCAGAAAGGACGGCAATCGTGACAAAGGATATTATGATAGGCGTTGATCTGGCAAAGAATATTTTCCAACTGCACGCAGCATCGATGACAGGACAGCCAAAGTTTCGCAAGAAACTGACCAGACTGAGCTTCGCTCGTTTCATGGCAGAGCATCCGCCGGCAGTGGTGGTGATGGAGGCTTGCGGCAGTGCACATTACTGGGCCCGCGAGATTGTCCGGCTTGGCCATGAGGTGAAGTTGATTGCTCCCCATTATGTAAGGCCGTTTGTGAAGCGTCAAAAGAATGATGCGGTAGACGCCGAGGCAATTGTAATCGCAGCCCAGCGACCAGAGATGCGCTTTGTTGAGCCGAAGTCTGCCGAACAACAAAGCAAGGCAATCCTGTTTCGTGCCCGGGAACGGCTCGTCCATCAGCGAACCGAACTGGTCAATGCGTTGAGGGCCTGTCTGTATGAGTACGGTCATGTCGTTCCGCAAGGAATAAACAACGTCAGCAAGATCGCCGACATTCTTGATGCGCCCGACAGCGATCTGCCGGGTATAATGCAGGAGGAATGCCGGGATTTGTTGAAACAGATTGCTGAACAAACGGTGCGGATCAATATGCGCACCGTCAAGATCAAGACTCTGGCGACACAAGCCACCTCCTCGCGGCGATTGCAGACAATGCCCGGCGTTGGTCCAATGACAGCACTGGCAATCGAAGCCTTTGCCCCGCCGATGGAGAACTTCAAATGTGGGCGCGACTTTGCCGCATGGCTTGGTCTTGTTCCACGCCAATTCTCATCTGGTGGCAAAGAGCGTCTTGGACGCATTTCGAAGGCAGGACAGGCTGACATCCGCAGACTGCTGATTATTGGCGCGATGTCGCGCCTGAACTGGCTAGGCCGCAAGTCAATTCCCGATGGTTCATGGCTGGCACGGATGATAGCGCGAAAGCCCAGGATGCTTGTAGCGACCGCTTTGGCAAATAAGATGGCCCGCATGATATGGGCCATGTTGACCAAGAATGAAGATTACCGAGTTCCGGCACAGGCAGCAGCATGATCAATATGCAGCAGAATCTGCCTGGCGCTGGATAAAGGAGGTGTGAGAAGGCGACGACCCGAATGGGCAAAATGATCAATCAGATCTGGATCAGGAAAACCAGTTAAGAGTCGTGAGCGTAACAGCTCGGAAGTCAGATTTGGACCTGCTCCGCAGATCACCATACCGGCCAGCGGCTTCTGAAAACGCCGCACTTAAAGGCCTGACAGAAGACCGCACTTGATCACATGCTCATCGGAACAAAATCTTCTTGCATCACGGGCGGCAACCACAGAAGTCTCTCTACTGCCTCGGTTGCAGCGGGCGGAACGCTGGGCATCTTGATCCCGCCCAGCATCATTTTGATCATCTACGGGTTCCTAACCGGCCAATCCATCGGCAAGCTATTCCTTGCGGGCATTCTGCCAGGGTTGCTGGGCATTCTGCTTTATCTCGCCGCCGTCGCTTTTGTCGTTTGGCGCAAACCAGACGCAGGACCCGCCGGAAACCCGATGGACTGGGCAGAAGCTCGCGCCTGCGTTCTGCGTGTGATCCCGATCCTTGTGCTGTTTGTGATCATTATCGGTGGCATCTACGGTCAGATTTTCACGGCTGACGAGGCCGCTGGCGTGGGCGCATTTGGGGCGATTGTCATCTCAGTCCTCATCGGGCGATTTTCTTGGACAGGGCTTATTGATGCACTGTCGCAAACCGTGCGCACCTCGGTCGGTCTGTTCGTGCTTTTGATCGGTGCCGACCTGTTTAACCGACTGATCACACGCGCCGGGCTGACAGATGATCTTCTGGCATTCTTGCAAGGCGCAGGGCTGGAACCCTTTGCGGTCCTTGGTCTTATCGTGTTGATCTATTTAGTGCTTGGGGCGGTCTTCGAAAGCCTTTCGATGATCACCTTGACCGTGCCGGTATTCGCACCCTTGATCGCCTCTCTCGGATTCTTCGAGGGGGACATCAGCGGTGAGATGGCGCTGATCTGGTTCGGGATCATTGTCGTGGTCGTGACCGAGATTTCGCTGATCACTCCGCCAATTGGATTGAATGTGTTCGTCCTGCGATCCGTCGTCACGGATGTCTCTGCAGCGACAATCTTTAGGGGCGTCACCCCGTTTTGGATCGCCGATATTATTAGATTGATTTTCTTAATTGCGCTGCCGTTCTTTGCGCTTTTGTTGCCGATGGGTGTTTGGGGATTTGGATAAGTAACTGCAGGGGGGACCAAATGAATAACCTGATCGGACGACTAAAGACCTGCCATCTCGACCATTTTCGCACGGATTTGCGCAATATCTGCGGCCCCTTTGATGTGGCTAACAGGCAACACGAACACGCCAACATACATGGTCACAGAAAAGGGCGCGGACATGGTGAAAGCCGCGCGCCGGGGATAAGGAATTCTCCCTAAGAAGGCCCGGCGTTTGACGTCGGGCCTTTTCTTTTAATGCCCAGCCTGGTCGTAATCCCAAACCACTTTTTTGCCTGAGACTGGATAACACTGGCAGGTTAGAACAAAGCCCGCATCAACCTCGTAGTCTTCAAGTGCATGGTTGCTGATCATTTCAACTTCACCTTCTAAGACCTTGGCCTTGCAGGTCGAACAGACACCTGCCTTACAGGCGAAGGGCGCATCAAGGTTGCCCGCCAGGGCGGCTTCCAAGAGGCTGGTCTTGGGCGGAATAATTAAAGACCGCGCCTCGCCTCCAAGGGCCACCCGGCCCTCAACACCATCTTCCATCTCTGACGCGTCAGCGATCGGTTCAGGCAAACGACCGTGTTGGGCAGAAGCAAAGAGCTCAAACCGGATCTGTTCCTTAGACAGCCCGTGTTCTGTCAGCGCCTCCGAAATCGCGAGCATCATCGGCTCTGGTCCGCAAATAAACGCCATATCGACTGCGCTGATATCAATCCACGTCCGAAACAATGCCGCGCACTTTTCGCCATCCACTCGACCCCGAAAAAGGTCAATCTCACGGCTGTCATCCTCCAGGATGTGAATGACGTTAAACCTGCCTAGATGCTGGTTTTTCAAATCCTCCAACTCTTCACGGAACATGATCGTGTTGGAATTGCGGTTGGCATAGACCAACGTGAAACGCGCGTCAGGCTCACTCTCCAAACCCGTCCGCAGTATCGACAGAACCGGCGTGATACCAGACCCGCCCGCGAATGCGAGGTAGTGCGGGGCGTTGCCCTCGGCCTTGGCAAAGAACTTGCCCATCGGGGGCATCGCTTCAAGCACATCACCGACGACAAGGTCCGTATTGGCCCAGGTCGAAAAAGCGCCGCCAGAGACCCGCTTTATGCCCACTTGGAGCACGTCATCTTGCTGACCGGCACAGATCGAATAAGACCGCCGAAGCTCTTGATCCCCGAACTGACGCCGGAACGTCAGATACTGGCCTTGCGTGAAATCAAAACCCGCGCCATCTGTCGGTTTAAGCGTAAGCACCACCGCGTCGCGGATGGTCTTTTCAATCCTAGTGACGGTCAGCGGATGGAAATGGGCCATATCAAACGCCTTAGATACATTTGAAATAGTCGAACGGTTCAAGGCAATCGGTGCAGCGCCATTGTGCCTTGCATGGAGTCGAGCCGAACTGGCTGACGCGCTCAACCGCCTGCGACTTGCACTGTGGGCAACGATCCGGCCCACCAGAGGCTTGTGGTGGTGCTATGCCATAACTTTCAAGTCGCGCCCGGCCCTTTTCTGACAGCCAATCTGTTGTCCAGGCAGGGGCGATCTGTGTTTTTAGGTGGACCGATGGTACCCCCTGTTTTGCCAAGGCCGTTTCGATGTCCATGGCAATCACCGCCATCGCCGGGCAGCCCGAGTAGGTCGGCGTGATAATTATCTTAACGTAGTCACCTGAAACCGACACAGCCCGCACCACGCCCAGATCCACGACCGAGATCACCGGAATCTCGGGATCAGGTACGGCGTCCAGCCAGGTCCAAACCTGCGCCTCAGATATGTTGGCTGAGGCCGTCACCAAACAGCGCCGGGGTAGGATCGTTGCAGGATCTGCATTGTCGCCAACATGTGCCCCAGATGTTCTGTATGCCGGAAACCGCTGCGACCGCCGAAATGGGCGAATGTGCTTTTAGGCGTGCGCAAAGATGCGTCTGACAAAATACCCTGCACTTTCGTATCCCAGTCGTTGCGAATAGAGGCTGGTAAAACGGCAATGCCTGCCGCTTGCATGGCCTGATCCGTGTCATCCTCACCGAACAATTCCCCGGCGTAGGGCCACAGATAGTCGAGGGCCGCCTGCATCCGAGTGTTGCTTTCTTCTGTGCCATTGCCCAAAGCGATCACGGTCTCGGCCGAGCGGTCGAGGTGATAGTTCGCCTCTTTCAGCGATTTCCCTGAGAAATCGGCCACGCGCTTATCCGAAGATCCGCAAAGCGCGGTCAGCCAAGGCACCTGAAAGGCATCAAACAGGAATTGGCGCATCAAAGTGCGTCCGAAATCCTCGTTTGGGACTTCCAACATCAGGATATTGCGAAAATCATAGACGTCACGCAGGTAAGCCAGATCATTTGCACTTCGACCCTTGCCTTCCACCTCAGCCGCATAGCCCAGCCAAAGCTGGGTTTGCCCAATCAGATCAAGGGCCGTGTTGGCCAGTGCAATGTCTTCTTCCAAGGCTGGCGCCACGCCGCACCATTCCGAGGTCCGATGCCCGAGGACAAGCGCATTGTCTCCTTGCCGCAACAGAAATTCGAACAGATGCTTCATCACATTTTGCCAACCTCGTCGGGGATGTCGTAAAAGGTCGGGTGGCGATACACCTTGTCGCGTGCCGGGTCGTACATCGGACCTTTTTCCGACGGGCTAGAGGCGGTGATCTTCTCGGCCTCAATCACCCAGATGCTCACCCCCTCGTTGCGCCGAGTGTAGACATCACGCGCATTCTTGACGGCATGTTCTGCATCCGCCGCATGAAGCGAGCCGACATGCCTGTGGCTCATCCCGTGTTGCCCACGGATAAACACTTCCCAAAGGGGCCATTCCTTGCTCATGCGCTTACTCCGCCGCCAATTTGCGTGCGGCTTTCTTCTCTGCATGGGCGTTCATCGCATCGCGCACCCAAGCCCCGTCATCCCAAGCCTTTTGACGCGCACTTAGCCTATCGACATTGCACGGACCATTGCCCGAGATTACATCAAAAAACTCATTCCAATCAGGCTCGGTAAAATCGTACTGGCCGTTCTCTTCATTCCATGTCAAATCTTCATCTGGGATCGTCAGACCGAGGTATTCTGCCTGCGGCACGGTTTCATCGACGAACTTTTGACGCAGTTCGTCATTGGTGTTCATCTTGATTTTCCAAGCCATGGATTGAGACGAATGCACGCTGTCCTTGTCCGAGGGCCCGAACATCATGAGCGCGGGATACCAGAACCGGTTCAAGGCATCCTGCGCCATACGCTTTTGCTCTGCCGTTCCTTTCACCATGGCCATCATGATGTGAAAGCCTTGCCGTTGATGAAAGCTTTCTTCCTTGCAGACACGCACCATCGCGCGGGCATAGGGCCCATAAGAGGTGCGCTGGAGCGGCACCTGATTCATGATAGCCGCGCCGTCGACCAACCAGCCGACCGCCCCCATATCTGCCCATGTCAGGGTCGGATAATTGAAAATCGATGAATACTTCATCCGCCCGTCCAGCAGCATTTGGGTCATCTCATCACGCGACACGCCAAGGGTTTCAGCCGCACAATATAGATAAAGACCATGCCCTGCCTCATCCTGCACCTTGGCAAGCAGATTGGCCTTGCGTTCCAGGGTCGGGGCACGGGTGATCCAGTTGCCTTCCGGCAGCTGGCCCACAATCTCGGAATGGGCATGCTGGCCGACCTGCCGGATCAGGGTCTTGCGATAGCCTTCCGGCATCCAATCCTTTGGCTCGATCTTCTCACCTGCATCGATCCGCGCCTGAAACGCGGCAAGCTGTTCAGGATCGTCTTTTGTCGCTTCGGACTTTACCATCTGTGCATACATCGCGTTGCTCCTATGTCCGTTCTAAAATCAGCGCCGTGCCTTGGCCGACACCCACGCACATCGTACAAAGAGCATAGCGCCCGCCTGTGCGTTTCAATTGATAAGCTGCTGCCATGACCAATCGCGCGCCCGACATGCCTAAAGGGTGTCCAAGCGCAATCGCGCCCCCGTTCGGGTTTACATGGGGGGCGTCGTCTGGCAGGCCCAACTCGCGCAATACAGCAAGACTCTGGCTGGCAAAGGCTTCGTTCAGCTCGATCACATCCATCCGGTCCAGCGTCAGTTCTGCCCGTGCCAATACCTTCTTCACGGCAGGTACAGGCCCGATCCCCATGACACGCGGGGCCACACCTGCGGCAGCCATCCCCACAACACGTGCGAGCGGTGCTGTCTTGGTCGCTGCCGCCTCATCGCCCAACAGCAACGCTGCGGCGCCATCATTGACACCCGACGCATTGCCCGCGGTTACGGTCTTGTTCGGCCCATTCACGCCTTTTAGCTTGCCAAGCTTTGCAGCATCAACGCCGGGACGAGGGTGTTCGTCGGCCTCAAATATAATTGGTTCGCCTTTGCGCTGTGGAATTTCCACGCGCATCAGTTCATCGGCAAAAACGCCAGCCTTGGCCGCCGCTTCATACTTGGCCTGCGAGAAAGCTGCGAAGGCATCCTGATCCGCGCGCGAAACACCATAGTCCTCGGCGACATTGTCCGCCGTTTCAGGCATCGAATCCGTCCCAAAGGCATCTTTCATCTTCGGGTTCACAAACCGCCAGCCAATCGTCGTGTCATAGACCGCATTGGTGCGCGAAAAGGGAGCATGGGCTTTGGGCATTACAAATGGCGCGCGGCTCATGCTTTCGACACCGCCTGCAATTGCTAGCATATAATCACCCGCCTTAATGCCGCGCGCCGCCATGCCGACCGCATCCATGCCGGACGCGCACAGACGATTGATCGTCGTGCCCGGCACGGATTCAGGTAAGTCAGCCAAAAGAGCAGCCATCCGGGCAACATTTCGATTGTCTTCCCCGGCTTGATTGGCGTCGCCCAAGATCACGTCATCTACAGCGCCAAAGTCAACATCCGGGTTCCGCCGGACCAATTCAGCAATTGGCATCGCCGCAAGGTCATCCGTGCGCACAGAAGAAAGCTCGCCGCCGTAGCGGCCAATCGGAGTTCTAACGGCGTCAAGAATATAGGCGGTCATAGGGTACCTTCACGGAGCGTCGCACAAACAATAACATGTTACGCAAATTTCGGAAGCCATAAATTGCGTAACATATTTCATCTTTGTGCCTCAAATCTTGTCACAAGATCAGTTCTTAAGAATCGTCATTGGCGCCATAGGTCCGACCTCTCGATGAATGTCAGCTTTGCATGAAGTTCGCGCAGAAGCTTCCGTTGCATGGCCCGCGCGTAATCTCAGTAGCCGAACGCGACCAAAGCAAAGGCGTCAGGACCGCGTATAACCTCTTGTTCGTAGTAGGTTAGCAGATCGCTCCGAGTCATGGCCGACTTGTATTCCGACGATTGGCTCGATGCCGGATCACCAACAAACAGTGCATTCACTGTGATATCGGCGAAGCAGGTGAGGGCGTAGACCTGATTGAGCTGAGGGCCGATGTTGTTCTTTCCGTCACCCTAGACATCGATCTTCTTGCTCCAGCAATGCTGGCGTTCCTGAAAGAGGTTGGACGCGAAAAGCAATGCGGTGCTGAGAGCTGCCTTAAGTCCCGCTCGCTTCTTTCGATATGCACGGACATTTGCCACGGCACGATCAATGGCCGCGTGGCTGTCTAGGGTGATCCAGGGTTGCACAAGGAACTGATGGTTCTGCGAACTCCATTCAAAAACGGCGAGCGCCACACTCGGGCCATTTAGAATTTGTGCACGAACAGGTGGACTATCGAGGGCTTGGGCGACGCCATTCAGTTGTTGGGCATATTCAACTTCGTTCACCGACCCGGACACATCAAGGGCCAGAACGAGGGCCAACCTGCATGGCTCCGAACGCGCTTGCCCTGGAAAAATGGCAATGACCACAATCGACAATATCGCCAAAAAACGCATGTCCTGATGCTCGCAGATCCCGCCTTGTTCGTCATCCAAGTTCATTCTGAGCGCAGCCCGAAGCGATGCAAACCCTCAGGCGGTCAGCCCATCCGGTTCGGCAAGGCCGTTGGCACGGCGGCAGGCGGTGACGGTGTTGGCCAGCGGACAGGCGATAGTCATGGGCCCGACGCCGCCCGAAACGGGGGTGATGGCGCCTGCGAAGCCTGAGAATCTCGCGAAGTCGCAATCGCCCACAAGCCTTGTTTTTCCGTCACCTTTTTCGGGCGCATCAATCCGATTGATGCCGACATCGATGACTGTGGGGCCTGGTTTGATCCAGTCGCCGGGGATCATTTCGGGGCGGCCGACCGCGGCGACGACGATGTCGGCGCGTCGAACGACTTCCGTCAAATCCTTGGTGCGGCTGTGGGCGATGGTCACGGTGCAACTGTCGCCGAGCAGCAAGTTGGCCATGGGCTTACCGACGATGTTCGAGCGGCCGATTACGACGGCGTCGAGGCCCGACAGGCTGCCGTGATGCGCGCGGAGCATCATCAGGCAGCCGAGCGGGGTGCAGGGGACGATGCTGCGCTGACCCGTGCTGAGGAGCCCGACATTCGAGAAGTGAAAGCCGTCAACGTCTTTCGCGGGATCGATGGAGTTGATCACGAGGTCTTCGTCGAGATGGCCTGGAAACGGCAATTGCACAAGAATTCCATGCACTTCCGGGTCCGCGTTCAGTGTCGCGATCAGATCGAGCAGCACATCCTCGGGGGTGTCGGCGTTCAGCTTATGCTCGATCGAGTTCATGCCGACCTCGACCGTTTGCTTGCCCTTGTTGCGGACATAGACCTGCCTGGCGGGGTCTTCGCCGACCAGAACAACGGCCAATCCGGGGGTGATCCCGTGCTCGTCCTTGAGGCGCGCGACATGGGTGGCGACTTTTTCGCGAACGCTGGCCGCGAAACCCTTACCGTCGATAAGGGTGGCGGACATGCTGTCGCTCCGTTCAATCTGTTACGTATCTATAGGATGTCTCGACCGCGTGGAGGAATGAGCGGGCGGACGAACTGGCTGACAGAAGAAGGAAGCGATCGGCGCCAAGCCGTATGACCATGGCACCCATATGTTCCATTACGGTACGCCCTGCGCCACCATCCGGGAAATGTGAGACGTCGAGCGGGCAGAGCCGTTCGAGGGCGTCCAGCGTCTTGGGCCCGCTCACTTCGAGGATCACCCAAGCATCTGTCTGGTCCGTGGTGTAGCCTGTACCGCCAAGTTTACTCTTTACGGTTGCGTCAGCATTCGGCGTACCATGCTGGAAGATGAGCAGAAGCTGATCGGGCGCGGTCCGGACGGCCCGCGTCTCTCCGCGCGGCGTTGAGACAGTCGGGTCGGGCAGGGCGAGACCCCAACCCGTTTCGAGTGATGCCGTCAGCGAGGCTTCCCCGTCAATTGGCGTGGCGATGGAGACAAGCGCGAGGTCATCGCGTTCGACGATCCGGTTTTCACCGATGCTTTGGTTGACGCCGCCCAGGATCGGCGCTGCACTCAGGGTGAAGGCAAGCTCAGCCACGTTGGCGCTCTCCTTCGGGATCGATGTGGTGGGGCGAACACACCTCGACAAGGATGTCCTGGTTCCTGACCGGCGAATAGGCGCGGATGGTTTCGCCGATACGTTCGCTGCCACGCTTCAGGAAGCCGAGGCCAACGGAATGCCCAAGTTCGGGCGAATAGGCGACTGACGTCATCCATCCCTGATCGTGGGCCATGTCTTCCGGATCGCCCCGGCGCAGGAAATGCGCCCCGGCGGTCAGGAGTGCTGCGCGATCCTTGGGCCGGAACCCCACGAGACGCAGATCGTCGTCGCGGTTCATTTCGTCGCGCTCCGAAAGCTTGGACCCGATGGCATCCTTCTTCTTAGAGACCATTCCGCCAAGCCCCAGGTTCTGGGCCGAGGTCTGGCCGTTTAGTTCGTTGCCCGCCGCATGGCCTTTTTCGATCCGCATGACGCCAAGGGCTTCGGTACCGTAGGGAACAACTTCAAACTCTTCGCCTGCGGCCATCAACCCCCGGATCATGCTGTCCCCAAAGCGGGTGGGGACTGCGATCTCATAGGCCAATTCGCCTGAGAAAGAGATACGGAACAGCCGCGCAGGCGTGCCCCCGAAAACGGTGCATTCGGTGCAGGCCATGAACGGGAAGGCGTCGTTCGACAGGTCGAGGTCATCGACCACCTTTTGCAAGAGTGGGCGCGAATTCGGCCCGGCCACCGCGAATTGCGCCCAGCCATCGGTGGTGGAGATCAGGTGCACATCAAGATCGGGCCAAAGACACTGTCGGACAAATTCCATGTTGCGGAAGACCGTGACGGCGTTGGCCGTGGTCGTGGTCATCACGAAATGCGTTTCTGACAAGCGCGCGGTGGTGCCGTCGTCATAGGCTATGCCATCCTCGCGCAGCATCAATCCGTATCGCACCTTGCCAACCGGGAGTTTCAGGAACGGGTTGGAGTAAATGCGATTGAGAAACGCCGCCGCATCGCGCCCTTGGATGTCGATCTTGCCAAGCGTGGTGACATCGCAGATGCCGACCGATTTGCGGGTTTGTGCTGCTTCGCGGTCGACACTGTCGCGCCAGCCTTTCTCACCCGGTTTCTTGAACCATTGGGCGCGCAGCCACATGCCGGTCTCGACGAAATCGGCACCGTTCTCCTCGGCCCATTTGTGGCTGGGTGTCAGGCGGAAGTATCGAAAATCCTTGCCACGTGCGCGGCCTGCGAATGCGCCGATGGCGACAGGATTGTAGGGCGGGCGGAAGATCGTGGTGCCGGTTTCGGGGATGGTTTTGCCGCTTGCCTCTGCCATGATCGAGAGGCCGAGAATGTTGGCGGTTTTGCCCTGATCCGTCGCCATACCGAGGGTGGTGTAGCGCTTCAGGTGCTCGACGGAACGGAAACCCTCCTGGTGCGACTGCTTCACGTCTTTCGTTGTGACATCGTTTTGCAGGTCGACCCAGGCGCGCCGTTTACTTTCCTTAACATGCCAGAAGGCGGTGGTTTCAAAAGGTTCATCTTCGGCGGACGGCGTATCGCCCGGAGCGTTCGCGTGGCCGAGTTCGGCAGAAATTCGCGCTCCGGATTCGTGTCCATCTGCCAGCGTGGCAGCGAGGGTCAGGTGACCCGCGGCCGCTCCTGCGACTGTCATACCCGGTGGCAAATCGCCTCCTGGGACAAATGCCGCGATGTCTTCCCGCCACGTTGGGCGGCCCCGGTGATGACAGGTCAGATGGACATTGGGCGACCAGCCGCCGGAGACGGCGAGACAGTCCGCCGAGATTTTGCGTCCATTGTTTAAGGTGACTGATTTCAGAGCTTTGCGCCCGGTCGTGTCGACAATCGTCTCACCTTTTCGGGTGTCGATCACACCCCTGATCTGAACACCCTTTGCCTTAAGGTCGGCGGCTGTGCGCAGGCCGTCCTCGTTGTTCGTCAGGATCGCAACCTCGCGTCCAGGTGCGACGCCAAAGCGATTAACAAATGTCCTTACGGCCCCGGCCAGCATCACGCCCGGACGGTCGTTATTGCCGAAGGCGATGGAGCGTTCCGTTGCCCCTGCAGTCAACAGCGCCCGCTGGGAGTAGATGCGCCAAAGGACCTGCCGCGGTTTGCCTTCACTGGTCGCCAGATGATCGGCTTTCCGTTCCAATGCGCCATAGATGCCATGATCGTAACTTCCGTAAACGGTTGTGCGGGTCATGCACCGAACATTTTCCATGGCGTGAAGTTCGGTGACAGCGAGCGCTGCCCAGTTTGCGCCGGACTGGCCGTCGACATCGTAGCTTTCCGAGTTGAGGCGCCCGCCCATACAGAAATCCTCATCTGCCAGAATGACCCGCGCGCCCGCGCGTCCGGCCGCCAGCGCAGCAGCAAGCCCTGCGGGGCCGGCCCCGATGATGAGCAAGTCGCAATGCAAGTAGCCGTGGTCATAGATATCCGGGTCGGGTCTGCCAGAGAGGCGGCCAAGACCGGCGGACGAGCGGATGAAGGGCTCATAGAGCTTTTCCCAGAAGGCTTTCGGCCACATGAATGTTTTGTAGTAGAAACCGGCACTTAGAAACGGCGCGAGGAGGTCGTTCGCAGCCATGAGATCCCATTCGAGCGATCCGCGATGGTTTTGACTGGTTGCGTAGAGCCCGTCGAAGAGTTCAACGGTTGTTGCGCGTGTGTTGGGTTCTTGTGCTGCACCTTTTCTCAATTGAACCAAGGCGTTGGGCTCCTCGGAGCCAGCCGAGAAGATGCCTCTTGGGCGATGGTACTTGAAGGAGCGACCCACGAGTTTGACGCCGTTTGCCAACAACGCGGACGCCAGTGTGTCTCCGGGATGGCCGCTGAGCCAGCGCTCATTCCATTGGAATTTCAACGTGTTGGACCGGTCGATCTGGCCGCCCTCTATGCGGTTGACCTGGGTCATCGGGAGCGGCCTTGAGCCCGGGCGACATCGCGGGCGAGTTCGACCTTGGTCACCTCGTGCGTCAGCGTGTTGCGGGTAACAACGAGCCAGGAGCGGTCGCCCTGTTCGTGGTACCAAAGCTCGCGGTGTTCGCCAGCAGTATTGTCGCGCAAGTACATGTAATCATGCATGTCTTCTGGTGATGCCGTCATGCCGTCCGGGCGACCGATGAGCGACGCGTCGCCTTTGACGACAAATTCTGCGGCGTCGCGCGGACCCAAAAGAGGGTGGTCGATGATCATGCTTTGCCTCCCGAAATCGGGGCCGAAACGGGAGGTCGGTATAACGTTTGTACTACGTCGGTATTGCGTCGGTGCATCGTTTGGCCTCAGTGCAGGTTCGGCTGGGCGCCATGGCCCTTTTCGTCGATGGGCGCGCCGCGACGGAACCGGTCGAGCCGGTAGGCGGTCGCTGTTTCATGCGGGCGGTCGGTGGCAAGCAGGTGCGCATAGCAAAAGCCGGAGGCGGGCGTCGCCTTGAAGCCGCCATAGCACCAGCCCGCATTCAGATAGAGCCCGTCGATATGGGTCTTGTCGATAAAGGGCGAGCCATCCATCGACATATCCATGACGCCGCCCCACATGCGCAGAAGCCGCGCGCGCCCGATCATCGGCATGATCGCCATGCCGCCTTCGCAGACATCCTCAACCACCGGCAGATTGCCGCGTTGGGCGTAGGTGTTGTAGCCGTCGATATCGCCTCCGAAAACCAGCCCGCCCTTGTCGGATTGGCTGACGTAGAAATGCCCGGCGCCAAAGGTGATGACGCCTGGAATGGTGGGCTTCAAGCCTTCGGACACGAAGGCCTGCAAAACATGGCTTTCGATGGGCAGCCGCATCCCTGCCTTTTCCATTACGCGAGAGGACGAACCGGCGACGCAGACAGCGACCTTCTTGGCACGGATCGTGCCTTTCGCCGTTTCCACGCCGTGGCAGCTGCCTTTCTCCATGACGAAGCCTATGACTTCGCAATTCTGGAGGATGTCGACGCCGCGACAGTCCGCTCCGCGCGCATAGCCCCAGGCGACCGCATCGTGCCGGACCGTGCCGCCGCGCGGTTGCCAGATCGCACCCTGGATCGGGAAGCGTGCGTTGTCATAGTCAAGATAGGGGCACATCTTGCGGATTTCGTCTGGCCCCAGAATCTCCGCATCAGCCCCGGAGAGTCGCATCGCATTGCCGCGCCGCACAAAGGCGTCACGTTGCGGATCGGAGTGGATCAGGTTCAGGATCCCGCGCTGACTGACCATCGCATTATAGTTGAAATCCTGCTCCAACCCCTCCCAAAGTTTGAGCGAAAACTCGTAGAAGGGCTGATTGCCTTCGAGGAGATAATTCGAGCGGATGATCGTCGTGTTCCGCCCGATGTTCCCCGACCCGAGCCAGCCTTTTTCGACCACCGCGACATTGGTGACGCCAAATTCCTTAGCGAGGTAGTATGCGGTCGCAAGGCCGTGACCGCCGCCGCCGACAATGACGATGTCGTATTCCGCCTTCGGCTCGGGCTCGCGCCAGGCCGGGATCCAGCCCTTGTTGCCGGTCAGGCCTTCTTTCAGGATTTGGAGAGCGGAGTAGCGCATTGCATTTCCACGAAATTGGTTCAAAAGTGATCCTAATTCGGGAACGTGCGAACATTAAATATAAAATATGGGCGTGAAAATACAAAAAAAGGACAATATTGGTTTAATCGGTCAACCCTTCCGCGTGGGTGTGTTTCCGGTGCCGGGATTCGCCTTGATGTCCTATTCCTGCACCGTCGAGCCGCTTCGCGCGGCCAACCTCTTGTCGCGGAGACGCTTGTACGACGTCGTCCATTTCGGCGATGCCGCGCATATTCAAAGCTCTGGCGCCGCGTCCGTTGATGGACAGTATCGGGTGGGGGATCCGGTCGATCTGGACCTGCTTCTTGTCGTGGCGGGTGGGGATCCATTTGCGTTTCAGGACAAGTCGGTTTTCCGTTGGTTGCGCAAGCGAGCGCGCGAGGGTGTCCGTATCGGTGGTGTGTCCGGCGGTGCCGTGGTTCTGGTGAATGCGGGGCTGATGGCAGGGCGGCGGCTTGCGGTGCACTGGGAACATGCAGCTCCCTTGGCCGAGCGGTTTCCCGACATTCTGATCGAGCGGAAGCTTTTCGTGATGGACCGGGATCGCGTCACCTGTGGCGGCGGGGCAGCGCCGTTGGACCTGATGCACGCGTTGATTGCCGATCATTATGGCAGTGTCTTTGCGCGTTTGGTCAGCGACTGGTTTTTGCACACCGACATTCGCGGCGCATCGGCGCCGCAGCGGGGTGGCGTTGCCGAACGGCTTGGCGCGCACTCGCCGCATATCCACGAGGCGGTCGCCGCAATGGAAAGCCATGTGGGCGATCCCTTGAGCCTGAACCAACTTGCGCTCATCACACAGATCTCAGCGCGGCATTTGAATCGATTGTTTGATCAGGCATTCGGACAAAGCGTGATGGAGTTCTATCGGGATATCCGTCTGGAGACGGCGCGGCGGTTGATCCGATCGACCTCCATGAGCCTCGGTGAGATTTCTGAGGCGACGGGCTTCGCAAACCCCGGGCACTTCTCGAATACTTATCAGATGCGGTTCGGGTTGCGTCCGAAGTCGGATCGCAAAACGACTGAACCGGCCTACAACTGACATAACGTCCTGGGGAAAACACGATGAAGCTTCTTGTTCTGCAACACGCCACGGTCGAGCATCCGGGCATTTTCCGCTCCTTTCTGGAGGAAGACGGGCACAGCTATGATGCGGTTGAGCTGGATAAGGGGGAGGCGCTGCCGCCGCTAGATGGGTATGACGGGCTTTGGGTCATGGGCGGGCCCATGGATGTCTGGCAGGAAGATCAGCACCCGTGGTTGCGGGATGAAAAGGCCTTCATTCGCGAAGCCGTCGAGGGCAGGGGGTTGCCGTTTCTGGGGCTTTGTCTTGGGCATCAGCTGTTGGCGGAGGCTCTCGGTGGTACGGTGGGGCCGTCGGATACACCCGAGATCGGGGTCATGGATGTTCAATTGACGGAAGACGGGGCATCGGGCGTGATCCTGGACGGGCTGCCGGAACGGTTTCGGACGTTGCAGTGGCATTCGGCGGAAGTGAAGCAAATGCCGACGGGTGCGACCTGTCTGGCGACATCTCCCGATTGCGTGGTGCAGGCCATGAAGTGGGGGCCCCGGGCCTATTCGGCGCAATTCCATATCGAGGTCGAGAGCGACACGGTGGCGAACTGGGTTGCGATCCCGGAATACAAGTCGGCGCTGGAGGGGGCGATGGGCGACGGCGCGGCCGAACGGTTGGCGGGGGACGTGTCGGCGCAGATGACATCGTTCAACGCGATGGCAGAGCGGCTTTACATCAACTGGATGCAGACGTCGGCGCAGGCCTAGTTTGGCTCAAGCCGCAGGAAGACGAGTGTGCGGTTGAGTGCGCCTTTGTCCTTGATCGAAAGCGCGTAGGTGCCGTGGTCGGTTGCCCATTCCCGAAGATCGTAGCTGTCGGGGTGGTTGACCTGGGCGTCCGGGCCGAGGGGGGTGCCGGCCCGGCACGAGGTCAGGTTTTTCCAGAGTGTCTTGCCAAAGTCTTTTGCGCCGTCGCTACGAAAGGGAAAGGTCCAATGGCAGGAACGGCCTGTGGTGTTTGCTGCGGTTAGATAGGTGGTGCAGGAGGCCTCTGAAGGTGCGGTTTCGCTGTTAGCATAGGTGTCGAGCGCATCGAGATACTGGCAGTCGGCGGCGGCCAAAGGTTGTGAAGACGCAATCAGAACTGTGGCAAGCAGCACGCCGTTGAAAACCGCGCGGTTCACGCTTCGGCCGCGCGCATCAGCGAATGGCGTGCGGTTTCCAGATGTTCCTTCATCTTGACGGCGGCGCGCTCGGGTTCGCGGGACCGCAGCGCGTTCAGAACCTCGCGGTGCTGAGCGTTGTAATGCCGAATGATCTGTTCATCGAGGGTGAGGTGCCGCATGCGGGTCCACTCATCAAGGGAGCGCACAGTGTTGATCTGGCCTATGAGCCAGATAAGGAGGTTGTTGCGCGTCGAGGCCGAAAGCGCACGGTGGAATGCGGTGTCGGCTTCGGCGAAGGCAACCGGGTTGTCCACCGCGCCTTCCATGGTCTGGCAAAGGATTTCCAGCAATTCGAAGTCTTCGCGCCGCCCGTGCAATACACACAGCCGACAGATGTGGGGTTCAAGCGCAAAGCGTGCGTCGATCAGTTCAAGTGGTGTTGCGTCTTCGACCGCCGCGGGGACGCGTTCCTGCTCAACTGCGGTGACGTAGGTGCCGCTGCCCGCTCGGGTCTTAAGAAGGCCTTCCTTTTCGAGTTGGTAGAAGGCGTCGCGTAGTGTGTTCCGGGCGACGCCCATATCCTCGGCGAGTTTGCGGGACGGCGGCAGCCGTTCGAATCGCTGAAACGCCCCGTCATCGATCAATTGGCGGAGCTCAGTTGCCACCTCCGAGAAGCTTTTTCGGGCCATCTGCACCACCTTTTTAATCCAATAATAGTCCAATTTTAGAATAACTACACCAAAAAGCAATAATTGGATTAAAAAACTATTGATTTTGGTTTGAACCAAAGACCAAAGTTGCGCGAGGGCTGCAAGAGGCGAATAGTGACATGGCGTTCCCCACACATGCAGATTACGTGATCATCGGCGCGGGCATTCATGGAATGTCCACTGCCTGGAAGTTGGCAGAGCGTCTGGCCGAGCAGGGCGAGACGGTCGAAGGCCGGATTGTTATTCTTGATAAGACGGGCATTGCCGCGGGCGCCTCTGGCATTGCCTGCGGGGTTGTGCGGAACAACTATTTCCAGCCCGCGATGCGCAAGCTTATGGCGCATTCGGTGGACGTCTGGGAAAGCGATCCCCAGGGGCTTTCCTATCACCCGGTCGGCTACATGCAGATCTCAAGCGAAAGCATGCGCGACGATGTTGGCTCGATCTATACGCAGCAGCAGGCGATCGGCTACGAGAGCGTCTTCATCGAAGGCGAGAATGCGTGCACATCATATATGCGCGGCTATTTCGGCGATTGGCAGGCCCGGAACATCACCAGCGTTCTGCACGAAAAGCGCGGCGGGTTCTCGAACCAAACCAAGACCATGTATGCGCTGGCCAAGAAAGTTGAAGCGCTAGGTGTGCGGATCATCACTGGCGTCGAAGTGACTGGTTTTGATGCCATGAACGGGTCTGGCGCGATCCGCGCCGTGGAAACGAACAAGGGCAACATCACTTGTGAGCGCGTCGTGATCGGCGCCGGTCCCTGGGTACGCGATTTCTGGTCGATGCTGGATCTGCCGAGCCAGATCACCGTCAAGGATCTGGCGGGCGACGTACACGAAGGCGTCGATATGTGGCGCTTTTGGCAGTTGGAGGAAGGTGTGTTGAACGTCGATCCCGATCTTGGCCGCGCCGATGATGGCTCTCTGGCCCCGGTGATCCATGTCGATACGGACGCCACGTTGAAATCCACCGTCGACGGCTCGACCATCACCGAAGAGATGTGGGGCATCTACTATAAGCCCGACTGGCATTTCGGCGGCATTCAGGGCGGGGCCTCGCCCTACAAGGTGGAAACGCCGGTGAACGAGGTGCAGATCGACCCTTATGGCCCATCTTCACCGGAATTCGTGTCCAGCGGCGAGTTCGCTCATATGTGGGTGAGCGCGCTGGCGCATTGTCAGGCGCGGTACGAGGGTCTTATGCCCAAGTATCACAAGGAAGCGTCGGGCGGTATCGGGTGCTTCACGGCTGACAGTTTCCCGGTGTTCGACCATTTCCGCGAAAACGTGACGGTGATCGCCGACAGCAATCATGGTTGGAAGATGCTGGGTGTCGGGCATCTGATTGCCGATGAGGTTCTGGGGCAGAAGCAAGAGCTTCTTGAGCCGTTCCGTTTTGATCGCTTCGCCAAGGGCGAACTGCACCCCGTTTCCAACAGTCCATATCCGTGGAGCTAGGACCGAACCCAAGCCCGCAGTGAAAGAGTGCCGGAAGAGCACTTTTGCCAAGACCAGCAAGGAGAGAAGAAAGTGGCCACCGATCTTGAAAGATTTGTAGACGCGCCGGGGCGCGACGAGAAAATCAAGCAAGTGCGCGAGATGATCGATGCGAAGGGCATCGAGTATCTGTACCTCCAGTTCGTCTCGGTGACTGGCAAGATCATGGGCAAGGGGATCCCGGCCGATCACTGGGAAAGCGTGGCCAAGAAGGGCTTCCAGTTGGTCTATGGCGCGACGATGAACCTGTTCACTGACCGGGCCGGAAATTACATGGGCTATGGTCCGGAAGCCGCTGAATTGGTTGGTATTCCCGAGCCCGAGACCTTTATGCAATTGCCCTGGGCGCCGACGATTGGTCGGTTCTATTGCACGTTGTTCCGAAACCGCGAGGAAAAGGAGGATCCGGGCGGGTATCTGACATCGGATTGCAGGGGCAATCTGCGGCGGATGCACGAAGACTTCCAGAAAAAGCACGGACGGTCTTTGCGGATCGGGACAGAACCCGAGATGATGTGGCTTAAGTTCGACGAGAACGGCAAGCCGAAGGACGGCTATTCGAAGCCCTACTGCTATCACATCGACCAGTTTGAATCGCTGCGCCCGGTGTCCATGCAGGTGATCCGCTATGCGCGCGCAATGGGCCTGGATATGATTCAGGGCGATCACGAGGATGCGCCAGGTCAGTTGGAACTGAACTGGATGTTCGATGATGTGTTGCGCAATGCGGACCGTCTGACGACCTACCGTCAGATCTGTGCTCAGGTGGCGCGAGAGAATGGCATTTTCGCTTGCTTCATGACAAAGCCCTTCATGGGTGTTTCCGCTTCGGGCTGTCATCACAACATGAGCCTGTGGCGTGGCGGCGAGGACGAGTTCGTTCGCACCGGTAACGATCCGGACGATCTGCCGGGCATGCGCGAGAACTACATGTACGTGAAGGGTGGCGATAACACCTTCATGCCGGATGACGATGATCCGCAGATGCCGGGCAAGGAGGGGCTTGAGGCTATTGGCGGTGTTGTTCACCACCTTCAGGCACTGACGGCCATCGGATGTTCCACCGTAAATTCCTATCGCCGGCTCTGGGACACGGGCTTCTGGGCGCCTGTCTTTGCTGATTGGGGCTTCCAGAACCGGACCACGGGTCTGCGCGTCTCGGCACCTGGCCGCTTCGAATACCGGTCGGTCGACAGCATGGTGAACCCCTATCTGATGGGCTCGACCCTGCTGGCTGCGATGGATGACGGGATCGACAACAAGCTGGATCCGGGCGCGCCGGAAGAGCGCAACATTTATGAGGCGATCAAAGAGGGCAAGGAAGTCAAGAAACTGCCGATGTCCCTCGGCGAAGCGCTGGCCTATCTCGAAAACAGCGACGTGGTCCGCAAGGGTCTGCCGGGCGAGATGTACCGGCTCTACCACGAGTACAAGCACGACGAATACGCGCGCTTCATGTCAACCGTAACCGATTGGGACAACGAAATGTATATGGAGTGCCTGCCGTAAAGAGGTGGTTTGCAACGTAGGGGGGGTGCTTGCACGCACCGTCTGAACAAGGGAGGCGCGCTTAAATGTGTGGAATCGCAGGAATAATTCACAAGGGCAAAAGCTCCAACGTCGGCGGCGAGATGACCGCGATGTTGCAAGCCCTGAAGCACCGGGGGCCGGACAGCACCGGCTACGCGGTCTATGCCGAGCGCGATCCGGGCGACTATGTGATGCGGATCAAGCTGGCCGAAGCCGAGGACATGGACCGCGGTCGGGGTATTCACGCCGTTCTCGAAGAGCGGATGGCGGCGGTCGATGCGATCCTTGACGAGCACGGCGCGAATGTGAAGGGCAAGGATCGGGTGCGGCCCTACGCGCTGCGTTACGTGCTGACGCATGAAGGCGACACCGGCGCGATGGCGGGCCATATCGAGGAAATCGAAGACGTCGAGATCCTCTCGATGGGTTCGGGTCTGGAACTGATCAAGGATCTGGGCGACGCGGCGGATGTGGCAGAAGCTTACGGGCTGAACGACTTCGAAGGCACGCACGGGATCGGCCACACGAGGATGGCCACCGAGTCAGATGTCGACATCAAATCGGCGCACCCTTACTGGGCATTCCCTTACAACGACGTCAGCGTTGTCCATAACGGGCAGATCACCAACTACTGGATCATGCGCCGCGAGATGGAGCGCAAGGGCCACCGGTTCATGTCGAACTGCGACAGCGAACTTCTGGCAGTATACACGGCGCACAACCTCGCCAACGGCGTGTCGCTGGAAGAGAGCCTGAAGCGGTCCATCGAGGAAATCGACGGCGTCTTCACCTATCTGGTTTGCACCAAGGACCAGTTGGGAATGGCGAAAGACACGATGGCCGCGAAACCACTGGTTCTCTACGAGTCTGACGATCTGATCGCCATGGCTTCGGAAGAGGTCGCGATCCGCGCCATCCTGCCCCACGAAATCGACACAACCGACCCGTACGATGAGGAGGTCCGCGTATGGCAAGCGTAAGCGACGCAGTACTCAAGGAAATGACTCAGGAAGAGCGGGTCAAAGCCTTGGGCATGACGACAGACCAGTTGACTGGCCGGTCGATGTATATGGAGTTCGATCCGGATGCGACGGAGCGGTTTGCCTATCCGTGGGCGCCGGATGTCGACTTCAACAAACGGACCGAGCTTGATTGCGACGGCATGACCGCGACCGAGGTGAACGCGAACATCCGGTCCCTGATGGACGAGGGCTATGGCTCGATCGTTATCAAGAACCCTCGCGGGATGCACAGCCTTGGCGTTGGTATCCTGAACAAGCTGAACCTGATCGTCGAAGGCTCGACCGGGTATTTCGCGGTTGGCCTGATCGATGGTCCGAACGTGCGCATCAATGGCCGCGTGGGCTGGTCCTGTGGCGAGAACATGATGTCGGGCACCGTGATGATCGAGAAGAACGCCGGGTCCACGTTCGGTGCGGCCATTCGGGGTGGTGATCTTGTTTGCCGTGGCTCGGTCGGGTCGCGGACAGGGATTGACATGAAAGGCGGCACGATCATTGTCGGTGGCGACACTGGCGCGCTTTCGGGTTTCATGATGCAACGGGGCCGGATGGTAGTCTGCGGCAATGCGGGCAAGAACCTGGGCGACTCGATGTATGACGGCACCATCTATGTCGGTGGTGAGATCAAGTCCTGCGGCGTCGATGCCGTGGAAGCTGAATTGACCGATCTCGACAAGGCTTGGCTGACGCGCAAGCTGACCCAGTACGGGCTGACGCCCGAGAAGGGCGTCGACCACTTCACCAAGATCGTCGCGGGCAAGCAGCTTTGGAACTACGACAATCTTGAGCCAAACGAAAAGAAACTCATCCTCTGAGGGACGGCCCTGCACGCCTGGGATGCCCGATACCCTTTTGAAAGGAAACGAAAATGGCAGACGGTAATCCGCCGACCAAGAAACCGCTCGACCGCGATGTGAACCGCATCGGCGACAGCTTCATCTTCCCGCCCCGGGTCATGGACGACATCCATATCAAATCCGAACTGGGCCGGTATCGGATGCGGGGCTTTTCGCTGTTCAAGAAAATCCCGCATTGGGACGACCTGACGTTTCTGCCGGGCACGCTGACACGTTTCGTCATCGAAGGGTATCGCGAGAAATGTGAGACGCGCACCGTCATCGGGCCGCGCGCGAAGCGTCCGCTAGACCTCGACATCCCGGTTTACATCACAGGCATGAGCTTCGGCGCTCTGTCCTATGAGGCGAAAACGGCACTCGCCCGGGGCGCAACGATGGCGGGAACCGCAACCTGCTCGGGCGAAGGGGGCATGATCCCGGACGAGCGTCGCTATTCATCCAAGTGGTTCTATCAATGCATCCAGTCGCGCTATGGTTTTAACCCGCACCATCTAGTGCTGGCTGACGGTTGTGAGTTCTTTATCGGGCAGGGCTGCAAAGTTGGTCTTGGCGGCCACCTTATGGGCCAGAAAGTCACCGACCAGGTGGCCGAGATGCGGTCGCTGCCTGCCGGCATTGACCAGCGATCGCCAGCGCGGCACCCCGACTGGCTGGGCCCGGACGATCTGGCGTTGAAGATCCAGGAAATTCGGGAGGCCACTGACTGGCAAATCCCGATCCAGCTGAAGCTGGGCGCGGCGCGCGTATATGATGACGTGCGGATGGCAGTGAAATGCGATCCCGACTCGATTTATATCGACGGTATGGAGGGCGGGACCGGTGCCGGTCCGCACCTTGCAACCGAAGACACTGGCGTTCCTGGTATGGCGGCGATCCGTCAGGCGCGGAAAGCCATCGACGACCTCGGCAAGCGGGGCGAGATCAGCCTTGTCTATGCAGGCGGCATCCGGAACGGTGCCGACGTGGCCAAGGCCATCGCACTCGGCGCGGACGCCATCGCCATCGGCCATTCGGCGATGATGGCTTTGAATTGCAACAAGGACATCCCCGAGGCCAACTACCCCGAGGAAATAGGCGCCGAGCCTGGCTATTGCTACCACTGCCACACGGGCCGTTGTCCGGTGGGCGTGGCCACGCAGGACCCGGTCCTGCGTCAGCGGCTTGACCCGGACGAGGCGGCAGAACGCGTCTACAACTTCCTGCACACGCTCACCATCGAGGCTCAACTCTTTGCCCGCGCCTGCGGCAAGACGCATCTGCACTCGCTGGAACCGGAAGACCTCGCCGCGTTGACAATGGAAGCCAGCGCAATGGCCGGTGTGCCGCTTGCCGGCACCAGCCATACGGTTGGCGTCGAAGACTATCACCACCTGTAAGGAGGGCTTGAGACATGGCTGGAACACAGTATCTCGGGTCCGAGATCAAGGACGTCAATCAGTTCATCAACGACGCGGATGGTCTTGAATCCGAACGCGAAAAAGAAATCGGGCAGCACATCGGGTATCGCTACGATGTGAACCTTGTGCCCGATTACGATCGGATCACGCCTTTCCTGAAGGACTATATGGAGTTCATGGGCTGGGACGATCTGAACTGGCTCGAAGACATTCACATGGGCTACGAAGAAGGCAGTCCCGCCGTCTTTGACCGCAATATCAACGGCTGGGTGCGCATCCCCGACACGATCGAACTGCCGGACAACCAGCAGGATCGCGACATGATTGCGCGTGAGCTTCTGCTGAAATTCCAGATGTCGGACCGGCACCCGCTGGTCATGCTGAGAAAGGCCTACAAGAAGTTCTGATGCCGCGCCCGCTGCATATCGCCTGTCTCCAGACCCGGCCTATGCCGACGATGGAGACAGCTTTGTCGGAGGCTTTGCCGCTGGCAGAGGCTGCGGCGCGTGCAGGTGCAGAGATGCTGTTCCTGCCGGAATATTGCGGTGGGTTGGCTTCGGAGGGCGCACGCCTATGTCCGCCCTCTGCACCGGAACAAAGCCACGCCTTTCTGGAGGGCGTGCGCGGGTTTGCGACAAAGCACGGTGTTTGGGTGAGCATCGGGTCGATCGCTGTCGATGGACCGGACGATAAGGTCGTCAATCGCGGGTACATGATTGGGCCCGATGGCGGCGTTTTCGGCCACTATGACAAAATCCACCTGTTCGATGTCGATCTGAGCGCGGGCGCCACGTATCGCGAGAGCGACACGGTAAGGCCCGGCGACACAGCGGCTCTTTATGAGACGCCACTGGGCAAGATTGGGCATACGATTTGCTACGATCTGCGCTTTCCGGGGCTCTTCCGCGATCTCGCTCAAGCGGGGGCGGAGATCCTGATTTGCCCCGCGGCCTTCACTAAGATGACCGGCGAGGCGCATTGGCACATCCTGAACCGGGCGCGCGCCATCGAGAATACGGCGTTCGTTGTGTCGGCCTGCGCGGTCGGCGCGGTTCCCGGTGGCGGCGAGAGTTACGGGCATTCGCTGGTGGTGAGCCCGTGGGGCGAAGTTCTGGCGGATGGTGGCGACATCCCGGGGGCGCTCCATGCGCAAATCGACCTCGATCAGGTAGGCGAGACAGCCGGGCGCATACCCAGCCTTTCGCATGACAGGATCTATACGGTCAGCACCACCGACAGAAGGGATGTCGCATGAATTCGCTGGGAGCCGCTTTGGGGGAAAGCTACTCTATCTCGCCGCTGAGGATGGCGTTTCTGCGCTGGCAATGTCGGGTCCGCCAGATGTCGATGCGCGACAATCAGGGGCGCCCCGATGACGGGATAATACCGGCTTTGTTCCTGCCGGGAGAAACCGATCCGATGGGGCATATCATCACGCTTATCAACAAGTCGCCGGGATATTCGGTGACGCCTGAGCTTATGCACATGGCGCGGAAGACGAATGACCCGGCGCAACGGCGCGATCAGGCCATTCGGTTCTTCTCGGCCACATACTACCAGAAGGCAGCGGAGTTCTCCGACATTCTGACTGCGACCTTTCCCCCGGGCTCACCCGGGGCGGCGACCATCCGGGCAGCGGAACGTGTCAGGCTGCGCTTCGACGCCTATGCGCAGGTCTTCGACCTCTCTTGTAAGGTCTGGCGGTTGGCGGAAAAGAACCCGCTTTACCAATCCACGATGGCCCACAACGGGCTCTTCAACCCGGCGCTGCCGCCCGACACCGAGGTGCTTGGGTTCGAGCCGGACTGGGACGCCTCCATATCCGAGCCGGAGTTGCGCTGAGATGGCTTATGGATACGTCATTGCGCAGATCAACGTGACCGACGCAGAGGTGTATCCAAATTATGTCGCCATGGTGCAGCCGATCATCGAGAAGTTCGGTGGCGAGTTTCTGGTGCGCGGTGGGCGAAGTGAAAGTCACGAGGGTGCGCCGCCCGGTGACCGCAACGTGCTGATCCGTTTTCCGAGCTTTGAGGCTGCGCGCGACTGGTATCACTCGGAGGACTACACGGAGGCGAAAGCCCTGCGCATGTCGGTCTCCACCAGCGTTCAAACCATTGTCGAGGGGGTAGCATGACCAAACGCATTTGCATCATAGGAGCTGGCCCATCAGGGCTTGCACAGCTGAGAGCATTTCAGTCGGCGGCCGATCAGGGCACCGAGATCCCCGAAATCATTTGCTACGAAAAGCAACCTGATTGGGGTGGCCTGTGGCGCTATACCTGGCGCACAGGCGTTGATGAGCACGGCAACCCGTGCCACGGGTCGATGTATCGCTATCTCTGGTCGAACGGGCCGAAAGAAGGTCTGGAATTCGCGGACTACACCTTTGAGGAGCATTTCGGAAAGCCGATTGCCAGCTATCCGCCGCGGGCAGTGCTGTTCGATTACATCGAAGGCCGGGTGAAGAAGGCGGGTGTCAGAAAATACATCAAATTCAATACGGTGGTGCGTGATGTCCGAGCATTGGATGGCGGGTTTGAGGTGACGGCGCGCGATGGCGAAAGCGACACCGAAGAGCGCAGCACCTTCGACCATGTGATCGTGGCCAGCGGGCATTTCAGCTTTCCGAACGTGCCGCACTATCCGGGCTTCGAGAGCTACAAGGGACGGATCCTGCACGCCCATGACTTCCGCGATGCGGTCGAGTTCAAGGACAAGGATATCCTGATCCTCGGGACCTCCTATTCCGCTGAAGACATTGGCTCGCAATGCTGGAAATACGGCTGCAAGTCGGTGACCGTCGCGCACCGCACCGCACCGATGGGGTATGATTGGCCGGACAGCTGGCAGGAAGTGCCGAAGCTCGACCCGGTCGAGGGCAAGACGGCTTACTTCATCGATGGCACGTCGAAAGATGTCGACGCGATCATCTTGTGCACGGGCTACAAGCACCACTTCCCGTTCCTGCCGGATGATCTGCGCCTGAAAACGACAAATCGGCTGGCGGCGAGCGACCTTTACAAGGGCGTCGTCTATACCGGCAATCCGGACCTCTTCTACCTCGGGATGCAGGACCAGTGGTACACGTTCAACATGTTCGACGCGCAGGCCTGGTGGGTGCGGGATGCGATCCTGGGTCGGATTCATCTGCCGGATGCGGCAGTGATGGAAGCCGATTGGCAGAAGCGCCAGGCGGATGAGGATGCACTCGAAGATGACTACGCCTGCATCGCCTACCAGGGGGCCTATACGCTCGAGCTGATTGCCGAGACGGACTACCCGACATTCGATGTCGAGGCCGCCAACCAAGCCTTCTACGCCTGGAAGAAACACAAGAAGAAAGGGATCATGGAATTCCGCGATCACGGCTACACCAGTCCGATGACCGGAACCAAGGCGCCCACGCACCATACGGTGTGGAAGGAGGCGCTGGACGATAGTCTTGAGGATTACCTGAAGATTTGAAACGAGCGAGGGAACCCTCGTGCCAATCCGGCGGTAACAACCGTCAAAACAACTTGGGAGAGTTGAGATGAAGAAACTGACACTTCTTGCCACGGTAGGTGCGGTGGCCTTGATGGGCGTCGCGGCGAATGCCGCAGACAGCGACGATCCGATCGTAATCCCGATCCACAACTGGTCCAGCCAGATCGTGATGTCGAATGTCGTGGGCCAGATGTACGAAGAGATGGGCCTCAACGTCGAATACGTCACGACCGACAGTCAGGCTGTCTATGAGTCGGTTCGTCTGGGCGATGTCGCGCTGGAACTGGAAGTTTGGGAAGGGGCCTTTGGCGCGTCCTTCCGCGAGGCGCTGTCCAAGGGTGGTTTGCATGACGTGGGCGACCATGATGCGGTCACCCGCGAAGACTGGTGGTATCCGATGTGGACCAAGGACGCTTGCCCGGGTCTGCCGGATTGGGAAGCTCTGAACGATTGCGCAGAAGTGTTCGCGACAGCGGAAACCGGTGACAAGGGCCGCTATCTTGATGGTCCGGTGGACTGGCTGAAGCACGGCCAGGAACGTGTCGAGGCGCTGGGCATGGACTTTGTCGTGGTGAACGCTGGTTCGGCTGCGGCACTCTGGGCTGAGATCGGAGCGGCGGAAGCCGACAAAAAGCCTGTGGTGGTCTTCAACTGGACGCCCAACTTCGCGGAGGCCGTTTGGCCGGGTGAATTCGTCGAGTTCCCGGCTTGGGAAGACGGCTGCGACACGGATCCTGCTGTCGGACCGAACCCGGACGCGCTTTATGACTGCGGCAACCCCGCGACTGGCTATCTGAAGAAAGCCGCGTGGGACGGCATGAAGGATCAATGGCCTTCCGCGTATTGCGTGTTGACCAAGATCAGCTTCACCAACCCGCAAATCGCCGAGATGGCGAAACTGGTCGACACTGACGAGCTTGAGCCGGAAGAGGCCGCGGAAGAGTGGCTGGCCGCGAACCGCGCCGTTGTCGATCCGTGGATGCAGGGCTGCTCGGCCTGATCCCGGCTTGATTTGACAAACGCACCCGTCCCGCAAGACCATGCGGGGCGGGTGATATGATGACAGGGGTTTGGGCATGGCACCGGTGATATCGGCCAAAAACGTTTGGAAGCTCTTCGGACCCGATCCTGAGCGCTATTTGCGTTCGATGCCCGAAGGTTACGGCTTCGACGACATTCGGGCTGATGGCTATATCGCGGGCGTCAGGGACGTGTCTGTCGATGTGACCGAAGGCGAGATGCTCGTAATCATGGGGCTTTCGGGCTCCGGCAAGTCGACACTGGTCCGCTGTTTCTCTCGTCTCCATGACATCACCGGAGGCACGATCGAGGTCGGTGGGCAGGATATCATGTCGTTGGCCGAGAAAGAACTGATTGAACTGCGTCGTTCCAAGATGGGAATGGTGTTTCAATCCTTTGGCCTGCTGCCGCATCGCACCGTGCTAGAAAACGTCGCCTTCCCGCTGGAAATGCGCGGGCAGGACAAGCACACCCGCCGCGACCGGGCGTTGGAGGTGGTCCGACTTGTGGGGCTGGAAGGCCGCGAGGATTATTTCCCGCGCGAGCTTTCGGGTGGCCAACAGCAGCGGGTCGGCATCGCCCGAAGCCTCGCCATTGAGCCGGATATCTGGTTTCTGGATGAGCCGTTCAGCGCGCTCGACCCGTTGATTCGGCGCGAGATGCAGGACGAATTCCTGCGACTTCAGGAAATGCTGGGGAAGACGATTGTCTTCATCACGCATGATTTCGACGAGGCTTTGCGCTTGGCCGATCGGATCGCGATCATGAAGGACGGTGCCATCGAGCAATGCGACACGCCGGACGAAATCGTGATGTATCCCGCGACGGAATACGTACGCAAGTTCACGGAAGACATCGACAAGGCGCGCGTCGTCCACGCGCGCGGATTGTCAAAACCGGTGAACGGGGTCGCGCCCGAGGGCGCGCCGGTCGACGGCAAGGCAACCATTCAGGACCTCGCGCGGCAACTCATCGACGAGACGCGGGAGGCGATCCCGGTCGCTGACGGGTCAGGCAACGTGATCGGCGTGATGCAGCGGTCGGATGCGCTGGACCTGCTTTTGGGAGGTGCCTGATGGCCGTCACGCATCCCAGCGATGTCGGTGTTCCGGGCCATGAGGGCGCGCGGCGCGATCCGGTTTTACTGGCCCTTCTGGGGACAGCGTTCGTCATCATCCTGTTTCATGCCATCGGGCTTTTGCCACTCTGGCTTCACCGCATCCCCGAGGCGTTGATCCCTCCAACGGCCGAGGTTTTGGATGTCGTTTTTGCGTTTGTTCAGAATGATCTGGGCCTGATCCATATCACCCGCTTCATCGCGGAGGGGCCGCTGGAGTTCCTGCTCGATGCGACGGCCAACCTGCTGTACGGCAAGCGCCGCTGGCCAATGCTGGGACCGATCCCGTGGACGGCCATCGCCGCCGCCGCCGCCGTTCTCGGGTACTACCTTGGCGGCTGGAAGATGGCGCTTTTGGCAGGGGGCACGTTCATCTGGACCGCGCTGATCGGTCAGTGGGACGATGCGATGGAGACAATGTCCGTTTTGGTCGTCGCCGCGCCCATTGCCTTTCTGATGGGTCTGCTTTTGGGGATTGCGGCCTGGAAATACGCCTGGGTGGATACTGCCATCAAACCGATCCTGAGCGTGCTGCAGACGTTGCCGTTTTTCACATATCTCCTGCCCGCCGTAATCTTCTTCAAGGTCGGGCCAACGGCGGGGGCCGTGGCGACGATCATCTACGCGATCCCGCCGATGATCCTGATGACGACGCTGGGTCTGAAGAAGGTGTCGCCCGAGGTCGTCGAGGCCGGAAAAATGTCTGGCTGTACGCGCTGGCAGATGCTGACCCGCGTTTACCTTCCTGCGGCACGGACCGAGCTTCTGGTGGGCGTCAATCAGGTCATCATGCTTTGCCTCGCGATGGTTGTTCTCACCGCCTTCATCGGCATGCCGGGTCTGGGGGCCAAGCTTCTGGCGATGATGGGCAGTTTCAAGCTGGGCCGCTCGTTCGAGATCGGTGTGACCATCGTGCTTTTCGCGATCATGCTCGACCGGATGTCGAAAGCCTGGGTGGTAAAGCAGCCCGAGCATCACGAGAAGGGCACGCCCTGGTGGCAGCAGCACATTTTCCTCTTGGTCGGATTGGCGGGCTTCGTGGTGTTTTACGTCATCGCGCAATTCGTCGATGTCTTCGCCGAGATCGGGCGGCGGCAGTCCTTCTCGAAGGGTAAGGAATTCGATGTTGCCATCAAGAGCTTCCTTGCAATCGATGCGGTGAATGCGGTCACCGAATGGTTGCGCTGGTTCCTGAACGTCAAGGTTCTGATCCCGTTCCGAAACTCGCTTTTGTGGATCCCGACGCCTGCGTTCATCCTGCTGGTGACGGCGCTGGCCTATTGGCTGGGCGGTCGCAAACCCGCGATCTACGGGTTCGCCTTCTTCACACTTGTGGCGCTGTCGGGCTGGTGGGACCGCTCGGTTATCACGCTCTATACGGTGATTTCGGCGGTCATCATTTCGATGCTGATCGGTATTCCGCTGGGCGTCTTCGCCGCGCGGTCCGAGCGTTGGTCAAGCCGCATCCTGCTGGCTTGTGACACGGCGCAGACCTTCCCGAGCTTCATCTACCTGATCCCCGCGATCATGCTCTTCGGCGTCAATGACGTGGCGGTGGTCTTTGCGATTGTCATCTTCACCACTGTGCCACTGACCCGCTACACGATCGAGGGGCTGCGCACCGTGCCGCCCGAGATCACCGAAGCGGCGGATATGTCGGGCGCGACTCGCCGTCAGAAGCTTTGGACGGTGCAACTGCCGATGGCGCTGCCGACCATGGCGGTCGGGTTCAATCAGGCGATCATGTTCGCCTTCTTCATGGTGATCATCGCGGCCTTCATCGGCACGCAGGATCTGGGGCAGGAGTTGCAACGAACCCTCGCCGGAACTGAGTTGGGAAAGAACATTGTGCTGGGTCTGAACGTCTCGCTGATGGCGCTGACGTTCGATCTTGCAGTGATGGCTTGGACCGAGAAGCAGAAGAAAGCGTTGGGACTGGCATGAACAGACTGGCCTTCATCGAGCATCCTTGGGAACGTTCCGGCGTGGTGCAGCCGGGTCTTCCCGTTCTGCCGCGCGGGGTTGAACGGCACCCGGTGCCGGGGGGAGGCTCGCGGGCTGTGCCGGTGTTCAAGGGCGATGCGATCAGCGTTCTCGACAAGGAAGGGTTGCAGAGGGGGGAACTGGTGTTCTTCGCGCCCGACCGTACTTCCGATGCGGCCATGCTGGGGGCGAAAGGACGGGGACGACCGACCCTGACCATCGAGACATTGGCGAACGGCTCGCGCTCGGGGGCGTTGGTTCTGAAGGCGCTGGCGGCGGCTGGCTTCAATATCGAGACCGGGGATGCGATTGGGGTATTCGAGGAGGGTTCGCGCGCAGGTGATATGGTCGATTTCACGGCCGAATGCGATGGCGTGCTGATCTGCGCCGCACCCGGCGGCCCGATGAGCCCGGAGGCGCAGGATGCGCCGACCGAGTTGATCCTTTACCTGCGTCGGGCGGATCCGGGGCAGGGGAAAGATGCGCTCGGCCCGCCTGATCCGCTTGCTGACCCGCTTCAAGACCTGAACATCCAGCCGGGTCACGCCTCGGCATATGAAGTGAAGTCAGGCGAATATATCCAGATCCTCGACGTCCAAGGGAGGGAGTGTTCGGATTTCCAGGCGTTTTCCTTGCGTGCGCTCGACAAGGGTCTGGAACGCGAGATCGATCCCACAACAACGCGGAGTTTTATGGGCAGCCTCTATCCGAATCCGGGCATTTTCTCGAAGTACTGGTCGGTCGATCAGGAACCATTGGTCGAGATCGTGCAAGATACATGTGGACGCCATGATACATTCGGGCTGGCTTGTACCGCGCGGTACTACGAGGATCTCGGCTATCCGGGTCACATAAATTGCTCGGACAACATGAACGCCGATCTGGCGAAATTCGACATTCGCCCGCGTGGTGGCTGGCCAGCGATCAACTTCTTTTTCAACACGATGCTGGACGACACCAACGCCATCGGGATGGACGACCCCTGGTCGCGGCCTGGCGATTTCGTGCTGCTGCGCGCGCTCTCCGATTTGGTCTGTGTGTCCACAGCCTGCCCTTGCGATGTCGATCCTGCAAATGGCTGGAATCCAACGGATATCCAGGTGCGTACCTATAAGGCTGACGAGGATTTCCAACGCTCGGTCGGTTACAGAAAGTCTGCGGAGGCGGATGTGGAAGAGACCAAGAAAACCGCGTTTCAAGATTGTTTCGCGCGGCACACCCAGGACTTCGTGGAATACAACGGCTATTGGCTGCCGAATACCTTCCCCAAACACGGCAGCATCGAAGAGTACTGGGCCGTCCGCGAGAAAGTGGCGGTGATGGACCTGTCGCCTTTGCGGAAATTCGAGGTGACCGGGCCGGATGCGGAAGAGTTGATGCAGGTTTGTGTCACCCGCAACGTGAAAAAGATTAGCGTTGGACAGGTCAGCTACACGGCCATGTGCTATGACCATGGTGGCATGATCGACGATGGCACGATCTATCGCCTTGGGGACACGAATTTCCGGTGGATCGGTGGCAATGATACATCGGGTCTCTGGCTGAAAGAGCAGGCAGAGAAACGTGGCCTTAACGCCTGGGTCAGGCCTTCAACCGATCAGCTTCACAACATTGCCGTGCAGGGGCGACACTCAAGGGACCTGCTGGCGAAAATTTTCTGGACGCCGCCAACACAGCCCACGATCGAAGAACTGCCGTGGTTCCGGCTGACCATCGCGCGGCTGGGCGATTATTCCGGCAAGGCCGTGGTGATCTCGCGCACCGGGTATTCCGGCGAACTGGGCTATGAGATTTTCTGCCACCCGAAGGACGCGGTCGAGATCTTCGATGCGGTCTGGGAGGCCGGTCAGGAGTACGGGCTGACGCCGTTGGGCCTCGCGGCCCTCGACATGATGCGGATCGAGGCGGGGCTGATCTTCGCGGGCAGCGAGTTTGACGACACCACCGACCCCTACGAGGCCGGGATTGGGTTCACCGTCCCGCTCAAGACTAAGGAGGACGACTTCATCGGGCGTGCCGCGTTGGAGGAACGCAAGGCGCATCCGCATCGCAAGCTGGTCGGGCTCGAGATCGAAGGCGGCACCGTTCCGTCGCCGGGCGATTGCGTGCGGATTGGCAAGGCGCAGGTGGGTGAGGTGACGTCGGCCATGAAGTCGCCGGTCTTGGGCAGGGTGATCGCACTTGCACGGGTCGCCACGCAACACTCTGAGATTGGGACCGAAATCGAGGTTGGCCAGCTTGACGGCCAGCAAAAGCGCTTGAAGGCGTGCGTTGTTCCGTTCCCGCATTTCGACCCGAAAAAGGAAAGGGTGAAAGGGACCTACACTTGAGCCTTTTCACGCCGGAAGCCGATCCGGGGCGTCCCTATTGGTGGGACGATGTGCACTGGCCGGAGCTTGATGACACGCTCCCCGATGCCGTCGACCTACTGGTCATCGGTGCGGGCTATACGGGTCTTTCCGCCGCTATCGCAGCGCATGACGCGGGTGCGCAGGTCGTCGTCATAGACAGTGGGGAGCCGGGACAGGGGGCCTCGACCCGAAACGGCGGTATGCTGGGCGCGCATCCGCGCCTCGGGTGGGATGCATTGGCCAAGCGATACGGCGAGAAAACCGCCGATGGCTTGTTCACAGAAGCGGGCGAGGCCCTGAGCTGGGTTCGGTCAATGATCGCCGCAGAGACGATCGAATGCGATCTCGAGGAAACGGGCCGTCTTCAACTGGCTTACACCTCCGCTCAGTATGAAACGCAGAAACGCATGGCTGCGCAGGTCTCGGAAAAGGGGGGCGTGCCCTGTCATATCCTGTCGCGAGACGAAGTTGGTAAAGAGATCACCACGCCGCTCTACAAGGGGGGTATGCTCTTCCCAAACCATGGTGCATTGCATCCGGCGAAATTTCTGCTGGGTCTTTTGCGGGCTGCAATGGACAGAGGGATCACTGTGCTGGGACACTGTCCGGCCATCAAGCTGGTCGACCTGAAAGAGAGCGTGCAGGTGGTCACACTGCGGGGCAAGACAGCAGCCCGCAAGATCGTTCTTGCCACGAACGGCTATACCGGCGTTCAGTTTCCATGGTTTATGCGACGGGTCTTTCCGGTGCCCAGCTTTCTGATTGCCACCGAGCCCCTGCCGAACGACCTGATTGCAGACTTGGCACCGGGACGGCGCATGATGGTCGAGACCCGGGCGCAACACAGCTACTTTCGCATCTCGCCGGATGGAGCGCGGATCCTCTTCGGTGGTCGCGCCGCGCTGGTGAATATCGGTCTGGTCAAGGCGGCGACGCAGTTGCGCGAAAGCATGGTGCGCATCTGGCCCGCGCTGTCGGAGGCGAAGCTCACCCATGTCTGGACCGGGAACACGGGATATACGTTTGGCCACATGCCACATGTGGGACAGAGGGGTAGGGTGCACTATGCCATGGGCTATTCCGGCGGTGGCACGGTGCTGGCGCCGTGGTTGGGCCGGAAGGCGGTATTGGACGCCTTGGGGATGCCGGGGAGGGAGACCGCCTTTTCCGCGACGCAGTTGACCTCGCGGTGGTACTATAAAGGGGGTCGGCCGACGTTCATGGACGCGGCCAACCTTTGGTATCGTCATGTCGTGGACCGGCGCGAGGATCGGGCACATCAAAGAGAGTAAGTAATGCAAGCAAATTGGGGTCGAGTGGGGCTGGCAGTGGAAAGACCGGCGCCGAATGTGCGGTCGACGCCCGGATCGGCCCGGACCGGTAGCGACTTGAGCGCTCGTCAGGTCTTGGCGGGCTTGCGATGAAAGGGCGTTATGTTGTCGGGGTCGAGGCAGTCGCTGATCCCTGCGGCATCCAAAGTCTCTTCCTGTTCCAGCCGTGCGATCAGGACGCCCAGCCGATCCTTGTTGGCGGTCAGAAGCTCCATGGCGCGGGCTTCCGCTGTCTTCAGCAGGTCGAGCACACCCATATCCACCTGCCCGGCGGTGACGTCGGCATATTCCCTTGGTTTGGCGATGGATTGGCCCAGGAAGGGGTGATCGTCGCTGCTGCGCAAGTCCATCGGCCCAATATTGGGGTCCATCCCCCATCGCGCCACCATCGAGCGCGCCAGTGCCGTGGCACGCCGGATGTCGTCATCCGCCCCGGAACTGACCGAGCTGAGCAGCAGCTTCTCTGCCGCCCACCCGGCGAGAAGCGTTGCGAGCTGCGCCTTGAGATAGGCCTCGGGCAGCGTGTGGCGCTCGTTTTCGGGCAGCATATGCGTGCCGCCGAGCGCCTGTCCGCGGGGAATGATCGTCACCTTGTGAACTGAATCGGCCTCCGGCAGGAAATAGGCCACCGCCGTATGGCCCGCCTCGTGCACGGCGAGCCGGTGCTTCTCCTCGGGCTGGATCGCCAGCGTGCGGACGGTGCCCATCATCACTTTGTCGCGCGCCTCGTCGATGTCTGCGGCGCTGATCGCGTCTGCGGCCTTGCGCGCGGCGGTGATGGCGGCCTCGTTCAGCAGGTTCTTCAGGTCCGCCCCCGAGAAGCCGGGCGTGCCTGCGGCGGTCCGGTCCAGATCGACTTCCGCAGCCAGGGGCAGATCCTTGGCGTGAATATCCAGGATCGCCCGCCGTGCGGCCTTGTCGGGTAGGTTCAGCGTGACATGGCGGTCGAAGCGGCCAGGGCGCAGGAGCGCCGGGTCCAGCACGTCCGGACGGTTGGTGGCGGCGAGAACCACCACCGCCTCCTTGCCGGAAAAGCCGTCGAGTTCGGCGAGGATCTGGTTCAGCGTCTGCTCGCGCTCGTCATGGCCGCCGCCCAGGTCCGCGCCCCGCGTGCGTCCGATGCTGTCCAGTTCGTCGATGAAGATGATGGCGGGTGCGGCCTTGCGCGCCGCCTCGAACATCCGGCGTACGCGGCCTGCGCCGACGCCGACGAAAACCTCGATGAATTCCGAGCCGGAGGTGGAGAAAAACGGCACCTCCGCCTCGCCCGCCAGTGCCCGGGCGAGCAGCGTCTTGCCCGTGCCCGGCGGGCCCATCAGAAGGACGCCGTGCGGCACCTCGGCGCCGACGCGGGCAAAGCGGTCGGGATCGCGCAGAAACTCGACCAGTTCCGCCACCTCGCGTTTCGCGGTGTCCTGTCCGGCCACATCGTCGAAGGTGATCCTGCGGTGCTGTTCCGCCGGTTTCATGAACCGTCCGCCCATCAGGTCGCCCATGCCGCGTGGCATCCCGGCCATGCCCGAGCGCATCCGCGTCGTGATCCAGAGGTAGAAACCCAGGATGACCATCCAGGGCAGGAGATAGGCCCAGAGGGCGCTGTTTGACGCGTTGACCGCAGTCACGGTCACGCCGTGTTCCTCCAGCAGGGGAAGGAACGCGGGATCGGGTTGCGCGGGCAGGACCGCGTGGATTTGGGTTTGCTCGGCCAGGCCGGTCCGGGCAAAACCTGTTGCCGAGGTTTGGTCGATCCGCACCTCGGACAAAGAGCCTTCGGCCACGCGTTCCTTGAAGTCGCTGTAGGGAACGGTGACCTCGGTTTCCTGCGACCGGAAAAGCGGCGTGACCAGCACAATGGCCAGCAGGGCCAGCAGGACGATCCATGCCAGGTTGAATTGCGGCGTCTTTTGCTGGTCAGGACCAGTTGCCATCCTGTGTGGCGTCCTCTTTTTTGATTGCATCTGTCTCAGGGTCGCTCAAATGCGCCTGTTCCAGTTTGACTGCGATCAAGTCAGCCGGGCTTGACGGATATCAACCCGCGCGCGCGCCCGGTGGCTAGGCTTTCCGCAGCAACTTGGACAGGGTGACGCATGGGTACGCCTTCTCGGATTTCATCATCGCGTCCCATGACGCACGAAAACCGCTTCGTCGCTGAAAAACTGGGTGAGGTGGCCGATCTGCTGTTGCAGCAGAACGCCAACCCGTTCCGCGTCCGCGCCTACGAGGCGGCGGCGGACCATGTCGCAGTAATGGACATGTCGGTGCGGCAGATCCTCGCGCGGCAGGGCAGAGGCGGGTTGGAGGCCTTGCCAACCATCGGCCCCACCATCGCGCTGGCGATTGAGGAACTGGTCGAAACCGGACGGCTGGCGCAGATCGACCGGCTGCGCGGCGATCTGGACCCCGAGCGCCTGTTCCAGACGGTGCCGATGATTGGACCGAACCTGGCCGCGGCGATCCATGACAGTCTGAAGCTGGACACGCTGGAGGATCTGGAAGCAGCCGCCCATGACGGCCGTCTGGCAGAGCTTCCGGGCATAGGTCCGCGCCGTCTGCGGGGCATTCAGCACTCGCTGGCCGAAATTCTCGCGCGCCGTAGGCCGCGCCCGGTTCACCCAGGCACACCCGCGCCGCCGGTCGCCGAGATCCTGGATGTCGACCGGGAATACCGCCGGAAGGCCGCCGCCGGGACGCTGTACCGCATTGCACCAAAGCGGCACAATCCGACGGGTGAGGCGTGGCTGCCAATCCTGCACGCCGAGCGCCCGCCCTGGCGGCTTACCGCACTTTTCTCGAACACGCCGACCGCGCACCGGCTGGGCCGCACCCACGACTGGGTGGTGATCTATTTCGAGCGCGACGGTACCGGCGAGGGGCAATGCACCGTGGTGACTGAGACCCGCGGCGCACAGGCAGGCAGGCGCGTCATCCGTGGCTTTGAGGCGCTTTGTGCCCCTCATTCGCCCGGGACAGCACATAATGACAAGAAGGAGTAGGAGAGATGAAATCGCCGAAAACCTGGGTCATCGCCGCCAACGGACAGATGGCCCGCCTGTTCGACCTACCGCGCAAGGGGGCCAGCCCCGTTCCGCTTGAGGATCATGTCTGGACCGCACCTCCCCATGCTGAGTTCAGCGATGCCCAGGGCATGACGCAGTCCCGCGTCGGCCCCTCGCAACACAGGATGGCGCCAAGGACCGGCCCCGACCTGTCCGAACAGGCCTTCGCCCGCGACATTGCTGGCAAGCTTGCGGCCGCACAAAGGTCGGGGCAGTTCGAGCGCCTGGTGGTCGCAGCCGCGCCCCGGATGCTGGGGCAGTTGCGCGACCAGATGGACAACAGCGTGCAGAAGGCGATCTGGTTCGAGATCGACAAGGATCTGACTCAGCTGCCACTGGAAACGTTCGGCAAGGCGCTCGAGAAGCACATGAGCGGGTGACTGGGCATAAGCAGCGGTCGGAAAACCGGAATCTGCCGCCGCACTGGACCCGGACACGGCGTCGCGGGATACTCTGATCCGATGAGAGCTCCGATTTATCCGCACCGTCCCCCGGCGCCACCGCCACCGCCAACGCCAACGCTGACCGGGATCACCGAAACGCTGATCGCGGCCACGCGGGAGGGAGGTTTGACGCTGCAGGACTTTCTCCAGGCCTTGGGCAATCGCGGTCTGGGGGCCATGCTGATACCGCCCAGCCTGATCGTTCTGTTGCCGTCCGGCATGCTGCCGGGCGTGCCGGCCATCGCGGCGCTGACCATGATCTTCATCGCGGGCCACATGGTGCTGAACCGCGACCGACTGTGGCTTCCCCACCGGCTGGCGCGGATGCCGATGCCGGCTGAGCGGCTCAATGCCGGGCTGATGCGCTTTCACCCCTGGGCCATGCGCGTGGACCGCTGGACCGAAAGCCGATTCGCGTGGTTCGCGGCCAGCCGGTTCGCGGTCGATACGGTTGCGGTGGTCACGATTGCCCTGAGCCTGGTGATCCTGGTCATCGGCTTCATTCCTGGCCTCCCCGCGGCCTTCAGTCTCGCGATCCTGGTCTTCGCCATCGGCCTGGCGGTGCGCAACGGCCTGTTGATCCTGACAGGCTACGCCATCACCGTTCTGACGGCGGTTACCATCTTCTGGCTGGTGAGGTAGCGGATGGATGACCTGCGCTCGTATCTGCTCAAGGCCCGCCGCGCATTGCGGCGCAGCCTTTTCTGGGTGCGCGAGCATGTTCCCTGGGGCCTGCGCACCTTGCTGGGCCTCGTTTTGATCGTGGGCGGTGTGTTCGGCTTCCTGCCGGTTCTGGGCTTCTGGATGATCCCGTTGGGGCTGGCGGTGATCCTGCTCGATGTCCGGGCCGTCGCCCAGGTCGTCAGGAAGTATCTCGCGCGGCGCTAGTTCCCTTCGGCGGCCGCCACATGCGTCTTGACGGCCAGAAAGCTGTCCGGTGTCACCGAAATCGAGTCGATCCCTGCTTCCACCAACAATCGCGCGAAATCCGGGTAGTTGGATGGCGCTTGCCCGCAAAGCCCGATTTTCGCGCCTCCGGCATGGGCCTTCTTGATCGCCGTTCGGATCATCCACAACACCGCCGGGTCGCGTTCGTTGAAGAGCCCCGCCAGACGGTCGCTGTCCCGGTCGATGCCCAGGGTCAATTGGGTCAGGTCATTGGAGCCGATGGAGAACCCGTCAAAGCGTGTGGCGAAGTCCCCGGCCAGGATCACGTTCGATGGCACCTCGCACATCACATAGACTTCCAACCCGTTTTCGCTGCGGGTCAGGCCTTCCTCGGCCATTGCGGCGAGCACATGGTCGGCCTCCTCGGGCGTGCGGCAGAAGGGAACCATCACGATCACATTCGCGAAGCCCATCTCGTCCCGTAACCTGCGGATGGCCCGGCATTCCAGCGCAAACCCCTCTCTGTAGTCCGGATCGTAGTAGCGCGATGCCCCGCGCCAGCCGATCATGGGGTTTTCCTCGTGCGGCTCGAAGGCGCGACCACCCAAAAGGTCGGCATATTCGTTGGTTTTGAAGTCGCTCAGCCGCAGGATCATCGGGTCGGGATAGGCCACCGCCGCGATCCGCGACAGACCCAGCGCCAGTTTCTCGACGAAATAGGCGGACTTGTCCGCGTACCCGGCGGTCAGAACGTCGATCTTCTCCCGCTCGACCGCATCCGTGACCTTGTCGGGATGCAACAGCGCCAGCGGGTGAACCCGGATCGTGTTGGAGATTACGAATTCCATCCGCGCCAGCCCGACGCCATCGGCGGGCAAGCGCCACCAGCGCGCGGCGGTCGCGGGATTGGCCAGATTCATCATCACGTGTGTCTTCGTCTCCGGCACCTGATCCAGGTCCAGATCCTCGACCGTGAATTCCGCGATCCCGGCATAGACCAGTCCCTCGTCGCCCTCCGCGCAGGACACCGTAACTTCCTGCTCGTCATGCAGGATGTGGGTTGCATCCCCGCAGCCGACGATCGCGGGCACGCCCAGTTCGCGGCTGACGATGGCTGCGTGAGAGGTGCGCCCACCATGATCTGTGACGATGGCCGAGGCGCGCTTCATCACTGGCACCCAGTCGGGATCGGTGGTGGAGGTGACCAGCACCGACCCGTCCACGAACCGGTCGATGTCGCGCACATCCTCGATCAGGCAGACCCGGCCCGCGGCGATCTGCTCGCCCACGCTCAGGCCCCTGGTCAACTTCGCGCCGTGATCGCCGATCCGATAGCTGCGCAGCAGACCTGCGCTGGTGCGCGACTGAACCGTCTCTGGCCGCGCCTGAACGATGTAGAGCAGGCCGGTTTCCCCGTCTTTGGCCCATTCCATGTCCATCGGCAGGCCGTAATGCCTCTCGATCAGCGCGGCCTGACGGGCAAGGTCGAGGATCTCGTCGTCGGACAAAACGAACGCCGCTCGCTCGGCCCGCGAGGTCGGCACATTGCGCACCGCGCTTGCGTCGCCGGGGCTGCCATAGATCATCTTGCGCTCTTTGGAGCCCAGCTTTTTCTCAAGGATGGGCCGCAGCCCGGGGCTATCCAGAAACGGCTTGAACACCTGGAATTCATCCGGCGTCACCGTCCCTTGCACCACGTTTTCGCCCAGACCCCAGGCGGCGTCGATCAGCACCACCTTGTCGAAGCCGCTTTCGGTATCGATCGAGAACATCACCCCCGACCCGCCGATGTCGGCCCGCACCATCTGCTGCACGCCGACCGACAGCGCGACGTCCAAATGGTCGAAGCCCTTCGCGTTGCGATAGCTGATCGCCCGGTCGGTGAAGAGCGAGGCATAGCAGTTGCGGCAGGCGGTCAGCAGCGCCTCTTCGCCGACGACGTTCAGATAGGTTTCCTGCTGGCCTGCGAAGCTGGCATCAGGCAGATCCTCGGCCGTGGCGCTGGAGCGGACGGCGACCGACAGTGCCTCTTTGCCGGTCTGTGCAGACAGGTCGCGATAGGCCGCCTGGATCGCATCCGCCGTCTCGGTAGGCCAGTCACCGGCGGAAATCGCGCTTCGGATTCGCTCGCCCGCGCGCGCGAGCACGATCTTGCCCGCGTCGTGGGCGGCCATCGTCTGCGCGATCATGTCCGCCAGCCCGTTTTCGCGAATGAAGCGGCGAAACGCGGCGGAAGTGGTGGCAAACCCCGGCGGCACCCGGATGCCGAGCGCGGTCAGTTCCTGCACCATTTCGCCCAGCGACGAATTTTTGCCGCCCACAAGGGCGACGTCGCCGCGCCTTAGTCTGTCGAAAAAGACCACCTCGCCCTGCGATGACATGCGCTCTCCTCCCCCAAGGGTCCGTTCCTATTGGGGCAGAGGCTATCCGCCGTCCCACAGGCGCGGTTGATCTGCGTCAACCGGGGCGGGAACGGGTCCGCGCACAGTCGGTGCAACCGATCCGAAGGCAAGGAAACACGACATGGACAAGAAACTCGCCACGCTCGCCGACGAGGTGGAGGCCGCTCTCGAACTGGACGCAGCTTTGAAGGAACAGGTCACGACGGCTCTGGAGAAAACCGACCTGTCCTCGCTGCAGGGCATCGACCTGGACAGCACCGACAGCGTGCTGGAGCTCGTTCACGAACTCAGGCCCAGCTGGTATCTTACCATGACCGGCACCGTCCGGCTGCCGAACGGTCACTGGAAATGCATCCTGCGCCAGTCTGATGTGCGCGACAACGACGCCTATATCGGCATCGGCTGCGGTCCGAACCTGCCGCATGCGTTGATCGCATCGCTGCTGAAGGCGCTGGCGCTGTCCACATGAGGCGAGCCCCGGGGGCGTCAGTGCGCCAGCACAGGATGGAGTGACCAACATCGCTACCCGTGATCGGGTATTCCTGCACGACCACATTGCAACCGTGCCGGCTCAGCCAGGTCGCGGCGTCGTTCCCCGGGTTTTCGTCCGCGTCGTCAGGATCGAATGTGGCGATTGTAACCCGGTCGGCCTGTTTGAGGATTGGCAGGGCGCGATGCGGCGCGCGGGCCGCCACGCGGTCATCCAGAAGCCGCGCCTCGCGGTAATATGTGGTCACATCGCCTTTCACACCGGCATCCTGAAGCACCTGCTCGACCTGGTTAGCGCGGGCAGCGATGGCATCCGCACCTGCCTGGTAGCGAGCCTGCCAGTCATCCGGGATGACAACCGGTCCATAGCGTGCGGACCCATAGGCCCAGATCGGCATCGCGTCCGCGACGCCAACCACCATGACGGACAAGTGTAGCGATCCGTCCGGCATGGATTGCAAATAGCGGCGAACCCGGGACAGGTCGCATTTGATGTCGATGACGACGAGGCAGGTACACCGGCCCATTGTGAAGGCTCCCATCCTGCTTTGACCCTTGCTGTCTGCATATTAGCGAAGTCCCAGCACCCAGAAGCGGCAGCGTGATCGCACGCCTCAGCGTGGCGCGCTTGGCTATCCCGGGCATCCCCGTTCCCTGCTTGCAGGCGTGGTTTCTCGTGCCGGATTGCTGGCCTTACCGTGGGCAGGGCGCCGTGTAGTAGGCGCCGTCACCGCGCGCATAGGCGCATTGGTTTGCGGCGTTGTTCTGCGCAACCACGGTCCCCGCGGCTGCGCCGACCAGGGCCGCGATGAGGCGCCAGTCGTCATCCGCCTTCAATGCATCGGCGGTGATCAGGCCTGCTGCGGCGCCGCCGACGGTACCGACGACCGTGCGCTGCTCAGTCGTCAGGTTCTCGCATCCGGCCAGGGTCGCTAGGGCGACCAGGCCCGACAATATGGGGGTGGTAAGCGAATTCATACCGGTCTCCTGTTTTTGGGGCTCGTTTGCCATCCGCAGCCGTGTTCGCATGGACCAAGGCATTGTGGAGCCGAAGCAGGGCCAAGGGATTGACGATAATCAATCGGGGTTGCGAGAGGTCGGAAGCTGCGCTCCAACACCTGCTCAGCCACGGGTCTGCAAGCTCCGGCTGTCCAGCCGGTCGAGGATTTTCGGCTTTCTGCTCAGCGGCGCAATTCAGCACATTGGTGAATGAACCCTGCGAGACGCGTCTTGTCGTAGGGCGTCCCAGGAAACAACTTGATGTGTTTGCTGGGCGCACCGGACCCGACAAGGACGCCATCGGGGTCCGCAAGATCGCCGCTGCGCAGAAAGCCGAAATTCACATGGTGCTTGGCACCAAACAGGTAGATCACCGGAACCCCATGGGCGTTCAGGAAACAGGGCGCGCCGTAGCGCATCTCTTCGCTGGTGCCGGACATTGTGGCGTGAATGAACCCTCTCAGATCCTCGAGCAGCGGACAGACGTCCGCGCTGCGGGTGGCAATGTAGTCATCCACGGTTTCGATCGTGCGGGCCATGACGGGCTCAGGCCGCCTGGTCCGCTGTGCGCGCAGCGCGACATGCCTGACACCGGCGATGAATTCGGCGGGCAGGCTGTTGCCAACCCGGGCATCGAGCTTCAGCCCAGGGGGTGCGCCCGAGACCGTGACCATGATGATCGGCTTGCCCTCGAGCCCGCCCATGTTCCGCCGCACCCAGTTGGTGTTGAGAAGCCTGTAGTAGATGACAGGCGTGGCGAGGATCAGGGAATCGAACCGCCCCGGATCGACACCACCCTTGCGCACGTCGAAGACCGGCAGTCCCGGTCGGAGCTATGCCCAAAAGTTGGTGACGGCGTGATCAGGCGGCGGTTTGAATTTGTTTGATCCCGTCGATGAATGCAATGCCTTGGATGATCTCGGGCATACGGTTGGCACCGTTCAGTTTCTGCCATTTCCCCTGGGCTGA
>CALICM010000052.1 GCA_938049225.1 uncultured Paracoccaceae bacterium
AAGGCCTCTTCGTGGTTCTGGGTGGGTGTGGCGATGACGATCCCGTCGGCCTCCACATTGACGTCCGCAAGATCGGAAAAGCCCGGAACATCGGCGATTGCCCGGTTTTCGGCCACCGGATCAACGATGGCCGCGAGATGCAGATCCGGGTGTTCAACGATATGCTTGATGTGACGCAGACCAATCGCGCCTGCGCCGGCCACGACAATCCGTGTCACATCACGGCTCCGATTTGCCAGGGGACAAACTCGTAGTCGCCCAGGCCTTGAGCCTCGGATTTGGTTTGCACGCCAGAGGCCACGCGCAGCAGAGCTTGATAGATCTCGCGGCCCTTGGCCTCGACACTTTCCCCGGTCAGGATTGTGCCTGCGTTGATGTCCATATCCTCGGTCATGCGGTCAAACATCATGGTGTTGGTGGCTATCTTGAGCGAGGGAACCGGTTTTGCGCCAAAGGCTGAGCCACGGCCGGTGGTGAAAGTGATCAAGTTGCAGCCCGAGGCGATTTGGCCCGTCACCGATGCGGGGTCGTAACCGGGGCTGTCCATGAAGGTGAACCCTTTGGCGGTGATGGGTTCGGCGTATTTATAGACGCCTGTTAAAGGTGTGGTGCCGCCTTTGGCGGCCGCGCCGAGGGATTTTTCCAGGATCGTTGTAAGCCCGCCCTTCTTATTGCCGGGGCTTGGGTTGTTGTCCATGCTGCCACGGTTGCGGGCGGTGTAGTCTTCCCACCATTTGATGCGGTCGATCAGTTTTTCGCCGACTGCGCGGTTGATCGCGCGCGCTGTCAGCAGATGCTCGGCGCCATAGATCTCGGGGGTTTCCGCCAACACGCCGGTGCCCCCTTGGGCGACCAACAGGTCGCAGGCATGGCCCAGGGCCGGGTTGGCGGTGACGCCCGACCAGGCGTCCGAACCGCCGCATTGCAGGGCGACCATCAACTCCGAGGCGGGGCAGGTCGTGCGCTGGGCCTGATTGGCGAGCGGCAGCATGGCGGTGATTTTCTCAATGCCCAGTTCGACTGTGCGGCGCAGACCGGCGACGTCTTGAATGTTTATCGCTTGGAAGAGCGGGCCGGGGGTCAGGCCGTAAGCCTCCATCAGCCAGTCGATCTGGTTCATCTCGCAGCCCAGACCCACCATCAGGCAGCCCGCCACATTGGGATGGCGGGCATAGCCCCACATGACGCGCTGCAGCGCCTCGAACCCCTCGCCGTCGCCCGCCATACCGCAGCCCGTGCCGTGAACGAAGGCAGTGACGCCATCGACATTGGGATAGGCGGCAAGGATGTCGGGTGTGAAATGGCTGGCGATCATTCGGGCGGCGGTGGCCGAGCAATTCACAGACGTCAGCACGGCGATGAAGTTTCGGGTGCCCACGCGGCCACTTTCGCGACGGTAGCCCTGAAAACTGTCCTCTGTGGACTGTTCCACCGGGCGCAGGTTGGTCGCGAATTCGTAACGTTGGCCCGTGGCGCGGAAGGTCAGGTTGTGGGTGTGGATATGCGCGCCCTGGGGGATGTCGTAGGTCGCATAGCCGATCACCTGCGCATATTTAAGCACCGGTTGGCCTTGGGCGATGGCTTGGGCCGCCATCTTGTGACCACGGGGGATCAACTCGATGGCGCCCTTGGTACCAACCTCGAGCGGGTGCAGGGCGGTGACGACATTATCGGCGGGATCGAGGCGAATGGTTTGGGGCATGGGGTTGTCCGGAGTGAACGGCGGCGGGTTTGGCAAGCGCCGGAGCCTCCGGCGGGGATATTTGGCGGACAAAGTGGGGTGATGTCACGCGCAAACGGGGCTGGTGGTGTTCCAGCGGTGAATGGGGATGTGGTCGGTGGCTGCAAGACGGCTGCGCGCGGTTTGCCACATCTCGCGCCAGGTGTCGGCATCGGTCAGCACCTGATCGGGCCGCGCCCGGCTGCGCGCGACGAAGCTGGGGAATTGGCTGCGGCCCGTTGGGTGACCGGTGCGATTGTAGCGGATGTCGAACGACCAGCGGTACTGGTTTGACGTGTTGGGCCGCGAGGCATGCGGCGTCAGCGGGTGGAAGATCACGGCAGCACCCGCGGGGCAGGGCAGCGGGACCGCATGCGCGCTGGGCACCAGGGCCTTGGGGATGCCGGTTTGCGCCCAGCCGCAATGCTCGATCAGGCCCTGGCGGTGTGCGCGGGGGATGACCTGCAGCGGCGCGCTCTCATCCGTGACTTCGGTGATCGCCAGCCAGACGGTGATCATCGGGGTCTCGTCCGCCTCGGGTAGGGTGACACCGCGATCCTGATGCCAGTCGGTTGTGGTGACATGGGCGCGGGCCTCGTCCGCGCGCACCTGGGGTTGTGGCGGCTTGATACGGATATGCTGGATCGGGTTCGAGGTGATCTCGGGGCCGATCAGCGCCTCGACGATGTCCAGCAGATGCGGGTCGGTGATCATATCAAAGGCCGCTTGGCCGAAATGCATCGGTGTGGTCGCGGTGATCTCGCCCCCTGGCAATGAACAGTCCATCGGTTGGAACCAATCGCAACCGGCGGCATAGGCCGCGCTCAGCTTCCCCCAAAAGTCGAGGGCCGCGCCGGGAGAGACGCGACCCTCTGCCTCCCACCCTGCATACAGCCGGTCCAGCAGGCGGGAGTATTCATGGTGGATCTGAGAAAGACGGTCTGGTGACAAAGCACCCGGGACGACCAGATAGCCCTGATCCTCGAACTGGGTGATTTGGTCCGGGCTGAGGGTCATAAGAACACCGCGATGATCGGTGGCCAGATCAGCAGGACCGAGAGTGCCAACAGCTGAATGCCGATGAACGGCAAGAAACCCCGGAAAATATCGGTCAACGAGATATGCGGCGGTGCGACGGATTTCAGATAGAAGGCCGCTGGCCCAAAAGGGGGCGACAGAAAGCTGACCTGCATGTTCATGCAGAACACCACGCCGAACCAGATCGCGACATGACGTGGATCCAACGTGCCCAGAAAGCCGATCTCTTCGACCGGCAGGCGCAGGACGATGGGCAAGAAGACGGGCATCACCAGCAGCACGATGCCCACCCAATCCATGAAAGCGCCCATGAAGAGGAAGATCAGCATCATCACCAGGATGATGCTCATTGTTGGCAGTTCCGCCCCGATGATCAGATTGGCGACATAAGTGGGCCCGCCCGCGATGGTATAGGCCCCGGCAAGTGCCGTGGCACCGATGGTGATCCAGATGATCGTGCCGGTGGACTTGAGGGTGCGCATCAGGCTGTCCCAAAGCAGGCCGGTGCTCAGCTCACCTCGCAGCAGCGAGATAGCCATGACAGCGACCACGCCCATGCCGGCAGCTTCGGTGATGCCCGAGATGCCGCCATAGATTGAGCCAAGCACCACCCCGATCACGACGATAGGGGGGACCAGGCCACGGCCCATGGCCCAAGCCCGTTTGATGCGGGCGATGCCCAGCAGAGCGGTTATCACGGTGGTGCCCAGTAGTATCCCGCCCAGCCAGATCACATGGGTTGGCGTGCCCAACACGATGGCATCGACGCCTTCGGTGACCGCGTTTTGTCCGGTGACCGTGAAAAACAACGCCCGCAAAAACAAGACACCGCCAAAGATGAATGTCAGCACACAGAGCAGCCCCAGAAACAGTTTGCGTTTCTCGGCGCTGTCGGGGTCGTCAGGGTTTGGCGCGGGCAATGGGGCCTGGTCCGGGTCCAGGCGGGTGCGGATGATGATGTAAATGATGAAGAACGAAGCAAGCATAAAGCCCGGCAGGAAAGACGCGGTGAACAGCGCCTTGATCGAGGTCTCGGTGATCAGTCCATAGAAGATCAGCACAATCGACGGTGGGATCATCGTGCCCAAGCTGCCCGACGCGCAGATCGTGCCGATGGCCAGGTTCTGATTGTACCCCAGACGCAACATCTGGGGCAGGGCGATCAGCCCTAGCAGCACAACCTCGCCGCCGATGATCCCCGACATCGCTGCCATGATCACCGCCATGATCGAGGTCACAATCGCGATCCCGCCGCGCGTCCGGTTCAGCCAGACATTCAGCGAGGAATACATGTCCTTCGCCAGGCCCGAGCGTTCGAGCAGAGAGGCCATGAAGATAAACAAGGGGATCGATATCAGCACATAGGACGTCAGCACCCCGTAGATGCGCTGCGACAGAATATTCAGCGGCCCCGAGCCAAACTTGCGGGTTAGCGGGCCATCGCCCAGGGTCCAAGGCTCCAGAAACACCGAGGGCTCGAACTTCATGAACAAGACCGCCACCGCCAGGATGGCCGAGGCAAAGCCAAGCGGCATGCCGATGGCCAGCAAGGCCAGCATCGACAGCAGCAGGATCAGGGAGATTGTACCGATGTCCATTAGTCGGTCTCTCCCAGGGCTTTTTTGATGGCGGCGATTTCTTCTTCGTCCACCTCGTCGACCGTGTGATGCTCGGGCGCCCGGTTCCAGTCGACAATCAGGTTCGACACCACTTGCACCGCGACCAGCAGGATGACGATCAGCATCATTGGTTTTTCGGTCGCGGGGATCGGCGGATCAAAGGCGGTGCCAAAGGTTTCCCACCGCAGAAACTTCGCCTGTGCCTCGCCAAAGGCGCCATAGATCATCGCGATGGCGAACACCACGATCAGCAGGGTCGAGATCAAATCGCAAACCTTCTGCAGCCAGCGCGGGAACAGATCATAGATGATAAAGATGCGGATATGACTGCGCTGCTGCATGGCGTAAAGCCCTGCGAAGAGAAAGATGAACCCGGCCATCCACAAGGACAGCTCGTTGGCCCAAAGTGTGCCGCTGCTCAGCACGTAGCGGGTGAAAACCTCGTAGAACATGACCACCACCAGCAGCAGGATCAGCAACATTGTCACCCGGCCTAGAAACAGCGAGATCCGGTCAAATCCACCGCCGCCCTCGTATTCCATCGGCGCCCGCCGGACCGTTGCGGCCCCCGCGATCAAAAGGAACGGCAGCAGGATCAGGGCCGCGTATTGCAGCATTTCAGCACCTGCGTACCGGTCTTTGATCGTGACATCCGCCCAACCCCAACTGATCAGGTAGTTGGGGCCCGAACTGACCACGTAGCCTGCACAAAATATGAAGGCGAGGGGCAGGACCCATTCGATCACATCGCCTGATTTGCGTTGCATGCCCGTCCTCCTTGACCCGTTGGGTGGCAGGCGCGGTCGCTTGCGGGCCGGGCGCCTTGGGCCCGTACCGCGCGGCACAGTGCCCCGCCTCACACGTCGGTCAGTGGTAAATACGCTTGGCGACAGGCCCCCGCGCTGGGGGCCCGTCAGGTCTCAGAGCAAAAGCTCGGTTATTCCGACACCAGCCCCAATTGGCTGAGATAGCCCAGGTGGCTTTCGACCAGCGCCTCAGCTTCGGGCGTGGTGGCGAACTCGGGCCAGGTGGCCTGGGCCGCGTCACGAAACGCCTGCAGATCTTCGTCTGCCCAAGCGTACAGCGTCACACCTTGCTCGCGCAGCTGGGCGGCCGCTTCGGCGTTCTTCTTTTCAAAGGTCAGGGCGGTGCGCAGCGCCAAAGCCTCCATCGCGACCGACATGATCGTGCGGTGCGCTTCGGGCATCGCGTCCCAGACGGCCTTGTTGCAGGCCAGGTGATCGGATGGCATCGAGTGGAAGCCCGGGAAATTGGCGTGCTTGACCAGGTCATACAGGCCCAGGCCCACGTTGTTGGCCAGGCCGCTGGCGTCGGCGCCATCGATGATGCCGGTTTCTAGGGCGGTAAAGATCTCGGTGAAATCCATCACGATGGGCTGCGCGCCCAGTTTTTCAAAGATCTTTGTTTCCATGCCCGGAGGGGAGCGGAATTTCCAATCCTTAAAGTCCGCAGCATTCCGGATCGGTTTGGACGACGCCAAGCTTTCCTGGCCATAGACCCACCAGCCGACCAGCTGCATGTCGTATTTGTTATAGAGCGCTTGGGCCGCATCCAGCCCGCCGCCGTAGTATAGCCAGCTCAACTGTTGATAGGGGGTCGCGTAGCCGCCCATGATGTCGCCCACGAATTGGAACGCGGGGTTTTTGCCAGTCTGATAGCCGCCGCCGGTCATGTCGCAGTCCAAAATACCAGTGGCCGCTGCGTCGAATGTTTCGACCGACTTCACGACGGACGAGCTGTAGAACATCTCGACAGCGATCTCGCCGCCGGACATGGTTTGCACGTCCTCGACATATTGCGCGGCCAATTTTCCGGACTCGGTCTCGGGCGCATAATGCGTCTGGATGCGCAGGGTGGTGGTCTGCGCCGCAGCACTAAAGGCCAACAGGGACGCGGTCGCGGCCCCCACGAAGAGGTGAGTAAGCTTCAAGGTATCCTCCCTTACCGCCATGGGGCGGCATATGATTATCACGCGGTCCTGTTCCCGGACCATGGGACAAGGCTAGACCGAACCGCCAAAGACTGGCAAGCGCTTTGGGGGTATTCGGGGGCAAAAACAGATCCACCGGGCGGCTCTGGTTAGAGATGTCCGGCGCACCGGGTGAAAACGGCCCGGCATCGCCGCGCGGTTTTAAGCTGGATCGCCGTGTGTCGGTAAATGCTACGATGCGGATTGTAAGTTGCGCATCGCAAACTCAATGGCTGCGCGGCGCAATTGTGGTGTGACTCGCTCGTCAAATTCCGCTTTGGTGTACGCGATGTTGTGGCCGGGTGGGCTCTTTTCATCCCGATAACATTCCAAAAGTGGGTCTGCGACCAGGACAATGCGGGCATACCGTTTGTTCGGTTCCTTAACCAACTCGCGGACAGCGAACGCATAAACTGAACTTACGATGTGCCAACGACGGCCAACCTCGTGCAGGTCGGACGTTTTTGGGACGTCCAATATTTCTAGGAGTTTGAACTCGGCCTCAGCACAACTTAGTTCCGCACGCGCGTTTCGCGCTGCTTTTGGCGACGACCGGCACGCCTTAATATCATGTGTGCAAGCGACCCAAAGATGCCGTCGCGATTTCCGGTCCTGCGGGTCTATGGTCAAAACCTGTTCCAGATCAGCGATCTCCTCGGCGGTACGATCCAGATTGCGAAACATGCGTGCGCGCCACCTAAAAGCTTGCGCGTCTTTTGGATAAACCTCGAGAAACCGATCATACGCTGACAGAGCCTCGTCCGTCCGCGCCATGCGTGCCAATGAATGAGCGCGAATCCGCAGGGTCCATAGGTGTTTCGGGTTGAGAGCCAGCGCGGCAGTAAAATCCATCAGGGCCTTATCGTGCTCGCCCAGATCCCAATAAATGCTACCCCTCGTGCTCCAGGCCCAAACGTAATCTGGGTCCAATTGCAACGTTGCATTCAGATCTGTAAGGGCCAGATCATAGCTCTCCATTCTTTGGTGCACCCAGCCACGTTGCCCAATGGCTATTGCGCTGTGGGGATTTAGTGCAACCGCCTGATCAATGTCGTTCAGCGCGTCCTTATGAGATCCATCGCGCGAGTGCGCGCGACTGCGCCAATAATAGTAACGAGACAGCTGGACGTCGGGGCCGCGGCCGCGATTTATCAGGGCGGTACAGGCGGTCAGAGTAGCGGTGGGTGGATCTGAAAGGTGGAGGCACGTTGCCACCTGCTGGCGCGCTTCGGTTTGGAGGTGCTGAACGGCAAGGACCCCGACCGTTGTCAAACATATTATGGCGAGCAGGATGGGACGACGTTTGGAACGCATGAATTCGGTCCTTAAGACCTCTCAAAAAAGCTTTTCCAATATCAACTTCAAAAAAGGCAATTTTGTGTTTGCCTATAAGTTGATCTACAAGGCGACAACCAAAGGCTGGTGCCCTTTGGTCGATACCGCAAGTCCCGGGCGATTGCCATCTGGCACGTTCCTTAATGCCCTTCATAAGTGTTTCACATGCCGCTCCCAACCTTTCATATGATCAACGCGGCCCCGCAACCGGTCGCGACCTTTTCGCATGCGGCCGAGGCGGACGGTTGGGTGTACCTGACCGGCCAAATGCCGACCTGGCCTGGTCAGCCCGAGCGGGCGCTGCCCGGGGGGATCGACGCCCAAACCCGCCGGGTGATGGACAATCTGGGCCTTGTTCTCGGCGGGCTTGAGTTGGGGTTTGAACATGTGGTCCAAGCGCGGATCTATCTGACCGCGTTCGAGCGGGATTACGCGACAATGAACCTGGCATACCAAAGCTATTTTGAAGCGGGCAAACTGCCCGCCCGCACCTGCGTTGGCGTTACGGCCCTCGCCGTGGGTGCTTTGGTCGAGGTCGATGTGGTGGCCAAGCGGCCCTGACGCCGCCCGCTCTTTGGTCTAACCCGCCGCTGCAGGCAACCGCGCCCCATCCGCGCCAAACAAAAACGCATCCGCAGGGTCAAAACCTAACCCCACCTCGGTCCCCACCTCTATCGCATGCTGCCCAAACAGCCTTACCACCAACCGCTCGCCTGCGCCGGTGGTCACCAGCAGGTTCGTGTCGCCGCCCAGCCGCTCGACATGGGTGACGGTGCCCGCCGTTTGTCCGCCGTCTTGCAGCCGCAGATGCTCGGGGCGGATCCCCAGAACGGCGCCCGTCGGCACGTCCACCGATCGTTCCAAAAAATTCATGGACGGCGCGCCCAAGAACCCTGCCACGAACCGATTGATGGGGTTGTTATATAGCTCCATCGGTGTGCCGATCTGCTCGACATGGCCGTCGCGCAAGACCACGATCCGGTCGGCCAGCGTCATCGCCTCGGTCTGGTCGTGGGTGACATAAACCATACTGGCGCTCAGGCTGCGGTGCAGATCGGCGATCTCGACCCGGGTGTTGACCCGCAGGGCGGCGTCCAGGTTGGACAGGGGCTCGTCAAAAAGAAACAGCTTCGGCTCGCGCACGATGGCGCGTCCAATGGCGACGCGCTGGCGCTGGCCGCCGGACAGTTCCGCCGGGCGGCGGGCCAGAAAGTCGTCCAGTGACAGCATGGCGCTGGCCTTACTCACCCGCCGGTCGATCACCGCTTTGGACTGATTTTCTTGCCGCAGGCCCAGGGCCATGTTCCCGCGCACGTTCAGGTGCGGATAAAGGGCATAGGATTGGAACACCATCGCGATGCCGCGTTTGGCAGGGGGCACGTCGGTCACGTCCTGGCCCCCGATCAGGACGCGGCCCTGGGTCGCGGTGTCCAGCCCTGCGATGATCCTGAGCAGGGTAGATTTCCCGCAGCCCGAGGGGCCGACGAAGACAACGAACTCGCCATCTTCGACCGTTAGACTGATGTCGTGCAGCACCTGCGTTTTGCCGAACGACTTCGACACCCCTTCTAGGACAAGCGCCGTCATAGCGTCACCACCTGGCCTGTCCGAATGCTCTGGTCCGCTGCAAGGCAGATGCGCAACGATTGCACAGCGTCGTCCATGTGGCGGTCCAAATCCAAATCCTCCAAAATCGCCCGCTTTACGAACGCCTGTTCGGCGTCGCACAGGGCCTGGTGGTCCGGCTCGCCCGGCATATCGATGATTTGGTCGCCGCTGGGTCGGTGCACTAGGATCGCGCCCACTTTCGTGTGACCCTCGACATCGTCCGAGCCGTCGGTGTTGCCCTCGACAATCGACACCGCGCCTTGGGGCGAAACAACATCTTTCACGAAGAACGCGGTCTCGGACATCATCGGGCCCCAGCCGGCCTCGTACCAGCCGACCGAGCCGTCGTCGAACACCACCTGAAACTGGCCGTAGTTGTACATATCAGGCGCGATCTCGTCGCTCAGCCTAAGGCCCATGCCGTGAACCCGCACCGGGCGCGCGTCGGTGATCTGGCACATCACATCGACATAGTGCACGCCGCAGTCGACAATCGGGCTGGTGGTTTCCATCAGCGCCTTATGCACGGCCCAGGTCGGCCCGTCGGATTGTTGGTTCAGGTTCATGCGAAACACATAGGGCCCGCCCAGGTCCCGCGCCTCGGCGATCAGGCGCATCCAACTGGAGTGATGGCGCAGGATATAGCCAACGACCAGCTTGCGACCCGTGGTACGCGCCACGGCGACCACCCGTTCGGCGTCGGCCACCGTGGTGGCCAGGGGCTTTTCGACAAAGACTTGGGCACCGGCCTCCATCGCCTTGATCGCATAGTCCGCGTGGCTGTCGGAATAGGTGGCAATGCAGACGACGTCGGGGGTCAGCGCCAGACCCTCGTCAAAGGTGCGATAAAACGGATAGCCCTGCAACGCGTCGGGCAAGGCCACCGGCGACCGGTTCACCAGACCGACAATCTGCGCGCCTGCCAGCCCATGCCACGCCAGTGCATGGCTAAGTCCCATGTTTCCCAGGCCTGCGATCAGCACCCTCATTTCACTGCCCCCGACGTAATGCCCCGGATCAACTGTCGCGAAAACACCATATAAAGCGCCATCACCGGCAGGATCGCCAGGCTGAGCGCCGAGAGCACGGCGTTCCAGTCAGTCACGAACTGGCCGATGAAGACCTGGCTGCCAAGGGTCAGGGTCTTGACCTCCTCGGCCGGGGCCAAGATCAGCGGGAACCACAGATCGTTCCAGATCGGGATCATGTTGAACACGGCCACCGTGGCCATCGCCGGGCGCACCAGGGGCAAGACCAGACGGAAGAAGATCCGGTATTCCGACAGACCATCGACGCGGCCCGCGTTCTTGAGGTCATCCGAAACCTGGCGCATGAACTCGCTGAGGATGAAGACCGCCAGCGGCAGGCCCTGCGCAGTATAGACCAGGACCAATGCCCATAGGGTGTTGACCAACCCGGTGGCGACCATCATTTCCAGGATCGCCACGGTGCCGATGCGGATCGGGATCATGATGCCCAGGGCCAGATAAAGGCCCATCAGCATATTGCCCCGAAACCGGTACTCAGCCAGCGCAAAGGCGGCCATGGCGCCGAACAGTAGAATGAAAAACAGCGATGCGACGGTGACGATCATCGAGTTTTGGAAGTAAAGAAAGAAATCACCCTGTTTCAGCACGGTTTGGTAGCCGATCAGGCTGAAGCTTTCTGGGTCGGGCAGGGCCAGGGGTTCGCGAAAGATCGCCTTGCGGGTTTTAAAGCTGTTGATCAAAATCACGAAAACCGGGAACAGCGCAATGACGGTATAGAGCAGCAGCGCGCCGTGCGCTGCAATGGTCTGTCCCCGCGCGGCCCTCAAAACTGGTACCGCCGCATGCGGGTTTGGATCCCGAACAGGTAGATGCAGACCCCCAGCAAGATCACCGCGAACATGGCCGAGGCGATGGCCGCGCCCATATGCGGATCGCCCAGTTGCAGCTGAAATCCGAAGAAGGTGCGATAGAGGAAAGTCCCCAGAATATCGGTGCTGAAATCTGGACCCGCCAGCGCGCCCTGGGCCGCATAAATCAAGTCGAAAGCGTTGAAATTGCCCACAAATGTTAGGATCGAAATGATCCCGATCGAAGGCAGGATCAGCGGTAGCTTGATCTTCCAGAACGCGGACCAGCCGGTGATGCCGTCGCATTCCCCGGCCTCGAGGATCTCGTCCGGGATCGACAGTAGGGCGGCATAGATCAGCATCATCGGGATGCCTACGAACTGCCAGACCGAGATCAGCGCCAATGTTGTCAGCGCCGTGCCCTCGCGACCCAGCCAGGGGGCGTAGAGGCTTTTGAGGCCGACGGCGTCGAGCATGCCCGGCGCGATGCCCCAGATCGGCGACAGGATCAGCTTCCAGGCGAAGCCGACGATCACGAAGGACAAGATCGTGGGGATGAAAATGGCCGAACGGTAGAAGGCCGCGAACCGCAGCCGCCGTTGCGACAGCAGGGCCGCAAGGGCGATGCCGATGGGGTTTTGCACGGCCATGTGGATGACGAAGAACCAGATATTGTTGCCCAGGGCGTTCCAGAACTGCTCCGACCAAACCGCGTTGCCGAAAAGCGTGCGGAAGTTCTGCAGGCCAACGAAAACCCGGGCCTGATCGACCTCGGCGTAGAGGGCCAGTCGCAGGGTGTTGAACAAAGGGATGATCATCACGGCGGTGTAGACCAGCACCGCCGGGGCCAGAAAAACCAGGATGTGCCAACGGACCCGTTTCACACTCTGCCCCCCATCACAGGGGACAGAGTGCCATCTTCTGTCACGGCCATCGACGTCCCCGCCTGTACCGCAGTACCGAGATGATCAGACCATGGTTGAAAAACCGTAAACAAAGGCGACAGCTGCAGGCGGCCCAACGCCTCCGGCGGGGATATTTGAGGACAAAAGAGGGCGGGCAAACCAGGCCCGCTCATCTTCTGTCTCAAAATATCCCCGCCGGAGGCATCCAAGGCCAACCCCAAGCGCATTACTGCTGGGGGGCGTACCAGCTTGCCAACCCGTCCTGCAGCCGCGCGCCGGCGGCTTCGGGCGTTTCATCGCCCTTGATGACGGCGACCGAGGCGTTCCAGGTCTCGTTTTCCAGATTTGGCGTGCCACGGGACAGGATCTGATAGGTCGAGCGGATCGAGGACTCGCATTTGCCGCGCCAACTGACGAACTCCTGCGCTAGGGGATCTTCCATCGCCACGTCGTGGCTGGACAGCGAGAAGAAGCCGGGCAGGGCATTAGCATAAAGCGATGCGAATTCGGGCGAACCAACCCAATTGAGGAAGGTTTTCGCCGCATCCGCATTCTCGGTCTTGGCATTCATGCCCAGCGCGATATCCGTATGGTCCGAGATATAGCAGGTATCGCCCGCGGCTTGGACAGGGGGCGGGAAGGCGCCCATTTCGAAGTCAGCTTGGGCATTGAACCCCGAGATTTCCCAGGACCCGGCGGGATAGATCGCTGCACGGCCCAGGGTGAAGATGTTCTGGCTATCAGGGTAGGTCTGCGCCTCGTAGCCGTCGCCCAGATAGTCGCCCCATTTGGCCAGTTGGCGGTAGGGCGCGACCCAGGGCTCGTCGGTCAGGGACTGTTCGCCCGCAATCAGCGCCAAGCGCCCTTCTTCGCCCTTCCAATAGTTGGGGCCGATATTGTTATAGCCCATCGTGGCCGCTTCCCATTGGTCGTTGGTGCCCATGGCCATGGGGATATAGCCGCCGTCGGCCTTGATCGCGTCAAGCGCGGCGAAGAACTCGGCCTCGGTCGTGGGAACGCTTAGGCCCAGGTCGGCGAAAGCGTCCTTGTTGTAGATGAAGCCGTGGATGACCGAGGCCATGGGCACGCAGAATTGAACCGCGCCGTCGTCCGTGCTCCAGCCCGATTTGGCGACGTCTGAGAAGTTCGCCATCCCCTCAAGGTCAGTAATATCGGCCAGATGCCCGGCGTCATAGAGCGCCAGCGAGGCATCGAAGGGGCGGCAGGTGATCAAATCCCCTGCCGAGCCCGCGTCGAGTTTGGCGTTCAGCGCTGCATTGTATTCCGCCGGGGCCGAAGGCGTGAAGTTGACCTTGATCCCTGGGTTTGCCGCTTCGAAAGCTGGTATGATGCTGTCTTGCCAGATCGCAAGATCGTCGTTGCGCCAGCTCTCGATGGTCAGCGTCACATCCTGTGCGAGTGCCGTACCGGCGAGCAGGGTCGAGGCCAACAGCCCGCCCATAAAAGTCATCCGTGTCATCGTAACCCCCTGAGTGTCCGTCCATTATCGTTCTTTATGTGGTCTCCAGCGCGGCTAGACAGGGCCGCAGCTGACCCTTGGATCCTGTCAGAACCGCTGCGGCCTCGTCAACGGTCATGCCACGCGCCACCAAAACCGCTGGTTTCACGCGGCCTTGGGTTTGATCCAAAGCCGCCGCCGCCGCGTCCGGCTCAACCCCGGCAATCGCCGCGACGATGCGCCTGGCGCGGTCAACCAGCTTGGCGTTATCCGCCACCACATTCACCATCATCCCACTATGCACATGCCCCATCAGGACACCCGCCAGTGTCGACATCATATTCAAAGCGACCTTTTGCGCCGTGCCCGCGCCCAGTCGTGTTGAGCCTGCCAAAACCTCGGGCGGGGTTGGCGCGCAAATCGCGACATCCGCCAGCCCCAGCAACGGGGCGCCCGCGTTATTCGCGATCGCGATCACCCGCAGCCCCTTGGCGCGCCCAAGGCGTGCCACCGCACAAGGATAGGGCGTCGTGCCGCTGGCGCTGAGTGCCACGATCAAATCCCCTGCGGAAAGCTGGTTCACCGCCGCCTCGGCCGCCGCCTCGTCATCCTCCGCCGCATTGGGCATTACCCCATCCTCTGGGACACCCCCCGCCATGAGGATCAGAATCTGGCCCGGATCGACCCCAAAGGTCCCGGGCAGTTCCACCCCATCGGCCAGCCCCATCAGCCCTGAGCTGCCCGCGGCCGCATAGGCCACGCGCCCGCCAGCCCCCAAGGTCTCGGCCATCAGTACCGCGCCTGCTTCAATCGCAGGCAACGCGCCCCGCAGGCTGTCGACCGCCGCGATTTGGCCATCCAGCATTGTTGTCAAGGCCGCGCTGCGCGACAGCCGGTCGATCGGTACGCTGTCCACGGTGGCTTCGGTCTTAGAGGGGGGCGGGCGATTCTCCATCTCTTTAGTTAACGCGCGAGCCCATCGCGCTGTCCACCACAGCTTCCGTCGCGCGCCGACCTGCGCTAAACCCAAGACATGAGCACACTCGACCGCCAAATCCTGATCGGCGCTGATGGCGGTGGTAGCGGGTGCCGTGTGGCCGTGGGCACCCGCGACGGGATCCTTGCAACCGCGACCGGTGGTCCGGCCAATTTTGCCTCAAATCCCGTTCAAGTCATTGAAACGCTTAAAGAAACGGTCCACGAGGCTGCCCGCCAAGCGGATGTGGACATCGCCCTTGCCCAAGCGCATATCGGCTTGGCGGGCGTCATGAGCGCAGCCGATGCGGCTCGGATTGCTCAAGCGCTGCCCTTCCAGGCGACCGTTACCGACGACCGCCCCACGACCCTGGCGGGCGCGCTTCAAGGCGATGGGTATCTGCTGGCCATTGGGACCGGCAGCTTTGTTGCCGCCAGCACCGGCGGTCAGCATCGCTTTATCGGCGGTTGGGGGTTTTGCATCGGCGATCAAGCCTCGGGCGCCCGCCTCGGTCATGCCGCCCTGGAACACACGCTGCTTGCGTACGATGGCGTCCGCCCCCACACCACGCTCACCCGATCCCTGCTGGCCGAGTTTGAGCGGGAGCCGGCGAAAATCACTGCCTTCAGCCTGACCGCGACACCAGCGGATTATGCTCAATTCGCCCCTCAGATCACTCGGTCCGATGACCCGCTTGCGCATGACCTCATGACCCAAGGTGCCGATTACCTGACGCGGTCCCTTACAGCGCTGGGCTTTCGTCCAGGTGACCCGCTGTGCTTGACCGGGGGGTTGGGCCCAGCCTATCGCCCCTATCTGCCCCAAGCCGCGTTCCAAGATCCCAAAGGCACCGCCCTGGACGGCGCCTTCCACCTCGCCCGTCAAGCATTGGATAGCCCATGACCACCCAAATGCGCGCCGAGATCGACCAGATCCCTACCGCCGTTGACCTGCTGCTGACCACCGATGCTCAGCAGATCACCCGAACGGCCAGCGCCCTGCGTGCCCGTGACCCCGCATTCCTGATCAGCATCGCACGCGGTTCGTCGGACCATGTCGCCACCTACCTCAAATACGCCAGTGAGTTGCTTTTGGGCATCCCCGTGGCCTCGGTCGGACCCTCGATTGCTTCCGTCTATGACCGCCCTCTGCGCTTGGCCAAGAGCGGCGCTTTGGCTGTGTCCCAATCTGGACAAAGCCCGGATATCGTTGCGGCTGCCGAAATGGCGCGGCAAGGCGGTGCACTGACGTTGGCGTTGACCAATGACCCAGCCTCGCCGCTAGCTGCCGCAAGCGATCACACGCTTGCTCTGCACGCGGGCCCCGAGCGGGCGGTCGCGGCCACTAAGACATTCGTGAATTCCGCGGTTGCAGGCCTGTGGCTGCTGGCCGAATGGGCCGATGACACGGCTCTGCGCGGGGCCATTCGAGCATTGCCCGAAACGCTTGAGGCCGCCACCCGTCAAGACTGGCCCGACCTGCAGCGGGCCCTTTCGGATCACCACTCGCTCTATTGCCTAGGCCGCGGCCCGGCCTATGCCATGGCTTGCGAGGCCGCATTGAAGTTCAAGGAAACCTGCCAAATCCATGCCGAGGCGTATTCCTCGGCCGAGGTTCTGCATGGCCCCGTGTCCATCGTCGCCCCCGGCTTTCCGGTTCTTGCACTGGCCGTTGCTGACGAGGCCGAGCCGATCATCGCGCAAACCGCCGACCAGATCGCCGCAAAAGGGGCGGCCGTCTTCATCACCTCGACCAAATCCAAAGCCCACGCGCTGCCGGCCCCACGCACCGGCCACCCGCTGACCGACCCCATCGCCCTGATCACCAGTTTCTATGCGATGGTCGAGGCGACTGCCCGTTCCCGGGGCATCGACCCCGACGCGCCGCGTCATCTGAGCAAAGTGACCGAGACGACCTGATGCCTCAAACCATCCTAACCGGGGCTGATATCCACGACGGTACTACGTTGCATCACGATCATGCGTTGGTGCTGGACGGCGATAGGGTGGTCGCGATCACCCGCGATCCGCCCGATGGACCGCATAAGACGCTGCCCGGCGGCACCATCGCGCCAGGATTTGTCGATTTGCAGGTGAACGGCGGTGGCGGGGTGATGTTCAACGACGCCCAAACGCCCGAGGCTTTGGCCAAAATCGCCGTCGCCCATGCCTCCACTGGCACCGCCGCGATCCTGCCGACCCTGATCACCGATACGCCCGCCCGCACTCAAGCGGCGATCGAGGCAACCGTCGAGGCTGTCGCCCAAAACACCCCGGGCATTATCGGCCTGCACCTTGAAGGTCCGCACCTGGACCCCGAACGCAAAGGCGCGCATGACCCGGACCTAATCCGCCCCATGACCGATGTGGATGTCGAGACCTACCTGGACGCGGCGCAGAGACTTCCGAACCTGTTGCTGACCCTGGCCCCTGAAAACAGCGAGCTTTCGCAGATTAAAGCACTGACAGAGGCGGGGGTTTTGATTTCCCTTGGCCACACTGACGCCAGTTATGCCAACTGCCAAACCGCGTTTGGCCAGGGTGCGACGCTAACCACGCACCTCTTCAACGCGATGTCCCAACTCGGATCCCGCACGCCCGGCCTTGTTGGGGCAACGCTCGATACGCCGCATGTATCGACGGGTTTGATTGCGGATGGCATCCATGTCCATCCCGCGACAATCCGCGCCGCGCTGGCAGCCAAACGCGGTCCGGGTCAGATCTTTTTGGTCAGTGATGCGATGGCGACCGTAGGCTCGGCCATTCAAAGTTTCACCCTGAATGGCCGCCAGATCCTGCGCGATCGCGGCGGTCTGACTTTGGCCAATGGCACGCTTGCAGGGGCTGATCTGACGATGCCACAGGCGCTGAAGGTGATGGTGGACCAGGTTGGCCTCGACTTGGAGCAGGCGATCCGCATGGCCACCTCGATCCCGGCGGGTCTTTTGACCACGACCCTGGGCCACATCCAGCCAGGCGAACCCGCCAGGTTGGTTCATCTCAGCGCGGATCTAACCCTCGCCACGCCCCTCTGAGGCTTTCACCCCGGCGCGCCGCTCGGCGATGATTTGGGCCAGGATCGACAGGGCGATCTCCTCGGGTGTGATCGCTTGAATGTCCAGGCCCGCCGGGGCGATGACGGCGGCCAGCGCCGCAGGATCGGCCCCCTCGGCCTCAAGCCGGGCGCGCAGGGCGGCGTATTTCTTGCGGCTACCGACAAAGGCGACCCAGGGTGCGCCCAGGGCCGTTTGCAGGGCCTGCGCATCGCCGTTGCCCTGGGTTGCCACCACGACGAAGCGCGCTGCGCTGATATCGAAGCTGTCTTGGATCACATCAACATCAGGCGAAACCGTGGCGCCCGGGGCGCAGAGGGTGCGGTGCAGTTCGAAGCGGGCCGAAAGGTCGGCCAAGGCAAGTGCCACAGGCCCGGCGCCGCAAATCACCAAGCGGGGCAGGGGCAGGACGGGTTCTACGAAAATATCCATCGAGCCCTTGCTGGGGCAGCCGTTGCGGGCGAAGCGGATGCCCGCACGCTCGTCGCCGGGCGCGACACCTTCGGCCGCCAAAAGCGCCTCGGGCCGCAACGAGATAAACTGAGGCGCGCCGCTGGCCACTGCCTCGCGCGCCGCTTTGGCAACGGCACCGCGCACGCAGGCGCTGCCCACCCAGCCCTCGGCCAATGTGCCGTCGGCAAGGACCAGCGCCTTGGCCCCAGGTTTGGCCGAAGTCGCATCCACCGTCCGCACCACGGTGGCCACGGCAAAAGGCTGGCCCTCGGCCTGCAGTTGATCCATGCGGGTCCGCAACGGATCAGTCATAAGCGGCCCAGCCGTGTTTCTAACGCAGCCAGATCGCCCAGCGTATTCGCCGCCGCGAACAGGTCCAAATGGGGCAGGGCAGCGGCCATACCGCGTGCGACCGGTGCGTAACCGGCCCAGCCCTTTAGCGGGTTCAGCCAGACGATACGGCAGCCCCGCTTGCGCAATCGTTTGAGGGCCGCATCCAGTACTTCGGGCGGGTCAGTGTCATAGCCATCCGACAGGATCACCACCACGCTGCGCCCATCCACGAACCGTCGGGCATAGCTGCGCGCGAATTGGTCCAGGTTACCGCCAATGCGCGAGCCACCACCAAACCCGTCCGCCAACAGCGTAATCCGGTTCAGCGCGCGCAACGGATCGTCGTCGCGCAGCGCTTCGGTGATCCGCACCAGACGGGTGTGAAACAGATAGGCGTCCGAGGCCGGATCGGCGCGCATCAGCCCGGCCAGGAACGCCAGAAACGGGCGCGCGTAGACGGTCATCGAGCCTGAGACATCGCAGAGCGCCACGATCTTGACCGGTCGGTCCGGCCGCCGCCGCCGTGCCAGGCGCAGCGGCTCGCCGCCCGTTGCCAGGCTGGCACGGATCGTGCGCCGCAGATCCAGCTGCGCCCCCTTGCGCGCCGCCCTCCGACGGCGCGAGCGCCGGTCGCGCAGGGCCTGCCCCAGACGCCGCGCGACGGCCTCGGCCGCGCGAATATCCTCGGCCGAGACCAATTCCCGCAAATCTTTCTTCATCAGATTGCGGGCGGTCGATGCAACCAGCTTGCCGGTCCCCTCGGACGCGGTCTCGCCGTCGCCAGCTTCTGGCGCGTGGATCGAGCCGGCCGTCCCAGCCTCGGCCCCGTGATCTTCACGGCTGCTGCGCACATGCTGGGGCGCCGAGGTTCGTTCGGAGGGCAGCACCTTTTGCCGGACCCGGCCATCGGCCATCCAATAGCTGTCGAACAACCGGTCGAACCGTATGACATCCTCGGCACAGCCTGCGCAGACCGCCTTCAAAGCCAGCCGCGCCTGGCCCGGGTCGGCGCCCTCGACTGTTGTCAACGCCCGCAGGGCGGTATCCGTCTCGGCCACGCCCAGGCGAAACCCATGGTCCCGCAAATGCCCCACGAAACCCGCGACCCGCGCGGCCGGTCCCGGATCCCTGGCCGCAAAACGGGTGACCTTGCTCACGCGGCCTTGCCCGCCAGCCGGGCGGCCACTTCGGGCGGGATTGCGGCCCGGTCGGATTGGGTTTTCAGCAGAGTGGCCAGGGTTGCCTGCAGCACCTCTGGATCGTCGGTCAGATCATTCACGCCCAACCCGATTAGGGCGGCGGCGAAATCCAGCATCTCGGCGATGCCGGGGGTTTTCTCAAGGTCTTCGCGGCGGATGGCCTGGACAAAGCCCACGATCTGCCTGGCCAATTGCGCCTCCACACCGGGGCAGCGGGCGGCCAAGATCGCCAGTTCTGCCGTCCGATCCGGATAGTCGACATGGGCATAGATGCAGCGCCGCCGTAGTGCGTCACTCAGGTCGCGGGTGCCATTGGAGGTCAGGATCACATGCGGGCGGGTGGTGGCCTGAATGGTCCCCAGCTCAGGCACGGTGATTTGAAACTCGGACAGAACTTCCAGCAGATAAGCCTCAAATTCCTCATCCGCTCGGTCGATCTCGTCGATCAACAGGACGGGCGCGACCGGGCGTCGGATCGCCTGCAGCAGGGGCCGCTCTAGCAGGTACTCTTCTGAGAAGATCCGGGCTTCGACCGCCTTTCCGGTCTCGCCATCCTCGGCCGCCGCGCGGATCGCCAAAAGCTGCCGCTGGTAGTTCCATTCATAGATCGCCTGCGCGGCATCAAGCCCCTCATAGCACTGCAGCCGGATCAGCTCGCAGCTCTCAACTTGCGCCAGGACGCGCGCCACTTCGGTCTTACCGACCCCAGCCGCGCCTTCCAGCAGCAAGGGGCGCCCCAGGGACATGGCGATATACAGCGCCATCGCCAGATCGTCGGGCGCGATATAGCCGGTCTCGGCCATCTGGGCCCGCAGCGTTTCCCAGTTTCTCATCGTGCCGGGCCCAAGGCAACGGGGGTGGGCAGATTGCCCACCCTAGGGGGGGGCTCTTTAGTCATGCAGACCCAGGTCATTGGCGATTTTCCAGATCCGCCAATGGTCGTGGGGCATGTTTGATTGCCGCAGTCCGAAGGCACGGAAGGCGTCGTGCACGGCGTTGGAAAATGCCGGCACGCCGCCCACATTCGGGCTTTCGCCGACGCCCTTGGCGCCGATGGGGTGGTGTGGGCTGGGGGTTTCGGTGAAATCGGTGGTATAATGCGGGGTTTCGACCGCCGTGGGCAGGAAGAAATCCATCAAGGTGCCGGTCTTCACATTCCCCATCTCGTCATAGGCGATCTCTTGGCCCATGGCGATGGCTAGTGCCTCGGTCAGCCCGCCATGCACCTGACCCTCGATCACCATCGGGTTGATCCGGGTGCCGCAATCGTCCAGCGCATAGAACTGCCGGACCTCATGCGTGCCGGTGTCCACGTCGATCTCCATCACACAGACGTAAGCGCCGAAGGGATAGGTCATATTGGGCGGGTCGTAATAGCTGACCGCCTCCAGCCCCGGCTCGACCCCCGGGATGGCTTGGTTGTACGAGGCATAGGCGATCTCGGCCATTGTCTTGAAACGTTCGGGCGCGCCCTTGACCACGAAACGGTCGACGTCGAACTCGACATCGTCGTCATGCACCTCAAGCAGATAGGCCGCGATCATCTGCGCCTTGGCCCGGATCTTGCGCCCCGCCATGGCCGTGGCTGCCCCCGCGACAGGGGTCGAGCGCGAGCCATATGTTCCCAGACCATAAGGCGCGGTATCGGTATCGCCCTCTTCGATGGTGATACTATCCGCGGGGATCCCGATCTCGGTTGCCAGGATCTGCGCAAAGGTCGTCGCATGCCCCTGACCCTGGGAAATCGTGCCCAGTCGGGCAATCGCGCTGCCGGTGGGGTGAATGCGGATCTCGCAGCTGTCGAACATCCCCATTCCCAGGATATCGCAGTTTTTAACTGGCCCCGCGCCCACAATCTCGGTGAAATGGCACAGGCCGATGCCCAGCAACTTGCGGGTCTCGCCACGCTTGAACGCTTCGACACGCGCGGCCTGTTCTTTGCGCAGACCTGCGTAGTCGACGGCCTCAAGCGCCTTGTCCCAGGCGGTATGGTAGTCGCCGCTGTCATACTCCCAGCCGAGGGCCGAGTGATACGGAAACTGGTCCTTTTTGATGAAATTGATCCGGCGCAGCTCGGCCGCGTCCATGTTCAACTCCATGGCCAGAACCTCGATCATCCGTTCGATGAAATAGGCGGCCTCGGTCACCCGGAACGAGCAGCGATAGGCCACGCCACCAGGTGCTTTGTTGGTATAGACCCCGTCCACACCGCAATACGCCACCGGGATGTCATAGGACCCCGTGCAGATGTGAAAGAACCCCGCCGGGAACTTCGTGGGATCCGCGCAGGCGTCAAAGGCGCCGTGGTCGGCGGTCACATGCGCATGCAGGGCGGTGATCTTTCCGTCCTTGGTGGCGCTGATCCGCCCCTTCATCCAATAGTCCCGCGCAAAGGCGGTGGTCATCAGATTGTCCATCCGATCCTCGATGAACTTCACCGGGCGCCCCGTGACGATCGAGGCGACGATGGAGCAGACATAGCCGGGATAGACGCCCACTTTATTTCCGAAGCCACCGCCGATATCGGGGCTGACCACGCGGATGTTGTGCTCCTCAATCCCGCTCAGTAGCGAAGCGACCGTGCGCACCACATGCGGCGCTTGGAATGTCCCGTACAACGTCAGCTTGCCGTTGACCTTGTCCATCGAGGCGACCGAGCCGCAGGTCTCGAGCGGGCAGGGGTGTACGCGCTGATAGCAGATCATTTCCTCCGCCACGACTTCGGCGCTGTCGATCACCTGCTCGGTGGCCGCTTTGTCGCCCTCTTCCCACAGGAAGATATGGTTGTGATGGCGGCGGGGGCCATGGGCGCCATCGGCCCCGGCCTCAAGATCCTCACGCAAGACAGGTGCATCTGGTGCAAGCGCCTTGAACGGGTCAACGACGACCGGCAGTTCTTCATACTCAACCTCGACCAGTTCAACCGCGTCGGCGGCGATATACCGATCCTCGGCCACGACAAAGGCGACCTCCTGACCCTGGAACAGCACCTTGCCGTCGGCCAGCACCATCTGTTTGTCGCCCGCCAGCGTGGGCATCCAATGCAAGGACAAAGGCTCCAGATCCTTGGCCTGCAGAACGGCGATCACACCAGGCAGCGCCATGGCCGCGTCAATGTTCACCGACTTGATCCGCGCATGCCCATAGGGCGAGCGCACGAAATCGCCGTGCAGCATGCCGGGCAGCTTGATGTCGTCGACATAGTTGCCCTTGCCCTGGGTGAACCGCGCATCCTCGACGCGTTTGCGGCTGGTGCCCAGGCCCTTCAGTTTCGCCGAGCGTTCTTCGCGGGTGGGAGGTGTCAGGTCGTTCATTCTGCGGCCTCCTTAGCGGCGTTGATCTGAGCGGCGGCGGCCAGGATGGATTTGACGATGTTCTGATAGCCGGTGCAGCGGCACAGGTTGCCGGCGATGCCCATGCGGACCTCGACCTCGGTTGGGTTCGGGTTTTCTTGCAGCAGCCGGTGCGCGCGGGTGATCATGCCTGGCGTGCAATAGCCGCACTGCAGGCCATGATGCTCTTTGAAGGCTTCCTGCAGCACATGCAGGCCATCGGGATCACCCAGCCCTTCGATGGTGGTGATCTCGGCGCCATCGGCTTGGGCTGCGAACACTGTGCAGGATTTCACCGACATGCCGTTCATCTCGACCGTGCAGGCGCCACAATGGCTGGTCTCGCAGCCCACATGCGGGCCGGTCAGGTCCAGCTTCTCGCGCAGCACGTAGATCAGCAGTTCGCGCGGCTCGGCCATTACCTCTTTGACCTGGCCGTTCACGGTCATCTTGTAAATCTGTTTGCCCATGGTCCTGCTCCTTACGCTCGCGACCAGGCGCGGCTGATCGCCCGCCCGATGATAATCCCCGCCACATGGCGCTTAAAGGCCACCGGCCCGCGATTATCCTCTGCCGGGTCGATATCGGCCACGGCTGCGGCTACAGCGGTCTTGACCGCCTCGGGCCCACAATCCGTGCCGACCAATGCTGCCCCTGCGGCCTCGGACCAGACCGGCACATCCGCCAGGTTCGTCATCGCGACCGAGGCCGAGGTGCAAAGCGCCCCCTCCTTGGCCAGGACGACCCCGCAGGCGGCTGTCGCATAATCCCCGACTTTGCGTTTCTGCTTCTCATAGGCATAGCCACCGACCGGCACCGCGAAGCTGATCTGCGTCAGGATCTCGTCATCCGCCCGCGCTGTGAAATACGCGGCCTCGTAATACGCTCGTGCCGCGACCTCGCGGCTGCCGTTCGGCCCCTGAAGCGTAAAGCGCGCATCCAAACACTGCATCAACCCCGGCATATCGTTGCCTGGGTCGCCGTTCGCTACATTCCCCCCAACGGTGCCCATATACCGCACTTGAGGATCCGCGATCTGCAGCGCTGCCTCGCGCACAATCGGCGCCGCCTCGGCCAGTTCTGCGCTTTCGATCAAGCTGTGCTGCGTGACCATTGCCCCCAGTGTGACGTGGCCGTCCGCCACCGAAATCCCCTTCAATTCGGCCACATCCTGCAAATCCACCAGATGCTCGACGCTGGCCATCCGCAGCTTCATCATCGGGATTAAGCTGTGGCCGCCTGCCAAAACACGGGCGTCGTCGCCATGCGTGCTGAGCAGGCTAAGTGCGCCGGCGACGTCACTTGGCCGGTGGTACTCGAATGCGGCTGGTATCATTTTGCCCTCCCCGGACGGTAGTGGTGCTGTCGCTTACTGCGACTTAACACCAGGTACCATACGGCTGAACTGACACCTGTCCACCTAATTTACTGTGCGGCCCAGCAAGCTTTTGGCAATTCGACTCGAACCTGAATCGGCTTTCGCGGCCTTTCGCCTTCGGCTTGAACACGAAAGCCGATCAGTGATGGTTTAAGGTGAAACCAAAGCGCGCTAGTCGGCCTGGGAGGGCAATTGATCCAGGATCACATGCGCATTCCCCGCCCCTCGTTCGCGCGCCAATAGGGCTGTGCGCCGAGCGTCGTCGATGCGTTCCTCGGCCAACAACCACCGCGCCAGGCGGATCGTCGCTTGGGCGGGCAGGGGGCCGAGTTTTTCGGCGGATTCAAACGCGGATATTGCTTGTGACATCTGTCCCTGTGCCTCGTGAATGCCGCCGATCCGGCGCCAGGTGTGTGCTGTCGGCCAGCACGTCAAACTTCGATGTAACAGCGCGATGGCCTCGGCGTCACGCGCCTGGCGCCGCCGCACGCCTGCCGCTTGGCCAAAGAAAAAGCCCCAGTCACGGGTTCTGGGTGGGCGCTCGGGCACCACGGCCAGATCCTGGTCCAGCAAGCTGCCTGCCCCTTCAGCGTCTCCAACTTTCAGTAGTTGGGTATAGATCGAGGCTGACAACCCCGCCTCGACCCGCTCGGCCGCCGCGCGGGCGCGGTATCGTGCGACCGAGGCCGCAGTGACCAGCGTGTCCCGCTGCAACTGCAAGTACAATGTAAGGGTCAGCAGGGCGGACCCCTCGACCATCGCCAATTCCTTGGGTAGATCCAGCGCGGCCTCGGTCCGGTGCAGATCAAAGGGGGTCATGGCCCCCACCTCGGCCTCGAGCCGGGGCAGTAGCGCACCGATCTTCGCACAGTGGTTCAGTTCCTTCGGTGACAGATGGGCCCATCCCTCGCGTCGGGCCTGACCATTCTCCATCACCGCCACCGCGACAAACTCCCACCGGCGTTTTTCCGGTACTTCGCTGTGCTCGAAAACCACGATGGTCTCGCCCCGTCGCGCTGGCAAAAAAATCCGCTCACCCATCCGTCAAACCTCGATCAGTCCCGCCTGCGTTGGCGCAAGCTATCGCTATCGCCCAAAAGGGTAAACCGATGCCTGCCCCAACACACAAGTGTGTGGCAAGGCACGAAACCCATGCGCTGTCGCGCGAATGGTTGAGTGCATGTTGGCGTGGTTGTGAACCTGGGCTGGGGGGATCGGGTCGTTGCGCAAGGATTGCGGCTTAGTAACCGACCGGGCGGCACATGTGATGGCATCGTTACTTGGTGTCGGTTGGAAGGCGCGCGCAGGTTGTTGAAGAAGCAAATCCAAAGCCTCTGGAGTAACTCGACGAGCATTGTTGAATAAATTTACCAAATGGTCAAATCTAGTCGCTATTATTACACACTCGCAGGACACAACCGAAATACTGCTAACGTGACGTCAGTCACTATTCATCTAGGATTTTAACTAGATTCACATTGTAATCTTTTCAGCATTGCAGTCTACCTACAGATAGGATTGCGTCGGGGTGGGACCGGCACGCAAATGCGAGCTTTTGATGTATTTACCGAAAAATAATGATCAAATGGCCGAGATACTGGTCGACTTGATAACATACGCACGGGCGAGTGGGCAGGCCGATTTGGCCGAATGTTTGTCAGATGCACTAGTGACGCTGACCGTCCGTGTTCAGCGGCTCGCGACACAGGCCGAGTCGCGCGCGGCGACTAAGGATCAGCCGACCTGACAGCAGGGTCGACATCCCATTAAAGTCGCCCAGGCACAAGCCGGGCCATGCCCCCAATCATTCCTTCCAAATCCAAGCATTGGTAAAGCTGTCCAGTACGGCGCCGATTTGCGCATCCGATATCCCAGCCTCGCCGCGTTCGAGCGCCGCGACCAACCCGCGCTTTTTGTCCTCGATCACCTCGACCACTGTTGCGGCGATGCCTGCCTGCGCCAAGGTTTCGTTGTAGACCCGTGTGATCGCGCTGCGCCGTAGATCGGGCTTGAACACTTTGCCGACCGCCGTCTTCGGCAACTCATCAAGGACCTCGATGTGTTTGGGTTTCGCGGCGCGCTCGCCGATCCGTTCATCCGCATGGGCCATAAGGGTGGCCACCTCTGTGTTGCAATCCTTGCACAGCTCCACATAGACCGCTGGTACCTCGCCGGCATGCGCGTCTGGCTGGCCGATCGCGCCCGCCATCAGCACATCCGGGTGCGCCATCATCGCATCCTCGATCACTGCGGGATCGATATTGTGCCCGCCACGGATGATCAGATCCTTCGCGCGCCCGGTAATCCAAAGATATCCATCCGTATCGATCCGCCCCAGGTCCCCGGTTCGCAGATACCCATCCGGCGTGAACAGGCCACGGTTCTTATCGGCTTCTGTATAGGTTGCCCCCGTCACCACGCCGGGGTTCCTTACACAAATCTCGCCGATCTCGTCCACCGCGCAGATCGTTTTGACGGTGCCATCGGCCGCGCAATCCCTAATCTGAACATCGCAATAGGGGAACGGCAACCCGACCGAGCCGACCTTATGCGCCCCCTCAGGCGGGTTGATCGAGACCAGACAGGTCGCTTCGGTCATCCCATAACCCTCAAGGATCTTAAGCCCTGTTGCCCCCTCGAACCGCCGAAACAGTTCGACGGGCAAAGGGGCCGATCCGGAAACCGCGTAGTTCAACGTGGACACATCCGCATCCACCGGCCGTTGCATCAAAGCCGCCGCTGCTGTCGGCACGGTGATCAGAAATGTCGCCCTATATCGTTCGATCAGCTTCCAGAAATTGTCGAAAACGCCATCGCCGCGATAGCCCGCCGGGGTTGGCATCACCAATTGCGCACCGGTGTAAAGACAGCTCATAAACGCAGGATAAGACGCCAAAACATGGAACAGCGGCAGCGGGCACATCAGCACGTCCGTTTCATCGAACAGATACGTGCCCCCTGTCCAGCCGTTGTATAAAATCCCCGAATGCCGGTGTTGCGCCACTTTGGGCATACCGGTCGTCCCGCCGGTATGGAAATAGGCGCAGATGGGATCGCTGAAATCTTGCTCAAAGCTCAGTTGGTTCGCGGGTTCTGCATCCACCGCTTTGTTGAAATCCATCTGCTTGGCCGTCACCCCATGCGCCGCTTTGGGCCGCACCAGGGGGATCAACCAGCGTTTGGGAATGTCCAGATAATGCGCCAGGTTCACCTCGAGGATCGTCTTCACCTCGGGGGCATTTGCCACCGCCTCGCAGACCCGCGCGTTCAAATCCGACTTCGGAAAGGGGGCCAAGGTCACCACCGCCTTGGCGCCGGTTTCGCGCAGGATGTCGGCGATCTGATCCCGGTGCAGCAGCGGGTTGATCGGGCTGACAATACCTGCCGTCGCCCCGGCCAGAAGCGTCACAACGGTCTCGTTGCTGTTGGGCAGCACATAAGCCACCACATCGCCGGGCCCGATGCCGATCCGCCGAAACAGGTTTGCGGCCTGGGTCACGCGATTGCGCAGCGCCTGCCACGTCATCGTCTCGGACCGGTCTTTCGGCCCCGAGGTTATCTGAAAACTGATCGCGGGCCGATTCCCATGCGCCGCAGCGGTCTGTTCCAACTGCTCGTATAGCGTACGCGCCGACCACCGTTCGGTGACCAGCATTTGCTCTTCAAGCGCTCTGATATCGTTCCGTGTGGCGATAACCTCGGCCATAGTCCCTCCCAAGTTCCGCGGACGTTGTTTTGCGTATTGGTCCGTCGGCAAAAACCGATTTGCGGGACACCCTACAACCAAGATCCGCGGGCTGCGAGCAAAAGCTGCGCTTAAGCTGCGGCACCATCGGTAAATTGAAGCCTCGCGAGTTGGGCATATAGCCCGCCTTGCGCCACCAGCGCGTCATGCGACCCTTCGGCCACGATTTGCCCGCCATCAAGGACCACGATCCGATCCGCTTTTTTGACGGTTGCCAGGCGGTGCGCGATGATCAGGGTCGTGCGCCCGGCGGCCAGGCCTTCGACCGCCTGCTGAACGGCCCGCTCGCTTTGCGCATCCAGCGCCGAGGTCGCCTCGTCCAGCAACAACACCGGCGCGTCGCGCAAAATTGCCCGGGCAATCGCGATCCGCTGGCGCTGGCCCCCCGACAGCATCACGCCGCGCTCGCCCACATAGGTGTCATATCCCTCGGGCAGGGCGCTAAGAAACCCATCCGCCGCCGCCGCCTTCGCCGCCGCCTCAACCTCGGCGTCACTTGCCCCGGGTCGGCCAAAGCGGATGTTCTCGCGGGCCGAGGCCGCAAAGATCACGGCCTCCTGCGGGACCAGCGCGAAATGCTGGCGCAGATCCTCGCGCATCACCTGATCGATAGGGGTTCCGTCCAAGGTAATTTGCCCGGAATCTGGATCAAAAAATCGCATCAACATCTGGAAAACAGTCGTTTTTCCAGCGCCCGAGGGGCCAACCAATGCAACGGTTTCCCCCGGGCGCACGGTCAAACTAATGCCGTCCAGGGCAGCGACACCCGGCCGTGCCGGATAGTGAAACCCCACGTCTTGAAAGGTAATTTCACCGCGCACCGGCGTGGGCAGAGCGCGGGGTTGGGCGGGATCCTCGATCTCGTCGCGCAGGTTCAGCAACTCGACCAAACGTTCCGTCGCGCCCGCCGCGCGCTGCAATTCGCCCCAGATCTCGGACAGGGCCGCGACCGCCGTCGCCACCATCACCGCATAGATCACGAACTGCACCAACTCGCCTGCGGTCATGACGTCGGACCGCACGTCGCGCGCGCCGATCCAAAGCACGCCCACAACCCCAGTGAAGATGCAAAAGATCACAATCGCCGTCATCGTCGATCGGGTCAGGATCCGCTTGCGGGCGGCATCGAACGCCCGCTCGGTCAGTCCATCGAATTGGCCGCGGCTGGCCTCCTCGTGGGTATAGGCCTGGACGGTTTGCGCGGCCAACAACGTCTCGGAGGCTTGCCCCGAGCTTTCGGCGATCCGTGCTTGGCTCTCGCGGCTCAGGGCGCGCAGCCGTCGCCCCAGCACAACAATCGGCAAAATCACAATCGGCACCACCAGCAGCACCAGTCCCGCCAGTTTGGCCGAGGTGATCAGCATAAAGATCAATCCGCCCAGAAAGGTCAGCATCGTGCGCAACGCGATCGAGACGGAACTGCCCACCACCGACTGGATCAGCGTGGTATCGGTGGTCAGGCGCGACAGAACCTCGCCTGTCAATACCCGCTCAAAGAACGCTGGGCTCATACCGATCACCCGGCGATAAACCGCGATCCGAATATCCGCCACGACCCGCTCGCCCAGGCGGCTGACCAGATAGAACCGCAGCGCGGTGCCCAAGGCCAAAAGTGCTGCGATAAAGACGGCCGCCCCAAAATAAGCATCCATCAGGGCAACATCGCCGCCGCTGAACTCGTCCACCACCCGGCGCACCGCCAGCGGCAAGATCAGCGCCAGCATGGCCGTGATCATCAACACCAGCAGTGCCAGCGCCATCAACCCGCGATAGGGCCATAAGAATGGCATCAAGCCCGCCAAAGTGCCGATCTTTTTCGAAGGGGCGCGACTTTCCGGCGTCGCGTCAGGGGGGGATCCGGCCATCAAACTTACTCATCTTTTCGTCAGCGCCTACCTAGGGTGACCCGCGCCCTTAAGCAAGCGGTCACCCACTATCGGTCAGTAGGTCGCGCGCCCACCCGACAGATCGAAGACCGCCCCGGTCGCGAAGGCGTTCTCGCGGCTGGCCAGCCAGCAGATCATATTCGCGGCCTCTTCAACCTCCAAAAATCGCGCGCGGGGGATTTTGGACAGCATATAATCAATGTGTTCTTGGCTCATCTGATCGAAGATCGGGGTTCGGGCGGCCGCCGGTGTGACGCAGTTCACCGCCACATCGACATCCGCCAATTCCTTGCCTAGGGACTTGGTAAAGCCGATAACCCCTGCCTTGGAGGCGGAATAGGCACAAGCGTTCGGGTTTCCCTCTTTGCCCGCGATCGAGGCGATGTTGACGATCCGCCCATAGTTCCGCGCCCGCATGCCGGTGACAACCGCCTTATTGACATGATAGGTTCCGGTCAGATTGACCGCCACGATCTGGGCCCAGGCCGCGTTGTCATAGTCCTGCACCGGCGCATTAGGCCCCGCGATCCCCGCCGAATTCACGACGATATCCACCGGCCCCAAAGCGGCCTCGGTCTCGGTCAGGGCGTTCTGCACGGCGTTGTAAACGGTGATGTCGCAGGTTACCGACAGCCCCTCGGTTGCCGCGAGGTTGGCCGCCGCATTTACATCCCAACTGGCCACCCGCGCGCCACTGGCGGCCAAACGCTTAGCCACCGCCAATCCGATGCCCTGGGCGCCCCCGGTGACCACCGCCACCTGGTCCTTCAGATCATAAGTATTCATGTCCCCCCCTTGCGTTGTGCCCTTGATAGGACGCAAGCGCGCGGGATGCTAGGCAGGGTAGAGGGATGGCGTCAGCACGCAAACTCCGAACCACTGTTTGGGGTCGGTCAGAAAGCTGTCCAGTCGCCATCCGGCGGCCTCGGCGATCTGGGTGATGCTGGCGCGGGTGTATTTTCGGCTGTTTTCGGTGTGAATACTCTCGCCCGCAGAGAAGGCGATCTCGGCCCCTCCGAATTGCACCCGCTGTGCGATCGTGCTGATCAAATGCATCTCGATCCGCGCGGCTTTCGCATTCCACCGGGCCTCGTGCCGAAAGTGATCCAGCGCGAAATCGGCGCCCACCTCGCGGTTCAAACGGGCCAGGATGTTCAGGTTGAACGCCGCCGTCACCCCTTGGGGATCGTCATAGGCCAGGATCAGCGTCTGTGGATCCTTGACCAGATCCACGCCCAGAATAAAGGCTTCGACGTGGCCCCAGTCGCGCACCCGTTTCAGCAAATCTGCCGCATCCTCCGGCGCCAAATTTCCCAGGGTCGACCCGGGAAAGAACGCGACCTTAGGTCGGTCCGTCAATGTTGGGGGCAGGGTGACTGATTGCATGAAATCCGCCACCACGGGCGAGATGTTCAGCCCCGGATAGGCCGCCCTCAGCCCGTCAGCTGTTCGCGCCAAAAACCCAGCCGAGATATCCAGCGGCACATAGGCCGCCAACTCCGGCAAGGCGTCCAGCAGGATCCGCGTTTTCAGACTGGCCCCGCTGCCAAGCTCCACCAAGGCCGCGCCCGCAGGCACATGGCGCGCCAATCGTGCCGCCTGGTCGCGCAAAATCGCCGTCTCGGTCCGGGTTGGGTAATATTCCTCAAGCTGCGTGATCTCTTCAAACAGCGTGCTGCCCGTGGCGTCATAGAACCATTTGCTGTCCAAGGTTTTCGGTGTGGCCCGTAGGCCCGCTAGGGCCGAGGTTAGAAGCGCTTGGTTCTCAACAACAGGTTTGTCCATGGCTCACCCCTCCTTCGCCAGGCGCAAGCCCAGCATTTGCCAGCGTTGATGCGGGTAAAAGAATGTCCGGTACGTGGGCCGCATCTGTGCCACGGGCGTCGCGCAGGATCCGCCACGCAGCACCATTTGGTTGATCATGAACTTGCCATTGTATTCGCCCAAAGCGCCCTCGGGCGCACGAAAGCCCGGATAGGGGGTGAAGGGGCTTTGCGTCCATTCCCACACATCCCCCCAAAGCCCCCCGCCGGGCAGGGGGCGAAACGCCTCGCTCTCCATGAAGTTGCCGGTGATTGTGGTATCGCGGGCCGCAACCTCCCACTCACTCTCTGTCGGCAGGCGGGCGTCGGCCCAGCGGGCAAAGGCATCGGCCTCGTAATAGCTGACATGCACTACCGGCGCGTCCAAGTTCACCGGCTGTGGCCCGCGCAGGGTATAGGTCCACCATTCGTCGTCTTGGCGCCACCAATAAAGCGGCGCGTCCCAGCCCTCGCGCGTGCGCACCGCCCAGCCTTCCATCAGCCACATTGGCTGGGTGTCGTAGCCGCCATCGTCAATAAAAGCGATCCAATCACGGTTGCTGACCGGCCGATTGGCCAATTGGAAGGGTGCGACATAGACAGTGTGCCGGGGCGCCTCGCAATCATAGGCAAAGCCGTTGCCCGCATGCCCGATCTTGGTCAGCCCGCCCTCATGCTGGGTAAAGGTCAGCGGTACCTCGGTCGTGACGGGCATCGGCTGCGGGTCGCGATAGGCCGGCAGCAGCGGGTTGTGCGAGAACGCGTGCAGCAGATCCGTTACCAGCAGTTCCTGATGCTGCATCTCGTGATGGCATCCCAACTCGACCAGATCGGCCAGGGCCAGGGCATCATCCCGATCCGCGGCCAACAGGTCCGCCAAAGCCTCCTCAACATATGTGCGATAGATCCGCACTTCGGCCAGTCCGGGCCGCGAGACCAGCCCCCGCTTGTCCCGCGCATGCCGCGGACCCGCTTGGACGTAGTAAGAGTTAAAGAGAAAAGCGAAACGATCGTCGGGCGAGGTGTAGCTGGCGACATACGGCTTGAGAATGAACTCCTCAAAAAACCAGGTGGTATGGGCCAGATGCCATTTCGCGGGGCTTGCATCCTCCATCGATTGCAACATCGTATCTTCTGCCGTCAAAGGGGCCGCCAGCCGGTCGGTTTGCGCCCGGACGCGCTCAAATAGCGTTGCGACATTGGACTGCGACGCGCGCTGCGTCTGGGTCTTGGGGGTCATCGGGGCCTCCTTCACGGGCACGCGGGGTGAGCAGACGAAGCAAGGCCCGCTGGGGCGATTGGGTTGAGCGTGTTTGGTTTCAGGGTGCCGACGTTCCCAAAACTTGTGAACCGTATCTGACGCAACTGTGATCCCCCCGGCGCCCCTGGCGACAAACCGCCGGTGTGCCTATTGCTCCCCCAAAAGCCCCAGACGAACGCCACCTATGGCCATCTGGAAAGCTCAAGCTAGCGAAGGTTTTTTGGGGGCGGTACCGGTAATTTAGAAACGGATCGGATCGAAAACGATCCGCATAGCACAGGCGGATTTTCGCAGTGTGGAACCCGCACTTAAACCCTGCGATTGGTCTTCACAGGTCGAGCGATTTGATAAAGCTGTCGATGGCTTCGATCATCTGATCCAACCCAGGCTGTTCCAGCGGGTAATGCCCGGCGTTTTCCAGCATCACGGTTTGGGTTTTGACCTTGGTCAGTCGCTGGATGAAAGGGGCGCTTTGCGCATGTGGCGTCCAGCGGTCCTCGGCCGGTTGGGTCAGCATGATCGGACAGACATCGAAATCCTCCAGATCCACTGCCGGTTTGGCACCCATATAGCTGCTCAGGAACTTGGTGGTGACCCAGTTCCCGGCGGAGGTCTTGTCGCGCATACAGGTTCTTAAAGCTGCACGGTCATTGACCAGGGTGCTCATCTTGGCGACCAGACTCATGGGAAGTTTCAACCGGGCCAACGGCGTTGCGGCACTAATATGGGCCAGGGGCACACCCACGCGGCTCATGAACAGATTGCGCGCGGTGCCGTCGCGCACGAATTGTTCGCGCTGGTCCAGAAAACACATCCCAACGATGCCTTTGACATTGCCGTTCACCGCTGCTGCGTGATAGGCCAGCATCCCCCCAGCGCTTAACCCATACAGCACAATGGGGCGCGGGTCCTGGGCCAGTTCGAAGTTGATAAATTCGTCCGCGACCGACACCCAGTCGTCATAAGAGATTACTTTGCCCTTAGCTGGTTCGGTCAGGCCATAGGTCGGCATATCAATAGCCACGGTTTCGTAGCCCAGCTTCCACAGGGGGCCGCCGCAGATCATCGACATTTGCCGGCCGTTGGTGCCCACACCGTGGAACTGAATGACCCGAACCGGCGCATCAGGGTTGCGAAACCGGTCCAGGTGAACGCGATGCCCCTGACAGGGCCACCACTCTTCTGTCGGGGCATAGTCGGACGTGAAATGAAGCTTCTCTGGTAGGTGTGCCTGGATATCCCGCCATGCTTGCTGGTCTGCGTAATTCATTGTCATCCCCCTGGGTTCAAAGCTTGATTGGGGCGGTCTCAGCTACGGAACCACCGCCCGCAGATCAGATGCCCCAAACGACAATTTTCGCCGGTGATAAAACCCACGGGTTGAGGCCCATCTATGTCGAACGAGCATTTCTCGCAACTTTTATCACGACAAGCGTCGCGAATACTAGGAACGCAAAAGAGAGAGCCATCAGGACGAACTTAGGCGAGGCTCGACAACCTTCTCTGATCGATGCCATATATATGCCGTCGCCATCGAACCAGATGCTTTTCAGTCCTAGCGCGATCAACAAGGTGATTGCGGCTCCCAAGGCCGGAAACCAAATTTTCCTAATTACAAAAGCCGCAATAAGCAATCCGATTACCAACAAGCCGAAAGGGCTCAAGCCAGTGGTCACAAGATAGTCGAACTGCGACACTGGTCCGGTCGCAGGATTCCAACTTGGCACTTCTTTGTCGCAGACTTCGGCCAGTGTTGCCGATGGCAGGGTTAGCAATAGGGTGGACCAAGCCAGATGGTGTGGTTGCCGCCCTACTCAGACGGCATCGCAATGTGCCAGGATAGTGGTGTTTACGACCACTGAGCAGAAAGGACGGCAATCGTGACAAAGGATATTATGATAGGCGTTGATCTGGCAAAGAATATTTTC
>CALICM010000053.1 GCA_938049225.1 uncultured Paracoccaceae bacterium
TCATCTCCTCGCGGATCGCTTCAAGTGCAACCTTGGCCTTGAACTCAGGCGAGTGGTTCTTTCGTTTCTTCATTTCGGATCACTTCTTTCATCATGCGATCCACCTTAACCACTGGTCTGAATTTCCGCGACCACCTCTGATATTGGTCGCAATGGTTTCGAACCAGGTGCTCTCCAACGGACGTATTGCTCTCAACAACTTACGTGATAAGTGGAATGACTTTTCAAAAGACCTGAGCGATGAGGATCTGGCACTGCTGCCACACCCGAGGGGCAAGTACGACAACTCGGATCGTGGCAACATTTGGTCGCGGGGGATTAGCTCAGGCAACCTGCCGCTTGTATTTGCCTTGGTCTGGATAGGTTTTCTTGCCTTTCTGATTCTAGAGCAGCTTTAACTTTTAGGCCGTACAAGCGTATAGCCCGATACCTGACATTCACCCCCCGCCGATACCGCGCGCAATGGCCCGCATCGAAAAACCTTCATCAAAAACCGACCTTCCTCCGCATTAGCGCAAGCACTAAAGGCTGCGGGGACGCGATGCTCTACAAATCCAACGTCCCGCGCATCAGCACCACGCCAGGGCCGCCGACGCGGACGCCGGTGATGGCGTCGCGGGGGCCCAGGACCTCTACTCGGGCTTGACCGGGGCGCCCCATCAGCTGGCCTTGTTCGGCTTGGAAACTTGGCGCGTCGATCAGGCCGTGATGCCACAGGTAAGCAGCCATCTCGCCCGTGGCCGAGCCGGTGAACGGATCCTCGGGCGGCATCGGTGGGGGCAGCATCAGGCGGGCGAAGGTATCGCCTTGCGGTGTGGCGCCACTAAGAGTGACCAGGAAGGGTTCGATATGGGCGGCGTCGGTGGTCTCGAGCCTGGCCTGCCAGGCGGCCAGACGCTCGGGGTCGAGTTGGGCGGAGGCCAGGACGGCGGCGGAGGAAACAACTGCAATGCAATGGCCCGCCCCGGTCGAGACAATCTGCGGCGTACCTTCGATACTGCCCTCGGGCAGGCCACAAATTTGCGCAATGCTTTCGGCCGAGGATGTCTCACCAAAGACAGGCGCAGGCTGGGTCATCGTCACCACCGGGTTGGCCACGCTGCCCGTCACCTCGATATCTATGACACCCGCGCCGACCTCGAGGGTCAGATGGGCGGGTGTCTCGCTCAAATCGATCAAACCGCGCGAGACCAGCGAGGCGATGGTGGCAACCGTGGGATGCCCCGCCAGCGGGATCTCGCGGTCGGCGAGGTAGTAGCGCACGCCGAAGTCGGCTTTGGCGCTGGGGATCAGGAATGCGCATTCCGACAAGCGCGTCTCGCGGACCAGGCGCAAACGGTCAGCGACGGCGATATCCGCAGCGTCATAAACCACCATGCAGGGGTTGCCCGCCATTTTGGTGGCGGTAAAGGCATCGACCCAATCAAAGTCATAACTTGGCACGGCATCCCCCTTGTTTCAGGGGTGATGCCGTGCCGCGTCAGGCGGGTCAAGTCGCGCGGGCCTGCCATTCGACGATGGCGGGGTTTTCTGATGCAGCCGCAGCGGGCGCTGGCGTCCCGTGCGCCTCGCGCAAGTCGGACATGGATTTGACGACCTGCGCCACCTGCCCCACGGGAACCGCAACGCCGCGCCCGCGAAAATGATGTAACTCGCGCGCGCCGAAATAGAACGAGACAATGGCTCCCAGCAGCCACCACAGCGGCTCGGGCACCAGCGCAAGCCCTTGCATACGGATCCCAAAGGCCACCGGATCCACCATTGCAAAGGCAAAGAGCCCAAGCGTGCCCAATGCCAACGCGGGGCGCGGCAGACGGTTCAGCGCATTGATGACGCTATCGAACCAAGTCAGCACGGGTTGCTGATACTCAGCACCCAGTTGCGACAGGCTGGCGAGCTGTTCGGCATGCTCTTGCGCAGCGGCGGCGGTTTTATTGGCGACGAAAACCTCGGCCGTGCGGTTCAGGCTGGGGATCAGGCCCAGCAGCCCTGCGGCTAGCCCCATGACGCCACCCGCGCTCTGTGTTGCGCCAACGAGAGGTGAAAACGGGTCGAGATGAACTCTTCGGCCCGGGTGATCCACCCGCCCTTGCCGCCATCGCGGCGGCGGGCGTATTTGCGGCTGCTGGGGCGGCGGTCAGCCAGGGCGTAATAGTAGTCCCGGCGGGCGATCCCATAGGCATCGACCAAATGATCCGGGGCCTTGCCAAAGGCCAGGGCCGTGGCCGCCGCCGTGCGCGGGCCGATGACGCCATCGACCGTGACCGGTTCGTCGAAAGAGGCCAGAAGATTTTGCAACACCCGTACCGCCTGAGCACCGGCGTTGACATACATGTCAAACACGCTGGGTTGCAGCGCGCCCGGCAAGCGGTCGATCCCCGGCTTGCCATAGTAGTGCTTTTTGAAGATCTCGATCGCCTGTGCCTGGCTGAGCGCTTTGACATCGGCGGTGTCCACATCGCCATCGCGGTCCAGATCCAGGCCCAAGCGGCGCATCGTGTGGATCGTCACCCCGTGGTTCGTGGCCCCGCCGGGATCGTCGGGGTCATCCACGAACCCCCCTTCGCGGGCGACAATATCCCGCGCAATGGCATCGACGCTGCGCATCGGCCAACCCTCCTGAATGAATGTCAGATAATGGGCTGGACGATGCGCCTAATTGGTAAAGATCTAGATAAAATGACGAGTTTGGTTCCGTAGGGTGGGCAATTTGCCCACCTTACCCGCCGGTATCCTCGCGAAAGACGCCCTGCTCTTTCAGAGCATCGACAACCTCGGCCGGCATATAGGTTTCGTCGTGTTTGGCGAGAACCTCGGTGGCCACGAATACACCCTCTTCGATTTTGCCAGTGACAACCGTTCCCTGCCCCTCGCGGAACAGATCAGGCAGGATCCCCTCGTAACGCACCGGGAAATCCGCGTTGGTATCGGTCACCACAAAGCTATGGGTCTGACCGCGCTGCCAGCTATCCTCTTTGACCAAACCCCCAAGGCGAAACCGCTCGCCCGGGCGCGGCGGATCCAGGGCGATGTCGCTGGGCGAGCGGAAGAACTCGAACGCGTCGCGGCCCGCATAAATCACCAGCGCGGTCGCGACCGAGAGCAACACGGCCCCGGCCAAGATCATCTGGATACGGCGTTTTTTCTTCAGACCGGCCATGCGCCCCTCATGGGAACAGCGGGGCCATCGTCAGCCCCATGGTTTCGGGAAAGCCCAGCATCAAGTTGGCGTTTTGTAGCGCCTGGCCTGACGAGCCCTTGGTCAGATTGTCCAGCGCCGCGAAAACAATCGCCCGGTCAGGGCGGCGGTCCGGCACAACGCCAACATGGCAATAGTTCGAGCCCCTGACATGCCGTGTCGCGGGCGCCTCGCCCAGCGGCAAAACATGCAGGAAGGGTTCGTCAACATAGGCATCCGTCAGCGCATTGTGGATCGCTTCGGCCTGGCCGCGCACATAGACCGTGGCCAGGATGCCCCGATTTTGCGGCAGCAGATGCGGCACGAACGTGGGTTCAACGGGCCGCCCGACGACTTTGGAAAACTCCTGCGCGAACTCGGCCAAATGCCGGTGTTTGGCGACATTGTAGGCGTGATAGCCCTCGGACACTTCGGAATGCAGCATCCCCTCTTTCGCGGACCGCCCCGCGCCCGAGACGCTGCCAGCCAGGTTGATAATGATCTCGTCGGGATCGATCACATCAGCCACCAACAAGGGCAGCACCGCGAAATTACCCGTGGCGGCGTTGCAACCGGTGCCCGCCACCAGCCGGGCGGTGCGGACCTCGTCGCGGTAAAACTCGGTCAAGCCATAGACCGCCTCGGCCTGCAGGTCCATCGCGCTGTGGGCCCGGCCGTACCATTCCGCATAGACGTCCGGGTCCCGCAGTCGGAAGTCGGCGGACAGATCGACGATCTTTTTGTCGCGCGGTAGGGTCTTGATCACCTCTTGCGAGGTCGCATGCGGTAAAGCGCAAAAATACAGATCCACCTGGTCTGGGTCGACCTCCTCGATCCGGGTTAGGACCGGCAATTCCAGATGGCGCAGATGCGGAAAGACGGCGCCCATACCCTCGCCCGCCCGGCGGTCGGCGGTCAGGGCGGTCACGGTCATCCCCGGATGTGTCGCGATCAATCGAACAAGTTCGGCACCTGTATAGCCGCTTGCCCCCAGTATCGCGATCCGTGCCGTCTGTGCCATCGGTCCCTTGCCTTCCTACTCACTGCCCCGCTTCCCTAAGCGATTGTGCGCGCTGTCGCAATCACACCGTGCGAAAGACCAAGTCGCGCCCCGTCAATGCCAGCGCGGCCCGGGTCACCGGCCCGGCATGCCCTGTGGTTAGATAGGTTTGCCCGCCGCCGCCCGCAAACCGCGGGTGCCGGGCCAGATAGTCGCACAACGCATCGGCCACGGCCCTGGGTTGCGACAGGGTCCGTGTGCCGGGCGGCAGTGCGGCAGCAAATTGGGTTTGCATCAATGGGTAATGGGTGCAGCCCAGAACGGTGACCTCGGGGGTGGGCATCTGGGCAAGACCCTGGGCTGTGCAGGTCCGCACGATCCGCGCGGCATCGGCCTGTGCGTCCGTTTCCAGGGCGTCGACCAGACCGGGGCAAGGCACCTCGACTATGCGCACGTTGCTTGTACGCAGGGCCACTTCGCGGCTGAAAGCGCCACTGCGGACCGTGGCGGGGGTGGCGAAAAACAGGACATCATTGACGGGTGCGATCGTTGGCGCTGCGCGGTCGGCCCAGGCCCGGCCCGCCAAAACCTCGATTACCGGGACGAAAACGCCCAGAACACGCTTGTCGGCGGTGACGAAATACTCCTGCATCGGCTTGAGCGCCACGGACGAGGCCGTGTTGCACGCCAAAATCACCAGATCGCAGCCCCGAGCAAACAAAAGGCCGCAGGCGGCCATCGTAAGATCCAAGATCTCAGGCGCGGATCGCGCGCCGTAAGGCGCATGTGCGTGATCGCCCAGATAGACGAATGCCTGGCCCGGCAGCGCGTTTTGTAAAGCGCCCAAAACGGTCAACCCGCCCAGCCCGCTGTCAAAAACCCCGATGGGCACCGCCCCTAGTGCCCGTCTTCGAACTCGAACCCATAGCCCAAGTCTTTGATCGGCTCGGGGCTGAGGCCATAGGTCTGCAGCCGCAGATAATCCATCATTCCCGCTTGATCATTGGCATAAGCCGTCAGCGCCTGAGGTTCCAACGGCTCGCCTATGATGACGGGAACCGTGCCACCCACACGCCGCTTGAACTCTTTGATCAGCAGCGCCAGTCGCAATGTCGAATGAACGTGGCTGGCCAATTGAAACGCACGGCTGTTGTGGCCGTCGAAGAACACCGGCACGACGTGCGCGCCCGAACGCGAGATCAGCTTGGCCGTGAACCGCCGCCAGCCCGGGTCCATCGGCCGCCCGAAGGGTTTGAGCGCGGTCGAGACCGTGCCGCCGGGGAAAACTCCGATACAGCCACCGTCTGTCAGGTAACGCAGTGCCTCTTTCCGGCTGGCCAGGTTTTCACGCATCGCATCACGGCCCTCGTCAAAGCTGATCGGCAGGATGAAGCGGTTGAGTTCCTCGGCCTTGCGGAACACGCTGTTGGCCAGAATGCGGAAATCACCCCTGGTTTTACTAAGGATATATCCCAGCATCATCCCATCCAGGATGCCATAAGGGTGGTTCGAGATCACAACCACCGGCCCCTCGCGCGGGATATTGTCCAGGCTGCCGCCACGCAACTCAAGCGACAGCGCATAGCGCTCGATGATCACTTCCCAAAAATCGCGACCCTGGCTGACCTCGTAGTCGTAGCCTTCGGCCATGCGGATCAGTTTGATCCGGCCTGTCAGGTTTTCGATCGACCGTATCAACCCCCGCCCCGCCCGGGTCTGGGCAGAGTGTGAATAGGTTATGTCCTTGGCCACTTGGGCGGATTTTCGCATCCGTGCTCCTGCCTCTTTGAAATCGTTTTATCGTGATTGGGGCCCGTGTCCAGCTTTGCGGGCGCATCATACCTCGCGGGACCTCACAGATTCGTGGGGTCGCAATGGGGCCGCCAAGGGTTGACCCAGATGCCTAAGGCGCCGATTGTTTGGCAAAAATCGTGCAGGATCTAGATGAACGACCAAAGCTTCCCCTCCCCCGACGCGCTGCCGCTTGGCAAATTCCAAGACCCGCTTTTGACGGCCAAGGGCGAAGCGCGGGCCTCGGTCGCGCTGACTGATCCGCGGACGCTGTGGTTCAATACGGGCACCCTGTGCAATATTGAATGCGCGAATTGCTACATCGAAAGCTCACCCCGCAACGACCGGCTGGTGTATCTGACGCCGGACGACATCAGCCTATATCTGGACGAAATTGCCCGCGATAACTGGCCGTTCCGCGAGATTGCCTTTACCGGCGGCGAGCCGTTTTTGAACCCCGACATCATCGAACTTCTACGCCGCCCCTTGGCCGCCGGGTTCGAGGTGCTGGTTCTGACAAATGCCATGCGCCCAATGATGCGCAAACGGCGGGTTCAGATGGGGCTGCTGGAGCTACAGGCCACCTATGGTAGCCAGCTGACGCTGCGGGTATCCGTCGATCATTACACCGCCAAATGTCACGATGCAGAGCGCGGCAAAGGCAGCTTCGAGGTCACGCTTCAAGGCATGCGTTGGCTGCGGGACAATGGCTTCAAAATGGCTGTCGCCGGGCGCACAATGTGGGGCGAGACCGAGGCCGAGAGCCGCGCGGGATTTGCGCAGCTCTTCCACGCCGAGAACTTCAAGATCGATGCGCAAGGCCCTGGCGAAACAGTTCTTTTTCCTGAAATGGACGCCCGCGTTGACGTGCCCGAAATCACCACCGCGTGCTGGGGCATTTTGAACAAGCGGCCCGAAGAGGTGATGTGCGCTTCGTCGCGCATGGTGGTCAAGCGCAAAGGCGCTGACGCCCCCAGTGTGCTGGCCTGCACTCTGCTGCCCTATAGCCCGGAATTCGAATTAGGCACGACCCTGGCCGAGGCCAATCGACCTGTGCATCTGAACCATCCCCATTGCGCGAAGTTCTGCGTTTTGGGGGGCGCAAGCTGCTCAGCCTGAGCGATGGGTACTGGCTGGAGAGCACCAGCCGCCCTTGTGATCACCATTGTTATCTGGGCGGCGTTCTTAGTTGTCACGCGCGCCGCGATGACCGGCGCGCTTGGCGCGCTCGAGGTTGGGTTAATCCGCTTTGGCGTCGGTGCGGTTCTGTTTATGCCGATTCTGCTGCGCACCGGATTGATGCCCAAAGGCGCCCGGCCTTTGGATGTCTTGCTGATCCCGCTTTTCGGCGGCATCCTTTTTATCCTGTTGCTGGCGGCGGGCCTTAGGATTGCCCCCGTCGCTGACAGCGGGGTTTTCACCCCCTCGATGCTGCCGCTTTACGTCGCCATCCTGTCGTTCATCCTGCTGGGCGAGCGTTTCACGCCACTGCGAATGCTTGGGTTTGCCTTGATCGTGCTGGGCGCACTGTCCGTCGGCATGTGGGAGGCCTTGATCAGCGGGGCGCCGGGTGTTTGGCGTGGGCATCTGAGCTTTACCGCCGCCAGTTTCAGCTGGGCGATCTATACCGTGATCTACCGACGTTCGGGCCTGTCCGCGGCCGTTGGCGGCGCGTTGATGTGCGGCTGGTCCGCACTGGGGCTGGTTGGGTTAGCCCTGATTTATGGTGTTGATTTCACGGGCATTCCCTGGCCGGCCCTTGGGATCCAAGTTCTGTTCCAAGGAATCCTGTCGGGCTTTGTGGCGACCTTCACCTTTTTCTACGCCGTCACCCATATTGGCGCCTCGCGGACAGCGGCCTTTGCCGCGCTGGTCCCGGTCCTGGCCGCTTTGGGTGGATGGATGTTTCTGGGCGAGACCATCGGCCCGATCAAGGGCCTGGGGATCGTGATCGTCGCAACGGGCGTGGCCCTCGCCTCAGGCGCGTTCCCGCTGCGCAAGCGCGTCGCTTAGAACCCCACGCACAACCGAAAGATCCACACCGGGGGCGACAAAGGCCGCGCCAATGTCGCGCGCCAGCACAAAGGTGATATCGCCATCGCGCACCTTTTTATCCTGGCGCATCAGATCAATCAGGCCGTCGGCATCGGGCAGCGGCCCCGGGATATCCCCCGGATCCGCTTTCATACCCATGGTTTTCAGATGCGCCCGCACCCGGCTGGGCGCCTCTTGCGGGCACAAGCCCAGCCGCTGCGACAGCTCAAAGGCCAGACCGCAGCCGATCGCGACCGCCTCGCCATGCAGCAGGCGGTCGGAATACCCGGTGGCCGCCTCAAGCGCGTGGGCAAAGGTATGGCCCAGGTTCAACAAAGCGCGGTCGCCGCGCTCGGTCTCGTCCCGCAAGACGATGTCCGCTTTCATTTTACAGGATCGGCGCACTGCCCGCGCGCGCGCCTCCAAATCCCCGGCGGCCAGAGCGGGACCTGCCCCCTCGAGCCATTCAAAAAAGGTCAAATCTCCCAGCAGGCCATATTTCACGACCTCGCCATAGCCCGACAGAAAATCCCGCGCGGGCAAGGTGTTCAGCACATCCAAGTCAGCCAAAACCAGCCTTGGCTGATGAAAAGCGCCGACCAAATTTTTACCGTGTGTTGTATTGATCCCAGTTTTACCGCCCACACTGCTGTCCACCTGCGCCAGCAGAGTCGTCGGGACCTGGATCACACCAATGCCGCGCCGGAACACCGCCGCAGCAAAACCCCCTAAATCGCCAATCACGCCACCGCCCAGGGTGACCAGAACGTCGTCCCGCTCGGCCTGTTCATCGAGTAGCCAGGACACCACTTTCTCCAGCATGGCCCAGCACTTCGTGCTTTCGCCCGCGGGCAGGGCCAGACTGCGCACCTGGTGGTCGGGGCAACCGGCAACCAAGTGCTGCAGATGGGCCGCCGCCACGGTTTCATCCGTAAGTACAAAGAGCCGCCTGCGCTGCGCCACTGTGCCGATCAAAGCCCCCGCCCGGTCCAACAGGCCAGCGCCGATGTGGATGTCGTAGGGACGGCCTGGCAAGGGCATCGTGATCACATCCGTCATACCAAATCCCTTTGAAGGACAGCCGGGCTGTCTGGCCGCGCCAGATCAAAGGTCCGGATCGCCTCGAGGATGCGCCGCACCATGACATCATGCGAAAGACCGCTTTCAGAAAGCACCTCGACATCGGCTTGCGCATAAATATGCCGCCGATCCTCGAGCAGCCGTTCCAGCACCTCGCGCGGCTCGGGCTGCTGCAGCAACGGGCGCGTGGGCTTGTCCTTGACCCGGTGCCATAGGGTATCGATAGACGCATTGATCCATACCGACACACCTTGCGCGGCAATCGCCGCGCGGGTGGCCTCGGACAGGAAGGCTCCACCGCCGGTCGCCAGCACCCCAGGCGGGCCGTTGAGCAGCCTTTGGACGACGCGCGTTTCGCCACTTCGAAACTCTGCCTCGCCATAGCGCTCGAAAATCTCGCGCACGCTCAGGTCGGCGGCTGCCTCGACCTCCTGGTCCGAATCGTGGAAGGGGACATGGAGAAAACTTGCCAAACGTTTGCCCACGCTGGTCTTTCCGGCCCCCATCAGCCCCACTAACACAATCGTCCGGGTCAGCGAGACCGTAATTTTGTGCTCAGCTGCGGAGGACATCACTCATGGCTTTCTGCTTGCAAGACAATTGATGTAACCCCAAGACCAGCTTAAGTTCCAGAGCGAACAGTTAACGAGGCGCGGACAAGACCGATCCGGGCCCAAACCGCGAGGCAGCCCAGACATGGGACGGGTGTTTAAATATCTGCTGTATTTGGTTCTGATCGGCATCCTTGGCCTGGTGGGTTATGCACTGGTGTCGGACCTGCCACCGCCAGCGGACCGGGTGGTTGTGCCGGTCACGCCCGATCTGAACTGATCGCGATGCGGGGTCTGTTCAGCGCTTTGATATTGGTGGCCTTGGGCCTGCCAGTGGCCGCAGACGCGCCGCGCAGCGCGATCCCTTGGCTGTCGGATGTTCTGTCCGAACCGGTGGCCCCGCCCGAGGGCAGCTTTGGCCCCTTTGCCCCCGGATCGGTGCCACGCACGGTGGCGCCCTTTGCCCCAACGGACATTCAAACCAGTGCTTTGGATGACCCGGTGCGAGACGGCAACGGCCTTTTAACACCAGCGAAGACGGATCTGCCCCTGGATCTGTGGAAGGGCACATCGGCCCTCAGGGTGCGGCGGTTGTTCGAGACCCGCCGCCCGTCTGGGGTGCCTGCGGCACGCGATCTGTTTCGCACATTGTTGATGGCGCAGACCGAGCCGCCCATCGGCGCCAGCCCTGAAAACCGGGTGTTGCTCGCGCGGATCGATGTGCTGATGGACAGCGGCATGCTGGTCGAAGCCGAGGCCCTGTTGACCTCGGGGGCTTTGACGGACCCCGCCCTGTTTCGGCGCGCCTTCGATGTGGGCCTGCTGACCGGGCGGGCGGATGACCTTTGCGCACAGCTGCGCGAATCGCCGGGATTGTCCCCCACCCTGCCCGCGCGGGTTTATTGTTTGGCACGCCTGGGCGACTGGCCAGCGGCAAGCCTGACGCTTAATTTGGGGCGCGACGTGGGGACAATCACCGAGGCCGAGGAAGCGCTTTTGGCGCGCTTCTTAGACCCAGAGATTTACGAGAGCGCACCAACGCTGCCTCTGCCCACGCCACTGACCACGCTGGATTTCATCCTGCGCGAGGCAATCGCCTTGCCCCGCCCGACCACAGCCTTGCCGCTGGCCTTCCTGGCCGTGGACGCCGCCGATGGCAGCCCTTTGAAAGCCCGCCTTGAGGCGCTGGAACGCCTGTTGCGCGAAGGTGCAATCCCGCCTGCCCAGCTTTTCGACGCCTATCGCGACGCCACGCCCGCCGCCTCGGGCGGGGTGTGGGATCGAATGGCGATGGTGCGCGACCTGGATCGGGCCTTCGCAACCGCCGATGCTGCTGCCGTCATGACGCAACTCCCTCTTGCGGACGCCTTGTTCGCCGATTTGGGTCTGCGCAAACCCTTTGCCCAGACCTATGCCCGGCAGTTGGCCGCCCTGCCCCGCGAAACGGCCCCTACTGACGCCCGTCGGATCGTGGCGGAGTTGCTGTTGCTGGCGGGCGAGATGCAAGGCGCCGCCGCTTGGCTGCCTGAAAACAACGATGCGATTGGCAACTTTTATCGCGCGCTGGCCGAAAACCGTCTGCAGCTGCCCGACACCCCCAACCAGTCGCCGGTGCAGAAGGCTGTTCGCCAAGGGCTGACCGCCCTTTCCGCACCCTCGGAGGCCGCGGCCCGGATCGAGGGACGGATCACGGTGGGCCAAATTGGGGAAGCCCTAATCCTGACCCTGGACCTGCTGAGTGGCGGGGCCGAGGTGGATCCAGGCGATCTGACCGACGCGCTCTATCTGTTGCGCACCGCTGGGCAAGAACCGGTGGCGCGGCAGATCGCGATCGAAACCCTTTTGCTGCTGCCACGGGCCTGAGCCGTGGAAGCCCTGTGGTTTGGTGCGTTCCTGGAAGCCCTGCAAGCGGAACGGGATGCCGCGCCGCGTACACTGGAAAGCTATGCGCGGGATTTGCGCGACTTCGCGGATCATCTGTCACGACACAACATGACTGTTGAGACGGCTGACCGGCCCGCCATAGAAAGCTATCTTGCGGGCCTTGAGGCGGCGGGCCTGAAACCCGCCACCAGGGCCCGGCGCCTGTCGGCGATCAAAGGATTTTATCGATTTGCCTTTACCGATGGTCTGCGCACCGACGACCCCGCAGCGTTGATCCCTGGGCCCAAGCAAGGCCGCCGTCTGCCCAAAACCCTGACCGAGGCCGATGTCGACGCGCTGCTCAGTGCCGCCACCCGCACGGGACGCACGTTTTCCGAGCGGGCCCGCAACACCTGTTTGATGGAGCTGCTTTATGCGACCGGTTTGCGGGCGACCGAATTGGTGAGCTTGCCAGTGGCTGCGGCCCGCGGCGACCCCAGAATGCTGTTCGTGCGTGGCAAAGGCGGGCGCGAGCGGATGGTACCACTGTCGGACCCGGCGCGCATGGCGTTGCAAGGCTGGTTGGAAACACGGGATCAGGCCGAAGCGGCCCTGGTCGCGGACGGGGGCCAAGCCGCGGCTTCGGCGTTTCTGTTCCCATCTCGCGGCAAAACGGGGCATCTGACCCGTGTGCAGTTCTACCAAGTGATCAAGCGCATCGCGGTCGAGGCTCGGTTGGACCCGCAGGCGATCTCGCCCCACACTCTGCGTCATGCCTTTGCAACGCATCTGCTAGCCAATGGCGCCGATTTGCGTGTCATTCAAGCCTTGCTCGGCCACGCCGATGTCGCCACGACCGAGATTTATACCCATGTCCTGCAAGACCGCCTCAAGCAGATCGTGATGGAACATCACCCATTGGCCTAAACCTGGTTGAGACCAGCGGGGCCGGCCCAGAACCTGCCCACCCATCCGCGTCCCCCGCTTGAAGCCCTGCCCCCAAGACCCCATAAGTAAAGGGCTAATCAGCCTGTGCAAGGAGCACCGACAGAAATGGACGCCGAAACCGCAACCCTGTTCGCCAATTGGGACGCCGCCCTATGGGGGACAATCCTGGCCGTTCTGGGCCTGTTGGCCCTTTCCGCCTTTTTCTCGGGGTCGGAAACTGCCCTGACCGCGGCCTCGCGCGGTAAGCTGCATGGGATGTCGGACAAGGGCTCGCGCGGGGCCGATGTCGCCTTGCGCTTGACCGAGGATAACGAGCGCCTGATCGGGGCTGTGCTGCTGGGCAACAACCTGGTGAACATCTTGGCCACGTCGCTGGCCACATCGGCCCTGACCCTGCTGTTTGGCGATAGCGGCGTGGCGCTGGCAACCCTGGTCATGACCGCCTTGGTTCTTATCTTTGCCGAGGTGATGCCCAAAACCTATGCCATTACAAACCCCGAGGCGGCTGCGGCCCGCGTGGCGCCCATTATTGCCATCGTCGTGCGGACATTCGCACCGGTGGTCAACGCAGTACGCTGGCTGGTGCGGGGCGTTCTAGCTTTGATCGGTGTGAAAACCGACCCCGAGGCCAGCATCATGGCCGCGCAGGAGGAGATCGCTGGCGCGATCGCGCTGCACCACTCCGAAGGCGCCGTGCAACGCGAGGATCGCGACCGTTTGTTGGGCGCGCTCGACCTGGGCCAGCGTGAGGTCGAGGAGATCATGCTGCATCGCCAGGACATCGAGATGATCGATGCGGCCGCCCCACCCGACGAGATCCTGTCAAAGTGCCTGAAAAGCACTTTCACCCGCCTGCCGATCTATCGCGACGATCCCGAGAACATCGTCGGTGTGATCCATGCCAAAGACCTGCTGCGCGCGGTCGATGCTTTGGTGCGCTTGACCAAAGGCGGGTTGGACAATCTTGAGAACTTCAACGTGATGGATGTCGCGATGGAGCCCTATTTTGTGCCGGAAACCACGACGCTGGACGATCAGATGCGCGAATTTCTGCGCCGCAAAACACATTTCGCACTGGTGGTTGACGAATACGGCGCACTGCGCGGGTTGATCACGCTTGAAGACATCCTCGAAGAGATTGTCGGCGAGATCGCGGACGAGCATGACCAGGAAGAGCAAACCCTGACACCAGAGGCCGACGGTAGCGTCTTGATCGATGGGGCGATGACCATTCGCGATCTAAACCGCGCCTGCGACTGGTCCCTGCCCGATACCGAGGCCAATACGGTCGCGGGCCTGGTGATCCACGAATCGCAGACGATCCCGACCTTGGGGCAGTCGTTCAACTATCATGGCTTCCGGTTCCAGGTCGTCGGGCGCGACCGTAATCGCCTGACACAGCTGCGGGTGCGGCGGCTGTAATCACCTGCCCTTAAACAGGCCCCCCAGCACGCCGCGAATGAACCGCCGACCGGACTGTGTGCTGGCGGTTCGGATCGCCGATTTCACCAACATCTCGCCAATGCTGTCCGTTTGTCGCGACCGGCTTCGCCGCGCGCTTTGCCCGGGGCTGTACCGCCGGGCTTTGGTGTATTTGCTTTCGGCCTCGGCTGCTTCTGCGCGCGCGGCCTCTGCCGCCTCAGCCTCGGCGGCCGCGGCGGCACGTTTTTCCAGCAGTTCGAACGCACTTTCGCCGTCCACCGCATGATCATAGAGCCCCGCCAGGGGCGAAGACGCGATGACCGCTGCCCGCTCGGCGGCCTTGAGGGGACCCAGGCGCGACGAGGGGGGGCGGATCAGCACACGTTCCACCACGCTGGGCACACCCTTTTTCTCGAGGGTCGAGACCAGGGCCTCGCCGACACCTACGTCGCGGATGGCCTCGGCCGTATCGAAACGCTCATTGGGCCGGAAGGTCTGTGCCGCCGCTTTCAACGCCTTCTGGTCGCGCGGGGTAAAGGCCCGCAGCGCGTGCTGCACCCGGTTGCCCAACTGACCCAGAATATCCTGCGGCACATCGTCGGGGTTCTGTGTCACGAAATAGACGCCCACGCCTTTCGAGCGGATCAGCCGCGCCACCTGTTCGACCTTGTCGACCAGCGCTTTGGGCGCGTCTTCGAACAACAGATGCGCCTCATCAAAGAAGAACACAAACTTCGGTTTGTCCGGATCGCCCACTTCGGGCAGATCCTCGAACAATTCGGACAGCAGCCATAACAGGAAGGTTGCGTAAAGCCGCGGCGCCTGCATCAGTTTGTCCGCCGCAAGCACGTTGATCCGCCCCGCCCCGCCGGGTGTGGTCGCGATCATGTCGCTCAGCGCCAAGGCTGGTTCGCCGAAAAACTTCGTGGCACCCTGATTCTCTAGAACGATCAGCCGCCGCTGAATCGCCCCAACCGAGGCGGTCGAGATATTGCCGTATTGCAGCGAGACATCCTTTGCGTTCTCGCCCAGCCACAAGAGCAACGCGCGCAAGTCTTTGAGGTCGATCAGTGCCAAGCCCTGCTCATCCGCCATACGGAAGGCGATGTTCAACACGCCTTCCTGCGCCTCGGTCAACTCAAGCAGCCGGGCCAGTAGCAGCGGCCCCATCTCGGTGATTGTGGTACGTACAGGGTGGCCCTGTTCGCCGAACATGTCCCAAAACACGACCGGGAAATCACTGTAGCCATAGTCGCTAAACCCAATGGTTGCAGCCCTTTTTTGCAGAACCTCATGCAGCTTGTCCGTGGGCAACGCCGCAGTTGCCAGGCCCGATAAGTCCCCTTTCACATCAGCCAAAAAAACCGGCACACCTGCTGCGGAAAAGCTCTCCGCCAGGATTTGTAATGTCACTGTCTTGCCCGTGCCAGTGGCCCCTGCCACCAGCCCATGGCGGTTTGCGTACTTCAACTTCAGGCTTTGCGGATCGGTATAGCCCGGACCGCCCCCACCTAGGAAAATCGTCTGCTGCTCTGACATCGGCGCCCTTTTCTTAATGTAGTGACGATTGTGACATACTAAATTAACCTTTTCGGGCGATAGTGTTTTTGGTGATGAAGCGAAAGCGTCATTGCGTATTTCCTCCCTGTTGGACTGGCCGCGCCCTTTGGTGCGGCCTTTTTTTTGAGCATTCCTCAAGCGTGACCCAAACAAACCTTCATATTTCGTTAACAAACCCCCTCTTTGCGCATCAGACCGCTTGACGTGAAAGACAGCGCTGGATAGCCTCTGCCCATAAGTCGGCCGGTCCGACAGGGAGAGAGAGCTGCTTCGCAGCCAAAAAAGGCATCTGGCATCAGGTGCCTTTTTTCTTTGTTGCTTTACGATTTGACCTGGGCCCGAAATTTGCCGTCGAGGATGGGGCCGCGCGCGGCCCGTTGACAGCGCCGATCAGACCTGACACCCCATGCACATCCACAGCATAAGTCGAGAGAGTGATGTCCAGGTTTTCCAGCGCCGTCCGCCGCCCCTTTATTTTTGCCCTGGCACTGATCCTAGTCGCCCCCTTCGCAATCGCGCAGGAAGCGACGGACAGCGAAACCAACGCCCCTGCAGCCCCGGCAGAGGCTGAGGCGGAAACCGAAGCAGCGCCCGAGGCCGACGCACCGGCCGAGGAAGCACCGCAGGTGACCGTCACCGAACATGGTGATTGGGAGGTCCGCTGCGAAACCACCAGCGGCAATTGCTTCATGTACCAATTGGCCCGCAATGGCGCAGGCAACCCCGTGGCCGAGATCAGGATCGTCCGCTTGCCCGATCAGGGCGAGGCCGCAGCTGGCGTCACGGTGATAACGCCACTTGGCTCGCTCCTCTCTGAGGGGCTGGTTTTGCAGGTGGACGACGCCGAGGCACGGCAGTACCCGTTCAACTGGTGTGTTCGGTCGGGGTGCTTCTCGCAGTTCGGCATGACTGCGGCCGAGGTCACAGCGATGCGTGCTGGTACCGTGGCCCGGCTGCGCATTGTGGCGGTTTCGGCACCGGATCAACCTGTGATCCTGGAAGTGTCGCTCACGGGTTTCACGGCAGCGCATAACGCGTTGAGCAATTAAACCAAAAAGCTATAAGCGCTCGCGTCAGATCGACCGCAGCACCATCACCGCGTTTAGCCCCCCAAAGGCGAAGGCATTTGAGAGGGCGACATCCACTTCAGCCTCGCGTGCTTCGTTCGGCACCACATCCAGATCGCAGTCTGGATCCGGCTCGTCATAATTAATCGTGGGCGCAATCACCCCATCGCGCAGGGCCATGATACAGGCGAGCAACTCAACCGCGCCGGTCCCGCCGATCAAATGACCATGCATGGATTTGGTTGAACTGATCATCAAACGATCCGCATGCGCCCCAAAAACCTCGCGCACAGCGGCACATTCTGTTTTGTCATTCGCGGCTGTGCCCGTGCCGTGAGCGTTTATGTACCCAACCGCGCTGCCATCGACGCAGGCATTACGCAGCGCCCCGGCAATTGCCCGTTTCGCACCCCGTTTGTTCGGCATCACAATGTCCGAGGCGTCCGAAGTCATGGCATAGCCGATCACTTCTGCCAGGATATTCGCCCCCCGCGCGCGGGCATGCTCGTACTCCTCGAACACGAACACACCAGCCCCCTCGCCCTGGACCATACCATTGCGATTGGCCGAGAAGGGGCGGCAGCCGTCCTTGGACAACACGCGCAGCCCCTCCCACGCTTTGATACCGCCAAAACACAGCATGCTTTCCGACCCGCCGGTCAGCATAACCTTGCTCGCCCCGCCGCGGATCAGACTATAGGCCTGCCCCATCGCGTGATTGGACGACGCACAGGCCGTCGCAACCGTGAACGACGGGCCTTGAAGGTTGTGGCGCATCGACACGTGGCTGGCGGCCGCGTTGTTCATCAGCCGGGGCACCACGAAGGGATGCACACGGTTCTTACCGTCCTCGTACACCGAACGATAGTTCTCGTCCTGGGTCTGCAAGCCGCCGCCCGCAGTGCCCAGCACGACCCCAGCCTCGGCCGCTAACTCCTCGGTCAGAACCAGGCCCGATTGTGCCATCGCCTCGTCCGCAGCGATCAGCGCAAATTGGGTGAACTTGTCGTAAAGCGTGATCTCCTGCCGCGAGAACCGTAGGGCGGGATCATAGGGCTTGATCTGCCCGCCAATACGGATCGACAACCGCTCGGTATCTTGAAACTCGAGGGTGGTCAGGCCATTGCGCCCCTCGCGCATGCCCTCCAACGTCTCGTCCGCGGTCAAACCAAGCGCCGAAATGGCGCCTTGCCCAGTGATGACAACCCGCCGCATCGAGGCGTCAATCGCCCGCTGTCGCGACAAGCTTTTCCACTGCCGAGATTATCGACCCAACGTCCGAGATATCGAAATCCGACTCCATAGGCGCATTAGCGTTAAAGGGGACCGAAACGTCAAACGTCTCCTCGATCGCGAACACAGCCTCCACCAGGCCCAAACTATCGATCCCCAAATCCTCAAGCGTTGCGTCCCGCTTCACATCTTCTGGTTCGATCAACGCCTGCTCAGCGATGATGGCGATGACCTGCTCTGCGACAGATTTTGTCATGCTGACCTCACCTCAACTTTCCTTGCGTGACTTACGCGTTTGGATCGATCAAGGAAACCCGTTTTTCCAAGGCCTCCAACCGGGTCATCGCCCGCGGCAAACGGCGGGTGGCCTTGTACATATTCATATGCTGATCAGCCTTGATCGCTGGATAGCCCATCATCACCTGGCCGTCGCGGATATTGCCAGACACGCCCGATCCAGCGGCGATGATCACATCGGACCCGATAACCACATGGTCCGCCACACCCACCTGACCGGCCATAACAACCCGGTCCCCAACGCGTGTGCTGCCCGCGATCCCAACTTGACCGCATAACAAGCAATGCGATCCAATCTGAACATTGTGCCCAATGTCGACCAGATCGTCGATTTTCGTGCCCGAGCCAATCGTCGTATCCGCCACGGTGCCCCGGTCAATCGCGGCATTGGCGCCCACCTCGACATCATCACCGATCCGCACAGCGCCCAGCGAGTTGATCCGCGCAAAACCCGGCGTGCGGCTGGCCTCGCTGATCTGGCCGGTGCGTTTTGCCTCGTCCACGGCACTGGGCCCCGGGCTGACATAGGAAAACCCATCACCGCCGATCGCCGCACCAGGCTGCGCGATAAAGCGATCCCCAATGACGACCCGCGCGCCAATATGGACATGGGGCATAAGCTCCACATCGTCGCCGATCACCACATCCGGTCCAATAGAGACGTGGTTTTGAAGCCGCGCCCGCGCGCCGATCCGCGTGCCTGCCGCAATATAGGTGAAAGGGCCAACCGCCGCGCCGTCGCCCAGGATAACCCCTTCTTCGATGCAAGCCATGGGGTGAATGCCGGGGAGCAAATGGCTGGGCGGGGCGAAAACACGACCCAAACCGGCCATCACATAGCGCGAGCGCGGGGCGAAAATCGCCGCTTTCAGACCCATCGCCTGCCAGTCCGCCCCCTGCCACACGACCGCAGCCAGGGCCGCCCCCTCGCTCAGATCTTCGGCGAACTTGTTTTCAATGGCCAGCGCAAGCTGGGCGGCGGTCGCTGTCGCGGGCTCGGCCAGGCCCTGGATCTGTAGGGATACATCGCCCGCAGCCTCGGCCCCTAGGGCCTGCGCGATGGCGCCAACTGTCAATGTCATGGCCCTGAACGCTCCTGCGCGACACGTCTTAAAACCGGCGCCACAGTGCAGTGCGAACGCCTGTCCCGCGATCTATAGGGCTTTTGCTCAGCCTTCAACTGCACCCAATGTCACGCCAAGCTGCGACAGTGCCTCGAACACGCGCCCGTCACGGCCGTAAATGTCATCCCGATACTGCGGCACGCCAAACCGGTCGACCCAAGCGGATTGATAGGTCAGATAGACGGGCACCGGCTGCTCAAGGTTCACCTGCCGCTCGCGACCGCCGCCCAGATACCGCTCAAAGACGCCTTTAGGGTCTTCGGTTTGCGGTGCCAATAAAACCTCGGCCAATTCAAAGGGTTTTTGGACGCGCACACAGCCGTGGCTGTAAGCACGCGCATCGCGCGAGAACAGATTTTTCGCCGGCGTATCATGCAGATAGATGTTGAACTGATTTGGGAACATGAACTTCACACGGCCCAAGGCATTGGCCCCGCCGGGACTTTGTTTAACCAGAAACGGAAAGTTGGATTGGGTAAACTGAGTGAAATCGATCAACTGCGGGTTAACCCTTGTCCCGCCGCGTGTCATGATCTGCATGCTGCCCCCCAACGCGCCGGGGTTGGCCTTGAGCTTGGGCAACATCTCCTCGGTGGCGATCGAACGGGGCACATGCCAGGTCGGGTTCACGACCATATGGGTCATCTCGTCGTTGAACTCTTGCGTGCGGTGCTTGTTCTTACCGATCACCACACGCGAAACAAATGTCGTTTCGCCATGATCGATGACCTGCACGCTGAAGTCCGCCTGGTTGACATAGATATGCCGGCTGCCGCGCTCATAATTCAGCCAGCGCTGCCGTTCCAGATTGACAAGCACCTGCTTCAGGCGGTCCCCAGGGTTGGCATTTATCGCCGCGAGGGTCTTGGGCCCGACCACACCATCATCGTTTAGACCATGGCGCAGTTGGAACGACGTCACAAAGTCGACCAAAGTTTCGTCGTACTCCGGCCCAGCCCCCATATCGGTTTCGAACACAGCCTCAAGACGCGCGCGCAATGCAATCACACGCGGGCTTGCATCACCAGGACGCAAAGTCCCCCCGTCCGGGATCCGCTCCCCCCAGCCGCCCGAGGCGATCAACCGCTCCAGCCGTATTTTTTCCTCAAGCAAATCAGTATAGTGGCGATGTGATGGGGCCAGGGCCTGTAGGTAGTTTATCGGGTCCGGCGTCTCGGCCATCCCCTCAAGCAGCGCTGCGGGATCTGGGCGTTTGGGCGAAACCACAATATCCGAATCGACCCGCCGCGGTTCCAGCACCCCGGAATTCACATCCCGCGCATATGTCAGAAATGCCTGGGTCATCGCAACTTCACGCTGATGATTTAAGCCACCCGTGGTCGGTTCCGCCCGAAGGGGGGCAAGATCATAGCGTTCAACAGGCAAACCATGTCTTTCAGCGGATGAGAGCGCGGCCGTCAAAGATGCGGCCTTCATCCGCGTCCAAATGGGGGCGTAGTCACGCGCCGCATAGACCACCTCGACCGCCGCGAGATCTGGACCACCAGACAAAAGAGCATCCCGCAAAGCCGCTGCTTCAGGGGACAAGATCACAGCTGCCCCCGCGACCGCCGGCGCTTCGATCGAGGTTGCGATCGGCGTTTGGGCCCACAACGGTGCAGTTGTCGTGGTCAGTAAAAGCGCCGCTGCCGTTAGTCCAAAGGATCTCATGCTTCTGCCCCTGCTCATAATCGGTATTACCTACTCATTAGGATCGCCACTCTAAACAAGCGGTAAAATCCGCAGAAGGAGAATGGGGTGCCCTGGAACTTTTTCCACCGAACCGTGTGAGAATTGCCGCAAAACTGCGCGGCGTAGTTAAAATGTCACATTCGGATACAAATATTTAACCCGATTCGGCGGAAATCCGCGCACGCCGAATCCCCAAAGCAAGTAACTCCTTGGAAAAAACTGTGACAAGTGCCATGGTCTGGTCACGTTTTCATGAGCAGGCTGAGGCAAGGCACCGGCTCTGTTAACCAGGTGGCTAAGTATCGAGTATATAGCCAAAAAATAGTGCGAATGCACTTAACCACTAAAAAAAGTGACGAACACAGGCAGATGTTCCAAAACACAAAAACACCTTCTCGCCGCGATGTGATCGCGGGAATGTTTACAAGTTTGGCGGTTGTGGCCGCCCCAAATTACGCAAATGCTGCGGGTTTTCTGCGCGGCGCTGGCGATATTCGGCGCATTAAGTTGACGTCGCAACGCACAGGCGAGGCAGTCGACACGATCTATTGGATCGAAGGGGAGTATATCCCCGAGGCTCTGGCCGAAATCAGTTGGTTCATGCGTGACTGGCGCCAGAATGAACTGATCCAATATGATCGCCGTAACATCGATATCCTTGCCGCGACACTCAGGCTGATGGACACCGAAGAGGCGTATAACGTGGTCTCGGGCTATCGCAGCCCTGCGACCAATCGGAAACTGTCCCGGTCGAACCGTGGCGTGGCGCAAAATTCGTACCATATGCGGGGCATGGCTGCGGATCTGAAGCTGACAAGCCGCTCGATCAGCCAAATGGCTAAAGCGGCGGTGGCTTGCCATGCGGGCGGTGTGGGCAAATACAACCGCTCGAACTTCGTGCATATGGATTGCGGTCCCGTGCGCACTTGGCGCGGCTGATCCGAAGCGCAACAACGAAGCCGAAGCCGCGCGATGTCGCGGCTTTTTTGTTTTTCAAACATATCTATTCTAGCTACGGTCCGGCATGGATGCGCGGATTGAGCTGATTGGCCCCGAAAATATCGATCTGCTGGACGATATTGCCACCGAGGTCTTTGACGCGCCGCTGACCGATAGCTGGCTGGTCGACCACATCGCCGATCCCTCGAACATCCTTCTGGTCGCTTTAAAGGTCGACATCGTCGTGGGCCAGCTTAAGGCAGTTTTGCACCGCCATCCCGAAAAACCCCCAGGGCTGTTTATCGAGGAATTGGGCGTTGGCAGTCATCACCGCCGCCAAGGAATCGCGACCGCTTTGATGCAGGCGGCGACAGCTTTGGCCAAGCAGCATGGATGTGCGGAATTATGGCTGGCCACCGAGCCTGAGAACGACCCGGCCAATGCCCTCTACAAAGTCATGGGCCTGGAGGGCCAACATGTGGTGATGTACAGCCAGAAGATCGATCCCTAAGGGCGCAGTGTCCCGTCACCCTCGACCAAATACTTGAAACTGGTCAATTGTTCGGCGCCAACCGGGCCGCGCGCATGGATCTTGCCGGTGGCAATCCCGATCTCGGCCCCCATCCCGAACTCGCCCCCATCGGCAAACTGGGTCGAAGCGTTGCGGATCAGAATGGCGCTGTCCAACTCGCTGAAGAACCGCGCTGCCACCGCGTCATCCTGTGTCAGCACGCAATCTGTGTGCTGCGAGCCGTAACGCTGGATATGGGCAATGGCCTCGCCCACACCGTCGACCAATTTGGCCGCGACGATCATATCCAGATACTCCCGCCCCCAGTCGGTCTCGGCTGCGGGTGCAATCCCGGAAACACCCTCAAGACCCGGCCCGCCGCGCACCTCGACCCCTGCAGCCAGCAGCGGGGCCAGGATGTCGGCACCATGTTGGTTAAAATAGGCGCGATCAATCAGCAGGCATTCCGCCGCCCCACAGATGCCCGTGCGCCGGGTCTTCGCGTTCAGAATGACCTGGGCGGCCTTAGCGGGATCCGCCGCCCCATCAACATAGATGTGCACGATCCCCTCAAGATGCGCGAACACCGGCACCCGCGCCTCGGCCTGAACGCGGCCGACCAAGCCTTTGCCACCCCGTGGCACAACAACGTCGATATAGTCGGTCATCGTCAGCATCGCACCGACCGCCGCCCGGTCGCGTGTCGGCACCAGTTGGATCGCGGTCGCAGGCAGGTTGGCCGACGTCAATCCCTCGACCAAGCAGCCATGAATGGCCGTCGAGGAATGAAAGCTTTCAGAGCCGCCTCGCAGGATCGCCGCATTCCCAGCCTTCAGACACAGCCCCCCCGCGTCCGCCGTCACATTCGGGCGACTTTCATAAATCACCCCGATGACCCCCAGCGGTGTGGCAACCTTGCGAATATGCAGCCCCGAGGGTTGATCCCACTCGGCCAGAACGCGTCCCACCGGATCGGGCTGTTCGGCCACCGTGCGCAGACCATCAACGATGCCGCGCACCCGCCCCTCGTCCAGCATCAGCCGGTCGAGCATCGCGCCGGTCAGCCCCTTTTCGGTGGCATAGGCCATATCTTTGGTATTCGCTTCCAGGATCGCGACCCGCCGCGCCCAAACGGCATCGGCCGCGCCAATCAAGGCCGCATGTTTGCGCTCGGCTGTAGCCGTCGCCAAAGTGGTAGCGGCCAGCTTTGCGTCACGCCCCACCTGGGTCATCATCGCTTGAATATCCATTTCCGCGCCGTCCATCATCGCCCCCTCAGATCGCCATTTCATCCCGATGCACCAAGGCCGCGCGGGCCGGATATCCCAGCTTTTCGGCAATTTGGTGCGATTGCAAGCCGATGATCGCCTGTGCTTCGGCCGCGTCATAGCCCGCCAACCCCAGCGCCATCACCTGATCATCGGGGCCGACAATTTCGATCGGATCGCCTCGCCGGAACGTACCCGACACATCCGTGACACCGGCCGCGAGCAGCGACTTACCGGCCGTCAAAGCCCGTGCGGCGCCCGCGTCGACGCGAAGCCGTCCACGCGGCTTCATCGCCGCAATCCATTGTTTTCGGGCCGCTTTCGGATCCGATATGCCCCGGAACCATGTCGCACGCGCCCCCTGCTCAAGGGCCAGAAGCGGGCGGTCCACATCGCCGCGCGTGATCGCCATAACGCAGCCTGCACGCATCGCGATCTGAGCGGCCATCAGCTTGGTCCGCATACCGCCCCGCGCGGTGTCCGAGCCGGTGCCACCGGCCATCGCTTCCACCTGGGGCGTGATCTCTTCAATCAACGACAGATGCTGCGCACCACCGTCCTGCCGGGGGTTCGCGGTATAAAGCCCGTCTACATCCGACAGCAGTACCAACAGATCCGCGCCCGCGGCCGAGGCTACCTGGGCCGCCAAGCGATCGTTATCGCCATAGCGGATCTCGTCTGTGGCCACCGTATCGTTCTCGTTCACGATCGGCACCGTGCCCAACGCCAGAAGGGTTCGCAGCGTCGCACGGGTGTTCAGATAGCGCCGCCGGTTCTCACTGTCCTCCAACGTCACCAGCACCTGCGCGGCCGTTAGTTCATGTCGCGAGAGGACCTGCTGATACGCCTGCGCCAATTTGATCTGCCCAACCGAAGCGGCGGCTTGCGCCTCGTCTAGCCGATCAGACCCGGCCTCGAGCCCCAAGATCCGCCGCCCCAAGGCGATGGACCCAGAACTGACAATCAGCACGTCCTTGCCCGCGGCCTTAAGCGCCGCGACATCGCGCCCGACGCCCGCCAGCCAGGTGTCCCGCAGCTGACCACTGGCCGCATCGACCAACAGCGCCGAGCCGATCTTGACCACCACGCGCCGGGCATCCCCCAGCAGCGTTGCACCATCCAGCGCTGCCGCTAGGGTCGCCACGTCCCGGCCTCCTGAACCTCGGCCACGTCAGGCAAGACCTCGGCCCGCAACCGGCGCAGCACCTCGGTTACCCCTATTCGGGCAACGCTGGACATAACCATCACCGGCCCACCACAGGTACCTTCCAGGGCGGCTTTCGCGTCGGCCACCTCTTCCGCGTCCAAGGCGTCGATCTTGTTCAAAACCGTCAGCCGGGGTTTATCGGCCAAAGCCCCGCCATAGGCCTCAAGCTCGGCAACAATAACCCGGTAGTCTTCGACCACATCCTCGGCCGTGCCATCCACCAGATGCAGCAAGACCGCGCAGCGCTCGACATGGCCCAGGAAGCGGTCCCCTATCCCTTTCCCATCGTGCGCCCCCGCGATGAGGCCGGGAATATCAGCAACCACAAACTCAACCCCATCCACGCCCACGACACCCAAATTGGGGTGCAGCGTGGTAAAAGGATAATCCGCGATCTTGGGCCGCGCGTTCGAGGTGACCGACAGAAACGTCGACTTCCCGGCGTTCGGCAGGCCCAACAAGCCCACATCCGCGATCAATTTCAGCCGCAACCATAGTGTCCGCTCGACGCCCTCCTGCCCAGGATTGGCATTTCGCGGCGCCTGATTGGTCGAGGTTTTGAAATGCAGGTTACCAAAGCCGCCATTGCCACCCCGGGCCAACAGCGCCTTTTGGCCCACCTCGGTCAAATCAGCTATCAGCGTTTCTTGATCCTCGTCCAGAACCTCGGTCCCCACGGGGACCTTCAGCACAATGTCATCGCCGCCTTTACCAGTGCGCTGCCGCCCGGCACCGCCCTTGCCATTCTTGGCGAAAAAGTGCGGCTGATAGCGATAGTCGATCAGCGTGTTCAGCCCCTCGACCGCTTCAACCCAGACATCCCCGCCATTACCGCCGTCGCCGCCATCCGGTCCGCCGAACTCGATGTATTTCTCGCGTCGAAAACTGACAGCGCCATTGCCGCCGCTGCCCGAGCGGACATAGACCTTGGCCAGATCCAGGAATTTCATCTCACCGCCCCGCTGGTTTGCGCGTCTTTGCGATACGTGAAGACGGGAGCGGGCTCAAGCCGTGCTTTCGAGTTGCCAAGCCCCTCGCCCGTTTTCTGGAACCCCAATTTACGCAACACTGCTTGGCTGGCGGGATTGTCTACAAATGCGTCCGCCGTGACCTCGGCCAATCCCAAACGCGGCATCAAATCCCTTAGAAAAGCGGCCATCGCCTCGGTCGCATAGCCCTGCCCCCAGTGGTCGCGCCCCAGCCAATAGGCTGTGTTCACGGGATCGCCCCCCATCGCCACCATGCCGATGACGGGGTCGTCTTTCGACTGGACTGCCCATCGAAAGCCAGGCGCGCCGCGCCAACGGTTATTGCCAATCCATTCAAGCGCGTGATCTGCCGTGAAGGGATGCGGCACGGTTGCCAACATACGCGCGATGTCCGCGTCATTGGCCAGGGCAGCCACGGCCACAGCATCCGCCGCCACCATAGGCCGCAAGACCAGGCGCTGGGTCTCGATCCTGGGGTTTTGCGCGAAGCGCCAGCCAGCGGCGGTTAATTGCATGCGCTGCAGGATCTGCGTGCCTTTTGCCTTAACCGTCGACACCTCGATCACATCCGTATCGCGAAACCCCATGCTCAGCAGGACCCCACGCGAAGCCTCGTTGCCCGGATGATAGCCCGATATCACGGGCAAGTCGTTTTGAGCGAACCGGTGTGCCAGCACGGCCCGCACGGCCTCGGTCATGATCCCCTGGCGCCAATGGGGTTTGGCCAACCAATAGCCCAACCCCAGACCGGGGCGCAGGGTGACCACACCCATCAGTTCGGGGCCACATATGCCCCAAACCCCAGCCTTACCAGACATTTGCGCAAGGAACGCCTCGGCGTCCGCCAGGTGATAGGGTTCGGGGACTGAGGTCAACCAGCGGCTAACATCAGGGTCGGCGATATACTGGGCGATGAACGGGGCATCGCCTGGCATCAAGCTACGCAGCGTTAGCCGCGCCGTCTTTAGGACGACCGTGGCCATCACCCCGCTTCCAGCACGTATTTCCAGACCGGAACCGTCACGGCCCGCGCGCTGCTATAGCTTTCACCCTCGCCCACAAAAGCGAACCCAACCTTGGTCAACACGCGGGCCGAGGCGGGGTTGTCTTGAAAAACCTCTGCCTTGAGCACCGCATAGCCGGTCGAGAAGGCATGTTGGACCACCGCCTCGACCGCCTCGGTCGCGAAACCGGTGTCCCAAAACGGGGCACCAACCCAATAGCCCAACTCGCCATCCGGTGTGAGGCCGATCAACCCCACCAGATGCTCGTCTGACGAGGCCGCATGATCTATCGCCCAGACCGTCTCGCCCGCCGTGCCGTTCAGCACGGTCGCAATGAACCGTTCCACCGCACCCGGTGGGTTCGGGTGCGGGATCCGCCGCGACATCCGCGCCACGCGGGGGTCATCGGCATAAAGCGAGATCAACCCAGCGTCGCTGGCTTTCAAAGGACGCAGGGTCAAACGGGCTGTTTTAAGCGTTGCTTGCGCTACCGTTTCATACTTCATCTTCAGGCCCCTTTCACCAAAACCAACAGGACCGAGGCAACGGTCAGCACCGCCAGCCCGATCATCAACACCCGCTCGGCCCGCTGCCCCGCGACCAATGTGGCCAAACGCGCACCGCCCCAGCACCACAGCGGATGCAGCACCAATTGCACCGCCAGCAAACACGCCGCGATCACAGCCGTCGCGATCAAGGGGTTCGTCCCTTCGGCCACGAACCCCGTGAAACCTGTCGAGATCATCGCCCAGGCTTTGGGGTTCAGCGGGTGCACGATCAGCCCGGCGGCGAAGCGTGGCGGCGCCTCTTGCACCGCACCTGGGGTGATCCGGGACCCCGCAATTCGCCAAGCCAGATAGAGGATATATGTGGCCGAGGCGTATTTCAGCGCCGTGAACAGCCACGGCACCTGGGCAATCACCGTCATCAGACCCAAGCCAATGGGCCAGATGATCAGCTGTTTGCCCAGCGCAACGCCCGCCACAAAGGGCAAGGCTGGGCGCAGACCGAACCGCGCCCCCGCCGCCAGTAGAACCATATTGGCGGGACCTGGTGTTGCGACCATAGCGGCCGCGAACACCAGAAAGTTCAAACCATCAACCGCCATTGGAAGCCTCCCGCGCCGCATATTTCGCGCGCGCTTTCCGCCGCCAAGGGGCGTCACGCTCCCAATCGCCCGCCATGATCGAGCCGTAAGGCATGATCTGATCGACCACATCCGCCAGCTTGAACCGGACCATCTGATCGCGCACGGCAGCGGCCGACTTATAGGCAGATGGCAACTCGGACGTATCCACATTGCCCGAGTAGAACCGCACGTCCAGACCGGCGGTCTCCTCGGCAAATACCTCCGCATCACCGCGCGCGCCCTGTGCCCGCTTGTGTGCCGAGCGCGAGACGTTCCGCCCAGCGCCATGCGGCGCGAAACCCAAGTTGGCCGGGGTCGTCTCGCCCCGGATCAGCAACACAGGTTCGGCCATGTTCAGCGGCACGATCTGCGTCCCATTGGTGTCGGGCAGCATCTGGGCATCGATCGGGGTCGCGCCCTTGGCATGCCAAAACAGATCACCCTGGCGGAATACGAAGTTATGTTCGTTCCAGAACCGTTCCTCCAACTGCAGACCGGCCACCTCCAAGGTCGCTTGATGCAACGCGTTGTGGTTCGCCTTGGTCCATTTGCGGATCAACTGCAGGGCCTCCCAATAGGCGACGCCCTCGGCACTGTCGGCCGGGATCCAGGCGTTCTGCTTCAGAACCCCGGTGCTGAGCTTCTTTCGCCAGGCTTCGGCCGCGCGCATGCCCAGCTTATACAGCCCCGCCCCCGGCCCGCGTGAGCCGTGGTGGGTCACAAGACAGACGTTCCCGGTCGCTTCGGAGCGGCCGACGAAGGCGAAGTGGTTGCCGTCGCCTTGCGTCCCCAGATGCTCCTGCGCGGCTTGAAGGATCTTCTTGTCACGCAGAAAGCTGTTGTCCCGAAACGCATCATAAAGCGCGGGGGACATCGTAAACCGCTGCCCGTTCCGGCGACCGCCAGGCCCGAAATGCGTCACCTGATGGATTGCATCCAACACCGCTTTGGACTCGGCACCCCGAAACACGCTGACCATGACCGAGCAACAGATATCCGCCGAATGCATCCCCGGATGAATGGCGTTTTCTGCCGCAACCACACCGCCCACCGGGATCGTGCCTACCGGACCAGCGGGACAGGCATCGGGCATCACGGCACCCTGACGCAGCGTCGGCGTGCGCATCAGCACGTCCATCGTCTCGCGGACTTTCGCGACATTCTCGGCCTCAGCCTCGGTCGCGGCGTCGATGTTCAACTGACAGGCGGGCGCGCTCTGCAAGGTCAGTTTGTGCGCGGGCTTGTTCCGCGCGACCCAAGCCGCCAGGGCCTCGCCCTCAAGCCCTTGCGCATTGACATAGGCAAGGGCCCGCCCCAACTCGGCCCCCTGCTCAAACCCCAAGTCGATCAACTGCTTTCCCGTGATCGCCATAACCCTACTCCAGTCGTCGTTTCCCCAGTTTTGGGGCGCTTCGATGGGCCGGGCTTTGTCGTTCAAACGAGAAAGGGACCGGCCTGGTGTCAGCCGGTCCCTTATATGCGTGCTACGCTTTTCGGTGTCGGCTTACTCTGCGGCCTCCGCCGCTGGGAGTACCGAAATAAACGTGCGGCCTTTCAGGCCTTTGTGGAATGTCACTTTGCCCTCTTCCACCGCAAAGATCGTGTGATCGCGTCCCATGCCCACGCCCTCGCCCGGCCACCATTTGGTGCCGCGCTGGCGGACGATGATATTGCCCGGGATCACGGCCTGGCCGCCGTATTTCTTGACGCCTAAACGGCGACCGGCGCTGTCGCGACCGTTGCGGGACGAACCGCCTGCTTTTTTATGTGCCATGCTCTCGCCTCCTTATTTCGCGTCGGCGGCAAATTCGGCCGCTTGCTTGATCCAGTCGTCGCGGTCGATGCGGCCTTTAAAGGACAGCAGATCGTCCATCATTGCAACATCTTCCGCGCTCCACTCGGCGATCTGCCAGAAGTGATAGACGCCCACTTTGTTCAGCGTCTCCTCCAGCTTGGGCCCCACGCCCGAGATCTTCTTAAGATCATCCGCCGTGCCCTTCGCCTCGGTCAACAGGTTCGCCGGGCCCGAGGTCGCAGGCGCCGCCGCCTCAACCTTGGCAGCCGCCTTCGGCTCGGCTTTCTTCTCGGCCGTTTTCTTTGGGGCGGGCTTCTTGGCCGCTGGCGCCTCTGCCACGACCGCATCCCCACCAGTAGCCGCCATTACACCGGATTTTTCCGCGCCCGTGGCCAGAATATCCACGATCCGCACTTCGGTCAGTTGTTGGCGATGGCCTTTTTTGCGCTGCGACGAATGCTTCCGTCGACGCTTGACGAAGTGAATGGTCTTGGGACCCTTGAACTGGTCCAAAACCTCGGCCTGTACCGCGGCACCGGTGATAAAGGGCGCGCCCACTGTCACCGTGTCGCCACCCAGCATCAACACGTCGTTGAACTGCACGGTCTGGCCTGGCTCTGCCGCCAGCTTTTCCACCGTGAAAATATCATCCTTGGCCACTTTATACTGTTTGCCACCAGTTTTCAGCACCGCGAACATGTTCCACGTCCTTTTTCCATCGCGTTCTACGGCCCTGCGAGTGCAGTGTTTCGCGCTGTTGGCGCACCTCGAACAGCGGGCCGCCCGAGCGGCCACAAAAATAAAGCGGGGCGCAAGCCCCGATCCGAAGCTGCGGTATCCCTGAACCGTCCCCGATTGTCAACTGTTTGCACACAGGATCACCACAAGGCGGTCGCCGCCGTCGGCAACCACCAGCCGATTGGACCTGCGCGGAAGCCCGCCAAAAACAGCGTTTTAAAATCGTGCCATCTTCTGGACAACTTATGTCTGTCCCTAGAAGTGTCAATCTCTCTCGACAGCCAAGGTTCCAATCATGCAAGCGCCCAAACCAACCCTTCCCAACAGCGCCTACGCTTTGGACTTCTCAGGGGTCTCGGCCCCCGAGCAGCTGATGGTGGAATTGGTGAACCGCGCGCGGCTGAACCCCGAAGGTGAGGATGGCCGCCAAAGCACAAATTACATCAGTGGCGGCACCTCCGCGCAAGCGGTGGCCATTGTCGGCCCTCTAAGCGACGCTGCCCAACGGCATTCCGATGATATGCTGCGCCAAGGGTTTTTCGCGCATACCAATCCATTCTCCGGCAGCACCCCTTCGGACCGCGCCCGGGATGCCGGATACGGCGCCGGGGCTGCCGAAAACATCGCCTTGGGCGGCGGGTTCGAGGCCAACAAGTTTTCGGCTCAGACGATCCAAGGCCATCATGCCCAATTCTGGAACTCAGGCGGGCACCGCAACAATTTCCTAAACACCCGTTGGTCCGAGGTTGGGATCGGCCAATCGGCGGGCGATCTGGTGGGCGATATCGCCAGCTATGGCAACAACAGATCGCTGGTCACACAAAACTTCGGCGATCGCGGGCTCACCTATCTGACCGGCGTGGTCATCGATGATAACGATGGCGACGCCTTCTACGATATTGGCGAAGGGCAAGGGGCGGTCCGGATCACGGCCTGGAACGCCTCCGGCAGTGCCGCGACCTCCACCTGGGAGGCTGGCGGCTATTCCCTGGCGCTTGAGGCTGGCACGTATACGGTGGAGTTTTCGGGCGGCGACCTGAAGGGAACCTTTACAACGCAGGTCACGATCGGCTCTGACAATATCAAGCTGGATGTCATCGAGGACCGCGATGTCACCGCGCCAGAAAACCCCTCACCCTCGCCAACCCCACCTGCCGAAACCCCAGCGCCGCCGACGGCCGTCAATTTCTACGGCGACGATGGCGACAATCAGCTGACCGGAACAGCCGCGAACAATCTGATCGTCGCGCGCAAGGGCAATGACACCCTGTGGGGCGAGGCGGGCGCGGACACGCTTAAGGCAGGCGCTGGCGACGATACGCTTTATGGCGGCGGGGGCAATGACACCCTTATCGCGCATAAGGGCAACGACACGGCCCATGGCGGCGCCGGCTATGACACCATCAAGGCCGGTGGGGGCGACGATGTGGTCAAGGGCGGCAAGGGCAACGACCGTATCGACGGCGGACGCGGCGATGACAACGTAAACGGCGGTCAAGGGGCAGACCGGATCGCGGGCGACAAGGGGAACGACAAACTGACAGGCCGCGCGGGCGACGATACCTTTGTGTATGCCAACGGCGACGCCAAGGATCGGATCACCGATTTCCGCACCGGTGCGGATCAACTGCTGCTGGATGAAGCGCTTTGGAACGGCACATTGACGGCGGCCCAAGTTGTGGATCGCCATGCAAGCGAAACCGATAGCGGCGTGGTGTTTGATTTCGGCGGTGGCGACATGCTGACCTTGAACGGTGTCACATCACTCGACGCATTGTCAGACGACATCGGCTTCTTGTAGCCCCCGGGGTAAAACCGCCAAATACGAAAGGCATTTGCCCTTGCCTAACAGAGACGTCCCCCCTAAACAGCGGCTCGGGCCACATACCCCAAGCGCGGAGAGGTGCCGGAGTGGTCGAACGGGGCGGTCTCGAAAACCGTTGTGCCCGCAAGGGCACCCAGGGTTCGAATCCCTGTCTCTCCGCCATCACCCCACTTTCAGTGCTGAAACGTCCTAACGTATTGAACGGTAAGGTGGTTTTTTGGGGTTCGAAGTCCTTCATTTCGACAGTATGCCAGACGCTCTTCAAAAGTCAGTTTGAGCGCTGTTCTGCGCAGGGTCAGGTTGCCACTTTCCCATATTTTCCAGGGACTTGCGAGAAACTGGCAGGCGAGTTCGAACATATCCTCGAAACTGCGCTGCGGTGCGCCGAATTGATTGAGTTTTTCGCCCAGGAGCAGCTTTTCTTTCTCCAGCGCATCGATTTTGGCCTCATAGGCGCTGATCACGCGCGGGCTGGAGGCGTCCACCACGCGATCTAACAACGCCGCGATTTGTGTCTCAGCCTCTGACAGCTTGCGCTTGAGGGCACGCACTGTCTCTTTAACCTTTGCCCCGCGCATCTCCCAGGCATATTTGAACATGTCTCTCAGCAGCGCATAGGCCGTCTCAGACGGCTGGAGCGATGTGAGCATGTCATCGAACTCGCCTTCCAGCACATCGCGTTTGATGGACTTGCGGTTGCTGGAGCAGCCTTTGGGCGTTTCATGAAGTCACCGCCGCCGGACACATCATCCGGGAAGACGGCGGCAACATCATAGCCTTTGGTTTCTGCATATTGGCGACACCGCGTTTCCTGGGAGCCGAGCCCGTGCCCTCTCGTCGTCTGCGCTTTGGTCGATACGCGGCAGTAGATGATAGCGTTCTCACTCATAAGCAGGCTCCTTCTTCGGTCGTTTCGGGTTGTTCCAATTGTACCGAATCGAGTGCCAAAACGCCTTCTTTTTCGAAGCTTTTTGTGAGATGCCAGAGGTGGCCGCGAAATTTCGGACCAATCGTTAAGGTGAATCGACTGATAAGGAAGACGACCCGACATGAAGAAACGAAAGAACCATTCTCCAGAATTCAAAGCCAAGGTTGCGCTTGAAGCGATCCGCGATGAGATGACCCTGGCTGAGCTGTCGAAGAAGTACGGTGTGCATCCTACGCAGATCGGCACGTGGAAGCGTGCGGCGATAGAGAACATGGCCACGGCTTTTACGCGACGCGGTGCCGCGGCAGAACAAGTGAGCGCCGCCGATGTTGACAAGCTACATTCAAAGATCGGCCAGCTTGTGATGGAGCGGGATTTTTTATCCCCTGCCTCGCAGCAACTGCTCGGCACGCGAGGCGAAAAATGGTGAGCAAGGATCAAAAGTTGAGCCTGCGTCGGCAGTGTGCGTTGCTGACGTTGTCGCGATCCAATCTGTATTATGCACCGAAGGGCGAGAGCGCTGAGAGCCTGCGGTTCATGGAAATTATCGACAAGCAGTTTCTATTGGATTGAATCCAACATTTGGAACCCACGGTTTCTGGCGGCGATGATGTCGTCTGGATCGGCGCTCCAGACGAATGGTTTGGCTTCGGTTGAGTTGTGTTCGGCGATGAAGCGGTTGATAGCAGCCTGCAGAT
>CALICM010000054.1 GCA_938049225.1 uncultured Paracoccaceae bacterium
TCAGCCCAGGGGAAATGGCAGAAACTGAACGGTGCCAACCGTATGCCCGAGATCATCCAAGGCATTGCATTCATCGACGGGATCAAACAAATTCAAACCGCCGCCTGATCACGCCGTCACCAACTTTTGGGCATAGCTCGCGTGGGATCGCTTTGAAATTGGTGGATCTGAAACGTCGCTGCCGAACTGTCGCCGCGCCAGAACATCCAGCTTTGCGGCACACCACCGCCTGAAACAACGTGGTGCTCCATTTGTTGAAGAACCAGTTGAACCCTCAGATTTGGCGGCGGCACCGACGTCAGGTCATCCGCTCGGCCAAATCCGGCGGTCCCGTGACCGGGGACAGACTGCGGTGTGGTGAATTTCGTTGGCAGCTTGCGAGTGCGCATTCGAAGCCGATCATCCAGGGGCGGCACAAGCGGATAGGCGCCCCCGGGTATGGGCTGGATGAAGGACCGTTTCACAGGTCTGCTGTAATCACCGGTGGAGCCTTTAGAGGGCCTTGTCCTGAGGGTCATCGCACATCTCCGACTTGTTAAACGCAAGTTGGACTTAGAGAGGTTTGATCCAAACTGGCAGTTAGGATCGGCACACCTCCCGTCAAAACATCCGCAATTCTAGATGTATTGTGGAACGCGCCCATGATTTAGCTCAAGTAAGTTGAGCCTGCGCCTGGTTTGGGCTAGGTCTTCCATATGAACAACCAAACCCCATCGATCACCGGGGCCAATGCCGGACGGTCGCGTCAGCACAACCGGCAGGTCGTCTTGGGGCATATACGGAAGGCCGGTGCAATAGGGCGGGCCGAGATCGCCCGCGCGTCGGGGCTGAGTACGCAAGCCGTTAGCAACATTATTGCCGATCTTCTCGGCGATGGGCTGCTACGTCCCTCAGGTCATCGATCCGCCGGGCGGGGCGCGCCAGTGACGCAATACGGGCTGAACCCTTTGGGCGGCTTGGCCCTTGGGGTTGAGGTGCGCCCCGACGCCATCATCGCGTCCCTTTTGGATCTTGAGGGGAGCAGTTTATTCACAACGCGCACGGATCTTGAATGCGCGGACCCACCCACGGTTGCGGGGCAACTGACCCGGCTGCGCGATCAGGCGTTAGAACATGTCGAACTGCCGGCGCGTAAACTTGTCGGCGCGGGTATCGTGATGCCAGGCCCCTTTGGCATGCGGGGGTTTTCCGAGGGTGCGTCGGATTTGCCTGGTTGGGAAAACATTGATCCGGCCGAACTGCTCGGCGCCGCTTTGGCGCTGCCAGTCACGGTGGAAAACGATGCCAATGCGGCGGCGATGGCCGAACGCGTATCGGGTATCGCTAGGGGCCTGGACAGCTACGCATATCTCTATTTCGGCGCCGGTTTGGGTTTGGGTGTTTTGGCCGCCGGGTGCTTGATGCGCGGGGCACACGGCAACGCGGGCGAAGTCGGGTACATTCCTGTGCCGTCCGCGCGCGGCATCGTGCCGTTGGAAACCCTCGTCAGCCGCCTGTCGGTTCGGCGGGCGCTGGCAGCGGCCGGGATTCTCGTGACTGATATGTCCGAATTGACAGCCCTCTACCATGCTCAAAGCCCGCCGCTGATGGCTTGGTTAGACCAAGCGGCACCGGCACTTTCGTTGGCAGCACAAACCATCGAAAACCTGTTCGATCCACAAACGGTCATCCTGGGCGGTGCCATGCCCGCGCCTGTGTTGGATCATCTCATAGACCACATGTCGATGGCCGAGGCTTCGGTCTCGGCCAGGGCGGGGCGGACCTTGCCACGGTTGCTGCGGGGCACAGCGGGTAGAACCACAGCGGCCCAAGGGGCGGCGGCGTTGGTCATCAACCAGATTTTTACACCCCAAATTTCCGCCCAGCCTTGATGGGACTCCCATGCCTCTAACGGACCAAGCCCGCATCGCCAGTGAACGCCGCCACCCGCGCCTTGTGGATCTGTGGTTCGCTTTGCAGCCCCTGCGGTCGGTGGTGCGTTTCATGCAATCCGGCGCACATCCTGACGACGAAATCTCGGCCATGCTGGCGACCCTTGCATTTCGCGATGGTGTGAACCTCAGCTTCGCTTGCGCCAATCGGGGTGAGGGCGGCCAAAATGACATTGGCACCGAGGCGACGCAAACTTTGGGTGTTTTGCGCACGGCCGAGATGGAGCGCGCGGCGGATCTGTTGGAGTTGCGGTTGTATTGGCTGTCCGAGAGCCCGACCGATAGTATCTTTGATTTCGGTTTTTCCAAGAGCGGCGAGGAGACCCTCGCGAAATGGGGCCATGCGCGCAGCCTAGCCCGTTTCGTGCATATCGTGCGGACCGAGCGTCCTGATATCTTGTGCCCAACGTTCCTGGATGTCCCCGGCCAGCACGGCCACCACCGTGCAATGACAGCCCTGGCGCATCAGGTGATGCACGCCGCTGCCGATCCCGCCTTTGACAGCCCCCTGCCGCCTTGGCAGATCGCAAAGCTCTATCTGCCCGCCTGGTCTGGTGCGGGCCAATCCTATGACGATGATCTGCCACCACCGCCCGCCACGCTGACGGTCCAGGCGACCGGCACCGACCCCGTGACAGGGTGGAGCTATGCGCATATCGGCCAGCAATCCCGCGCGTTTCATCTGACCCAAGGCATGGGCCGTTGGGTGGATCCCGCTGACGAGCGTGATTGGCCGCTGCATTTGGCAGTTTCGACGGTGCCAGGTCCGGACAAGACCTTGCTGTCCGGTTTGCCCGCGACCCTGAAGGATTTGCCTGAGACTGGCCCAGCAGCGGCTGCCTTGTCAGAAGCGCAATCCGCCATCGACAGCGCGATCGCGGCCTTTCCCGATAGCGCCGAAATCCTGGAGGCGGCAACAGAGGCAACACAAGCCCTTCTCAGGGCCGAAGAGGAATTGGCGGATTATGTCCATCCGAACCGGTTGACCGATAAGCGCGCGCAACTGGCCCGGGTGATCCGCCTGGCGGCGGGCGTTCAAGTCCACGCGTCCCTTGATCGGGATGCGCTGCGCCCCGGACAGGGTGCTGTCCTGAAGACCACGGTGCGCCATCCACCCGAGGTTTCGGTTCGTGTGACCCCGACCCTCCCAGAGGGGTGGACGCATGATGGCAACCAGATCACGCCCACCGGCGCGGCCCGTGCAACCGACCCTTATCCGGATGTTTACCAACCCCTGGCGCCCCGCGCGCCCGCGCTGACCGTGGCGATCACAGCGCTGGGCACAACCACGCAAACAACGGTGCCGTTCGAGGTTCCGCCGGTCTTGCAGCCGCGCCATTCTTTGGCGGTCAACCGGCAGGCCGTGGTGTTGAACCGCGCGGCGGGGGTGGATCCCATCGAAGTCACACTCGCCGAACAATATCCTCAAACTGCTGCGGCCGCGTTTAGGCTGCCGAAGGGGTGGCACAGCACGCTGGCCCCAAATGGGCTGCGCCTCGAGCCGCCTCAAAATCCGGACCTTGGTCTTACCGCGCTGCCGTTGACCCTTGATGGCGCCCCGGCCCAAGCGACGCGGATCGTCAACTACCCTCACACAGGGCCGCGGCTGCACAGTGCCCCTGCGGCGCTGCGGGTTCGGGTCATCGATGCCGAAATTCCGGATGCGCATGTTGGCTATATCGGTGCCGGCAAGGACCGTGTCGCGCACTGGCTGACCGCCATCGGCGCGCGGGTTACAGAGGTCGATGACCAAACGCTTGCCGACCCTGCAGCCCCGGCCGCCTTCGACACATTGATCATCGGCATTTTCGCGCTGCGCTTTCGCCCGGGCCTTGCCGCCGCGATGCCGCTCTTGCACGCGTGGACGGCGCGGGGCGGCACGCTTTTAACCCTGTACCACCGCCCTTGGGACGGTTGGGACCCAAAGACCACCGCGCCAAAGCCCCTTGAAATCGGTCAACCTTCGCTACGGTGGCGCGTGACGGACGAGGCCGCCGCCGTCACCCATCTGATCCCCGACCATCCATTGCTGACCACACCCAACGTTATTGGCCCCGAGGATTGGGTGGGCTGGCACAAGGAACGCGGCCTGTATTTCGCGAAATCCTGGGACCCCGCCTATCAAGCGCTGCTGGAAATGGCGGACCCCGGTGAGGCGCCACATCATGGGGCGCTTTTGTCCGCCGAGATCGGCGCGGGTCGTCATACCCATACCTCGCTGATCCTCCACCATCAAATGGAGCAGTTGACGCCTGGCGCGTTTCGTTTGATGGCCAATTTGATCGCGCCGCGACGCTAGCGCGCAGCCCGCGCGACCAGATCCGGTAAAGCCCCAAAATCGTCAAAGGCGGCCCAGTGGGGCAGCTCTGCGACGGGCCTCTTGCGGTAGCCTTTAGTGAACAGCGCCATGCGCTGCCCTGCGGCCACGGCCGTCGCGCAATCCACCTCGCTGTCGCCCACAAACAAGGCACATTCCACACCCAATCCTGCGATGGCCGCCTGCAACGGCGCAGGGTCCGGCTTACGCGCCGTCAGGGTATCACCGCCGATCACGCTGCCAAACAGCCCCTCCAGCCCAAAATGCGCCAGGATAAACCGTGTTGGCGCTTCGGGCTTGTTTGTGCAGATCCCCAGTGGATGACCCGCTGCAGCGAGCTGCCGCAAACAGGTTTCGACGCCTGGGTACAACATGGTCGGTCCCACGGGATCGGTTTGATAGATATCGGAAAACCGCGCCAAAGCTGCGTCGCTCCAGCCCAGGTCCCTGGCCTTTACAATGCGCTCAACCAGTTTTGGCACGCCATTTCCAATGAATCCAGTCAGTTCGGCCAGGGTCAGTGCCTCGGCCCCCTCGTCCGCCAAAAAGGTATTCGCGGCTGACAAAAGGGCGGGCGCCGAGTCGATCAAAGTCCCGTCCAGATCGAAAACGACCGCCAGCGCCACTCAGACAGACGCCCGGATGGCCCGTATGTTCTCAGCGTAAGGGGCCGGATCGGTAACCGAGCCGCCCCGAAACACCGAGGATCCCGCAACCAGCACATCCGCCCCTGCGGCCACCACCAAAGGGGCCGTCGCGGGCGTGATCCCACCGTCGATCTCAATATGCACGGGCCGATCCCCGATCATCTTACGCAGGCGGGTCACCTTTTCGACCTGCGAGGCAATGAAGCTTTGCCCGCCAAAACCGGGGTTGACCGTCATCACACAAACCAGATCGACCAGATCCAAGACGCTTTCCACAGCCTCGGCCGGGGTTCCAGGGTTCAACGCCACCCCAGGGCGCACGCCCGCCGCGCGAATGGCTTGCAAGGTCCGGTGAATATGTGGCCCGGCCTCGACATGCGCGGTCAGAATATCCGCCCCGGCGTCGGCAAAGGCTTCGATATAGGGATCCACGGGCGCGATCATCAGATGGACATCCATCACAGTCTTGATGTGGGGGCGGATGGCGCGACAGGTCTCGGGCCCGAAACTGATATTAGGGACGAAATGCCCGTCCATCACATCCACGTGCACCCAATCGGCGCCTGCGGCCTCGACGGCTGCGCATTCGCGTCCGAAATCCGCGAAATCTGCCGCCAGGATCGACGGGGCAATCTTCAAAGAACGATCAAACATCACCTCTCCCTTTTCCCGCACCCCTCTAGCCGCCCCATCCCCCAAGGGCAATCCGGGGCGCGTCCAAAGTCCATAAATATCCCGACCGCCAGCATCCGGTCTTTTGCGCGCCCAGATTTATATTCCCACGCTGCCCCCACCGCGCTATGCCTGCCGAAACAAATATCGGAGGGGTCCCCATGGAGCTACAAGACGAAATCCGCATCGCCGCCACGCGCGACACGGTGTATGCCGCGCTGAACGATCCGGCGATCCTCCAAGCCTCGATCCCGGGCTGTGACGAGTTGATCAAGCACTCCGACACCGAACTTGAGGCTAAGGTCACTTTGAAAGTGGGCCCGGTAAAAGCGCGTTTCTCGGGCAATGTCACCCTCGACCCCTCCAATGCGCCCAATGGGTTTTCACTGACCGGTCAAGGCGCAGGGGGGGCCGCCGGTTTTGCCAAGGGTGGCGCCGATGTTGAGCTGGAAGAGGACGGCGACGAGACCATCCTGCGCTACACGGCCAAGGCCGATGTCGGCGGCAAGCTGGCGCAGCTTGGTAGCCGTCTGATCACCGGCACGGCCAAGAAACTGGCGGGTCAGTTCTTCGAGCGTTTCGCGGCCGAGGTCACAAAGGAAGCCGCCTGACCCCATGCCGATTTGCCTGTCGATCCAGTCGCTTGTGGTCGCGGGCCATGTGGGTCATGGCGCCTCGGCCTTTGCGCTGGCCGCTGAGGGGGTCGAGGTTTGGCCCCTGCCAACCGTCCTTCTCAGCGGCCATGCCGCGACGCCCGGCGTTCAGGGGGAACGATTTACGGGGCCGCAGATTGCCGCGCTTGGCCAGGGTCTGGCGGCGGCCAGTGCGCTGCCCCAGATCGATGCCGTGCTTACCGGTTACCTCGGCAGTTTTGATGTCGCGCTGGAAACCGCGCAACTGCTGGCGCAGATCCGGGCGGCACATCCCCATGTCCCGATCCTTGTCGATCCGGTTCTTGGGGACGATGGTCAGCTTTATCTGCCGCCGGTGATGATCGGGACCTATCAGCGCGACCTCCTCCCCCTGGCTATGATCGTCACGCCGAATGTTGACGAGCTTGCCTGGCTGACGGGGTTGCCGGTGAAGACGCTGCCCCAGATCGCTGCCGCCGCCCAGGCTTTGTGCGCCCAGGGTCCGCGGGTGGTTCACGTCACCTCGGTGCCCGCCCCGCGAAAACTGGGCATCCTGACGGCCACTGCCCAGGGTACCTGGCTTTCCGTTGCCCCCAAAACACCACATAAAATCAATGGTGCAGGGGATTTTGTTGCAGCTCTTTTGCTGGCCGAATACCTTAAGGGTACCGCGCCCCAAGCCGCCGCCGCGCGCGCCACCGCCGCGACAGGGGCACTGGCGACGGAAGCCATGCGCTTGGGCCGCGACACCCTGCCGGTTGTTGCCGCGCGCGCCCTTTGGCAAGCGCAAAGACATTACAGCCATTCACCACAGGCGCTTTAAGACGCGGTTTCGTCCAATAGGGCGACCAAGCGCCGGGCCTCCTCTGCGACGGGCGTCAAGCCGTCCCAGGCCTCACCCGGATAAAACCGGGCACGCACAGCCGTGGGCATGGGCGCGGGCTCAAAGGTCTGAACGCACAGCCCCAGCGCCGCACTTTCGGCCCTCCAGCTTTGCACGATCGCCGCCCCTGCCGCTTTGCTCGCCCCATAGGCGCCGAAATTTCCGGCCCCGGCCCGGCTGTCGCCAACATAGATGGCTTGCGCCAAAGGCGTTGCCTTCAACAGCGGATCGCACATCACGATCAGTCGCTGCGTCGCCCGTGCATTGACCGCGAAACTCCGGTCGAAATCCTTCTCGGCCGTCACCGGTACCGGCGCGCAAGGGGCCGCATGGGCGGCAGCATGCACCAGAACATCTAGCCGCCCCCAACGGTCGAAAATCGCCCGTCCCATCCGTGCAAGGCCCGCGTCATCGGTGAGGTCCACGGGCACAAGGGTCGTGGTTCCCCCAAGCCCCTCAATCTCGTCCGCCAGTTCTTCAAGCCCACCCACCGTCCGTGCCAAAGCCACGACATGCGCGCCACGCCGCGCCAGCTCCACCGCCACCGCATAACCCAAGCCCCGCGAGGCGCCAGTAACCAGAGTAACTTGGCTCACTCAGCGGCCTTCAACGCAAACCCACGGTCGATCATATCGGCCGGCTGCACCGGGTAATCGCCCGAGAAACAGGCGTCGCAGAACTGCGGCTCGTTTGTATTGCGTCCCTTCGCCTCGCCTACTGCCCGATAGAGCCCATCCAGCGAAACAAACTGAAGCGAGGTGACACCCAGGTGGTCGCGCATTTCTTCCTCGGACATGGTCGAGGCGAGCAGTTTCTCGCGATCCGGCGTGTCCACCCCATAAAAGCAAGGCCATTGTGTCGGGGGCGAGGCGATCCGAAAATGCACCTCGGCCGCACCGGCGTCCAAGATCATCTCTTTGATCTTGCGGCTTGTGGTCCCGCGTACAACGCTGTCGTCGACCAGAACGATCCGCTTTCCGGCCACTAGGGCACGGTTGACGTTCAGTTTCAGCCGTACGCCCATGTTGCGAATATGATCCGTGGGCTCGATGAAGGTGCGGCCCATATATTGGTTGCGAATAATCCCCATCGCATAAGGGATGCCGCTTTCCTGGCTGAACCCAATGGCGGCGGGTGTCCCGCTGTCGGGGACGGGACAGACCAGATCAGCCTCGACCGGTGCCTCGCGGGCCAGTTCCACCCCGATCCGACGCCGCGCCTCATAGACCGAATGCCCGCCGATCACACTGTCGGGGCGGCTGAAATAGACATATTCGAACACGCAGAACCGCGACTTGACCCGTTCGAACGGAAAGAAGCTCTCAACACCTGCCGCCGTGCAAATCACCATCTCGCCCGGTGCAAGTTCGCGCACGAAATCGGCGCCAATGATATCCAGCGCACAGGTCTCGGAACTCAGCACCCAGCCGTCCCCGACTTTGCCCAGCATAAGGGGCCGCACACCCAAGGGGTCGCGGACGCCGATCAGCTTGGACCGGGTCATCGCCACAATCGAGAACGCCCCCTCGACACTGCGCAACGCGTCTTTGATCCGCTCGGGGATATTGCGATGCATTGAGCGGGCCATCAGATGGATGATGCACTCGGTATCGCTGGAGGATTGAAAGATCGAGCCGCGCTCGATCAACTCGCGCTTCAGCACTAAGGCATTGGTGATATTGCCGTTGTGGGCAATCGCGCAGCCACCCATGGCGAACTCGGCGAACAGGGGCTGCACATCGCGGATTTGCGTCGGCTCTTTCGAGCCGGCGGTGGAATAGCGGACATGACCGATGCTCAAGGTGCCGGGCAGGGTTTCCATCAGCTTGTGGCTGGTAAAGTTGTCGCGCACATAGCCAAAGCGCCGGGCGCTGGCGAAACCGCCCTCGGGGGTGTAACTAACGATTCCCCCAGCTTCCTGTCCGCGATGCTGAAGGGCATGCAACCCCAATGCCACGAATTGCGCGGCATCGGCTACGCCGATGACACCAAAAATCCCACATTCTTCACGCAGTTTGTCGTCATCGAAAGGGTGACGCGGCAGATAGGGTTCGCTCATGCAATCCTGTCCGATAAGGGGCCCAGGCTGGTTATAGGGGACCGGCCAAGGCTTGTCACCCGGGCTGACAGCTTATTGACCCGTCGTCGGCGCATTACCGGTGCTGGGCAACTCGCTGCTAGAGCCGCCGCAGGGGCCTGTCAGCTGCTCGTACCGGTTGGCAACCCAGGCAAAGCCATCTTCGGGAAGGGCTTCGGCCAGTTGAGCTTGGCTTTGGGCCAAAATCTCGACCGTTTTGCTGTCTTCCACGATTGGCGCGCCCGCGCCGCCTGCGATCAATTGATCATAGATAATCAAGGCCACAACCACCAAAAGTGCCCCACGCACGATCCCAAATATGAACCCCAAACCCTGGTCCAACGGCCCCAGGGCCGAGTTTTGAATGGCGCCCGAGATCAGCGGCGTAAAGATGGACACCACCACAAGGGCGGCGACGAAAACCAAACCGGCCGAGGCCAGGATCGACAACTCGCAATTCGTGCCGATCACATCCGTCAGCACGGGGATTTCGGTGATCAAGGGTTGCACTTGGGGTGCAAAGATATAGGCCGCCACCGCCGCTGCTATCCATCCCGCGATTGACAACACTTCGCGCACGAAGCCACGCGAATAGGCCAGCAATCCCGAGACTACCAGGATGAACGCCGTCCCGCCGTCCAGCAGAGTGAAACCTTCCATCGCCCGATCCTCTGAACTCGTTTTACGCTTCTATGTCACCAAAGACGCTGTCGATAAACCCTTTAAGGGTGTCGGATCTATGTATTCTTAAACCTGTGTCTTCAAGGGACTTCAGCCCCTCGGGCGCATAAGCTTGCGCAAACCCCAGCTTGCGCGCCTCGCGCGCACGGGCGTCGGCTTGGGCGACGGGGCGCAGGCCGCCTGACAGGCTGATCTCGCCAAAAACCGCGGCATCCGGGGGCAGGGCGATGTCTTGGCGTGCGCTGATCAGGGCTGCGGCCACTGCCAGATCCGCCGCCGGTTCGCCAATGCGCAAGCCGCCCGCGACGTTTAGATAAACATCGAACCCGGCAAAGGCGATCCCACAGCGTGCTTCCAGTACAGCCAGGATCATTGCCAACCGCGCGCCGTCCCAGCCGACGACCGAGCGTCGCGGCGTGGCCAAGGGGGATTGCGCCACCAGCGCTTGGATTTCGACCAGCACCGGTCGCGTGCCCTCGATCCCCGCGAAAACGACCGAGCCGGGGGTGCGTACCTCGCGGTCCGACAGGAACAGCGCTGAGGGGTTGGTAACCTCCTCCAAACCCTGGCCGGTCATCTCGAACACGCCGATCTCGTCCGCGGGGCCAAAGCGGTTTTTCACGGCGCGCAAAATCCGGAACTGATGCCCCCGCTCACCTTCGAAATAGAGCACGGTGTCAACCATATGCTCTACCACCCGTGGCCCGGCGATCTGGCCGTCCTTGGTCACGTGACCCACCAAAATGACCGAGATCCCGCGTCGTTTTGCCAGGCTGGTCAGGTCGTGCGCCGCCGCCCGAACCTGGGACACCGATCCAGGGGCGGCCCCGATCTGGTCCGACCACATCGTCTGAATACTGTCGATCACCGCCAAATCCGGCCGGGTTTTGTCCAGCGTCGCGATGATGTCGCGCAAATTCGTCTCAGCCGCCAACTGCAACGGCGCGTCGCTGATGCCCAGCCGCGCGGCGCGCATGCGGACCTGGGCGGCCGCCTCCTCGCCGGTAATATACATCACCTCGGCCCCGCCCCGCGCGAAATCCGCCGCCGCCTGCAACAGCAACGTCGATTTGCCGATCCCCGGGTCACCGCCCACCAAAATCGCCGAGGCCGGAACCAACCCGCCGCCCAGCACACGGTTCAACTCTTCGATGCCGCTGCCACGCCGGGTAAGCGGCGCGTCGGTGGTCGTCAGATCACTCAGCGAAATCGCACGCCCCCCGGCTGCGCTGCGCGGGTCCTGTAGTGCCACTTCCTCGGAGATGGTGTTCCAGGCGTCGCAAGCGTCGCATTTGCCAGCCCACTTCTTATGGGTGGCGCCACAGGCGGAACAGGTGAAGGTGACAGAGGTCTTGGCCATCCCGTCCCCTCAGCCCCCGAACGGCAGGCCCAGTGCCAAGGCGACCCCGAAGCACATGTGAAACACCGGCAGCACCCGGTTCCAGCGATGCTCTAGCGCCAGGGCAACAATCGCGGCGGCAAAGAGGGCAGCACCCGCCACCTGGCTGGCACCCCAAAACCCAAAGCTTAATAACCCCATCGCCACCAAGGTCGCTAAAGCCGAGCCCAGTTGCGCCCAGCGCAACGCGCCAGTTTGGCGAAAAACCTGTGCTGCCGCGAAAAACGTCGCGGCAAAAACCCCGGCTGCGATCAGGATGCCGATGAAAAGCTCTACGATCTGTTCCATCCGCTGGGTATCGACCAGTCGGCACACTGCTGTCCAGCCCAAACCGCGCGAATTTGTTCTTTATTTGTTCCATCTCAGTGCTTAAGCTTGTGCAATGACACCGCTTAAGATCGACAACCGTGCTGCCAGGCGTCTGTGGCTCACCGCGCAGGGCTTGGGCCAGACGCCCACGGGGCCTTTCGATTTGGTCGAGACGATCAAGCGTCTGGGGTTCGTTCAACTTGATTCGATCCAGGCTGTCGCCCGGGCCCATCATCACATCCTATGGAGTCGCAACCAAAACTACCGTCCAAAAATGCTGGACCGTGCTTTGGCCCACGACCGCACGGTGTTCGAGCATTTCACCCACGATGCCTCGATCATTCCAACCGTGTTTTATCCGATGTGGACGCGGCAGTTCCGCCGCCGCGCTGCCTATTTCGCGCGCATCCACAAAAACCTGCCGGATGCAGCGGCCCGCGACCTTATCAAAGCGCGTATTGCCGCCGAGGGGGCGCTCTCAACCCATGCTTTCGACACCAAGATTGAGGGGCCGCGCGAAATGTGGGCGCGTCCACCGCATAAGAAAGCGCTGGATTACATGTGGTTCGCCGGGGAGTTGGCCACCTGTCACCGAAAAAATTTCGCCAAATATTACAACTTGGCCGAACGCGTGATCCCCGAGGTCCATCGCGCGCCTTTGGCGGATGACGCGCAAATTACGCAACTGTGCGACGCCGCCTTGGATCGCCTGTCCTTTGGAACATTGTCCGAGGTCCGCCGCTTCTGGGACGCCACCGAGGTTGCCGAGGTCAAAGCGTGGCACGGGACCGCAGACACTATCCCTGTCGAAATCCAATCCGCCGACGGTCAGTGGACCCAAGCCATCGCGCCCCCGGATATCGAGGCGCGCCTGGCGGCTGCGACCGACGTGACCAGCCGTTTGCGCATTTTGAACCCCTTCGATCCGGTTATCCGCGACCGTGACCGGCTCAGCCGCTTGTTCGGTTTTGAGTATCGGATCGAGATCTTTGTGCCCGCCGCCAAACGCAAATGGGGCTATTATGTTTTTCCGATCCTACAAGGGGACCGCTTTGTCGGCCGGATCGAGGCCAAGGCGAGTCGCCCCAAAGACATGCTGACCATCGTCAATTTCTGGCAAGAGCCAGGTGTAAAATGGGGGGCGAAGCGGATCAGCCAATTGGATGCCGAACTGGCGCGTTTGGCGCGTTTCGTGGATGTCAGCACCATCGACTGGGCCAGCGCGCGCGTCTAGTCCAGGTGCGCCAGAATATTAACCAGCTTACCGAAGGGATCGCGCACATAAAACCGCCGCACGCCCCAGGGCTCGTCGGTGAGGGGATAGGGTATCTCGAAGCCCATCGCTTGGGCCTGTGTATAGACAGCGTCCACGTCCTCAACCTCGATCGACAGATCTGGCACTGGCGTGCCCGAGCCGCCTTCGGAGGCGAAACTCAGTTGGATAGGCGCTTGGGGTTTGGCCCCAAGGGTCACAATCCATCCCTGGTCCATCAAAACGTCCAGCCCTAACAAAGCGCCGTAAAAGCGTTGCGCCTCGGCCGGGTTGGCGGCGGCGATATTCGCGACGATGCGTTTAACCACCATCTTGGGTCACCTCGCGCGGTTTAGGGACGGGTTTCGTCAGTTGCGTCAGCAGCAGAGAGGCCAGCACACAGGCCGTGAAAAACCACAAACCCCAAGCGGTCTCGACCCGGCCCACGCCGACGCCCTTTGCAACCACGATATAGACCGCGATTAAGAACACGTCCGCCATCGCCAGCTTCGACAAAACACCCAAGGCGGGCAGGGCACGGGGCTTGAGCGCGCCCCAATGGATCATCGCCAACAGCGCGGTTTTCAGGATGGGTGCCACCATCGCGAAAAACGCAACCAGCACCGCCAAGGCTGGGTCCTTGCGCCACAGGGCCATGACCCCCGTGATCACCGAGATCTCGTCCAAATCGAAGAACGGCAACAACCCGGCTCGCGCCAGCGGCGCAAACCAGGCGATGGGAAACAGGATCAACAGGCTTAGGTTCAGCAGGCGCAGCATGGTGAAAGTCTAAGCCGCAAGTGATTGGTTGGGAAGGTATAAATGACAGTCTAAACCTCAGCCGACCCCGCGACCGTCAGGCAAAGATCCGCTTGAACAGATCGACGCACCGTCGGAACCCCGCTTCGAAATCGCCATTACCGGGATGGTAGACGCTCTCCAGCGAGATCACGCCATCGTAGCCGTCCGCGCGCAGCGCCTCGGCGATGGGGCTGAACAGCGGGGCAAGTTGGCCTTGACCCAATTCGCGGACCTCCAGCGTGGCGCGCGGCGTGTCGACGTGGACGTCTTTGATGTGGATATGGCCCAGATAGCCGCCGCGCAGCGTGTCATAGCCGTCGGGATAGGCCAGTTCATGACACCAGCAGTTGTTGGCGGGATCCCACAAAACCTGAAGCACATCTTTGGCGTCCAGATCATCGATCAGCTTCCGCGCGGTGTAGTTGGAATTGACCATCGTGCCATTGCCGGTCTCAACCAACAGCTTAACACCCTCTGCCCGCGCCAGATCGACCGCCGGGGCGATCAAGGGCGGCAGGCTGTCCCAGGCGCCATGGGCGACGTTCCACTTTTCGGCACCGCCGCTGCCCCAAAGGATCTGCTCTTTCTTCGAGGTCATGATCCGCACCAAAGACGCGTCCAGGCGCTGCGTCATGTGGATGACGCGCTTCAGCGCCTCCATATGCTTGGTGTGATCGGCATCGCCGGGGCGGTTGGTGGTGGTCAGGCCCGCGAATATGTGGCGTGACAGGCAGGAAACCGGGGTATTGTGTTGATCGAGCAGGGCTTTGATCCGCGTGATCTCCTGCTCGGTGTGGTCCCCGACCTCCGTGTCGCCAACGAATTGCAACTCGGCATATTCCAAGCCGAATTCATCCATCACTGTAAGCGCATGCGCCAGGTCGCGGCTGATGCCGTCGCAAATCACGCCCAGCTTCATGACACTGCCCCCGACCGGTGTAACTCGGCCCCGACGATGTCCTCGATCACGCGGGTGACCACCCAGTTGTCGCCCTCAGGAAACTTAGTTTTGCCGGCATGAAACAGCTGCATCGCCGTGGCGGCGGTGTGCATCGGTACGCCCAGTTCCTCGGCCAAAGAGAGTGAGATGGTCAGATCCTTGTGCATCGTGGCGATATGGCTGCCGGTGCCCTGAAACTGACGGTCGATGATCTTTTCCAACGCGCCACTGGCCACACCGCAACCGGCGCTTGAGGTCGAGACGACGTCCAGCAGCACCTGGCCGCTGACCCCGGCCTTTGCGGCCAGTACCGCCGCCTCGAACGTCGCGGTGAAAATGGCGCCGATCAGCGATTGCAGGCAAGCCTTGACCGTTTGCCCCTCACCAGGGGCTGTGCCGACACGGTGGATGGTGCCGGAAACGGCCTGCATGAAGGGTGCGAAACGGTCGAGCACGGCCTCCGGGGCGGCGGCCATCATAGTCAGCGTGCCGTTTTGGGCCCCAGGAAAACCACCCGAGACAGGGGTGTCGATCAGATGGACCCCGCTGTCGGTCATCGCCGCGCCGATCTCGCGCGCCTCGGCCGGTTTGATGGTGGCGGACAGGATGACAGCCCCGCCTTTGGGCATATGTGCGACCAATCCGTCGGCCCCCAGGATAACGGATTTGGCCTGGTCACCGTTCATGACCATCACAAAAATCGCCTCGGCCTTTTGGGCGACCTCGGCCACATCCGCTGCCGGTGTGCCGCCCATGTCGGCAAAAGCCATCATGCGGTCAGTGGACAAGTCCAATCCTGTTGTCCGAAATCCATTAGCAATCAGGTTCTTGGCCAACCCACTTCCCATATCGCCAAGCCCAATGATCCCGACACGTTGCATTGCAATCCCTCCCTCAAAGCGGTTCATGTGTTCAGCGCTGTCGTGCCACGCTTGCGAGGTTTCAACGCGGGTCCCGCGTCGGGCGAATCCAGTAGATACCTCAATGCCCAACGGTCTGCCGTAAGGGGCAGGTCGCCCGAGTTAAGACCAAGAGATTGGCAAAAGCCAGCGAATTTAGACCACCTAAAGCCCCGAGAGAATCGCCAGCCAGGCCGAGACGGACAGCACCGACAGCGCGGTGGCCAACAGCACTGTGCTGGCCGCGGCCCCTTCGGCCCTGTTGTAGAGGGTCGCGAAGACATAAGTGTTGATGCCGGGCGCCATAGCGGCCGTCAGAACCGCCCCTTTGACGAAGATCGACGGCAGATCCATCACCCAATAGGCCAGCACAAAGGTAATGCTGGGGTGCACGATCAAGCTGAGAGTCGCGGTCATTACCGCCTCGCCGATCGAGGCCCTCAGCCTGTATCTGGTCAGAACACCGCCGAGCGCAAAGAGCGCGGTTGGCAGGGCCGCGGCGACAACCAAGTCGATCCCCTCGACCAGGGTGTCGGGGATGGGCAAGCCGCTGAGGTTCACCACAAAGCCCAGGGCCAGGCCGATCATCAAGGCATTGCGCAGCATGGCGTTCAACACCACGCGGGCGGTGTCGATGGGGCCACGTCCATCCGCGCGGCTGACCTCCATTACCGTGATGCCCAAAAGGTAACAGAAAGGGGCGTGGATCGAGATAATGGCAAAAGCGGCCGCCAGCGCCTCGGGCCCAAAGGCGCGGTCGACAATCGGGATGCCCAGGATGACCGAGTTTGAGAAGAGTGCACCAAAGCCGATGGCCACAGCCTCGCCCGGGCGGCGCTTAAAAATCAGCCGGGCGCCCACGATGCCCAGGACAAAAGTGACCGTGTTGCCCGTATAAAACGCCGCCAGCAAGGCGGGGTCAAAGACCGCCGCCAAGTCCAGCTTGCGCGCGGCGTCAAACAGCAAAACCGGGATCGCGAAGCTTTGGGTAAAACGGTTTAGCCCGTCGATGTGGCCGTCCTTGAAATATCGAAGGCGGACGCAGGCGTATCCGGCACCGGTGACCAAAAACACCGGGATGACGACTTGCAATAGGGCGAGCATCAGCAGTGGAACCGAAGCTGCAATCCGTCATAAGCGGGTTGGATGTTGTCTGGGGTCTCGGCCTTGACCGTCTGATAGTCCAGGTCGAGATGCATGTTGGTCAGCACCGCCTGTTTAGGTGCCGCGCGGGCGATCCAGTCCAAGGCTTGGTCCAGGTGGATATGGGTCGGGTGTGGTGCCCGGCGCAGCGCATCGAGGATCCAACAGTCCAGGTTTTCGACGGCATCCCAGGCGGCCTGTCCCATGTCCGAGACATCCGGCAGATAGGCGACATCATGGATACGAAAGCCCAACGACATGATGCCGCCATGGGTCACTTCGAAGGGGTGAAAGGGGATCGGGCCACCGGGGCCATCGATGGTGAACGGCCCGGTGATCTGGTTCATCTCGAGGATCGGCGGATAGCTGGACCACTCGGGCTTTACAAAGGCATAGGCGAACCGTTCGCGCAGGGCGGCCTCGGTCGGTGCGTCGGCCCAAACGGGCAGGCGGGTGCGGCGGTTGTGGACGATCATCCGCAGATCATCCAGCCCATGCACGTGATCCGCATGCGAGTGGGTATAGACCACCGCGTCCAAGATTTCGGTGCCGGTGCGCAGCAGTTGCGCGCGCATATCGGGGCCGCTGTCGATCAGAACTTGGGTTGTGCCGCTGTTGTCGTGCCGCTCGACCAGAATTGAACAGCGCGTGCGGGCGTTACGCGGCTCGTCCGGGTCGCAATCGCCCCATTTGCCACCCAGGCGCGGCACGCCACCGGACGAGCCGCAGCCCAGGATGGTGACGACCAACTCAGCCATGCGCTGCCGCGCGTGGGAACAAGCGGTCGAAATTGGCCGTCGTGGCGGCGGCGAAATCGGCCATCGGCAGATCAAAGATCTGTGCACCCACGGCGGCGGTATGGGCGGTATAGGCGGGCTCGTTACGCTTGCCGCGGTGCGGCATGGGCGCCAAATAGGGACTGTCGGTTTCAACCAAGATCCGGTCCAGGGGTGCTGCGGCAAAGATCTCGCGCAGTTCGGTGGATTTTTTGAAGGTCGCGATGCCAGACATCGACAGATAGAACCCCAGATCGAGGGCCGTTTTGGCCAGATCTGCGCCGGACGAGAAACAGTGCATCACACACTTGAAGGCCCCCGCGCGATGCTCTGCCATTAGGATATCGGCCATGTCGTCATCGGCCGCGCGGGCGTGGATGATCAGCGGCAAGCTGGTTTGGCGCGCGGCTTCGATATGGATCGCAAGGCTTTGCTTTTGAACGGCTTTCGTTTCTGACGTGTAGTGATAATCCAAGCCCGTCTCGCCGATACCCACGAATTTGGGGTATTTGGTCAGAGCGGTCAGATCCTCGACGGTCACCACTGGGTTTTCAGAGACATGCATTGGGTGCGTTCCGGCGGCGTAGAACACTGGGGCATGCGCCTGCGCAATCGCGCGGACGGCGGGCTCGGTGGCCAGACGGGTGCAGATTGTGACCATGCGGGTGACGCCCGCCGCCACCGCCCGCGCAACAACGTCGTCGACCTTTCCGTTGAAATCGGGAAAATCCAGGTGACAATGGCTGTCGACAAGGGCCGGGGGGGTGGTCACGGGCAGGCCTGCTTTGGTCAGGGGGCCGGTCAGGCCGCGCTGTGCAGACCCTTGGCGGCTGTTTTTTCGATTGTCAGGAACATATCCAGGATCACCTGTTCGGGGTCAAGGTTGACCGCACGCGCATGGGCCACGCGCTGGGTCAGGCTTTGCTGGACTTCGGCCCATATTCGCGCCGCATGCGCGTCGGGGCACAGGCGCGCGGCCATGGGGACCTCGGCCGGGGTCAGCGCTTCGGGACCGGTAACGCCCGCGCGGGCGATGCGTGCCAGGATCAGCTGGGTCATATCGGTGAGCATATGATAGGCTTCGGCATTGGTGCGGCCCGTGGCGGTGGCGCCCAAAGCGGCGATGGCCTGGCGATCCATGCCAGGGGCTGTGGCCAGCAGGGCGGTGATCCGGTCGAACAGCGCCAGCCCGTCCTGTTCCAAAAGCCGAACAGCCTCTCCGATAGAGCCTGCGGTCAGGTGGTACAGCGCTGTCAGATCATCTAACGGGTGGCCCATCGCGGCCAGGGCGCGGGCGAAATCCTCGTCACTTGGGGGGGGCAAACGCAAGGTCCGGCAACGCGAGCGAATGGTGGGTAGCAAACGCGCGGGCTGGTGACACACCAACAGCAGAACCGTTTCGGCGGGCGGTTCCTCAAGCAATTTGAGCAAGGCGTTGGCCGCGGCGGTGTTCATCTCGTCCACCGCGTCGATGAGGGCGACGCGCCAGCCTCCATCGGTGGCAGACAGGGTGAAATGCCCTTTGAGTTTGCGTACCTCATCCACGGTGAGCGCGGTTTTCAGGCGTTTGGCTTTGTCATCCCAGGCGCGGCGACAAAGGGCGATGCGCGGTTCCGCCAATTGCAAACTGCGCCGCCAAACCGGGTGGTCGATCGGGACGTCGAGGGTGCCCGGCTGTGGCGGCGTGTCGAACAGGCCAGTGTCTTTGGTTGCGGGCTGGGCGGCCAGAAACCGCGCGATGCGCCAGGCCAGGGTCGCCTTGCCGATGCCTTTCGGGCCGGTGATCAGCCAAGCATGGTGCAAGCGGCCGCTGGCGTAGGCGTCCAGAAAGGCCGCCTCGGGGGCGGTATGGCCATAGAGTGTTTCGGTCTCGCGCGGGTGGGGCGCCCCGGTGACCTGGTCGGCCTGGGGAAGGGCATCGTCGCTCATGACAGATAAGCCGAAACGGCAGCTTGGACCCGAGCGCTTACGTGATCCTCTGCGCCACTTCCGTCGATCAATCGGCAGCGTGCGGGTGCATCCAGTGCCAGCGCGCGGAAACCGGCCGCGAGGCGCCGCTGGAAGTCTTGGCCCATATCCTCGAACCGGTCTTCGCCGCTGGCCCGCGCGAGACCGCGCTCTAGGGCGGCATCGGCGTCCATATCCAGGATCAAGGTCAGATCCGGCTCTGTCCCGATCATCAGGTCATGCAATTGGTCGACCATGGGGCGCAGATCAGCCCGCGCGGTGCCTTGATAAATGCGGGTGCTGTCGGCGAAGCGGTCACAAATGACAACCTCGCCCGCGGCCAAGGCAGGGGCGATCAGCCGTTCCAGGTGATCGCGACGGGCGGCGGTGAATAACAGGATTTCGGTCTCGGGCGACCAGCGACCCGGATCGCCCTCGACCAGCAAGCGCCGGATTTCCTCGGCCCCGGGTGAGCCGCCGGGCTCGCGCGTCAGGCACACTTTATGTCCTTGGCCTTTTAATGCTTCGGCCATAGCGCGGGCTTGGGTCGATTTGCCCGATCCGTCGATCCCCTCGAAACTGATGAACACCCCGCGCGCGTTAGCCATCAACGCCCAAAGCGGCCTGCAGCGCGCGCCCAGCCAAGATCCGGGCCGAGGCTTCGAGCTTGGTCACGAAACCGCCACGCGGCACATCGCTTGCGGCCGACAGGGGGTAGCGCGTCTCGCCAATCTCGGGCACGGACAGCACCAGTTCGGCCACCTGCTGACCCGCGGCGACCGGTGCTTCAAGCGGCCCCGTGTATTCCACCCAAGCGGTGATCTTGTCGCGCTCGGCCCAGGGCAGAACGGCCGTGATCCCCTCAGCCGCGACCAAATCCACACTGCGCGCGGTGCCCATCCAGACATCGGCGGTCGCCATCGGTACATTGGGCGCGAAAATCTCCTTCGCCGCGAACTCGCGGAACGCCCAGTTGATCAACCGCTCAGATTCAACCAGCCGCGCGCGGTTCGATTCAAGCCCTGTCAGCATAAAAGTGACCCGCCGCCCGTCTTGCTGGGCCGAGCCGACAAGGCCATAGCCCGCCTCCTCGGTATGCCCCGTTTTCAGGCCGTCGGCGCCAATGTCCAGAGACAAAAGGGGGTTGCGGTTGTCCTGTTCAATGCCATCCCAGGTGAAGGTGGTCTCGGCGAAATAGGGGTAATATTGCGGAAAATCGCGGATCATCCGGGTGGCCAGATGCACCAGATCCTCAGCGCTCATCCGGTGGTCGGGGTGGGGCCAGCCGGTCGAATTGGCGAAGGTACTGTTCAGCATCCCCAATTCGCGTGCCCGGCGCGTCATCCGCTCGGCAAAGGCTTTTTCCGACCCGGCCAGGCCTTCGGCGATCACCACACAGGCGTCATTGCCGGATTGGACGATTACGCCACGGATCAGATCCTCGATACTGACTTCCTGCCCCTCGCGCAGAAACATCTTCGAGCCGCCCATTTGCCACGCCTTGGTCGAGACGCGAAATGTGTCGCCCAAAGCCAGGCGCCCCTGATCCATGGCTTCGAACAGCATATACAGCGTCATCAGCTTAGACATAGAGGCTGGCGGCAATGCCGCATCGGCCTGCTTGGACAGTAGTACCGTGCCGGTCTGATGGTCGACCATAAGGGCGGCGCGCGCGGTCGTGTCCAGCGCGGTGGCAGGGGTCGCGGTCAGCGCCAGGGCGAGCAGGCCGAACAGGGCAGGGCGGGTCATCAGCGTATCCTTTTTGGGGTTAACCGGACGGGAACGCGTCTTCGTAGCCTAACTCTTTAAGCTTGGCGATGGCCGCGTCAAAGGCCGCTTGGGTCTGGAAGGGGCCCGCGACAACACGATAAAGCGGCGCATCCTCGGTGCCACCTGTCAGCGTTTTGGCCGGAAGACCTGCCTCGCTCAACCGTTTGGTCACCGCGTCAGCGCCTTGTTTATTGGCGCCGCTGGCCACTTGGATATTCGGCCGCGCAGGCGCGGGGCCAGTCGCAGCGGGCGCCGCTTGTGCGGCCTCGTCGAGGGCGCCCAGGACGGTTGTTTCAAGCGTTGTCGTCTCGATGCCGCCCTCCGGGGTCTCAGTTGCTGTTTCGGCGGTCTCCTCAACAGCTTCAGCCTCCACCGCATCCAACTCTGGGAGGGGCGCGGGCGGAGGGGCAGGGATCTCGACTGTCTCGGTGCGCAGCACAACGACATCCAGCCGGGCCGGGGTGCCGGCCTGCATGCCCAAGGCCTGGGCCGCGTCCATCGACACCATAATCGGTGGTCCGGGCAGGTCAGCCTCGCGCTGGAACAATGCGCCCTCTATCTCGCGACCATTGTCCAAATTGGTAATGCGGATCCGTTCGGCCTTGACGTTCTCAGCCACCGCGATCCAGCGCCCGCCGAGCGAGAACCGCCCATCCCACAGCCCCCGCGCCTGGGTGGCATAGATGTCTGGGCGTTCCAGGTCACGTTCTTCTACGCGCAAAATTGCCGGATTGCCGCTGGCTGTTGCGGCGGTTTCGGTATCGCCGGCGCCTAAGTTTTGTAGCTCAGCGCAACCGCCAAGCACGACGGTCGTGAAAACAGCCCCCACCAAGACCATTGTTCGCGATGACCTGTCCATGAAATTCCCCCTGACGGGGCCCCGAGCCAGCGTCGGCGGGCGTTGCGGGGCGATGACTGCTCTGACTGGTGGCACTGGTGACCCCAGCACTCTCGTTTCGCAATATGCTAGTCCACATCTTGGGCTAAGGGAAGAGACTGCTTTGGGTTCCCACGGGCAAAGGCCGCCGCTTGAAAACCGCGAGAGGTCGGTCTAAACATCGCCAGGAAACGGAGAGGTGGCAGAGTGGTCGAATGCGGCGGTCTTGAAAACCGTTGAAGTGCAAGCTTCCCAGGGTTCGAATCCCTGTCTCTCCGCCATTTCATTTTCTTCGTCGTTGATTCTGCTTAACACCTTGAAGGGTAAGGTGGTTTTTGGGGTTCGAAGTCCTGTGTTTCGGCAATAGGGGATGCGGTCTTCGAAGGCGAGTTTGAGGACGGTTCTTTTGGCCTCTATAGCGTTTCGCCTTTATCTTGAGACATGTCTCATCACCTAACACGTTGAAATCTATGATTTCAGGCAGTGTTAGGTGATTCAAGTTAAAGGCGAAACGCTTTAGCCGATCACTTTCCCATACCCTCCAAGGGTTTGCGAGGAAGTCGAAGGCGAGTTCGAACATCTCGGCGAAGGGGCGCTACGGAGCGGTGCCGGAGCCCGAACCTTAACCGACATGTTCGAGGCTATCGCCCAAATCTGCGATCTCTTCTCACCGGAAGAGTGTTGGAACTACTTCAAGGCTGCCGGATATGTCTCAGGTTAAAGGCGGGATGCTTTAGGGGGGATTATCCATGCAGCTTTGGATTGCGCGATGCGCTTTGGGATCCGCTCGGCTCCTTCCGATGGATTAGGGATACAGCTTAACTCGCCGTCCAATTGTTCGGGGAGGTTTTAGCGCGTGTTTCTGGTTGCTTTTTCAGTGTGGCCCGACGTGCCTTCGCGCTGGGTCAGTTCGGAAAGGACTTCGTCCAGGCTAAGACCCGCAGCTGTCAGCAAGACCAGCAGATGGTAGAGGACATCGGCGGCCTCAGCCCTCAAGGCTGCCTTATCTGATTGCGCGGCGGCGACGATGGCTTCAACGGCTTCCTCGCCGAATTTCTCGGCGCATTTAGCCGGGCCCTTGGCCAGCAGGCTGGCCGTGTAGGACGTCTCGGGCGCAGCGCCGTGGCGGGTGGCGATCGTGTCGGCGAGGCGGCGCAGAACATCACTCATGACAGGCGCACCGGGATGCCGGCCGCGGCCATATGCGCCTTGGCTTGGCCAATGCTAAATTCGCCAAAGTGAAAGATCGAGGCTGCCAGCACCGCGCTGGCATGCCCCTTGGCGACACCCTCAACCAAGTGATCCAGGGTGCCGACGCCGCCTGAGGCAATTACTGGAATCGGGACCGCATCGGCGATGGCGCGGGTCAACGGCAGGTTGAATCCCGCCCGTGTGCCATCGCGGTCCATCGAGGTTAACAGTATTTCGCCCGCGCCTTTGGCCGTGACGGTGCGCGCGAAGTCGACGGCGTCAATGCCGGTAGAGCGGGTTCCGCCATGGGTGAAGATCTGCCATTCGCCAGGGCCGACCGATTTGGCGTCTATCGCGACGACAATGCACTGGTTGCCAAATTTATTCGCCGCCTGAGCCACTACATCGGGGTTGGCAACGGCGGCCGAGTTAAAGCTGACCTTATCGGCGCCAGCCAGCAGCAGGGCCCGGACATCTGCCGGGGTGCGCACCCCACCGCCGATGGTCAACGGCATAAAGCACTGTTCGGCAGTGCGGCGGGCAACGTCATACATGGTGCCCCTGTTTTCCTGCGTCGCTGCGATATCTAAGAAACACAACTCATCCGCGCCTGCCGCGTCATAGGCCTTGGCCGCCTCGACCGGGTCGCCAGCGTCGATCAGATTGACAAAGTTCACGCCTTTGACGACACGGCCATCTTTGACGTCCAGGCAGGGTATAACACGGGTCTTCAGCATATGCGACGCGGCCTGTTGTTGCCTTAGGGTGTTTGCGCAAATTGGAGGCTTCTGTCCAGGGCACACGGTGATAATCTTTTCGTTTGACAGGGGCTTGTGCCCAAGTTTGGCCACGGTTCGTGCAAATATAAAAGATAAAAAAAAGATTAAGCTTTCGCGCCTTTAGGCGGATTGGACCCGCTGCTATTGGATTGAATCCAACATTTGGAACCCACGGTTTCTGGCGGCGATGATGTCGTCTGGATCGGCGCTCCAGACGAATGGTTTGGCTTCGGTTGAGTTGTGTTCGGCGATGAAGCGGTTGATAGCAGCCTGCAGATCGAC
>CALICM010000055.1 GCA_938049225.1 uncultured Paracoccaceae bacterium
CAAAAAATCAACAGTCTGGATAGAAGCAATGCAAAACAAGGGCTTAAAGGTCTTCTCTGGTGCTGCCGGAGAGAATTGAACTCTCGACCTCTCCCTTACCAAGGGAGTGCTCTACCTCTGAGCTACAGCAGCCAAGCCTATACGGTGCCCGGCGTTTTAGCCGATCTGCGCTCAGGCGCAACTGAAAACTGACGGGCGCGCTGCGACGCGCCAGGGCTGGACGCAGGCCCCCGGCTCGCGTAGGACGGGCGCATGAAAACGCCGCCTCTCAAAACCGCCCAAAAAGCCACACAGGCGGCTGAGAAACAGGCGCGTTTAGCGGAGGCGTTGCGCGCCAACTTGAAGCGCCGTAAGGCGCAGGGTAAGGCGCGGCTGGCCGAGGATCCCAGTGATAAGGAACCCGGCCGCGGCGACTGAGGGGAACAACAGGCATGGACAGTATCGTGGTAAAGGGCGGCGCGCCGCTGAGTGGCGAGATCCCAATTTCCGGGGCCAAGAACACGTGCCTCAAGCTGATGTCGGCCGCTCTTCTGACCGAACAACCGCTGACACTGATGAACGTGCCGCGTCTGTCAGACATCCGCACCATGGCCAGTCTGTTGGAAAGCCTGGGCTGCGAGGTTGCGATGCTGAACAATGGTCAAGTCATGGTGCTGCGCGCGGGCAATATCGCCAACGCCAAAGCGGATTACGAGATCGTGCGCAAGTTGCGGGCCTCGTTCAACGTGCTGGGGCCCTTGGTCGCGCGAAATGGGACGGCCGTCGTCTCGCTCCCAGGGGGGTGTGCGATCGGTGCGCGCAAGGTCGATCTGCATATGATGGCGTTGGAGCGGTTGGGCGCGACGCTGGAGTTGCGCGATGGCTATGTCCACGCGAGCGCCCCGGGTGGCCTTAAAGGAGCCGTGATCGATTTCCCATTCGTGACCGTCGGTGGCACAGAAAACGCATTGACCGCCGCCGCCCTGGCCAAGGGCACGACCGTGATCAAGAACGCCGCGCGCGAGCCAGACACGGTGGATTTATGCAAATGCCTAAGCGCCATGGGCGCGCAGATCAGCGGTGCGGGCACCTCCGAGATTACGGTTCAGGGGGTCGATGCGCTGCATGGTGCGACGCATCAGGTGATCCCGGATCGGATCGAATTAGGCACTTTCATGGTCGCCCCCGCGATCGCGGGCGGCAGTGTTGAACTGCTGGGCGGGCGGCTGGATCTGGTCACCGCCTTCGCCGAGAAGCTCGACGCCGCTGGCGTCCAAGTGGCCGAGACCGAGCGCGGTATCCAGGTCAGTCAAACCAATGGGCGCGCACGCGCCGTCGACGTGGTCACAGCCCCCTTCCCCGGCTTCGCCACCGATTTGCAAGCTCAGATGATGGCATTGATGTGCACCGCCGAAGGCACCAGCGTGCTTGAAGAGACCATCTTCGAGAACCGCTTCATGCATGCGCCCGAACTGATGCGTATGGGCGCACAAATCGACGTTCATGGCGGCGTGGCCAAGGTGACGGGCGTTGAGCGGCTGACTGGCGCACCGGTGATGGCCACGGATCTGCGCGCTTCGGTTTCGCTGATCCTGGCCGGTTTGGCGGCCGAAGGCGAGACCATGGTCAGCCGCGTTTATCACCTGGACCGTGGCTACGAGCGGCTGGTGCGCAAACTGAGCGGCGTGGGCGCTAAAATCGAAAGGGTCAGCGCATGAACGATGCGACGTTCGAGGAGGGCGCAGACAAGCCATTGCGCCTGCGGGCCGAGAATGCCGAGGATATTCCGGTACTCTCAGCGCTGATCCAGGATGCCGTTCTGCCCAGCAGCGAGGTTAAGTGGCTGCCCAAACGGATGCGTTTTGCAGCCCTGCTCAACCGTTTTCGGTGGGAAGACAAAACGGCAGCCGAAGCGCGCAAGCGCGGGTATGAGCGAACGCAATCAATGTTGGTGGTCGACAGCGTGCTGCGGGTGATCTCGAACAGCGTCGATCCGCAGGACAAAGACCTGGTGCTATCGGTCCTAGCGATTGAGTTTACTCCGGCCGAGGATGGCGCGGGGCGGTTGCATCTGATCCTGGCGGGGGATGGGGAACTGGCGTTGGATGTCGAATGTATTGATCTGACGCTCACCGATGTCACACGACCCTATCTCGCCCCCAGCCGACGTGCGCCCAACCACGAGGCATGATCTGCCAGCTCGGCGCCGATGATGCCGCAGCCTGGCGCGACATTCGGTTGGAAATGCTGCAAACAGAGCCGCTGGCCTTTGGGGCGCGCTATCAAGATTGGCACGACCGACCCCTAACGGACTTCGCGGGCTGGTTGGATCGCGTCCATATGTTCGGCGCCGTTGAAAGCAAGGAAATCCTCGCCAGCGCCGGATGGTCCGCAATGCCTGAACCAAGCGAGGCGCATCGCGGTTTGATCGTGGCGGTGTACACACGCCCTGCTTGGCGGGGTCAGGGGCTGATCGACCAATTGATTCAGGCGATTTGCGACCACGCTTTGGGTAAGGTCGTGCAACTTGAACTGGCCGTGGCCGCGCGGAACCCCGCCGCATTGCGGGCCTATGCTCGCAGCGGTTTCAAACAGACCGGCACCACACCACGCGCGCTGTGCCACGATGGGGTCTATGTTGACGAAATCACCATGGTCCGCCCCTTGGACAGCGCTTGAGCCCTGCCGCCGCCCTTAGTATGTCGGTCCGGTGAAGGAGTGATCATGCCCCAATTTCTGTCCACCCAGGACCCCGATTTTGAGCCAGCGTTCACCGCGCTTTTGTCGGCCAAGCGCGAGGACGCACCGGATGTGGACGCGACCGTGGCCGCGATTATTGCGGATGTTCGGGCCCGGGGCGATGCGGCTGTCATTGAGCTGACGCAGCGGTTCGACCGATTGGCCCTCACCCCGGACACGCTTGCGATTTCGCAGGCCGAGATTGACGCCGCCATCGCAACCGTGCCGCCCGCGCAGCGCTCGGCCTTGGACCTGGCCGCCGCGCGCATTCGCGCCTATCATGACCGTCAGCGCCCGTTGGACGAAAGCTGGACAGACACCAGCGGCGCCACCCTGGGCTGGCGCTGGACGGCGGTCGAGGCCGCGGGGCTGTATGTGCCGGGGGGCTTGGCCTCCTATCCTTCGTCGGTTCTGATGAATGCCATTCCGGCACAAGTGGCGGGGGTCGACCGGCTGACGGTCTGCGCACCAACGCCGGATGGGCAGGTGAACCCGCTGGTGCTTTATGCCGCACGGATCGCGGGCGTTGAGACGGTCTATCGCATTGGGGGGGCACAGGCGATCGCGGCCCTGGCCTATGGCACCCAAACCATCGCGAAGGTGGACAAAGTCACTGGACCCGGCAACGCATTCGTGGCCGCTGCCAAGCGCCAGGTGTTTGGCAGGGTGGGGATCGATATGATCGCCGGGCCGTCGGAAATATTGGTGATCGCGGATCGCGACAACGACCCAGATTGGATCGCACTGGATCTGCTCAGCCAAGCCGAACATGATGAGAGCGCGCAATCGATCCTGATCACGGATGATGCTGATTTTGCTCAGGCCGTAGCGCGGGCGGTTGAAAACCGGCTGCAAACCCTCGAGCGTCGCGTGATCGCCGGGATCAGTTGGCGGGATCACGGCGCGATCATCACCGTCCGGGATTTGACCGAAGCGGCCAACCTGTCAAACCGCATCGCCCCCGAGCATCTGGAACTTTGCGTCACAGACCCACAGGCGCTGTCGCAACAGATCCGCCATGCCGGGGCGATCTTTCTTGGCGCTTGGACACCCGAGGCCATCGGCGACTATGTCGGCGGGCCCAACCATGTTCTGCCCACCGCCCGCTCGGCCCGTTTCTCCTCGGGGCTTTCGGTGTTGGACTTCATGAAACGCACGACACTAGCGCAAATGAGCCCGGCCAGTCTGGCCGCGATTGGCCCCGCTGCGGAAACCCTGGCCCGCTCGGAAAGCCTGGAAGCACACGGGCTGTCCGTGAGCGCCCGCCTGGCCAAGCTGAACAAGGCGCCGTCATGACGGATCATCTGATCGACATCCAATTAGACGACACCGGCCTGCCGGATCCCACGCCCGAGATCGAGCAAGAGCGGCGCGTCGCCATCTTTGACTTAATCGAACACAACAGCTTTGCCTTGCCCGCCCGCGACGGCCAAACGCCGCCGCCGGGGCCTTATAAGCTGGCGCTGTCTATCGCGGACCGTCGTTTGGTTCTGTCCGTCGCGACCAAAGACGATGCGCCGGTCACAGCACATCACCTCTCGCTCAGCCCGTTTCGCCAAGTGGTGCGGGACTATTTCCAGATTTGTGAAGCTTATTTCGACGCGGTCAAACACCTCCCCCCCAGCCAGATTGAGGCCATCGATATGGGCCGCCGGGGAATCCACAACGAAGGCGCGCGGATCCTGACCGAACGGCTTGAGGGCAAGATCGAAACGGACCATGACACGGCCCGCCGCCTGTTCACCCTGATCTGCGTTTTGCATTTCAAGGGGTGAAGGCATGGCGGACCGCATCCCAAGTTCGGTCCTGTTTTGCTGCGACTACAACTCCGTCCGCTCCCCCATGGCCGAGGGGATCTTGAAACAACTGCATGGCAAACGGATCTATGTCCAATCCGCCGGCGTTCGGCACGAACGAGAGATCGACGGGTTTTCCATCGCTGTCTGCGCCGAGATCGGCGTCGAGTTGACCCGGCACCGAAGCCGTTCCTTTGAAGAGATGGAGGAATGGGGCGACGAAATCGACGGCTATGACTTGATCGTCGCCCTGTCGCCCGCCTCGCTGCGTTTTGCCCAAGAATATACCCGACTGCATGCGGTCGAGGTGGAATACTGGCCGATTTTCGACCCCTCAGGCCTGGGGGAGACACGCGAAGAGAAGCTGACCGCCTATCGGCAATCCAGGGATCAAATAATGGAGCGGATCAAGGGGCGGTTTTAGGGCGAAACCCCAAAGGCGGAAACCGGTTTTCGGGTTGAATCGCGCGGCGCTGGACCTCTTATGCCAAACTGGGCATAACGGCGCTTGCATTGCAAGGATCCCCGCCATGAGCCGCCAAAAATCCCGTGTTTTGGATCAGACGAAATTTGCGCATCCCGGTGTGCGGACCAAGATTTATGTGCAGTCCGATATGATCGGCAGCGGCAAGATCGATTTGCTGCGCTTGATCCAAAAACACGGCTCGATTACCGGCGCCGCGCGCGAGATGGGCGTGGGCTATCGCCGGGCCTGGTTTCTGATCGAGACGATCCAGCGCTGTTTCGAAGGCCCCCTGATTGAAACGCGCCGTGGGGGCCGGAACAACGGCTCGCGCCTGACCCCGTTGGGCATTGAGTTGATCCGCCGCTACGATGCCCATACCGCGCATATCGAGGCCGCCTCGGCCGAGTTTCTAGGCTGGCTCGAAACGCATCAGCGCAGCTAGAGCAAAATTCGATAAGTCTGATTCAAAACCCACTGCCTCTCAATCAGCAAGATGCTGATTTCGAACGCAGATTTTGATAAGCCGTGTTACAGATTAAATCGATTTCGCTTTAATCCAATCGGACAGCCTCGCCACTGGTCTGGTCAGCCGCGGAAAAGCCAATCATATCCAAGGCCTTGTCGGCACCAAAGGTGATGATGGCCAGGGCGATAAAAGCAAGCAACATGGGTTTCACGGGCGGTCCCCTGTGGGTTCGGTTGCGGTCATCAGGAACTCGATCAAGTCCCGGCGGTCTTGTGCGGCGGTGATCCGCTGCATTGGCATCTTGCTGCCGGGGATATAGTGATCGGGCCCCAGGTCGAAAAGCGCGTCGATGGTGTTAGCCCCCCAGATGATGCTCGATCCGGTCAGCGTTTCGGAATAGCGGTAGTCTGGGACAGTGCCCGCACGGCGCCCGAACACCCCCTCTAGTGTGGGTCCGGCGCGGCGGGCCGTATCGCCGGTCAGCCGATGGCAGATCGAGCATTTGCGTTGAAACTGACGCTCGCCGTTCGACATCACGTTCGGGTCATTCAAAAACGTCCGCTCACCGCTGGCCAATTTCTCGCCACCATCCAGATCATCGACGGGCCAGGAAAACACCGCATCATCCAGGCCACCAGCATGGATATTGCCGCCGTCCGCGGTGTAATGCAGCGCCCAAATCGGCCCCCGCTGCGCCGCGCGAAAATCGCGGGCGATGGACCAGTCGGTGGTGTCGACCAGCATGATATACCCCTGCCCATCCCCAATCGCGAGTTGGTCCAAGTCAGGACTTGAGGCCATCGCCAGGACCGGGCGGCGGTCGGCGGTCAGATCCGCCAGGACCTTGTCGTCGCTCAGCGCAATGATCCGCGTGCCCCCATCGACCGCACCATAGGCCAGCCAGCCGCGCGCCTCGGCCAGAACCAGCGTGTTGATCCCGAAGCCGTGGCTGAGCACCCGGCGCTTTTGCGCCCCCGTCGCCACATCCCACAGACGCAACGTCCCATCCGCCGACACCGAATACAGGTGCTGACCATCGGCGGTAAAGGCAACCGCGTTGACGTTCGACTGGTGCCCTTTCAGAAAGCGCGGTGCGCCACCGTCCAAGGGCCACAGGCCGATCGAGCCATCCCAACTGGCCGACGCCAGCAGCTTGCGATCAGGTGACAAGGCCAGCATCAGGATCTTGCCTTGATGCCCGGTCAGCACCTCAGACGTACCGGTTCGCAGATCCCACAGCCGAATGTCAAAATCATCCCCGGCCGAGGCCGCGCGCCCGTCCCCCAGAAACAAAACCGCATTTACCGCCGCCTCGTGCCCCTCAAGCCAGCGCGGCGCGGTGGTGGTGCCGTTCCAATAGCCGACAGAATTGTCGAAACTGGCGGTCAGAACAGCCTGTCCATCATGCGACACATCGATCCCCTTCACCGGGCCCCCATGCCCCATCAGGGTAAAAAACCCATCTGCCCCGGCCAGCGCCGGGACCAGGGACAGGATCGTGGCAAACAGAAGGCCACGCATGCTATTCCGCCGGGGTCGCCTTGGCATCCGGGACGGCGCCCTGCTTGGCTTCAACCTCGGCCACCCAAAGGCCGTGGTGCTCCTTAGCCCATTGCTTTTCGACCTGCCCCGAGCCCATGGCGTCATATGCTCCCTCCATCCCGACCGAGCCGATATAGATATGGGCGATGATGATCGCCATCAGCACAAAGCTGACAATCGCATGCCACAGCTGCGCGTACTGCATCTCTTCATGCGGGGACAGCAGTTCCGGGAAAGGCGCCATGCCCAACCATGCGTTAACACCAAAGTCGTTCAGCTTGGCAAAAGTGGCCGCAAACATCGGCAACTCAAACGGGAACAACAGGGAAAGACCCGAAACCGAGATTGATCCCCCCAAAATGATCACCGACCAAAAGATCAGCTTTTGACCAGCATTGAACTTCTTCGCCGGCGGGTGCACGCCTTTCGAGAACAGCCCCCCCGCCTTCAGCAGCCAAACGACGTCATGGCGGCTGGGCAGGTTGTGGATCACCCAGAACAGGAAAACCATCACCAAGCCCAGCATGAACGCCCACGAGACATTGTTGTGCACCCATTTCGACGCCAAAGCGACGGTCGCGAAAGCCTCGTGCCCAATCAGTGGAATGATATACAGCCGCCCAAACAGCGACACCAAGCCGGTGATCCCCAAAACGATAAACGACCCCGCCAGCAGCCAGTGGCCGAAACGCTCCAGCCCGTTAAAGCGCAAAATCGTCTCGCCGGTCTTCTCGCCATCGATACGAATGCGCCCCCGGATCAGGTAAAACAGCAACAAAAGCCCAATCATGCCCAACAACAAATAGCCGCCATAGGTCTTGAGTGGCCCCTGCCGAAACTCAAGCCACCACATGCCGCCGTCTTGGATCAATACGCCCGCCGCAGGCCCTTGGCTTGAGACGGTCACCTCGGCGCTGCCATAGCGCAGCGCGCGGAATACCTCACTGTTCGAGGCGCCGCCAAGGGCCCCAAGCTGGTTCGCGATCCCTGCCGCTGCATCGGGATCGCCCGTCGCATCGCGCCGGAAGCTGTCGTCAACCTCTTCGCCGCGTTGACGCCTCAAGATATCTTCCAGCGTTTGCGCCCCGCCGGTCTCGGCGCGCGGCGCATCCGCGGCCTCTTGCGCGACAGCTGGCGCGACAGCCAGAAATAGAACACCAACCAACACTGCCCAAATGGAGTGAAAACGCATCGCGGCCCCCTTAGCCTATAGTCAGCGCGGGGCGCACCGGCCGAACCCGCACGCCCCACTTCATTGCTTAAATATCCCCGCCGGAGGCTCCGATACCCGCCAAAAGCAGCAGGCACCGATACTCAGGCGCGAGGTCAGCCGCCTTGCTGCTGGCCGTAAGCCGACCCCCAGCCCCAAGCGCCCGAGCCGAAGCCACGCGCCACGACACGCTCGCGGTAGATGTTGGCGACTACATCGCCGTCCCCTGCCAGCAAAGCCTTGGTCGAGCACATCTCGGCGCAGATCGGCAGTTTGCCCTCGGCCACCCGGTTGCGGCCGTACTTCTGGAACTCGGCGCTGGAATGCGTCTCTTCCGGACCACCGGCGCAGAAGGTGCATTTGTCCATCTTACCGCGCGATCCAAAATTGCCCGCTTGCGGGAACTGCGGCGCACCGAAGGGGCACGCGTAGAAGCAGTAGCCGCAACCGATGCACAGATCCTTGGAGTGCAGCACCACACCGTCTTCGGTTTGGTAAAAGCAATCCACCGGGCAGACCGCCATACAAGGCGCGTCCGAGCAGTGCATACAGGCCACCGAGATCGAGCGCTCGCCCGGATCGCCATCGTTGATGGTGACCACACGGCGCCGGTTGATGCCCCAGGGTACTTCATGTTCGTTCTTACACGCGGTTACGCAGGCATTGCATTCGATGCAGCGTTCAGCGTCGCAGAGAAACTTGGCTCTTGCCATCTCTCGGTCCTCCCTTAAGCCGTGTAGATTTTGCAGAGAGTCGCTTTGGTCTCTTGCATTTGTGTGACGCTATCATAGCCATAAGTCTGCGCGGTGTTCGAGCTTTCGCCCAGCACATATGGATCGGCCCCTTCGGGATATTTATCCCTAAGATCAACACCTTCCAGATGTCCACCAAAGTGGAAGGGCATAAACGCGACGCCCGCACCGACCCGGTTGGTGACCATGGCCATGACCTTGACCTTGCCGCCCTCGGGGCCTTCGACCCAGACCTGCTCGCCGTCCCGAATGCCCAGGTTGTTGGCATCGCGGGTGTTGATCTCGACAAACATGTCCTGCTGCAATTCGGCCAACCAGGGGTTCGAACGTGTCTCGTCGCCACCACCCTCGTATTCCACCAAACGACCGGAGGTCAGGATCATTGGATAATCCTGGCTGAAGTCGTTCTTCTGGATCGAGGCATACATGGTTGGAACACGCCAGAACTTCTTATCCTCGTAGGTCGGATAATCGGCCACCAGATCGCGGCGGTTTGAATAGAGCGGCTCGCGATGCAGTGGCACCGGATCCGGGAAGGTCCAGACCACGGCGCGGGCCTTGGCGTTGCCAAAGGGCGCGCAGCCATGGGCAATCGCCACCCGCTGAATCCCGCCGGACAGGTCGGTTTTCCAGTTGATGCCGGGCACCTTATCGGCGGATCCGGCAACCTTCTCGATCGAGGCGCGCTCGTCTGCGGTCAGATCGCCATCCCAACCCAGATCCATCAGCATCTGCATGGTGAACTCTGGGTATCCATCCTGGATCTCGGACCCGACGCTGTAAACACCCTCGGCCAGCAGGTTCTCGCCCTCGCGCTCGACCCCGAAACGGGCCCGGAACGTCAGGCCACCTTCGGCCACCGGCTTGGACATATCGTACAAGTTCGGCGTGCCGGGGTGCTTCATCTCGGCCGTGCCCCAGCTTGGCCATGGCATACCGTAGTAGTCGCCATCGGCCGGCCCACCGACCGCCTGCAAGGTGGTGCGATCAAAGGTGTGCTGGTTCGCCATGTGCATCTTGATCCGCTCAGGCGACTGACCGGTATACCCAATGGTCCACATGCCACGGTTAAACTCGCGCGTGATGTCCTCGACATTCGGCTCGTCACCATCCATCGCAATGTTGCGGAACAAACGATCATGGAAACCCAGCTTTTTGGCCAGATCCGACATGATACGATGGTCGGTATGCGCTTCGAACAGCGGCTCAATCACCTGGTCGCGCCACTGCAACGACCGGTTCGACGCCGTGACCGACCCGCGTGTTTCGAACTGCGTGGTCGCGGGCAGCAGATAGACGCCATCCTCGCGATCCTGAAGAACAGCCGAAACGGTTGGGAACGGATCGACCACCACCAACATGTCCAGCTTTTCCATCGCCGTCTTCATCTCTTTCAGACGGGTCTGCGAGTTCGGCGCATGGCCCCACATGACCATCGCGCGGGTGTTGTCCGGCTGATCGATGTTCTCAGCCTCTTCCAGCACGCCGTCGATCCAACGGCTCACTGGGATCCCGGTTTCGTTGATCATCATCCGGTCGGTGCCGTCGGGCTTGCCACCCTCCATCACCGCGAAACGGCCGCGCAGCCAGTCCAGATCCTCTTCCCAAACACGCGCCCAGTGGGCCCAGGACCCATCGGACAGGCCGTAATAGCCCGGCAGCGTGTTCGCCAGAACGCCCAGATCCGTGGCACCCTGCACATTATCGTGGCCACGGAAAATGTTGGTCCCGCCGCCTGAGGTGCCCATATTACCCAGCGCCAGCTGCAGGATGCAGTAGGCGCGCGTGTTGTTGTTCCCATTGGTGTGCTGGGTTCCGCCCATGCACCAAATCACGGTGCCGGGGCGGTTGTTCACCAGCGTCCGCGCCACGCGCTTCAGCTGGCGGCCAGGCGTGCCGGTGACCCGCTCGACCTCTTCGGGGGTCCACTTCTTCACTTCGTCTTGGATTTGGTCCATGCCCCAAACACGGGTTCGAATGAACTCTTTATCCTCCCAGCCGTTTTCGAAGATGTGATACAGGATGCCCCAGATCAGCGCGACATCCGTGCCCGGACGGAACCGCACATACTCATCCGCATGCGCCGCCGTCCGCGTGAAGCGTGGGTCGCAGACAATCACTGGTGCATTGTTCTGTTCTTTCGCGCGCAGAATATGCAGCAGCGAGACAGGGTGTGCCTCGGCTGGATTACCGCCGATCACAAAGATCGCTTTCGAGTTATGGATATCGTTGTAGCTGTTGGTCATGGCGCCGTAGCCCCATGTGTTCGCCACACCCGCAACGGTGGTCGAGTGGCAAATGCGCGCCTGGTGGTCGACGTTGTTCGTCCCCCAATAGGCTGCAAACTTGCGGAACAGATAGGCCTGCTCGTTGTTCGACTTGGCCGAGCCCAACCAATAGACGCTGTCTGGACCGCTTTCGTCGCGGATCTGCAGCATCTTATCGCCGACCTCGTTGATGGCCTGCTCCCAGCTGATGCGCTTCCAGGCACCACCCTCTTTCTTCATCGGGTACTTCAGGCGCCGCTCGCCATGGGCGTGCTCGCGCACAGCGGCCCCTTTGGCGCAATGCGCACCCAGATTAAATGGGCTATCCCAACCGGGCTCCTGCCCGACCCAAACGCCATTGTCGATCTCGGCAACCACCGTACAGCCAACCGAACAATGTGTGCAGACCGACTTGACCAATTCCACGGCGCCGTTGACTGCCGACTGCGCGCTGGCCTGGGTGACCGAGACCCCCGTCGCGCCAATCGCGGCCAACCCGCCAATAGCAAGCCCGGAACCACGCAAGAAAGCGCGCCGGTCAACCGATCCCTCTGAGGCGCGTGACACCACGCTGGTCCGCTGGGCTCGTCTGGCAACCCCGTTGGTCTTTTTCCTGAGCATGTCTCTTACTCCTATATTATCCCCGGCCACCGACCGGTCGTTTGTCTAACTCCCAGGGCGAACCCCAGGGAACGGGTGCACTCAGAATCGGGCGCTGTCGAAATAAGCTTTGGTGTGGGCCGTGTCGCGCAACCCTTCGCCAGCAGTGTCGGGTGCTGCGATGGCGTTGGTCCCGGTCAGGGTAGCTGCGGCCACGGCGGCCGGTGCGGATACAGAGGCGAGCTTTAGAAAATCTCGACGGCTGGCCCCGCCCTTATCAGATGTCTTGCTCATGTCACTCTCTCCTTTTTTGTCTTCAATGTCAGGCCGTTGATATCCGGCGACGGTGGGGTGGATGTCAGGCAGTACGGCCTGCGGTCATACGAAACGCTTCACGCTCGATCCCCATGAAGGCGCGGCCAATGGCCCCGACCGTCGCATAGAAAACCGAGTTCTTGGCCCCTTCCAGGTCCGAAAACAGATGTTCGGCCCAGGGCCCGATGTGTCGATTGAAGAAGTCCTTCTGCTGCTGCAGATCGACCTGCGCGCCAAAGCGCCCCAGAATCATGCCAGCCATCATTTCGCACAGGCTGGCGATATTATCCTCGGGCTCGAACACATTTTCGGCGCGGGTGATGCGCTGCCGGGCCATATCCGCCCGCAGCACGGCCAAGGGCTTTTCGTTCAGAAAACCCGTCATATAGTAGCTGGCATAGGGCAGCACCTCGCCCCGCCCCAGACCGATGAAAAGAGCGTTGAACTCGGCTTCGACCGATTTAGGGGTCGCCACTTTAGAGACGCGTGACAGCGCCGTAATGCCTTGGCCCAATTCGGTGGTATCGCCGGTTAACGCAGCGCATTTATCCAACAATGACTTTGGCGGCGGCGCCGAAAGCAAAGCTGCAATAAAATCGTAGAGATCCGCACGAAGGCGATCTTCTTCCGGAATATCAAAGGAAGCGGCCGATGCCGTCACTCGTGGTCTCCCAACCCTGCAATATTTGGGCTTCGGTACATCCAAAGCCATTTTGGAGAGTTTGCAACCGCTTGCACGTTCTGTCTAGTCTAAAAACGAAAATTGCATGCGTCGACGGGTGGGTGTCGCCTCGTCCCCCTGCGCCGCAGTGGTATCCGCCGCAACTGCTTGATCCTTAGGCAGTTCAGAGGCCGCGGCATTAACCTTTTCCCCGGCAGGTGCGCCCATACCAGCCGGTTCGTCAGGGGCGCTCACTGGCTGTTGATCGACGGGGAGCGCCTCGCCGTCCAAAACCTGAACCAACTGAGGGTCAGCCATGGCAGCCGCCTCGGCCTCAGCCTTGCGGGCCATTTCATTCACATGTGCCAGCATGCCTTTGCCCACCTGATAGGCGGTCTGGATCGGGCCGTTCAGTTTTCCGATTTTGGTATAATCCTCGTCGTAGTCGTTCAAACCATCGATGTTCGCCAGCACCGGATTACTGCGCCACAGCTTGCGCAATGCCCGCTTGCGCAGGTGCTCAGGCACCGCCCCTTTCATAAAGGCCGCGAAATCATCCTCCGGGTTCATCTCGTCGGGGTCTTTCAACCCCAGTTCCTCAAGTATTTCCGCATCGGATTTCTCGGCCAACTCGGCCTTTTGGGTGATGTCATCCGCACGCTCTGCGGCCGCCACTTCCGCCTGCGCCTCGGCCTCGACCTGGGCCTTGCGGCGGGACCAGAAGTCGCCGCGCCCACTCATTGCAAGGTCCTCTTCCGGCCAGGGGTGCGGTAGACATCCGAAAGCTGACTAACCCGCGGATCCCCCTTGCCCTCTTGCTTGGTGTCGACACGTTGCATGTCGCGGCGACGTTTCACGAAAGCCTCGGCCTCGTAATGATCGGCGACAAACGCACGGACCCAATCGACCAAGGCGGGGGGCATTGGGATCTTCTCGACCACCTCCTCGCCGCTGTCCATATAATCCTGCGCCTCATAGGGCGAAGCGGTGACCAGATGCAGCCGTAAAGGAAGATCCGGCGAAGGACCGTTGGATTGAAAGATCGCATAGACCGAAGGATCGCGGACCGAAATCCCCGCGAGATAGGCTTCCGCTTCGCCCCGGTACAGGTTCAGCGGCAGGGTGCCCGCGTGGTATTCCACCGCCTCCCCCTCGTGCCGCAACTCAAGCCAATCCGCAGGCGCCGCGCCCGGCAGGACCGCGACCGCTTTCCACCCCCATTTGGCCCAGCGCGTCGCGCCCGGCGTTTTGCGCATAACGATGCCAAGCGGCATGGTGGCGTTAGGCGTGGTCATTGCGGTTCCCTGAAGTCAATCCGTCGGATAAACCGAAGGATACCGCCAAGCGCGCGAAACCGTCCAGCGGAAAACACGCCGTGTCTGCCGAGAACTGCCTTTACCCTGGCCCGCGAACATGCCTATCTGGCCCGCGCAGATCAGCCTGGAGGGGTCATGACGCAGAAACTTATGGTATGCGATTGTCTGGGCACGCAAACAATTGACGCAAGCGCGCTGGCCAAAGCCACGGGCCTTGAGGTTGGCAAAACACATACCGCATTGTGTACCCGTCAGTTGGCGGCAGCCGGCGAGGCGATGCAAGCGGGCAACTGCATGATCGCCTGCCAGCAAGAACGCGCGACCTTTGAAGCTTTGGCCGAAGACTTGGGCGTTGAGCCCCCCGACTTCGTCGACATCCGCGACCGCGCAGGGTGGACCGCATCGGGCGAGAACGCCGCGCCCAAGATGGCCGCCCTGCTCGCCGACGCGCTGCACGAGGTTCCGCCGACACGCACCCTCGATATTGCCTGCGAAGGCATGTGTCTGATCCTCGGCGCCCCCGAGGTGGCCTTGGACGCTGCCCAGCAACTGTCCGACGCGCTCAGCGTCACCGCCCTCATTCCGCCCGGCGCCGAGGCGCCTTTGACACGAAACTTCGATGTGGTCACGGGACATTTGCGCGGTGCCACGGGCGCGCTCGGCCAGTTCAGGGTCACAATTGACGCGCTTGCGCAAATGCAGCCCGGCGGACGCGGTGCGCTTGAATTCGGCACCCCACGCGACGGCGCGGTCACCGAATGCGACCTGATCGTGGATCTGCGGGGCGGACAGGCGCTGTTCCCCGCCGCCCATAAACGCGAGGGATATCTGCGCGCGGACCCGGGCGACCCCCTGGCGGTGCAGCGGGTGGTTTTCGAGGCCGCGCAGATGGTCGGCACCTTCGAGAAACCACTTTACGTGAAGTTGGAAGAACATCTCTGCGCCCACTCCCGCGCGCAAAAGACCGGCTGCAGCAATTGTCTGGACATCTGTCCCACCGGGGCGATCACGCCCGAAGGGGATCATGTGGCGGTCGATCCGAACATCTGCGCGGGCTGCGGGGCCTGTTCGGCGGTCTGCCCCTCGGGCGCGATCTCTTACGACGCGCCAGCGCCCGGCACGCTATTTCGCCGCATGCATCATATGGCCGAAGCGTATCGCAAAGCGGGTGGGACCGCGCCGCGCCTTTTAGTGCATGACGCTGAACATGGTACCGAGATGATCAGCCTGGCCGCCAGGTTTGACCGGGGCCTGCCCGGCGACGTGATCCCCATGGCCGTGGACGCGCTTGCGGGCTTTGGACATGCCGAAATGCTTGCGGCGCTGGCCAGCGGCTTTGCCAAAGTCGACATTCTGCTGGCCCCCAAAACCGAACGCGCGGCGCTGGATCGCGAGGTTGCGCTCGCCAGCGCCATGTTGGGCGCCACCCATGTGCGCCTGCTGGACCTGGCCGACCCAACGGCCCTGCCGGAAGCGCTTTACGGTGGCGCGGCGCCCGCCTTGACCACACCGATCCTGCCCCTCGGCGGGCGGCGCGAGGTGACCCGTCTGGCGCTGCGCAGCCTGCGCACAGATGCAGACGCGCCCATCCCGCTGCCCGAAACAGCGCCGTATGGCGCGGTGCTGGTCGATACCGACGCCTGCACGATGTGTCTGGCCTGCGCGGGCCTGTGCCCGGCAGGCGCGTTGGGCGATAATCCCGAAACACCGCAACTGCGGTTTCAAGAGGACGCTTGCCTGCAATGCGGCCTCTGCGCGAACGTCTGCCCCGAAAACGCCATCACCCCGCAACCGCGCATGAACCTGGCCGATGACGCCTTTGCCCAGATTGTCTTGAACGAAGAAGAACCCGCCGAATGCATCGAATGCGGCAAAGCCTTCGGCACCAAATCCACCATTGAGCGGATCGTCAAACAGCTTGAAGGCAAACACCCAATGTTCGCCGAGACCGCACAGGGCAAGATGATCCGCATGTGCGACGACTGCCGGGTGAACGCGCAGTTTCACTCAACCGACAATCCCTTCGCCGCAGGGCCAAAACCGCGCACCCGAACCACCGACGACTACCTGAACTAAGCTACTTGAGCTCGATCTGCGCGCCCAAATCCAGCGGCGTCAAACTGGTGACATAGGCCAGAATCGCCTCCAGGCCCTCCACATCCATCTCTATCGGTGCGATGGGCGACGGGCGCGCCGGATCAAAGGGATCCGTGATCTCCTCGACCTGAGTAAAACTTGGGTGCGGGTTCAACGTATAAAAGACCTGGAACCGGGTGTCCCAGTCGCTCAGCGCTTTCAACGCGGAAAACGACGGCGCCGAGCCGATGCCGTTCTGGCGGTTCTTCTCGTTCACCACATGGCAGCGCCCGCACAGCAGCAACGAAAGCTCCTCGCCCAGCGCCAGATCACCGGTCAGCACCTGTGGCGCGGCCACCTCCTCCACCGCAGCGGCGACCGTGAAGATCCGTGCCTCGTTCAGCCGGTGGCCATCAAGCGTCCGCTGACCAACGTCAGATCGCAACCACTCCAAAAACTGGGTCACATGTTCCGCGCCTGGCGTCTCGGCCCCCGTGGCGGCGATGTGATACGTCGTACCATCCCGCAGATCGGTGACCAACGCCCGGCTGTCCGGCAACGCCAAGTCGGTGCCCAGCATCACATCGGCTTGGCTTGGGTCCTCGGTCGTTAATATCCGAATACTGGTCTTGAGCGAAAAGCGCGGCAACACGTACCTCAAGTAGCCGCTTTCGGTCAGGGCGGCCGGGGCGGCCAGGGTCAGAACCTTTTCCTGCGCCGCGACCTGCCCCATGGTCAGGCACAGTGCCGCAGCCAGAATCACCCGAATCGTTTGTCGCAGCACTTGCACCTTATCCCTTAGACAGTGCACATCAGGGTAAACAGCCAGACGCTTGCGTCAAATAAAATCACCCGATCCACCAAAGGAGGCGGATATGAGCGAAGACTTCAATATGACGATGCGAAAATTCCTCAAGCAGGTTGGGGTCACATCCCAGCAAGCTATCGAGGACGCAATGCGCGAGGCCGGTTCGGAAACAACCACTGGCCAAAGCTACGCCGCCAAGGTCGTGCTAACGGTCGACGGATTGGACGTCGAGCATGTGGTCACCGGCACCATCGCGGGCCGCAGCGAATGACCGCCACGCGCGAGGCCGTTCTAGCGGCACTGGGCAAGATCGAAGACCCGTTCAGCAAGCAAGACATCGTGGCCGCCGGTATCGTCCGTGCGTTGACCGTCGAGGACGGTACAGTACGATTCGTTATGGAGATCGACGGCAGCCGCGCCACCGCGATGGAACCGGTGCGCACCGCCGCGCAAGAAGCGGTCGAGGGGGTGGAGGGCGTCAGCACCGTCTCCGCACTCCTTACCGCACACACGACCCCCAAAGCTCCCCCCGATCTGAAGCCCAGCCGCAAGGCCGAACCCTCGGGCCCGCAGAAAATCCCCGGCATCGCGCGGATCATCGCGGTCGCCAGCGGGAAGGGCGGTGTCGGAAAGTCCACTGTTTCTGCCAATCTGGCTGCCGCGCTGGCCGCCGAAGGCCGCCGTGTTGGCATGCTTGATGCGGATGTCTATGGGCCATCTCAGCCGCGGATGCTGGGCATCTCGGGGCGGCCTGCCAGCCCGGATGGCAAGACCATTCTGCCACTAAGGAACCACGGTATCACCCTGATGTCCATCGGCCTGCTCACGCGCGAGGACGAGGCGGTCGTCTGGCGCGGCCCCATGCTGATGGGCGCATTGCAGCAGATGATGAACCAGGTCCAGTGGGGCGCGCTGGACGTGTTGATCGTGGATTTGCCGCCCGGAACCGGCGACGTGCAGATGACCCTGACCCAAAAGGCCGAGGTCGACGGCGCGATCGTCGTCTCGACCCCTCAGGACGTGGCCCTATTGGACGCCCGCAAAGCCCTCAATATGTTCAACAAAATGAACACGCCAATCATCGGCATGATCGAGAACATGAGCACGCACATCTGCTCGAACTGCGGCCATGAAGAGCACGTCTTTGGCCACGGCGGCGTGGTGGCCGAGGCTGAAAAGATCGGTGTCCCGGTCCTGGCCGAAGTGCCACTCCATTTGGACATCCGCCTCGCATCCGACGGCGGCGCGCCCATCGTGGTCTCGAAACCCGACAGCCCTCAGGCCCAAGCCTTCCGCACAGTCGCCCGCAAACTTGTAGCAGACGGGTTGGCGTGAGCGAGACCGAGCCGATGTTCCCGCCCCTGTTCGAAGGCGAAACGACCCAGGGCGATCCCTTTGCCCTGGCGCAAGCCCGCGCGATTGAGGGATGCGATGCGGGTCTGATCACCCATGCGATCACCGCCGACCACCTGCGCGCGGCTTTGGTCCTGGCCCCCGAAGTGCCCCTGGCACAAGCCGTCAGCATGTTGATCACTTGCGGCATTGGGTTTTCCAATGCGCTCGGCGCCCTCTCGCCACCCGAAGTCGCGGTGCACTTGGAATGGGATGGTCGCATTCGCGTCAATGGCGCGGTTTGCGGCCGCCTACGCCTTGCGGCCTCGACCACCGATCCCGAGGTTGAGCCTGACTGGCTGGTCATCGGCCTTGAGGTCCGCCTCCTCCCCCTGGACGACGTTGATCCGGGCCTGACGCCTGACCGAACCTCGCTGTTCGAGGAGGGGTGCGGCGAGGTCGCGGCCAAAACGCTGCTGGAAAGTTGGTCGCGTCACACGCTGGTTTGGCTCAATCGCTGGACCGAAGACGGCCCAGCGCCGCTGGCGGCGGAATGGCGCGGCATGGTCCATGGCATCGGCGACACCGTCACGCGCCCCGTTGACGGCACACCTGTCACCGGCGCCTTTCTTGGCGTGGACCAAGACTTCGGCATGCTGCTAAAAGCAGGGGATCAAACCCATCTGATCCCCCTCTCCGCCCTGATCGAGGACCCCGCATGAACTTGGCCCGCACAATCCACTTCGATGAGAGTGATATGAATGTCTTCCACCGCCCGGCCCGCACCGGTGAATGGGCGATCTCGGGCGGGTTCGAATTCTCGAATTGGTCCGAGGCGGATTTGACCGGCAAGGCCCGTCAGGCCTTCTCTAACGGCTGGTTCGGTTTGGAAACCTTCGGCCGTGCCACGTTTGTCGCCGTCACACAGGTGGAAGAGGCTGAGGTGGAAGAGTTGATCGACGGTCTGGCCCAGCATTTCGTTGCCATCTATGGCGCCCCGTCCGTCGAAGCAGCCCGCACCGTCGCTGCCGACGAGGTCGCCCATATGCGCGACTTGTGTGACGACCATGCGCCCAACACCCTGCTCATCGTCCACCGCGAACTGACCGAAGCCGGCGTCCGCGAGCAGTTTCGCATGATCGAAGCCGACGCCGCGGGCTTGGAGCAATTCGCCATCCACGGCGAGGTCGAATGAGGCTGCGCCGTCGCAGCTTTATCGCCGGGGCCGCTGCGGCGGCGCTGGCGCCAGCGCAGCGCGGCCAGGCCGCCACCTTCGGCACATTGCGGGCAGGCGTCCATCGGGTCCAACTCGCCCCCGATCCCCTGCCGATGACGGATGTCTGGGCCTACGAGGGCCGGATCCCCGGCCCCGAGATCAGGGTGCCACAAGGCAAGCGCGTCACCCAAACCCTTGTCAATGCATTGCCCCAGCCGACAACCGTGCATTGGCATGGGATCCGCATCGACAACGTCATGGATGGGGTGCCAGACCTGACCCAGCCCGCCGTCGCGCCGGGGCAAAGCTGGGACTATGATTTCGCCGTGCCTGATGCCGGAACCTATTGGTATCACACCCACAACCGCACGGTCGAGCAAATGGCACGCGGCCTGTCCGGCCCGCTGATCGTGACCGAGGCGCAGCCGCCAGATGTCGACCGCGACATGACCCTGCATCTGTCCGACTGGCGCATGGTCGACCCCGCTCAGATCCGCACGGATTTCGACAACCGCATGGACCAGTCGCACGCGGGGCGTCTGGGCAATTATCTCACGATCAATGGCCAGCAAGAACTGATAACCGAGGTTAAGCACAATGATCGGCTGCGCCTGCGGCTGATCAACGCCGCAACAGACAAGGTAATCACACTGGCCGTCCAAGGCCTCGAGGGTTGGGTTGTCGCCCTGGACGGCATGCCATTGGCGGCCCCCAAACCCCTTGAGCCCAGCGATCTGACACTGGCCCCAGCGCAACGGGTCGACCTGATCGTGGATGTCACGGCCACCCAAGGCCAGGACGCCTATTTGATCGAAAAGCTGGGGGAAAGTGGCTATCTTTTGGGGCAGTTCCCGGTTCGGGCGGGGGCGACGCCCCGCCGCGACGCGCCCGAACCGCTGCCGCCTAATCCGGCACAGGCCACGTTGGCCGACCTTGACGCCCCAAGCGCCCCGCTGATCATGGACGGCGGCGCCATGCGCGGGCTGCGGCGGGCCTTTTACAAAGGGGATCTGCTGGACGGACGGGCGCTTGCCCAGCAGGGTCAGTTTTGGGCCCTAAATGGCACCGCCGGTCTGCCCGAGGCACCCTTGGCCGAGGTCTCGCTGGGCGACACCCTGCGGCTGCCGCTGCAAAACAACACCGCCTTTCCGCATGCGATCCATCTGCACGGACATCATTTTCGCGAGGTGCTGGCGGACGGCAGCCTTGGACCTTGGCGTGATACGATCTTGGTGCAACCCGCCACGGCACGCGAGGTTATCTTCGTCGCGGATAACCCCGGCGATTGGCTGCTGCACTGCCACATGGTCTCGCATCATGCATCAGGCATGGGGACCTGGCTGAGGGTCAACGCTTAGAACCCAACTATGGGGTTTGCCACTGTGCGGACCGGCGCCAGGCTGGCAAACTGACGCCTGTGTAATAGGAGCTTGCGTCATGATCTTCGTCACCAACCGTTTTCCCACCCAAAGCATCAAAACCCGCATTGGCCGTAATTTTGTATTCGATCTGCGTAACAATGCACCCAGCAATTCGGTGTTCTTTTGCGAACGAACCGGGCCGGACACGCATACCGAGATTGGCTCGATCGCCTTTCTCAACCGGTTGAAGGACAGCAAATGCCGCCAGATTTTGGTTTACAGCCACGGTTTTTCGATGCTGCCCGAGGATGTCTTCCGCGTCACTCGCAACCTGCAATCTCTTTGCGACAAATCCAAACGGAACGAGATCTTGGTGATCCCTCTGATTTGGCCCTGTGACAATGATCTGGGCATCGTTGGCGACTATTGGGACGACCAGAAGGCCGCCGATCAAAGCGCCTATTCCTTTGCGCGCGTCTTGCAAAAGTTTCTCGCATGGCGCGCCAGCCCCGAGTTCAATCCAGCCGATGACCCCTGTCTGAAGCGGATCAACATGCTGGCGCATTCGATGGGCAATCGCGTGCTGCGCGAGACGCTGGTCGAATGGAACGCCAATGACCTGCCCGCCGGTGTGCCGATGATCTTTCGCAATACCTTCATGATCGCCGCCGATGTGGTGAACGAAACCCTGCACCGTGGTCAGCGCGGGGAATTGATCTCTCACGCCTCACGCAATGTCGTGACCTATCATGCCTCGGACGATCTGGCGTTACGGGCGTCCAAGGCTGCGAACCTTAAAAACCGCATCGCCTCGCGTCGGTTGGGGCATACCGGCCCCGAGGATATGGAGAAAACCGGTCGCAATGTCTTTCGAGTCGATTGTGACGACATCAACACCGCCTATGATCATCCGACCGGGCATTCCTATTTCCTGACCGGCAAGGCCAGGGGAAAACCGGGCAAAGTGTTCCAGCACATGTTCGACTGTATCTTGACCGGGCGTGTGTTCCCCGAGGATCCCGACCGGCGCGCGACCGTTTTGACCGATGGGTAGGACAGCTCAAGCAGTATCCAACAACAAACAGGTTTCGCTGTTCAGAACACCCGGCACCTCGCGCACGGCGCGCAGGGTTTTGTCGAAATCCGGCAAAGTCGCCGTTTCGATCCGCGCCACCAGATCCCAGGTCCCGTTCGTGCTTTGCAGGCTGACGATCGCCGGCATGGCATTCAATGCGCGTGTGACCGCACGCGACATCGTCCCCTGAAGCTGGATCAGCATGACCGCGCGAATGGTCTGGGCGGCAACGTTCGGATCGACCTCGACCGTGAACCTGCGGATCGTCCCGCTTTCAATTAGCCGACTCATGCGCGACTGCACCGTGGCGCGCGACAAGCCCAATTGACCGGCCAAAGTGGTGACCGAGGCACGACCGTCGCGCGTCAAAGCTGCGATAAGACGGCGATCGGTATCGTCCAGACCAGACATTGTCACTTTGCACTTTAATGGATCATTTTGCGAAGTTTCTAATCTATTTTGGACAATTCTCCAACTTAATGTTCAATCTTCGCCCCGGCATATTCCCCGTATCACACCGATGCGGAGGATCGGATGACATCGAAAACATGCCGTATTGTCGGCGCACCAGTCCAATCCGGGGCCAGTCAACCGGGCTGCATCATGGGCCCCGACGCCTATCGGACCGCTGGCTTGGCCAACGTGCTGGCCGACCTGGGGCATCGGGTCGAGGACACCGGGAACGTTGCGGCGACATCAGCCACCCCACTGACCCACCAAAACACCGCCCTGCGCGACCTGGGGCAGACGGTCGCCTGGGCAGAAGCGCTGGAGGCTGCCGCATACGACGCAGCCAAGACCGCGGACATGCCGATTTTCTTGGGGGGCGATCACAGCCTGTCGGTTGGGACCGTACCTGGACTGACCCGCTATAATAAAGAACAGGGACAGGCGCAGTTCGTCCTGTGGCTCGATGCCCACCCCGACATCCACACGTTGAACACCACGCAAAGCGGTAACCTGCACGGCACGCCCGTTGCCTATTTCACTGGCATGCCGGGGTTCGGGGGCGTCTATCCACCGCTGCGAACGCAGGTGTCCCCCGAAAACGTCTGCATGATGGGCATCCGCTCGGTCGATCCGGCCGAGAACGCGGCGCTGCAGGCCCAGGGGATCACCGTGCATGACATGCGCGCCATTGACGAGTACGGCATCGCCGCCCCCTTGCGTGACTTCCTGACCCGCGTTCGGGCCGCGAAGGGCGCCTTGCACGTCAGCCTGGATGTGGATTTTCTCGACCCAGACATCGCCCCCGCCGTCGGCACCACCGTGCCCGGCGGCGCCACCTTCCGCGAGGCGCATTTGGTGATGGAGATGCTGTGCGACAGCGGCCTGGTGACCTCGCTCGACCTGGTCGAGTTGAACCCTTTCCTTGATGACCGTGGCCGTACAGCACGGCTGATGGTGGATCTGACCGCCAGCCTGATGGGCCGCAAGGTTCTGGATCGCAAAACGCGGAGCTACTGACATGGCCACCCCCCCTGCCCCTTCAAAACTGGCCATGGTGCCCTTTGTCAGCGTCGAGAATATGATGCGCCTGGTCGACGCCATTGGCCCTGCACAGATGATGGCGGACATCGCCACTTATATCGAGGCGGATTTCAAACGCTGGGAGCAGTTCGACAAGACACCCCGTGTCGCCGCGCACTCGAAAGAGGGGGTGATCGAACTGATGCCGACCAGCGACGGCGAAACCTATGGGTTCAAGTACGTCAACGGTCACCCGGCCAACATGGCGCGCGGCTTCCAGACCGTGACCGCCTTCGGCGTGCTGGCCAGGGTCGACAATGGCTATCCGATCCTGCTGTCGGAAATGACGGTTCTGACTGCGCTGCGTACCGCAGCCACGTCAGCGGTGGCGGCGAAACACCTGGCCCCGAAGAACGCGCGCACCATGGCGATGATCGGCAATGGCGCACAGTGCGAGTTCCAGGCGCTGGCGATGCAGGAAATTGTCGGCATTGAAACGGTTCGGCTTTTCGATATTGATGCAACTGCGACCGAAAAAGCAGTTCGCAACCTGGCCAATACCGGACTGAAAGTGGTTGCCTGCACGTCGGCTGAGGATGCCATGACCGGCGCGGAAATCATCACCACCTGTACCGCGGACAAACAGTACGCCACCATCCTGACCGACAACATGGTCGGATCCGGGGTACACATCAATGCCATTGGCGGCGACTGTCCCGGCAAGACGGAACTGCACAAGGATATCCTGTTGCGCTCCAGCATTTTCGTCGAGTATCCGCCGCAGACCCGCATTGAAGGCGAGATCCAGCAACTGGATGCGGACCATCCTGTGACCGAGTTGTGGCAGGTGATTACCGGCAAGACCAAGGGCCGTACATCCAGCGACCAGATCACCCTGTTTGACAGCGTCGGTTTCGCCACGGAGGATTTTTCCGCCCTGCGCTATGTCCATGACCAGCTCGAGGCCACTGGGCATTTTGACGAACTTGACATGATTGCCGATCCGGACGATCCACGCGACCTGTTCGGCATGGTACAAAGGGCGAAGGTCTGAAAACCCGGACACTGCAAGCAGGTGAGCAAAGTTGACAACCGGACACATCTTTATCGCGGTCAGCCTGGACGGCTTCATTGCCCGTCAGGACGGTGACATCGACTGGTTGATGAAACAGCAAACCGCCGATGAGGATCACGGCTATGACGCCTTCATGGCGTCGGTCGACGGTCTCATCATCGGACGCGGTTCGTTTGAAAAGGTTCTGAGCTTCGATGACTGGCCATATCACAAGCCGGTTGTCGTGCTGAGCCGGACATTGAGCGATGCAGACATTCCAGGCGAGCTGCGAAACAAGGTGCGGCTTTCAAGCCTTGAACCGGGCGAACTGATGCGGGAACTTGGCCACGAAGGCTGGCAGCGTGCCTATGTTGACGGTGGCAAGGTCATCCAGTCATTTCTGCGCGCCGGGCTGATCTCGGACATCACGCTTACACACATACCGATCCTGATCGGGCAAGGGTTGCCGCTGTTTGGCGGACTTGACCGCGACGTTGACCTTGAGCACCGGGAGACCCGGTCATTTCCATCCGGTCTGGTCAGTTCGACATACCGGATCAGGGAAACCGGCGGACAGACACGGTAATTGTTGCGCCCCGGCAACATGGCGGATTTTAACGACATCGAAACCCCACCCTTGTCATGCAGCAGACTTGCTTTACTGTCATAAACTACACTTGTTCGCGTTTAGTTTCGATTGGATGATCTACGCATGTCAAA
>CALICM010000056.1 GCA_938049225.1 uncultured Paracoccaceae bacterium
GCCGTCAATCTCGTCATAGGCCATGAAATCACCGTATTGCTTGGTGATCGCAGCCGTCAACGTCGTCTTGCCGTGATCAACATGACCAATCGTCCCGATGTTCACATGCGGCTTATTACGCTCAAACTTTTCCTTCGCCATAATGGCCTCCTGTCATTCCCTGTGCGCGCCCGGGCGGGTTACGCAAATTTCGCCTGAATTTCGTCGCTGATGTTCTGCGGCACCGGCTCGTAATGGTCGAACTGCATGGTGAAGTTCGCCCGGCCCGAGCTCATGGACCGCAAGGTGTTGATATAGCCGAACATATTGGCCAGCGGGACATAGCAGTCGATCGCAATCGCGTTGCCGCGCGTGTCCTGCCCCTGCACCTGGCCACGACGGCTCGTGAGGTCACCGATGATCCCGCCGGTATATTCCTCTGGCGTGACCACCTCGACCTTCATGATCGGCTCCAGCAGCTTCGCGCCAGCGCGGCGCATGCCTTCGCGCATACACATCCGTCCGGCGATCTCGAAGGCCAGCACACTTGAGTCCACATCATGGAATTTGCCGTCGACCAGCGCCACTTTGAAGTCGATCACCGGGAAACCCGCCAGCGGACCTGAGTCCATGACCGATTTTATCCCCTTCTCAACACCCGGGATGTATTCCTTGGGCACCGCACCGCCGACAATGCGGCTTTCGAATGAGTAGCCCTCGCCCGGCTCGGTCGGGGTGATGATCAGTTTGACCTCGCCAAACTGACCCGAGCCACCCGACTGTTTCTTATGGGTATAGGTGTGCTCAACCTCGTGACCGATGGTCTCGCGATAGGCAACCTGCGGCTGGCCAATGTTGGCCTCGACCTTGAATTCGCGCTTCAGGCGGTCGACCAGGATATCGAGGTGCAATTCCCCCATGCCCTTCATGATCGTCTGGCCACTTTCCAAGTCTGTCTCGACCCGGAACGACGGATCCTCGGCTGCCAAACGCGCCAGACCCTGAGACATCTTCTCTTGGTCGGCCTTGGTCTTGGGCTCAACCGCAATCTCGATCACCGGATCGGGGAAGGTCATCGTCTCAAGCACAACGGCGTCTTGCGGATCACACAGTGTGTCCCCGGTCGTCGTGTCCTTAAGCCCCGCCAAAGCGATGATATCGCCCGCGAAAGCCTCGGCAATCTCGTCCTGCTTGTTTGAGTGCATCATGACCATGCGGCCGATACGCTCTTTCTTGTTCTTGGTCGAATTGAGCATACTGTCGCCCTTGGCGACTTTGCCCGAGTAAATCCGGGTAAAGGTCAGTGTGCCCATGAAAGGGTCGTTCATGATTTTGAACGCCAGGCCCGAGAACGCCATATCGTCGTCGGCGCGGCGCGGGATGTCACGTGTCTCGGTCTCGTCCCCCGGTCTGAAACCCATGTAGTCGACCACATCCAGCGGCGTCGGCAGATAGTCGATCACAGCATTCAGCAGCGGCTGCACACCTTTGTTCTTAAAGGCCGAGCCTGCCAGAACAGGGACAAACTTCATCTGCAGCGTGCCGATACGGATCATCCGGCGCAACGTGTCCACGTCGGGCTCGTTACCCTCCAGATACGCCTCCATCACATCGTCGTCCATTTCGACGGCGATTTCGATCAACTCGGCACGCATTTCAGCGGCTTTGTCGGCCAGTTCGGCCCGGATCGGTTGACGGGTCCAGGTCGCGCCCAGATCTTCGCCCACCCAAGTCCATTCTTCCATGGTCACCAGGTCGATGATGCCTTCGAGCTGATCCTCGGCCCCGATGGGCATTTGGATCGGCGCGGGCGTCGCTCCAGTGCGGTCCTTGATCATTTTGACGCAGTTCCAGAAGTCGGCGCCGATCTTGTCCATCTTGTTAACAAAGACGATCCGCGGCACCTTGTACCGATCAGCCTGACGCCACACCGTCTCGGTCTGCGGCTCGACGCCGGCGTTGGCATCCAGCACGGCCACGGCGCCATCCAGAACGGCCAGGCTGCGCTCAACCTCGATGGTGAAATCCACGTGGCCTGGGGTGTCGATGATGTTGAAGCGATGCTTGTCGGTCTGGGCTTCCTGACCGTCCTCGGTCCGCTCCCAGAACGTCGTCGTGGCAGCGCTGGTGATAGTGATCCCCCGCTCCTGCTCTTGCTCCATCCAATCCATGGTCGCGGCACCATCGTGCACTTCGCCAATTTTATGCGACTTGCCGGTGTAAAACAAAATGCGCTCGGTACAGGTGGTCTTGCCTGCATCGATATGCGCCATAATGCCGAAATTGCGATAGCGCTCTAGCGGGTATTCGCGTGCCATGGTCTGGTCCTCAGATCCTGTGGGTTACCAACGGTAATGGCTGAACGCTTTGTTCGCGTCGGCCATCTTGTGGGTGTCTTCGCGCTTCTTCACGGCGGACCCGCGAGATTGCACGGCATCGACCAGTTCCCCGGCCAGACGCTCTTCCATCGTATTTTCGTTCCGCGCGCGGCTGGCTTTGATCAACCAGCGGATCGCCAGTGCCTCGCGGCGCTCGGGGCGCACTTCGACAGGCACCTGATAGGTGGCGCCACCGACGCGGCGCGAGCGCACTTCGACCGCAGGTTTGATGTTTTCCAGCGCCTCGTGGAACACCTCAATCGGTTCTTTTTTCAGACGATCCTCGACACGCGTCAGGGCGCCATAGACGATGCCCTCGGCCACGGATTTCTTGCCATCGAACATCAGGTTGTTCATAAATTTGGTCAGCACCGTATCGCCATATTTGGCGTCGGGCAGCACTTCGCGTTTTTCGGCGCGGTGACGTCGTGACATCTCTGCCTCTCCTTACTTGGGGCGCTTGGCGCCGTACTTGGACCGGCGCTGCTTACGATCTTTGACGCCCTGGGTGTCCAGCACACCGCGCAGGATGTGATAGCGCACACCGGGAAGGTCTTTCACACGGCCACCACGGATCAGAACCACCGAGTGCTCTTGCAGGTTGTGGCTTTCACCGGGAATGTAGCTGATCACTTCGTACCCATTGGTCAGGCGCACTTTGGCGACCTTACGCATGGCCGAGTTCGGCTTCTTGGGCGTCGTTGTATAGACGCGCGTACAGACACCGCGTTTTTGCGGGCAGCCTTCCAAGTGCATCGACTTGGATCGTTTGACTTTGGGCTGCCGCGGCTTGCGGATCAGCTGTTGGATCGTTGGCATGCGGACCGTACCCCGTTCACTACCGTTTCAGTTCCCGCGCTTTTCACGGCGCCTATCTTGCAGCACCCCGCGCGCCATCGCGCGAAATGCAAAACCGCCCCGAGCGGGTTCCCAACCTGGGCCCGTCGCGGCTAAATTCCAGAGGACCGAGGGGCCAAGCCCTGGGTCGTGATCGCCAATATCGGCTATGGTTGAAGGGGAGTCGTTTTGCCCCTTCTGAGCGGGCGGAACCTAGGCGCGGGCCGGGTCGGTGTCAACAGCCGATGTCAGAGTTTCTTCACCTTTGTGGGCAGGCCGAATGCTCAGGCGGTGGGCGCACTGCAAAACCTTGTTTCTTTTGCGGTTTTCTCGCAAGTTTCTGACCGCAAGGCCGCCGCTTGTGCCGCGCCAACGAGGAATCAATCGGAGCATGCCTTGTGTCACAGCCTTCTCTCTGCCTAATCGCCACCGTCAAGGACGAGGCGATCAGCCTGCTTGAATGGCTCGCCCACAACATGGCCATCGGCTTTAACCGAATTCTCATCGCCTCGAACGATTGCACCGACGGCACCGACCTTATGTTGAACCGCCTGCAAGACCTGGGCCTGATCACCCACGTTCCCAATCCGGCCCCACATCGGCTGCACCGCTCGATCCAGCATACGGCCTATGCCCGGTTGCGCCAGCTCGAGGCGGTCAAAACCGCCGATTGGCTTATGGCCCTCGATGTTGATGAGTTTCTCAATATTCATATCGGCCAGGGCACGATACCAGAGTTGCTGGCCCAGCACGCGCCAAACATCGATGGTATCGTTTTCACTTGGCGCAACTTTGGTGACGCCGGCCGGTCCGGGCTGCCCTCGGCCCCAGTGACAGAGGTTTATACAATGGCCATTAGCGCCGAGGCCGTCGCGCAAACACCCAACTTCGGCCAATCCAAACAGCTTTACCGTCACCACAAAAGCTTCGCCTTCCTGTCGGCCCATGGCGGCGGTCTGGTCCCCGGCACCAATATGATGTCTAAGCGCGGGGTCCTGGTGACCCCGGCAGGGCGCACGGTTGACCCCGCTGTCTGGGCCGATTGCCCGGTGCCGTTTCACGCCTGTCTCCCCGCGCCCGAGTGGTCGGTGGCCCAGATCAATCACTATCTGACCAAAACCCGCGGACAGATGCATCTGCGTCACGCCCGCGGCGATGCCCATCATGCTGACAAATATGACCAGCGATATTTTTCTAAGCACAACCGCAATGACGAGCCAGACGTTACAATCCAGCGCAGCAAACCTCTGCGGGACGCCCAAGTGGCGCGGCTGATGGCTGACCCTGTGCTGTCTGATATGCACAACGCAGCAGTTCGCGCGGCCCGCGCCCAGATCCGCGCGTTTCGCCAAAGACGCCGCGCGCCTTCACCAAAGGGTGCGTAGCGCAATGCGGATGCAGCCTGTAGGCTGGCGCTGTTTGAACAGATCCAGAGGCTTCACATGATCCGCGCGCTTACTCTCCTTTTGGCCCTCGCCTTCGTCGCCCCGGTTTTTGCCCAAGACAGTGCAGCACCAAACCAGCCGTCGGAGCCACCCATGACGCTTGCGCGTCTGGGACAAATCGTCAAAGCGCTTGATCCCGAAGCCGAGGCCGCCGGGAACGCCTTTCGCCTGACCATCAGCGATGTGCCGGTCACGATCATCACCGACCCCGTGGCTGACCGGATGCGCGCGATCGTCCCGATCCGCTCGGCCGAGGGGATGACGCCTGAAGAGGTTTTGCGTGTCATGCAGGCCAATTTCGACACGGCGCTCGATGCCCGCTACGCCGTGGCCCAGGGGCGGCTTTGGGCGGTGTTCATCCATCCGTTGAGCGCTTTGGAACGTGACCAGTTTATCTCTGGCATGGGACAAACCGTCAATCTGGCACTGACCTATGGGTCCCTTTACACCGGCGGGGCACTTAGTTTCGGGGGCGGCGACAGCGTGCCGCTGCAACGCAAATTGATCGACGATCTGCTAAACAAGGGTCAGGAAATCTGACGCTGCCCATCAGGGTCCCGCGCCCAGGGGAGCGCATTGTTCAACCGCCGCACCAAGTCCGGCACCTCTGGCGCAGGCACCGCCTTTGAAAACAACCAGCCTTGGATCAAATCAACCCCAAGCGAGCACAGCAAGTCATACTGCGCGCGGCTTTCAACGCCTTCGGCCACCACCCGGTAACCCAGATCATGCGCGAGTGGCACCAGATGACGCACAATCAGTTGATCGGATTTATTGTGGCAAATCCCCGAGATGAATGACTGATCGATCTTCACCGCTGTCGCGGGCACTTCTTTGAGCACCGTCATAGACGAATATCCGGTGCCAAAATCGTCCAATCCAATGAAAAAGCCAGCGTCCCGCAAGTCGTTGAGTTTTGGCATAAGCTCGGCTTTGTTGTCGGCTGATACGGCGGTTTCAGTGATCTCCAGCGCGATCTGCGCGTTCACCAAACCGGCTTTGCGGATCTTGAGCTGCAAAGTGTCAACGAACCCAGCGCGGCGCAGGTCCGACTCGGACACGTTCAACCCAATGCTAAAATACGGCAGCTCGGCCTGATGCCAAGCTTTGAGGTCCTCGAGGATTTGATCGATCATGTGATCGCAGATTCGCGGCAACAACTGCGGATCCTCAAGCGCGGCGCTGATATCTGCGGGCATTAGGATGCCATAGTCAGCGTGCTGCCAGCGCACCAGCGACTCGAACCCTTCGACCTGTCCGGTCCGGGCATCCACCAGGGGCTGATAGAAAGGCACCAACTCGCAGCGATCCAGGGCGCCGCGCACACCATTGGCCTGCCAAATCCGTGTGTTCAGCGCCTCGGACATCGCGATATCATACTCGGCCGACACCTGCTGTGGATTGCGCTTGGCGCTTTGCAGAGCCAGGTCCGCCGCCTGGTACAACTCGGGCAGCACCTTGCCGTCTTGTGGGTAGTAAGCGACGCCACCTGACACACTGACGTCCAGCAGCTTGGTCCCTTCCTCCACGAGGAGGTCGAACCCCGTCGGCAGCGGCGAGGCCTCCTCGAAATTGTCACTGATCTCCACCAGACTCGCGACCACAAAGCCATCGCCACCCAGCCGTGCAATCACGGCATCCGGTCCAAAGTGCCCGGTCAGCAATTCGGCCAAACCGACAAGAACCTCGTCCCCCGTGCGCAAACCATAATAGCCATTGATATCATTGAATTTGTCTATATCGACCACGATCAGGCGCACCGCCAAACCTGGGTCCTGGGCCGCTTGCTCTAACAAAGGGCCCACCCGGAAATCAAATCCATTGCGGTTCAACATGCCCGTCAGCGGATCATATTCCGCCAGAAACCGCGCGCGCGTCGCAGACATATCCTGCGCCGCCTGATGATGGCGCGCATTCCGGGCAAACAACCAGGCGGCCGCCCAGGTCGAGGCGACAGCCAGCGCCGAGGCCGCCCAAATAAGTTGGCCATAGAACGCCGCCGCGGTCTGCATATCCAGTAGCAGCCGCAAAACGTAAGCCTCGCCGCCTTTGGTTTCAAACGGGAAATAGGCCACACCAAAAACTTCGGGTTGGCCCGCCACGGCCTGATCGATAACCTGTAGTTGCGGCGTGCCCAGCCATTGCACCTCGGTCGCGAGCTTGCGATCCACCGGCAACTGGGGGCCCTTTGCCGGCACGGTCATATGCGCCCCCTGCCCCGAGATGACATGCTCGATCACCTCGATGTCGCGGTGTGTCCAAGACAAGTCCGCAGGGGGTTTGCCCGAGCTGTAGTACTCGAAAGATCCCACGGACACCGCGCAATAACAATCGCCGTTGATCAGATCGACCTGATAGATCCCGCCGCTGTGCAGCACCGCGTCCAGCGCGTCCAACACCCGCTTGCGGGCCGCCATCAGGTCAGCATCCCGTGTGCCACCCTCTTCATCCTCGATCAGCGCGTTCAGCTTGTCCCGCGCCTCGAACCGACGGGATAAGAAATCCGCCCACCGTTCGGTTCCATCGCGCAACTCGTGGATCATGATCTGCCCGGCAACCCGATGCCCAACATAGCCAGCAATCGCCAGCACGGATAAGCAACTGGCCAACAACAGCCAACGTCGCCAAGCCCACCATCCAAAAAACCGCCGCAAAACTCGCATGCGTACCCGCCGTTCTGTCACCGACCGTTCGCCCAGATATGGGCCGCGGCACCCCAGGGACAGGCTTATGCGGACAGGGATTAAGATTTCACCAAACGCAGGGCCCGAGGCACAAAAAAACCCGGCCACTGGGCGGCCGGGTTAATGTTTTTCGCGCGGTAAGGAACCTATTCTGCGGCAGGTGTCTCGTCAAAGACCTCTTGAACCGGGGCCTCCAACGCCGCCGCTTCCGCGGCGGCAGCCTGGCGTTCCGCGATGATCGCCGCATCGCGGCTGGTGGCCACACGCTTGATCTCGTGCGTCGCACGGCCCGTGCCTGCGGGGATCAAACGGCCCACAATCACGTTCTCTTTCAAACCGATCAGCCTGTCGCGCTTACCCTGGGTTGCCGCTTCGGTCAGCACGCGTGTCGTCTCTTGGAAAGACGCCGCCGAGATGAACGACCGGGTCTGCAAGCTGGCCTTGGTGATCCCCAGCAGGATCGGCGCGCCCTTGGCAGGCTCGCGACCCTCGGCGATCGCCTTGGCGTTGGCCTCGTCGAACTCCATCTTATCGACCTGCTCGCCCTTCAGAAGAATTGTGCCGCCACTGTCGGATACCTCCCACTTCTGCAGCATCTGCCGGACGATGACCTCGATATGCTTGTCGTTGATCTTCACGCCCTGCAGGCGATAGACGTCCTGCACTTCATCGATCAGATAATCGGCCAGCGCCTCGACGCCCAGGATCTGCAAGATATCGTGCGGCGCAGGGTTACCGTCCATCAGGTACTCGCCCTTCTGGATGAAATCCCCCTCCTGCACCGGGATGTGCTTGCCCTTGGGCACCATATACTCAATGGCATCCGCGCCGTCTTCGGCTGGAACAATGCTGATCCGGCGCTTGTTCTTGTAGTCCTTGCCGAAATGCACATGACCGTCGATCTCGGCGATGATGGCGTGATCCTTGGGACGGCGTGCCTCGAACAATTCCGCCACACGGGGCAGACCCCCGGTGATGTCCTTGGTCTTGGCGCCCTCGCGCGGGATCCGCGCCAGCACGTCGCCCGCCCGCACCTCCTGCCCGTCTTCGACGGACAGAACGGCATCGACCGACATGCCATGCACCTCGGGGTTGCCATTTGCCAAGCGCACCGGTTCGCCCGTCGCCGGGTCCATCACGATGATCTCGGGCTTCAGCTCGTTGCCCTTGGGTGCCGCACGCCAATCGGTGACGATCTTCTGGCTGATACCGGTCGCATCATCCGTCTCGTCGCGCACCGAGATGCCGCTGGTCAGGTCGACGAATTTGGCTACACCGTCCTTCTCGGCGATGATCGGCAGCGTGTAGGGATCCCATTCATAGAGCTTATCCCCACGCACCACCTTGGCGCCCAGCTTGACATGGATCTTCGAGCCATAGCCCATTTTGTGGCTGGCCAGTTCGACATCATTGTCATCGACAATGGCGATCTCCATGTTCCGCGCCATGGCAATCTGCTCGCCGTCGGCGTTGATCAGAACATTCTCGCCTTTGAAGACGACCTTGCCCTCGTGGCTGGCCTCCTGGAAGGACTGTGATCCGCCCTGCGCGATCCCGCCAATGTGGAAGGTCCGCATGGTCAGCTGTGTGCCCGGCTCGCCGATCGACTGCGCGGCGATGATGCCAACAGCCTCTCCTGGGTTAACGCGAGTTCCGCGGGCCAGGTCGCGGCCATAGCATTGGGCACAAATCCCGTCTTCAGCCTCGCAGGTCAGCGGGCTGCGGATCAGGATGCTTTGCACACCCGCATCATCGATCATGTCCGAGGCCCGCTCGTCCAACAGGTCGCCCCGCTTGGCCAGCACCTCGTCCGAGCCTGGACGCAGCACATCCTCGGCCACGACGCGGCCCAGGATCCGCTCGGACAGGCTGGAGACCACCTCGCCATCGTTCACGGCCGCCGCGGCGGTGATCGCACGGTCCGTACCACAATCGTCGATCTTGACGATGCAATCTTGCGCGACATCGACCAGACGTCGGGTCAGATAACCCGAGTTCGCCGTCTTCAGCGCCGTATCCGCCAGACCCTTGCGGGCCCCGTGGGTCGAATTGAAGTACTCAAGAACGGTCAGACCCTCCTTGAAGTTCGAGATGATCGGCGTCTCGATGATCTCGCCGTTCGGCTTTGCCATCAGGCCGCGCATACCGCCCAGCTGCTTCATCTGCGCGGGCGAGCCACGCGCACCCGAATGCGCCATCATGTAGACGCTGTTGGGCTCCATCTCGGCGCCCGCGTCGTCCACGCGCATCGAACTGATGTCGCCCATCATCGCATCGGCCACCTTGTCCGAAGCCTGGGACCAAGCATCGACAACTTTGTTATACTTCTCGCCCTGCGTGATCAGGCCATCCATATACTGCTGTTCGAATTCCTTCACCTGATCGCGGGTCGCGTTGACCATATCCCATTTGGTCTCGGGGATCAGCATGTCGTCCTTGCCGAAGGAAATGCCTGCCTTGAACGCCTCAGAGAAGCCCAGGGTCATGATCTGGTCGCAGAAAATAACGCTCTCTTTCTGGCCGCAATACCGGTAGACGATGTCGATGACCTCGCCGACCTCCTTCTTGCGCAGCAGGCGGTTGACGATGCTGAACGGTGCCTTGTGGTTCATTGGCAGCAAAGCCCCCAGGCGCAGGCGGCCCGGCGTGGTCTCGAACCGCTCCCACACGCTGTTGCCCTCGGCGTCGATTTGCTCGATCCGCGCCGTGACCTTGGCGTGCAGATGCACGACGCCGGCGTTCACCGCATGTTCGACCTCCTCGAGTGAGCTGAACACCATCCCCTCGCCCTTCATCCCCTCACGCATGAGCGTGATGTAATAAAGACCCAGGATCATATCCTGCGACGGCACGATGATCGGCTTGCCGTTCGCGGGGCTCAGCACGTTGTTCGTGGACATCATCAAAACGCGCGCTTCTAACTGAGCCTCAAGGCTCAGCGGCACGTGCACAGCCATCTGGTCACCGTCGAAATCGGCGTTAAAGGCCGAGCATACCAGCGGATGAAGCTGGATCGCCTTGCCTTCGATCAATACCGGCTCGAACGCCTGGATCCCCAGACGGTGCAGGGTCGGCGCACGGTTCAGCATCACCGGATGCTCGCGGATCACTTCGTCCAGGATGTCCCAAACTTCGGGACGCTCTTTCTCGACCAGCTTCTTGGCCTGCTTGACGGTGCTCGACAGCCCCTTGGCGTCCAACCGGCTATAGATGAACGGCTTGAACAGCTCCAAGGCCATCTTCTTGGGCAAGCCGCATTGGTGCAGCTTCAGCTCAGGCCCGGTCACGATCACAGAACGGCCCGAGAAATCGACGCGCTTCCCCAACAGGTTCTGCCGGAACCGGCCCTGCTTGCCCTTCAGCATATCGCTGAGCGATTTCAGCGGCCGCCTGTTGGCACCAGTGATCACGCGGCCGCGACGACCATTGTCAAACAACGCATCGACCGACTCTTGCAGCATCCGCTTTTCGTTGCGGATGATGATGTCCGGCGCGCGCAACTCGATCAGCCGCTTCAGGCGGTTGTTGCGGTTGATCACCCGGCGGTAGAGGTCATTGAGATCGCTCGTCGCGAACCGGCCCCCATCCAGTGGCACCAGCGGGCGCAACTCGGGCGGGATCACGGGAACGACGGTCAGAACCATCCACTCGGGCCGGTTGCCGCTTTCACGGAAATTCTCGACCAGTTTCAGGCGCTTGATGATCTTCTTGGGCTTCAGCTCGCCGGTCGCTTCGGCCAGATCGGCACGCAGCTGCTCGGCCTCGGCATCCAGATCGATGGCGGCCAGCATCTCGCGGATCGCCTCGGCGCCGATGCCCGCGCGGAAGGCGTCCGCGCCATAGGCATCCTCGGCATCAAGGAACTCTTCCTCGGTCATCAACTGGCCATAGGTCAGATCGGTCAGACCCGGCTCGATCACCACATAGTTCTCGAAATAGAGGATCCGCTCCAGATCGCGTAGCGTCATGTCCAGCATCAGGCCGATGCGGCTGGGCAGCGACTTGAGGAACCAGATATGCGCGACAGGTGCGGCCAGCTCGATATGGCCCATCCGCTCGCGCCGAACCTTTTGCAGCGTCACTTCCACGCCGCATTTCTCGCAGGTGACCCCGCGATACTTCATGCGCTTATACTTGCCGCACAGGCACTCGTAGTCCTTGATCGGGCCGAAAATGCGCGCGCAGAACAGACCGTCCCGCTCGGGCTTGAAGGTCCGGTAGTTGATCGTCTCGGGCTTTTTGATCTCGCCGAACGACCAGGACAGGATCCGCTCGGGCGAGGCCAGAGAGATCTTAATCTCATCAAACGTCCGCAGCGGCTGGACGGGGTTGAACGGGTTCATAACTTCTTGGTTCATTGGGCTACTCCCACGGGGGCAAGGTGGTCTAACCAACTCAATGTCAGAACGACATTGGCCGGGGGCTGCTTTGACTGGATCAAGGCAGCTACCTCGCGCGCATCATTTCCGGCAAGACCGCAGCCAACCGGGGTCAGCATGAAAATCTTGTCGCCATTCGTTTTTGCGTGATCGACGAAACGGCCTATGGCTTCATCGACCTCTTCCAATGACATGGACCGAAGTTTCTCATCTTTCGTCGGCAAGGCGTAGGCTCGCCCGGTTGGGCCTTCACCCACGCCGGGTTCAGCACCCCATGCCTTCTTGGCATAAAGCGCTGCACCTTTTCCGTGCCGACCAGCTTTGTTAGAGCCGAAGACAAACACGGGGTCCATGGACACCGCCTCTGTCATTCCGTCTCCTCGTCCAGCAGCTCGACGTTCAGGCCCAGCGAGCGGATCTCTTTGACCAGAACGTTGAACGATTCCGGGACCCCGGCTTCGAAATTGTCCTCGCCCTTGACGATGCTCTCATAGACCTTGGTCCGGCCCGCCACGTCGTCCGACTTCACCGTCAGCATCTCTTGCAAGGTGTAGGCGGCGCCGTAAGCCTCCAGCGCCCAAACCTCCATCTCGCCGAAGCGCTGACCGCCGAACTGCGCCTTGCCGCCCAACGGTTGCTGGGTGACCAGTGAGTACGGGCCCGTCGAGCGCGCGTGGATTTTATCGTCCACCAGGTGGTGCAGTTTGAGGATATACTTGACCCCAACCGTCACCGGACGCGCGAACTGCTCGCCCGTGCGGCCGTCGAAGACCCGCGACTGACCGGATTCGTCGAACCCCGCCCGCGCCAGCGCGTCGTTCACATCCGCCTCTTTCGCACCGTCGAACACTGGCGTCGCAATAGGCACACCAGCCGTTACATTGCCCGCAGCCTCAACAAACAGACCCTCGTCCATCTCGGCGAGCGCTTCCTCGTAGACGCCATCGCCATAGGCCAGGCGCATCGCCTCGCGCACCGGGGTCAGATCCCCTTCCCGCCGATAGGCTTGCAGCGCCTGGTCGATGTTCATGCCTAGGCCACGCGCGGCCCAACCCATGTGGGTCTCAAGGATCTGGCCGACATTCATCCGGCTGGGCACGCCCAGGGGGTTCAGAACCACATCGACCGGGGTTCCGTCCTCCATGAAGGGCATGTCTTCCTCGGGCACCACCTTGCTGATGACACCTTTGTTGCCATGCCGCCCGGCCATCTTGTCGCCCGGCTGCAGCTTGCGCTTCACCGCGATGAAAACCTTGACCATCTTCATCACACCCGGCGGCAGGTCGTCGCCACGACGCACTTTGTCGACCTTGTCCTCGAAACGGCGATCCAGGGCTTTCTTCTGGATCTCAAACTGCGCATTCAACGCCTCAACCTCGGCCGCCTCTTTCTCTTCGCCCAGCGCCAACTGCCACCATTGGCCCCTAGACAGACCCTCAAGTAGCGTTTCGTCGATCATCGAGCCTGAGGCGACACCCTTTGGACCCTTTACCGCCTTGCGACCCAGGATCAGACCGCGCAGGCGGCCATAGATATTGCGCTCCAGGATCGCCAATTCGTCGTCCCGGTCACGGGCCAGACGCTCGACCTCTTCGCGCTCAATCTGCAGCGCGCGCTCGTCTTTTTCAACGCCGTGGCGGTTGAACACGCGCACCTCGACGACCGTCCCGTAGTCGCCGGGCGGCAGCCGCAGGCTGGTGTCGCGCACATCACTGGCTTTTTCGCCGAAGATCGCGCGCAGCAGCTTCTCTTCCGGGGTCATCGGGCTTTCGCCCTTGGGCGTGATCTTGCCCACCAGAATATCCGCGGGCCCGACCTCGGCCCCGATATAGACGATCCCCGCTTCGTCGAGGTTGCGCAAAGCCTCCTCGCCGACGTTGGGAATGTCCCGCGTGATCTCCTCGGGGCCCAGTTTGGTGTCCCGCGCGGCGACCTCGAACTCTTCGATATGGATCGAGGTGAAGACATCGTCCTTCACGATCCGCTCAGAAATCAGGATCGAGTCCTCGTAGTTGTACCCATTCCAGGGCATGAAGGCGACGAGGACATTCTTGCCCAGCGCCAATTCCCCCAGATCCGTCGACGGCCCGTCGGCAATGAACTCGCCCGCCGAGACCGTATCGCCCACTTTGACCAGTGGACGCTGGTTGATGCAGGTGTTCTGGTTCGACCGCTGGAACTTCCGCAAACGGTAGATATCAACCCCCGGATCGCCCGGCGGCAACTCGCCCGTCGCACGCACAACGATACGCATCGCATCGACCTGATCCACGATCCCAGCCCGCCGGGCGTTGATCGCCGCACCGCTGTCGCGTGCCACGATCTCTTCAATACCGGTCCCCACGAAGGGCGCTTCGGCCTTGACCAAAGGCACAGCCTGGCGTTGCATGTTCGAGCCCATCAGCGCCCGGTTCGCATCGTCATTCTCAAGGAACGGGATCAGCGAGGCGGCGACCGACACCAACTGCTTGGGCGACACGTCGATCAAATCCACATTCTCGGTCGGGTTCAGCATGTATTCACCCGACTTGCGGGTGCTGACCAGATCGTTCTTGAACTTGCCGCTCTCATCCAGCTGCGCATTCGCCTGCGCCACCGTATGCCGCATCTCCTCGGTCGCGGACATATAGACGACCTCGTCGGTCACTTGGCCATCCTCGACCCTGCGATAAGGCGTTTCGATGAAGCCGTATTTATTGACCCGCGCAAACGAGGCGAGGCTGTTGATCAGACCGATGTTCGGCCCTTCCGGCGTCTCAATGGGACACATGCGGCCGTAGTGGGTGGGGTGCACGTCGCGCACTTCAAAGCCCGCGCGCTCGCGCGTTAGACCGCCGGGGCCAAGCGCCGACAAGCGGCGTTTGTGCGTCACTTCCGACAGCGGGTTTGTCTGGTCCATGAACTGAGACAGCTGGCTGGAACCAAAGAACTCGCGCACGGCAGCAGCAGCCGGTTTCGCGTTGATCAGGTCCTGCGGCATCACCGTGTCAATCTCGACCGAAGACATCCGCTCTTTGATCGCCCGCTCCATCCGCAAAAGGCCGACGCGATATTGGTTCTCCATCAACTCACCAACCGACCGCACGCGACGGTTGCCCAGATGGTCGATGTCGTCCACATCGCCGCGCCCATCGCGCAGGTCTACCAGCGCTTTGATCACGGCGATAATGTCTTCGTTGCGCAGCGTCCGCACCGTATCCTCGGCGTCCAGATCCAAGCGCATGTTCATCTTGACCCGGCCGACGGCCGACAGGTCATAGCGCTCGGCATCGAAGAACAGCTGATTGAACAGCGCGCTGGCGGCCTCGACGGTGGGCGGCTCGCCCGGGCGCATCACGCGGTAGATATCCATCAGTGCAGTGTCGCGGTTCAGGTTCTTGTCGATCGCCATCGTGTTGCGGATGTACGCACCCACATTGATGTTATCGATGTCCAGCACCGGGATCTCGGTGACGCCCTGATCCAGCAGCTCTTTCAAGGTGCCGCCCGAAACCTCGCCCTCTTTGTCCAACTCCCAAGTCAACTCGTCACCGGCCTCGACCCAGATCTGGCCGGTTTCTTCGTTGATGATATCCTCGGCCACGAACCGGCCAACCAGGGCCTCGAAAGGCACCAGGATGTCGGGGATCTTGCCGCTATCCAGGATCTCTTTCACGGTGCGCGGCGTCACCTTTTTGCCCGCAGCCGCGATGACTTCGCCAGTTTTTGCATCCACGACGTCATGCAGCGGCTTGGTGCCGCGGATCCGCTCGGGGAAGAACTTGGTCACCCAGCCCTTCTTGTTTTTCTTGAACGTCACCGTTTCGTAATAGGCCTTCATGATGCCTTCCTGGTCCAGACCCAGGGCATACAGAAGCGTTGTCACCGGCAGCTTGCGGCGGCGGTCGATCCGCGCATGCACGATGTCTTTGGCGTCAAACTCAAAGTCCAACCACGACCCGCGATACGGAATGATCCGGCTGGTGAACAGCAGCTTGCCCGAGCTGTGCGTCTTGCCGCGATCATGATCGAAGAACACACCGGGGCTGCGGTGCATCTGGCTGACGATCACCCGCTCGGTCCCGTTGACCACAAAGGTACCATTCTTGGTCATCAAAGGCATATCGCCCATGAAAACGTCTTGTTCCTTGATATCCTTGACCGATTTCGCGCCGGTATCTTCGTCGACTTCGAACACAATCAGGCGCAAGGTGACCTTCAGCGGCGCGGCATAGGTCATATCGCGCTGCTGGCATTCCTCAACATCATATTTGGGCGCTTCCAATTCGTATTTCACGAACTCCAAAACGGAGGTTTCGTTAAAATCCTTAATCGGGAACACCGATTGGAACACGCCCATGATCCCCTCGCCGTCCATCGGCTCGGGTTGGTCGCCTGATCCAAGGAACAAATCGTACGAAGACTTCTGAACTTCAATGAGGTTCGGCATATCTGCGACTTCGCGGATTTTGCCATAAAACTTGCGGATTCTCTTGTGGCCTGAATGGGTCTGAACCATGTGCGTCACGTACCTTTTTTGCTCGATCCCACCGCCGCGTCGGGGCACGCGCGGTCGGATCCTGCCAAGGACAAAGCAATCCCATACTTGCGAAAGGTCCCAGCTTTCGCACCCGGATCGTCTGCACCTTTCTCACCATCCCCGCAGGGGTGTTGAGAGAGACGCAAACAGGCCGGACCCAAGGCACACCTCGGATCCAGCCTTTTTCTAACGGTAATTCGTCCCCACCAAGGGCACGAATTACTTCAGCTCGACCTTGGCACCAGCCTCTTCGAGCTTCTTCTTGATCTCTTCGGCTTCGGCTTTGGCAGCGCCTTCCTTGACGGCTTTGCCCCCGGCCTCGACCAGATCTTTTGCTTCCTTCAGGCCCAGGCCGGTGATGGCGCGGACCTCTTTGATGACGTTGATCTTCTTGTCGCCGGCTTCCAGCAGGATCACGTCAAATTCGTCTTTCTCTTCAGCGGCATCCGCTTCGCCACCCGCAGGACCAGCCATCATGACCGCGCCACCGGCGGCGGGCTCGATGCCATACTCATCCTTCAGGAGTTGCTTCAGCTCAGATGCCTCAAGCAGGGTCAGCCCCACGATCTCTTCGGCAAGTTTCTTGATATCAGCCATTTATACAGTTCCGTTCACGTTTCAAGTGTGAGTCCAGCGGGTGTTTCGCACCATCCGGTCCCATCTGTTGCTTCCAATGACGCTTACGCCGCCTCTGCCCGCTCTTCGATCGTCGACAGGATCGACGCGATATTTGCGGCAGGTGCGCCAATCGCGCCCGCAAGGTTCGAGGCCGGTGCGCCCAGTATGCCAGCGATCGAAGCGATAAGCTCCTCGCGCGATGGCATGGCTGCGACGGACTTGACCCCGTTGCGGTCCAGTGCTGTCTCGCCCATAGCACCGCCCAGAACAACAAGCTTGTCGTTGTCCTTGGCGTAAGCCTCGACCACTTTCGCGGCCGTGACCGGATCTTCGCTATAAGCCAGAACCGTCTGACCCGTGAGAAGATCGGCGATGCTTGCGCTCGGCGTTCCTTCAAGGGCGATTTTGGCGAGCCTGTTCTTGGCGACGCGGACCGAACCACCTGCTTCACGCATGCGACCCCGGAAATCCGTCATCTCGGCAACAGAGAGGCCGGTGTAATGTGCAACCACAACCACACCAGAGTCCGAGAAGATTTGGCCGAGTTCTTCGACCACGGCTTCTTTTGCGGCTCTTTCCACTTTATTGCTCCAGTTTGTGGGGGTTTCCCCCCGGCTCAAGTTTTGACCGGTTGCCCGGCCCTTCGGGTCCGTTGTTACGGAACCCGCCCAAAACCGCCCGAGGCACGCCCCGGTAAATTCTGTTCGCGTCCCGTCTCAGGCAGGAAATTAAGCCGGAAACCGGCACCCACCGTCTTGGACAGTCGCCCCGCTTGCGCGGCGCACATCCGGGCGGCGAACCGCCCGAAATCTCTTACTCGGCGGTTGCTGCTGCGACATCCACCGAAACGCCAGGGCCCATGGTCGAGCTCAGCGCGATTTTCTTTACGTACGTGCCCTTGGCACCGGATGGCTTGGCCTTGCTGACCGCCCCGACAAAGGCCTTGATGTTCTCGGCAAGTTTGCCCGCTTCAAAGGAAGCCTTACCAACGCCCGCATGTACAACGCCCGCCTTCTCGGCCTTAAACTGCACTTCACCGCCCTTGGCCGCCTCGACAGCCGCTTTGACGTCCATCGTCACCGTGCCCACTTTGGGGTTCGGCATCAGGTTTCGTGGGCCCAGCACCTTACCCAAGCGGCCGACAATCGGCATCATATCCGGCGTCGCAATGCAGCGGTCGAACTCGATTTTGCCGCCCTGGATCGTCTCCATCAGATCCTCGGCACCGACGATATCGGCACCAGCCGCTGTGGCCTCGTCAGCCTTCGGTCCACGGGCGAACACCGCGACGCGCACCGATTTACCGGTGCCGTTAGGCAGACTGACCACACCGCGCACCATCTGGTCCGCATGCCGGGGATCGACGCCCAGGTTCATCGCGATCTCGACCGTTTCATCGAACTTCGCCGTGGCATTGGCCTTGATCAGGCTTACAGCCTCGTCGATCGACACATTCTGCTTGCCTTCGAAAGCGGCGCGGGCAGCGGTCTTTTTCTTGCTCATCTTAGCCATGACTACCCTTTCACCTCGATCCCCATCGAGCGCGCTGAGCCCTGAATGATCAGCATCGCACCCTCGATATCGTTGGCGTTCAAGTCTTTCATCTTGGCCTCGGCGATCTCGCGCACCTGCTTGACGGTGACCGAGCCGACGATCTCGCGGCTGGGTGTCTTGGCACCAGAGGCCAGCTTCGCGGCCTTCTTGAGCATATACGACGCTGGCGGCGTCTTGATGTCCATGGTGAACGACTTGTCCACGTAATAGGTGATCACGGTCGGACACGGCGCGCCGGGCTCCAACTCCTGCGTCTTCGCGTTGAACGCCTTGCAGAATTCCATGATGTTGATGCCGCGCTGACCCAAAGCCGGGCCCACAGGCGGGCTTGGGTTCGCTTTACCGGCGGGCACCTGCAATTTCATGGTGCCTGCAATCTTCTTGGCCATGATGGCCTCCTCTTGCTCCACGGCCCCGGGGCGCGTCCCCTAGCCACTTCATGGTGTGGTCCGGTTCAGATCACGCGTGACCCTCGCCTCCCACAATTCAGGGGCGGTGCCCCATTCCGTCTCAGGTCTGCTTGCTAACCTGCGTAAATTCCAACTCGACCGGGGTTGCCCGGCCAAAGATCGAGACCGTCACTTTCAGGCGCGCATTCGCCTCGTCCACATCCTCGACCATCCCGGCGAACCCCTCAAAGGGTCCATCGGTCACATTCACCTGCTCGCCCACGTCGAAACTGATCAGGCTGCGCGGCCGCTCGGCCCCTTCTTCGACTTGGTTCAGGATCGCGTTCACCTCAGCATCGCGCATCGGCACCGGCTTGCCCTGCGGTCCCAAAAACCCCGTCACCCGATTGGTGTCGTTGATCAAATGGTAAGCTTTGTCATTCATATCCATCTGCACCAGCACGTAGCCGGGCATGAAGCGGCGCTCGGTCTGCACTTTTTTACCGCGTCGCACTTCGATCACCTCTTCGGTGGGCACCAGCACCTGCTGGATGTCCTCGGACAACCCTTGCTGCTCGACCGCTTCCCGGATCGATTCCGCCACCTTCTTTTCGAAATTCGAAAGAACGCTAACCGCGTACCACCGTGCCGCCATGAAAGCCCAAACCTCGGTTTTGCAACGGGCCCGCCCGCCACAGACTTCAATATACCTTGTTTTTACAAGGTTTTTTAACAACGAAGAGCGCGCAACCGAATCGCCGCACGCCCAACTTCTTCCTGAGGGTCCAGCGGATACCCCCAGGGCCCATCGGGATCAAGGGGAAATACGCATTTTAGCTTGGCCTCAGCGCGCCCGCGCCGTCCAAATCGCCGCTTCGCAATCCGTGATCGCCGGGCGCGCAATCGGTCCGGGGACGGGGTCCGCAAGTTCGGGAAAGAGGGCCAAGACCTCGCGATGCGTGGCGCCCGCCGCGATGTCGTCAGCAGCCCGGGCGGGATGATAGCTCTCGGCTGGCGCGCCTTCCGCAAAAACAATCTGATGGGTATCGAAAAGCAGATGGTGATACGTCACTGTTCCACCCGGCCGCAGATAAGTCGTGTCCCCGTTTACCAGCGCCCGCGCCGTCACCAGAACCTCAGGCGTGCCGAACAACGCCTCGGACCGCCAGCCCGAGATCAGCATCCGATGGCATTGCGAGACGATCAGATCCCGCGCATTCCCCATCGCCCCACGACAGATCACGACCGGCGCGAACGCGCGCTTGGCCGCGACCGTGCGAGACCCGATCCACCGAAGCGGCTGAAACCCGTGATCCAAGGTTCGCACCAAGTCGCCCGGGCACAAAGCCTCGACGGGCACGGGACCACGATCCGTTTCGATCCGCGTGCCACCGGCAAAACAGTTGATCGCAAACCCGTGCAAATCGGCATATGGAACCTGGCCTATGAAATAGCTGGGGCCCAAAGCGAAACTGTCGCCGGGGTTAAGTTCGATGTCCGCCGCATAATAGTGCTGGCCATCCAGGTCGCCGCGGTTGTCAGGGTCCGTGCCTGAATAGAGCCGCAATAAATAGAGCGTTCCCGCCTCACCAGTGGTTGCGTTCGCAATGGGATATTGGCTGGAACTAAGGACAACCTGACCGGCCGACAATCCTTCGAAATCCTGTGCCAAAACCTGTTGCGAACTATCGCGCGTTTGACCAAAGAAATCGGCTTCATCGTCAAGAACCGTATCGTCATCAGCGACCATCAGAACTTTGCGAGTAGCGCCTGGGTCGACTTGAGTTCCCAGCGAAAGGTCACTGGTCGTGCCGCTGCCGCCTAAGTCCGCATTGGAATAGACATGGAAAGCATAGTCCATCATAAGAATTAGCCCTTTGGCAGACTTACGACGGATTTCAGCCGGGACGCCTGCACATCAGATTGCCCCGCCCCCTCGGCACGGACAACAAACGCGGCAGGAATTAACAACCCGTTTACGGGGGCGTAATCGTTTGAATTTCGGTGGAATCATTTTGAGCGCGACGACCCGGGCCGGGTCAACGAAGACTTTCAAGAAGGCATCAAGTAGTCAGGCGGTCCGGCTTAATCGTCGCACATTTCCGCTCAACACGCGCGCCGCGCTTTGGCTTGCCCCCCTCATCGCGACCGAAGGTGCGAGCAGGCCGGGGCGCATGACAGCGCCCCAGCCCAGATCAAAGGGGCCCCTTAGGCCAAAAGGGACAATTCGGCGCCAGAAACCGCCACGCGGGCCGGAGGGCCATAGTTCGCGAAATCACCTCCAAGATGAGGGAACAAAGCCAAAATCTCGCGACGCGCGCCCTCGGTGGCCAGATCTGCACCTTTGACGCCTGGATGGAAGCTCTCGGTGGCGACACCATTCGCGTAAATGACCTGATGCCGGTCAAACATCAGATGAAAATACTCAACATCACCGCCGTTGCGGGTATGGATCGTGTCACCGTTCAGCAGGGATTTGGCGGGCACCATGACTTCTGCTTTGCCAAACAACACCTCAGCCTGCCAACCTGACACGACGATCCGATGGTTGGGCGAGACGACCAGTTCTTGGTCATTCCCCAACGCGCCGCGCCCAATGACAACCGGCGCGAAATCGCCTTGGGCCGCGATGGTCCTTGAGCCCAACCAACGGATCGGTCGCGGCCCATGATCGCTTGTGATCACAAGATCACCTACCTAAAGCGCCTCTACCGCCACCGGCCCATTTATCGTCTCAATCAACGAGCCGCGCGCAAAGCATGGGGCTGGTGGACCGGCAAGGCTGGCATACTCCACCTGGCCCACGAAGTTCCCGTTCGAAACGCTGAGAGTATCGCCAGGCGAAAACTCAATATCGGAGGCATATATGTAACTCCCCGCTTGCGGACCGGGCGCCACGGTATCGGTCCCCTGGTAAACGCGAAGGACATACATGGTCCCTGTCTCATTGGTTGTTGTGTTTTCAACGTCGTATTTATAAACGCTTTGTATGACTTGGCCTGCTGATTGACTCGGCGCGAAGTCTGCCGCGAGGGTCTGCTCGGTCGAATCTCGTGTTTCACCGCCACTGGAAGCCTCATCGTCGAGAACCGGGTCGTCATCGGTGACGGAAAGTGTTCGCACGCTTCCGCCGGCTGAGAATTGGCCTCCCGGCGGCAGGCCCAAAGCGCCAAGGTCGGAAGCAGTGTATGCAAAAAAGGTAAATGTCGCCATATGGTGGAGGGTCCTCAATCTCTAGTTTCATTCAGATAATTGAATGATTGAAAAAGATAGTGGCGAGAATAAGTCGAGCTTGTGACAACCTGTGGGTGAATAGAGCCTGTGTGGCAACCCTGAAACACGGCCAGTGGTGCCGCCGACTTTCCAAGCGGCAACACCACCGCATCAAAATATTTGGAAAGCCACCCTAAAGTTCCAGCGAATGGGTTTTGACCGGATGGCGAGCGACGATGTCCGCAGTCTCAGGACGAAAGACTGATAAACGTATCCAGCCCAAAGCGGATAACAATGTCGATGATTGAGAAGAACGTCGCGGCTAAGGCCGACAGCACAAAGACCATTGCTGTGGTCAACAACGTCTCGCGCCGTGTTGGCCAAACAACTTTCGAGGTTTCGGACCGCACCTGCTGCATGAACTGCAATGGGTTTGTCTTGGCCATCGTACCCTGTCTCCCTTTTGTCAGCGCTACCTAGGCGGTCTGGCGGCCAAGATCAAGCCGCCGGCATCCACACAGGCCTAATACTTGGTCCGCAATCGGATCGCGCCGACCAAATCCCCGACCGAGATCAATTCAACCGCGAACCGCCCAACCAAATCGCGGTCCAGCCCGATGGCCATCGCATGATCGAACCGCGCCAGCCCCTCGTCCTTGGCATCGCTGTGCAGCAAGGCGACTGCGGCATAGTAGTGCGCATAGATTTTCTCAGGCTCCAAGGCTATGGCCGCCTCCGCCGCAGCGAGCGCCACACCAAAAGCCTCCATCTCCAACGCGATATAAGCCTTCATCACATAATTGTCTGGGTCATCATCATCCTGAGCGATCGCCCGTTCGATCATCTTGCAAGCCAGCGCCAACTGACCATCGTCGCTCAGCAAATCGGCGTACCAATAGAGTAGAAAGCTATCCGCCGCGCCAACATCGACACCGGCTTGATAGCTCTCCAAAGCCTTGGCGCGGTAGCCCAGGTTGTTCAGCGCAGCGGCGCGTTGGACATACCCAGCAGACTCGTCCGGCAGTATCCGGATCATCCGTTCCGCATCCTTAATTGCTTGTTGATTGCGGCCCAGGCGGCGCAACACGTAAGCGCGGTGATTATAGGTCCAGCCTTCATCGGGGTCGATCTGGGCGGCCTGGTTTACGGTGATCAAAGCCGCGTCGTAATCACCCTGCGCCGCTTGCACGCGCGACAGACCATAGGCGGCGCCCCAGTCGTCTCCGTCCAGGTCCAATGCTTGCGCGAAACTGGCGGCGGCCTCGTCCAACGCGTCGGTGCTGAAGTACATCCAGCCCCGCTCACGCATGGCCCAAACATACTCGGGCTCGATCGCCAGGGCGGCCTCCATCATCTCAATCGCGGCTTCGTCTTCGATCTGTTCGCCGCGCCATAATGAGCTGGCCAGGCCGCCCAACCCCTCAGCGGTGGGCCGCAGATCCACCGAAGCCTGAAACCACTCCGCCGCTTGCGCCTCGTCATCCTCGACCCAGAAAAGCCATCCCAGCGCATTGATCGGATCGATATTCAAAGGATCGATCACCATAGCCTCGCGGTAACGCTTTTTTGCCAGATCGACCTGGTCCGTCTGCTCCAATGCCTCACCCAGCAAAGTCAAGAGCTCTGCCCGCTCGGGGTCGGTCCGCTGGGCGTCGTCCAAAGCCGCTTGGCATGCCGTCACCAGGCGTTCGGCGCTTTCCTTAAACGCCAGGCAAATTCGAGCGGCCGTATCCTCGGAATTGGTGATCATCGGCTTGGCCGCGGCCAATGGTGCCGCAAGACAAGCCAATGTGGACAGCAAAAAAATGGATCGCATCAAAAAATCTCGCCGTGGATCAGTCAGGACCAAGCGAGGGGCGGAACCCCAGGGGTCCCGTCGCGCTAACCTGGCCACAGCTTGCCATAGGCAAATCATACGTCAAGATTGTGGCAAACTGCGGTGTGGCAGGGGCGGGGGGACTCGAACCCACGACCCTCGGTTTTGGAGACCGATGCTCTACCAACTGAGCTACACCCCTAAACACCGCGCGCTGGTGTTACTGCGCGGCATCTGTCGATGCAAGGGAAATGCGCGGGGCGGCCAGGTCTTAGTTACGGCGCGCGCTGCGCAACAAAGGGGTGATCCGGCGCACGGTCGCACGTCGGTTTTGCCGCGCCTCGCCCTGCGTGTCGATCTTCAGATAATTCTCGCCATAGCCTTGAACGACAAGGCTTTCTGGCGGAACATCGAAATATTCGGTCAGCGCAAGCGCAACGGATTCCGCCCGGCGATCCGAAAGCGCCAGGTTATAGGTCTCGGCCCCTACCGCATCGGTGTGCCCTTCGATCAAAAACACCTCGTTCGGATTGCGCCGGATCTGTCGTGCGATGGCGTCTCCCAGATCTGTCAGGGCTTCAGCCTCGCGCGGCGAGATCACGGCCGACCCGGTACGGAAGTTAATTTCATCCAGATCAATCGGCTGCGCCATCTCCCGCAGGGCCACATTCTCGCGGATCTGTCTCAGCGAAAAGCCCCTGCGCGCCGCCGTACGCTCTTGTTCCAGCGCCTCGCGCAGACGCTCGGCCCGGTTGGTGTTGCGGCTTTCGGCCAAACGCGCCGCGCGGCGGGCCTGTTGGATTTCCTCCAGATCCTGCGCGGTCAACTGTGCAACCGCCTCGGGCTTTGTATCGTCGAACAGGACCACGCGCGTTCCATCCTCAAGGATCCGCACACGGCGTACAGAATTGCCGTCCGCATCGCGGACCGTCACCACCCGCACCCCATTGTCGCGGTTCACCGTCGTGCGGGTACTGCCGTCGGCAAAAGTCTCGGTTTGCACCTGCGAACCGGGGCGGCGCAGCAATGCGCCTTCGTCACGGCGCAAGAACAGCTCGCCATCGCGGCGGACGATCACTCTGTCCCCTTCGTCGCTGACCACCTCGTCGCCATTGTCCAAAAGCTGCCCGATGACAATTCCAGCCCCGACGGCCCCGGCCGCGCCCAGGATCTTGAGCAGGGTATCATTGTCGCCATCCGACCGCCGCGCGGTCGCTTCCTCGTTGCTTGAGCGCGAGGTTTCTTCGGTGACCACCTCGGTCTCCACCTCGGCGGGCTTTGCATTTTCGTCGGCCGCCGCCCGCGCGGCCTGCCGCTGTTCGCGCTTCAAGCGGCGCATTGCGCGCTCTTCCCGGGTCAATTTCGCGGCCGCCGGATCGGCGGGGGCGTCGGCAGTCGCGGCCTTTTTCTTCTTGGGTTTCTTATCTTCTTCGGCCTCAGCCGTCGCGGGGGCCTCCGCGCCATCCTGCCCAGCGATCCAAGCCGCCAGGCGGATCGCCGGACGCGCGTCGCGCTGGCCTTGGGGCAACGCGTCCAGCGTGCGACGGATCTGCCGCTCAAGCCGTGTCTCACAGGCGGCCGACGCGATGTTCTTACAACTAAATTCCGCGCCTAGGCGGTTCACCAACCGAATACGTTCCTCGACATCCAGGTCCGCATTGGCCTCAATCTGAGCGGCTGTCGGCGTTTGAGACACTGCCGCTCCACCCGACATCAGGCCAAGCATCAAGGCCAAAACCGATACACTTATGGGCAGCGCAGATCTGCCACGTGCGGGGAAACGAGTCATAGGATGTCCTCCAGTTAACTTTCGGTCCTTTGTCCAGACTCAGTATACGGCGACAGCGGCAAACGACCATGGCCCCGGCGTTCAAAAGAGGTTTCATGATACGACAGACCCAGGGTGATCTTGTGGGAATGTATTGATTTCAAAAGGACCTGACTGCCCGGACTCTTGGTCTCGGCCGAGGCCAGGGGCGCTGTTTTTGCGTTCCTGAAAAGCACGGATGGGGCGATCACGATATGCGGGCCGCCCACTCACGCGGCCCGCAAAAGAGTTTTGCGGCCGGGTTTGGCCCGGCCGCTGGTTTGTTTTACTCGATGATTTTGGAGACGACGCCGGAGCCGACTGTGCGCCCACCTTCGCGGATGGCGCAGCGCAGTTTGTCTTCCATCGCGATTGGCGCGATCAGCTCGACGTTGAACTTCAGGTTGTCGCCTGGCATCACCATCTCCGTGCCGCTCGGCAGTTCC
>CALICM010000057.1 GCA_938049225.1 uncultured Paracoccaceae bacterium
TGTCGCTTGCATAACGTTGACTCCGTCGGTCATAGTTCGGGCGAGTGATTTCTGTCCAAGGCATGATTTTCTCCAGGTTTAGCAACCACAGGGAATCACAACTGGCTGAAATCACTCAACTTAGTTTTCGGTTGGGCTCTGAGAAGGCAATTCAGACCGTCATGCTGGATGATGGCCGCAGGCGGTCTTGACCGGTCAATCAAAGGTGACCGGCCTATGTCGTGTTGGATGGACAGGCATCTTGTCATGCGGCTTGTTTCCTTGGTGGTGCACGCGACATTGGTTTCCGACCGCGTCGGAAGATCTCGATGATGCGCATCGGACCGCCGCAGCAGGGGCATGGTTCGCGCAATGTGAGCGGAACGATCTCGCCATCTGGCCCCGACGTAGCGGTTTCGACAGCGGGTTGGATACTGAGCAAGGCTCGGATCTTTGTGATGTTTGTTTTGCGTGCTGAGCTGGCCAGGAGGCCGTAGTGGCGGATGCGGTGGAACCCGTCGGGGAGAACATGCATTAGGAAGCGGCGAATGAACTCGGGCGTGGCCAAACGCATGACCTTTTGGCGGTCGCCAGACTTGATGCGATAATCCTTCCAGTGGAACGCGACGGTATCCGCATCTACGCTGATCAACCGATGGTTCGAGATCGCGACCCGGTGGGTATAGCGGCTCAGATAGGCCAGCACGGCCTCTGGCCCGCCAAACGGAGGCTTGGAATAGACGACCCAGTCGGTTTTGCGGAACGGGGCGAGCCACTTCGCAAAGGCATCCGCCTGCGCCAAGTGACCGAGATCGGCAAAGAAACTGAGGTGGCCTGAACGATGCAATTCCATGAGACCGTCGAGGAACAGGCGGCGGAACAGCTGCGCCAGCACGCGTACGTGCAGGAAGAACCCGGGCTTGCAGGCCACCCATTTGGTGCCGTCCGGTGACAAACCACCGCCTGGGACGGTCATGTGTATGTGCGGATGGTGCGTCAGCGCGGATCCCCAGGTGTGCAGCACGCTGGTCATGCCGACCTTCGCGCCGAGGCGCTTGGGATCGGCGGCGATGGTCATCACTGTTTCGGCTGATGCGCGGAACAGCAGGCCGTAGACCGCCTTCTGGTTCCAGTACGCGATGCGAGCAACCTCCGCTGGCAAAGTGAACACGACATGGAAGTATTCCACAGGTAACAGGTCCTCTGCGCGTGCCTCCATCCAGTCACGTGCGGCCGATCCCTGACACTTCGGGCAATGCCGGTTCTTACAAGAGTTGTACGCGATATGATGGTGGCCGCATTTTGCACACCCTGCCACATGCCCACCGAGCACTTCGGTGCGGCACGCCTCTATCGCCGACATCACCTTGAGTTGGCCGAGACTGACATGGCCCGAATTGGCCCGCCGCCACGCGGGGCCATATCGTCGAAAGATGTCAGCGATCTCCAAGCGTGGGCGCGGCAACCGCCTGGACCGCTACTCCAGCCCTCGCCTAACAGTGTGATCTTGCAGCTTCTCCAACATCTCGTACGGGCTGACGGTACCGCGGATGGTTTTGGTTGCGACATGCTGTATAGCGCGCCGTTGTGCTGAGCTTTGAATGCCCCAATAGCACCTGGATCACGCGCACGTCCGTCCCGGCCTCAAGCAGATGCGTTGCAAAGCTGTGGCGCAACGTGTGCAGCGTGGCGGGCTTGTTGATCCCAGCCATGTGTTTGGCCGAGGTAAACGCGCGGTTCAGTTGGCGCGGGGACAACGCCATGATCTTGGGTTTGCCCGGAAACAGCCATCCCTCGGGGCGCGCTTCGCGCCAATAATCTCGGAGCAGATCAAGCAGAGTGGGTGACAACATGGCCTTGCGGTCTTTATCGTTTTTGCCCTCGTCGACATGGATCAGCATCCGGTCGCTGTCGATATCCGAGACCTTGAGATTGCAGACCTCGGATGCGCGCAAACCAGCGCCGTAGCTGATCCCCAAGGCGGCACGATATTTCAATCCTGGCCCGGGAACCGCCGCCAGCAGATCGCCCACCTCTTCGACGCTCAAGACAACTGGCAGCTTCTTCGCCTTGCGCCGGAACTGCATGTACCGCTTCATCTCATCACGCCCGCAAGTCATGCCAACGAAGAACCGCAGCGATACGATCCTGGCGTTGAACACGCCGGTCGAGACGCCAGCATCGGTCATGTGTAACTGATAAGCCCGCAACTCGTCCGGCGTTGCTGTATCTGGCGACCGTCCAATGAACTCGGCAAAGTACCTGACCGCCCTAATATGGGCCTGCTGGGTCTTCGGCGACATGCCACGAATGCGCATATCCTCGATCATCCGCTCACGCAGCGGGGTCGTCTTCTTCTCCTTCATGTGAACCTCCTGTCATCAGATTGAGAAACCTCAATCGTCAGACAGGTCTGCCAAAACCCAAAACGGCGGGATCAGCGCTCAACACAGGCAACAAGCGCCATTGCCGCGATAGCGGCTTCGTCCTTCCGCGCTGATGCGGTGCATATCGCGCTGACCAGTGGGCTGACGCGCAAACAGGTCGCTGATGATCTGGGTGTCGGCATGTCGACGCTGAACAAATGGATCACCGCGCAGCGAGATACGGGCCTGGTGTCAAAGGAGGATCTTAGCCTTTCCCAAGAGAATGACCGGCTTTGACGCGAGGTACGTATTTTCAAGGAGGAGAGGGACATTCTAAAAAAGAGGCCACCTAAGGTACGGTTTGAGTTTCGAGAATGCTTGTTCAATGGGTTCAGGTCCGGTTGGTATGGTGGCAAATAGAGGAACCAGTAGCGACTCGATGGATTTCGCGCGATGCGAGGCTTTCATGTAGGTTCACGATTCATCCACCGCCCGTCACACTTCGTGCGCGCCAACTTTGCCAGCACAGCACCCGTTTCGCCCGGCGGAACGCAGGCCTAAGTCTTGATAACCTTTGCGGACTGCTGGATGAACCACCCCCGAGATTCTGGGCGTTTTGCGCTGAGATTGCCCGAAGCCCCCCGGGGCGGGAACGCTATGGCGACAACGAAAGACAGATGTTTTGCACCTTCAATCCCGTGCGGGCGGCTGGTACCCATTGGGATATCAGCAAAAAGGGGATTACATGATGAGAATCGCAACCTGGATGGCCGCAGCGTTCGCGGCTTTGCTTCCATGTTTGGCGTTTGCACAATCCGCGGACAGCAAAAGCTTGACCGAGACCATTCGACAAGTCTCGCGACACATCGGCGAGATGGCCGTCGCGGTTGGCTCGACAGATGTTGAAGTCGAGGACAAGTTGCGGTTCGAGCCCTACCAGCAGCTTGAGGATATGTTCCTACGGGACGATGTTATTTTTTTAATGCGACACGGCCCTACCGATTGGTCGAAGCTGGATCAAAAGAATGTCGCCCCGACGGATTGCGAAAATCAGCGGATCATGAGTGTCGATGGCGCAGAGCACATGCGCGACCTCGGCACGTTGATGGCGTCGAACGAGATCACACCTTCGCAGATTGTTGTAAGTGAATGGTGCCGCAACCAGCAAACCTTGACCCATCTGTTCGAGGGATTTGATCGTGTCGACCCGAAAATCGCGACCGAGATGCCGGTGGAAACCGATGCCAGCGTAAACCTGCTTCTATCGCTGCAAGGTGCGAAGAATGTATCAAACCTGCGCGACCGCATCTCGGCCTGGGACGGTGATCCAGATCGCAAGGGCCCGCTACTGATCATAACCCATTACACAAACATCGAAGAGCTGACCCAGTTCCGCGTTTTCGAGGGTGAAATGCTGGTGTTGGATCCAAAACGGGACAATCAAGTACTCGGCTATGTTCGGTTGCAGTCAGCGCAACCTGACGTTGGCCATTTCGCGGATTCCCTTGGATCGCCCCTACTTGCGGAAAACGAAGCCCTGGATATGGTGGCCCGATATTACGAGGCACTCAGCACCGGCGATCTGGACCAATTGGGGACGATACTTTCAGACCGCTGGGTCGCAAACGGCGCCTCCCCCACGGATGGGGTGCAAGATATCGAAGGCTTCTTGAACGAAATCCGAAACATAAGCGACGGTTTGGAAAACTCGCGCTTTAACGTCGATGACGTTTATGTGACCGAAGACGTTATTACCGTCATCGGCACTGTCTATGGCCGCCATACCGGCGAAATCTATGGTATCCCGGCAACCGGACGGGAGGTTTCTTTCGGCGGCATCGCGGTGCACCGCGTGAAAGAGGGCAAAATCATCGAGAGTTGGCAAATGGCGGATCGGCTCAACCTGCTACAGCAAATTACAGAGTAAGACACGACACCGCCCGGAACCAGTTCGGTTTCCGGGCGGCGTTTTCTAAATTTCGTTTCATGTACATGCCGCGACGCTGCACAGCCGTTGGTTGCTGCCTTACAACTCAACCAGTCAGTCAGTCAGATAGAAGCTTTTGCCCAAACCCTTTTCGCGCTATGGTGGCTCCAATCAAAAACGAGCAGGATCAGGCCATGAAGTTAACTGCGATTTGCGCGGCGCTTGCGGTGATTGGTGGCCTCGCCGCCCCTGCCCAAGCCGCTGAGGTGCGACCGATGACCCGAGGCGAGGCCACTGTGCAAACCGCCCAGGCCGCCAGCAATTTCGATCGCTGGCGCGAGGGGTTTCGCGCAAAAGCCGCCGCCGCCGGGATCCAGCGCAATGTGTTCGATGCCGCCTTTCGCGGCGTCACCCCGGACCCGGATGTGATCCGACTGGACCGCAAGCAGGCGGAGTTCACCAAGCCGATTTGGGAGTATCTGGACACCGCCGTCTCGGACGCTCGGATCAACAATGGGCGCGGGCATGCGCGGCGGCTGGGGCAAACCTTGGCCGCGATTGAGGCCCGCTATGGTGTTGATAGCACAGCTGTTTTGGCGGTCTGGGGGATGGAGACGAACTACGGCTCGTTCCGTGGGTCGAACAACACAATACGCGCGCTGGCGACCCTGGCTTATGATGGGCGGCGGCGACGTTTCGCCGAAGAGCAGTTGATCGCGGCACTGAAAATTATCCAATCAGGCGATACCTCGCCCGCCAATATGCGGGGATCTTGGGCCGGTGCGATGGGTCATACGCAATTCATCCCCACCAGCTATTTGGCCTATGCGCAAGACTTCAACGGCGACGGTCGGCGTGATATCTGGTCCGAGGATCCGACCGATGCCCTAGCCTCGACCGCGGCCTATCTGTCCCGTTTTGGCTGGACCAAAGGGCAACCCTGGGGGGTCGAGGTGCGTCTGCCCGCCGGGTTCAACTACGGCAATATCGATCAAAACCTGCGCCGTCCCGTCAGCCGCTGGACGCAGTTGGGTGTTCGGGGTTTGGATGGCAAACCGGTGCCGAATTATGGGCGCGAGGCCGCCCTTCTGGCCCCTGCGGGCGCGCGCGGGCCGGTGTTCATGATCTTCAACAATTTTAGGGTGATCAAGCGCTATAACAATGCGACGTCTTATGCGATGGGGGTTGGTCACTTGGCCCGCCGGATCGCCGGCGCGCCAGATTTTCAAGCCGCCTGGCCACGTGACGAGCGCGCCTTGTCGCGCAACGAAAAGGCCGAAATCCAAACCCTGTTGGCCCGCCGCGGGTTCAACGCGGGCGTCGCAGATGGGCTGATCGGCCCCAATACCATCGAGGCGATCCGCGGCTATCAGCGCAGCCAAGGTTTAGTGCCAGATGGGTTCGCCTCGACCGGGTTGCTGCGCCGGTTGCGAGGCGGGTGAACCTCAGACCCAGCGCAGCCTAAGCGATGGTCCAATCCGCACTTTGCATTTCCTGCAGACGCGAAGCGGTACGGGCAAACTCAAAGGCGCCCGCGCCGTCAGTATAAAGGTCGTCGGGCGCTTCCGCGGCTGAACAAATCAACCGGACACGCGCTTCATAGAGGGCATCGATCAGCGTCACAAAACGTTTCGCCTCGTTGCTTTGCGCCCGGCTGAGCAAGGGAATGTCGTCCAGGATCAAGATGCGCGCGGCCTCGGCCAGGGCCAGATAGTCACCGGGACCCAAGGGCTGTCCGCAAAGATCCGCGAAACTTGCGCGCGCCACACCGTTCAGATGGTTGGGGATCGGCACCTCGCGCCCTTTGTGTTTCAATGCCAGCGGGGCGCCCGGGCCGCCCGCAAACATGTCCCAAGCACCATCCAAGGCCGCCGTCGCTTCGGCACCCAGCGGCGTGTGGTACACTTTCATGCCGCTCAGGCGGGCCTGGCGGTGGTCGGTCGGGCTGGCAAGCTGGTGGATCTCGAGCCGATCCTTGATCATCGCGATAAAAGGTAAGAACAAATGGCGGTTCAGCCCGTCCTTGTACAAATCATCTGGATGACGATTTGACGTCGCGACCATCACCACACCGCGCTCGAACAACCGTTCGAACAGGCGACCCACGATCATCGCATCGGTGATATCGCTGATCTGCATCTCGTCAAAACACAGCAGCGTCGCACTGTTGGCGATGGCGTCGGCCACCGGCAAGATCGGGTCGCTGACATTGCGTTTGCGGACCGCATGGATACCATCGTGCACCTCCTGCATAAAGGCGTGGAAATGGACACGTCGGCGTGGCTGGACACAACTGCCCTCGAAGTAAAGGTCCATCAGCATGGATTTGCCCCGCCCCACCCCACCATAAAGATACAGCCCCGGAACCAGCTTATCGTCCATCTTCTCGCGGCCCCAGCCAAACAGACCCAAGCGAACCTTTTTGGGGCGTTCAGGGCGGTAGTCGCGCAGACGGTTGTGCAGGATTTGCAGTTTTTCGACCGCCAAACGTTGGGCTGTATCGTTCTTCAACACACCCGAGGCGATCCGGGCGCGATAGAGCGGCAAAAGGCCTTCGGTCATTCGGGGTCCTATGGCGCATCACTGGGTCGGAAGCGTTTTTAGGGACCGGGCACGCTGGGGTAAACCGACTTCAGGACGTAAGGCTAAAAAAGACGGGATCCACCTGGACGACGCGGGTCGCGACCCTTGATCGCCTCGATCCGGCGTTTGCGGGTGTTATCGTTCAGGTCGCTGTCGTTCAGAATGTGGAAAATCGCGGTCAATTGGCCACGGCTAAAGCGGCCAGCGTCCTCGGGCGGGATGCGCACCAATCGCTCGAGCTGTGTGCGATTGTCGGCGGCGGCTGGCCCGGCGGGCAGGGCCAGCATGAGCGCTGCAAGAACGAGAACGATACGGGACATTGAACACCCTTTCACGGCGCGGAATACGAAATGTGGGAAACAAGCACGGCAGACCGGCGCCATCCGCAATCAACGCTTGCGCAGACCGCCACCGGGGCCCGCACCCTTGCGCTTGATACCTTCGATCCGGCGCTTGCGATTATTCTCGTTCAGGCTGTCATCTTCGAGGACGTCCTTGATGGCGACCAATTGCTTCAGGGAGTACAGCCCTGCCTCGTCCTGGGACAGGCGGATCGACCGCTCAAGTTGGCTGCGGTTATCGGCGGCGGCGGGTACGGCAATCAAAAGTGCCGCGAGGATAAGTGAAAGACGTAGCATTGTTTTGGCCTTTGTATGATCGCGTTACGATCGATACTTAGGGGAAAGACCAAGTCGTCGCACCTCCTCTCACGAAGAAGTAATAATCGTGTCACCCAAATGGTTTTCGCCGCGGTCCCGCGCCAGATCAACTTGGCGCTGGCGCTCGCGGTACCGCAAACGTTCGGCCGCGCTCCGCTCTTCCAGACATTGGTGGCAAGACACACCGCGTTCGTAAGCCGGATGCTTCAGATCCGTGGGCGCCAGCGGGCGGCGGCAGGCATGGCACAGAACATGCGGGCCTTGCACCAAACCGTGGCCGACGGACACACGCGCATCGAACACGAAACAATCGCCGCGCCAGGTGCTTTGGTCTTGCGGCATCTCCTCAAGATATTTCAAAATGCCGCCCTGCAGGTGAAACACCTTAGACACCCCCTGCCCGATCAAATAGTTCGTGGCCTTCTCGCAGCGGATACCGCCAGTGCAGAACATCGCGATCTTTTTCCCTTGCAGCGCGTCCGCCTGACGTGCCCACCATTCGGGAAACTCCCGAAAGCTGCCGGTACCGGGGTCCAGCGCGCCATCAAAGCTGCCTAAAGCCACCTCATAGTCGTTGCGAGTGTCGACAACCACCACATCCTCGCGGGCGATCAGCGCGTTCCAGTCTTGTGGCGCAACATAGGTACCGACTGCAGCAAGGGGGTCGACGCCCGGTTGGCCCATCGTCACAATCTCGGGCTTCACGCGGATTTTCAGGCGCAGAAAGGGCATCTTCGCTGCGTGGCTTTTCTTCACCTCGATCGCAGCGCAACCGGGCAGCGCACGGATATGGGTCAGTACCGCATCAATGCCCGCGCACGGCCCCGCCATCGTGCCGTTGATCCCCTCTTTTGCCAACAGCAGCGTTCCCCGAACCGCCTTATCCCGGCACAACTGCTCCAATGGACCACGCAGCGCTTGCGGGTCCGAAAATCGGGTAAACTGGTACAAGGCGGCAACGACAAAAGACATGCGCCTGCGATTACCAGCCGCCGCGGGACAAGCCAAGGGGTGCGCTTTGCGCCAGATCAAGGTTTTGCGAGGGCAAGACCGCTTACGGTTGAGCAGCCCCTACCCGGAGACATTGATGAGCCTTGATCACGAGAGCATCGCCCTAATCCAATATAGCCTTGAGAAATTACGGGCTGAATTGCCAACCGGGGATACCCGGTTTTACGACCGGCTGTTTCAAATCAACCCGGAAATGCGCGGCATGTTTCGTGACGATATCGCGGGGCAAGGCATGCGGTTCATGAGCACGTTGGCGGTCATCACCGACGCGCTAACAACGCCAAATGTGTTTCATGACGAGATTACCCGATTGGCCGAGGGGCATCGGGCTATGGGGGTCAAGGCAGCGCATTTCGCCCCGCTTGGTGATGCGCTGTTCGACACGTTTCGCGACGTTCTGGGGACCGATTTCACCGCTAAGATCGAGGAAGCCTGGCGCGAAGCCTTTGTCATTATCGCCGCGCGTATGATGGAACCCGCCGAAACAGCCGGTCGTTAGCGCCGTTGCTGTCCCGCCTTATCGCCGCTTACGCGCGCTGATCTTTTGGCGATCCCATAACGACATACGAGGTGATAGCCGTCACCTGCGGCAAGGTTCCCAGGATGTCGGTATGAAAAACCTTGTAGGCCGCTAAATCCGTCACCTCGACCCGCAACAGATATTCGATCGCACCGGTGATATTGTGGCATTCCAAGACCTGCGGCGCGCGCGCTATGGCCCGCTCGAACGCCTCCTGCGAGGCTTTCGAGTGGTCCCCCAACCCCACCGCAACATAGGCGACAAAACCGGCGCCCATCGCCTGGCGATCCAAAACGGCGCGATAGCCGGTGATCACCCCAGACTGCTCCAATGCTTGCACGCGCCGCAAACAGGCCGAGGGCGACAGGCCCACCCGCTCGGCCAAGGCGATATTTGGCAGCCGCCCATCCTGGGTCAGCTCATGCAATATACGGTCGTCAATCTGATCCATATCGACTTTATATTGCAAAAAAACCAAATCACACTCAAATTTGCAATCTTTGCGGTCGATATACGCCATAGCCTGCGGCAATGACCCTGGATCTGCTTACCGCACTTATTGGCTTTGCTTTTGTCACGTCGATTACACCGGGGCCAAACAATTTGATGCTGATGGCGTCTGGCGCGAATTTCGGGTTTCGCCGCACCCTGCCACATATGCTGGGCGTGGGCCTGGGGTTCACGCTGATGGTGGTGCTGGTGGGCGTCGGCCTGGTCGGGCTATTTGATGCCTTTCCTCAAAGCTACACTGTTTTGAAAGTGATCAGCGTGGTCTATCTGCTGTGGCTGGCCTGGAAAATCGCGACCGCAGCCGCGCCAAAAGAGGGTGGTACCGACGGAACGCCAATCACCTTTTTGCAGGCCGCGCTGTTCCAGTGGGTCAACCCCAAAGCATGGGCGATGGCGCTGTCTGCGGTGACGGTTTATGCGCCCGATCAATCCCTCACAGCCATCCTGCTGGTGGCCTGCGTCTTTGGCGCTGTAAATCTGCCCTCGGTCAGTTCGTGGACGGTCATGGGCCAACAAATGCAGCGGGTTCTGACCAACCCACGGCGTTTGCACATATTTAACACAGCCATGGCCCTGGCCTTGATCACCTCGCTCATTCCGATGCTTTGACGCTGCCGAAAATCTGCGCAGCGCGCCTTTTGGGCCCAGGTTCAGGCGACCCCTTCGCCAAAGGCGTCGCGGCGGGCGGCGTCCATCTCGGCGCGCATGCGGCGGATCGCGGAATCCAGACCCGAGAAGATCGCCTCGCCAATCAGGAAGTGGCCGATGTTCAACTCCATCACTTGCGGAAAGGCGGCCACGGGGCGCACGCAGTCATAGGTCAGGCCATGGCCCGCGTGCACTTCGAGCCCAAGATCATGGGCAAAAGCGGCCATATCGCGCAGACGCGCCAATTCGGCATCGCGGGCGTCAAAGCGGCCCTCAGCATAGGCGTCGCAATAGGCGCCGGTATGCAGTTCGATGACCGGCGCTCCGATCCGCGCCGCGGCCTCGATCTGGCGCTGATCGGCGGCGATGAAGATAGACACGCGGCACCCGGCCTCAGCCAGGGGGGCGATAAAATGGGCCAGACGGTTTTCCTCGCGTGCCACTTCCAAACCGCCTTCGGTCGTCCGCTCTTCGCGCCGCTCGGGCACCAGGCACACCGCATGTGGGGTGTGGCGCAAGGCGATTGCCTGCATCTCGTCGGTGGCGGCCATCTCGAAGTTCAGGGGCACGGCGATCTGCGTCATCAACGCCTCGATATCGCTGTCGCGGATATGGCGCCGATCCTCGCGCAGATGTGCTGTGATCCCGTCGGCACCCGCCGCCTCCGCCAGCGCAGCGGCCCGCACCGGATCCGGCACATCGCCGCCGCGCGCATTGCGCACGGTGGCCACATGGTCAATGTTCACACCCAGCCGCAAACGGCCAAGCGGCTGATTAAGGTCGGCCATCGCCAGGATCCCCCGTATAGGTCAGGCACCCTTTTACCCAGGGGCCGCCATATCTTTCTTTTGCCGCAACTTTTGCTGTGCCCGTTCAAGCAATTTCGACCGTCGACGCGCTTGATATGCCGCGATCACCGGTCGCGACAGGAAATAGGAACCCATGGCAACAATCAAGCCCGGCAGAATGCCGCCCAGCATATAAGGAACAAAGATTTCCGCACCAAATATAGCCAGCTTATCCCAAGCCGGATCGCCCACGCCCACCAGGGACATCAGCGATTGCCACAGTCCCGAAAAGGCGCCCAAGAACCCCTCTTTCACCGAATGAAACCCCTCGGGGCCATCATGGATCCCCAAAAACCGCCGCCCCAGACCCAGCGAGGCGGTTGCGATAAAGGGAAAGGTCAGCGGATTGCCAACAAAGGTGCCGATAAAGGCCGCCAACACATTGCCGCGCACGATCAGCGCGCATAGCCCCGCATAGACGAAATGAAAGCCAAACAACGGGCTGAACGACACGAACACACCGCAGGCGAAACCCAAAGCGATTTTATGGGGCGTGTCGGGCAGACGCCGCAGGCGATGAACAAAGTATTCCAACGCGCGACGCCAGCCAGTTCGGGGGTAGATCGCATCCGTGATGCGTCGCCCCCAGGTCAGCGGTGTGCGCCGTTTGAATACCATCTGCCCGTCTGCCCCTTATTCTCAGTCTTCTCAATGTGGGGCACGCCCCGAAACACTTCCACCCAGACCTGCGGTCAACCCCCGAATCCCGCGCTTATCACCCCCGCTTCCATGCCGCGAAATCTTGTCACTTCCGCGACATCGCTGTCCGCATGCAACGCCGTTTGGACGTTGTGCAAATGCTTTGCATCACGCACCTCCAGATCAATCACCATTCGGTAAAAATCTGGTTTTCTTTCCGTGAAAACAATGTCGCTGATATTTGCATGTTGTTCACCGATCAAAGTGCAAATCCGCCCCAGAATCCCCGCGCCGTTCGCTATTGTCACTTCGATACAGGCCAAATGCGGCGCCTGTGCGGCGGCATCGGTCCAAGCCAGATCAATCCAACTCTCGGCCTGATCTTCCAGGGCCGCTAGCGTTACGCAGTCGATCGCATGCACCTGCACGCCCTGGCCTTTGACCGCGATGCCCACGATCCGCTCGCCGGGGATCGGTTGACAGCAGGGGGCTGGTTTCGCTGTTTGACCCGCACCCAGACCCACGATCAATTGATCACGCGCAGGATCGACGGTTTTCATCCGTTCGGGCGACAGCAATTCTGGATAGAGCGTGTGGACCAAGTCCTGACCCGTCAACTCTGCGGCACCCAACTGTGCGAGCAATGTGTCGGGGCCGTCCAGAAACAGTTGCTTCGCTGCGGTTTCAAGGGCCTTATCCGTGGCCCTTTTGCCGACACGTTCCAAGGCCACCCGCGCGATCTCGCGCCCCAGGCGGATATGGCCCGCGCGGTGCTCTTCCCGCAGAGAGCGGCGGATCGCGGCCTTGGCGCGGCCCGTCACCACCATATCCTCCCAACTGGCCTGGGGTCGCTGCCCCTCGGCGCGGATGATCACCACCGACTGGCCATTGCGCAGCCGGGTCCACAGCGGCACCCGCTGCCCATCAACCTTGGCCCCTACACAGCTGTCACCAATCCGAGTGTGTATCGCATAGGCGAAATCGATGGGCGTCGCACCACGCGGCAGTTTGATCACCTCGCCCTTGGGCGTGAAGCAAAACACTTGGTCGGTGAACATCTCAAGCTTGACCGCTTCCAGAAAGTCATCCGGATTTTCCGCTGTTTCAAAGCGTTCGGTCAGGTTCGACAACCAGCGCACGGGATCCACCACGAAGGGGTTTTCGAAGCGCACGCCCTCGCGATAAGACCAATGCGCCGCAACCCCGGTTTCGGCCACTTCATGCATCTCGCGGGTGCGGATCTGGATCTCGACCCGCTTTGCGCTGCGGCCCGAAACCGTCGTGTGGATCGAGCGATACCCGTTTGACTTCGGCTGACTGATGTAATCCTTGAACCGCCCTGGCACGGCCGCCCAGCGTTGGTGCACCGCGCCCAGCGCGACATAGCTGTCGCTCAGATCCTGGGTGATGATTCGAAACCCATAAATATCCGACAGGCGGCCAAAGGCCTCGCCCTTTTCCTCCATCTTGCGCCAGATCGAATAGGGCTTCTTCTCGCGCCCGATCACTTGCGCCGAGACGCCACGCTCATCCAGAACGGCGCGAATGTCTTCGGTGATCTGCGGGATAAGGTCGCCTGTGTCCTTCTTTAGCGTGATAAAGCGCCGAATAATCGACTGGCGAGCGTCGGGGTTCAGCACCTTAAAGCTGATATCCTCCAACTCTTCGCGCATCCATTGCATCCCCATGCGGCCAGCCAAGGGCGCATAGATATCCATCGTCTCGCGCGCCTTGCGCTGTTGCTTTTCGGGCTTGAGGTAGCGGATCGTACGCATGTTATGCAGCCGGTCCGACAGCTTAACCAAAATCACCCGCAAATCCTTGGACATGGCCATAAGCAGCTTGCGGAAGTTCTCGGCCTGTTGGGTCTCAACGGAACTCAGCTGCAAATTGGTCAGCTTCGTAACCCCATCGACCAGCAGCGCGATCTCGTGACCAAACCGCTGCTCTAAAGCCGAAAAGGTCGAGCCCGTATCCTCGATCGTGTCGTGCAGCAACGCAGTGATGATCGACGCATCGTCCAAGCGCTGTTCGGCCAGCAAAGCGGCCACCTCGACAGGATGGGTAAAATATGGCTCGCCCGAGGATCGCACCTGCCCCGCATGCGCCTGGGCCCCATAGACAAAGGCGCTTTGGATCAATTTGGCATCGGTACGCGGGTTATATACCCGGATCAGATCAATCAGATCATCGGCGGTCATATCACGCGCCTCTAAACGCAGCCCGGACACCGGACCGCGGGGCACCTATCCTTCGCCTTGCGCCTCCATCAGCGCGCGGAGGAGTTTTTCTTCGGACATATCATCCTCGACCGGGGCGGGCTGATCGTTCGACATCAGCAGTGCCATTTGATCTTCCTCAGGCTCGTCCACCTCGATCTGGCGCTGATGACTTTCGATGGCACTTTCGCGCAACACGTCCGAGGTCAGTGTCTCGTCCGCGATCTCGCGCAGGGCCACCACAGGGTTTTTGTCTTTGTCCCGCTCGACCGTTAGCGCGGCACCCGAGGACAATTCGCGCGCCCGATGGGCCGCCAACATCACCAGTTCAAACCGGTTGGGCACTTTATCAACGCAATCTTCGACGGTCACACGGGCCATGGGCACACTCCAGCTGCTCGACTGTGTCGGAAAAAGTTCAAATACTGTGGCCCCAAGCAATTTGCAAGGGGCGCGGGCCGTTCAAGACGCCCGAAAACCGTAATCCGGGGCGAATTCAAGGAACTCTCGCCAACCGATCGCTATTCAGCGACATCTTTCGTTTGTTCGCGACCCAAATCGATCAACCCATCTATGGGGCGAATCCCCTCCAGCGCCACAGCCGGTAGGTCCGCCAACAGCTGAACCGCAGTGCGCCCTAACAAAGGGTGGCGCCAGTCAGGCCGGACCTCGGCCAGAGGCACCAGAACATAGCCGCGGCGATGCAATTGCGGGTGCGGCAACATCGGGCCCGTTGCCCCCTCGTGCTCCATCGTGCGCCGGACGGTCAATTCGTCGGGCAAAACACGATCATCCTGCGCCAAAAGATCAACATCCAAAACCCGCGCAGCGCCACCCTTTGGCCCGAAATCGCCCGCCGCCACTTCGATCTGATCCAGTGTACCGATCACGGCATCCAAATCGCGGTCGGTGTCGACCACCACCACTGCGCTCACGAAATCGGGGCCCGCACCTTGGGGCTGTGCAGGGGTTTCATAGAACCCGCTTTGGTCGAGCACCCGCAGCCCCGCACCCTCAAACAGCCAAATTGCCCGCGCAAGAATATCGGCTGGACCAAGCCGGTCCCGTGGTAAATTCGATCCCAAAGCGACGATGTAATTCATAGACCCGTCAGTTTTAGTCTTTTCTCTTCAAGTGTTGTGACATAACGTGCGCAGGTTGTCACAGAGTGCAAGTCTTTTCGTGTTGTTGAGAGGTTTTGCGCCATTCCAGGAGGTTAAGAGTGTTCTATAGAGACGAGCGTCTGGCGTTGTTCATTGACGGGTCAAATCTTTATGCGGCCGCAAAGGCGCTAAATTTTGACATCGACTACAAGTTGTTGCGTGCCGAGTTCATGCGCCGAGGTAAATTGCTGAGAGCGTTCTACTACACAGCACTCCTTGAAACAGAAGAATATTCACCCATTCGGCCTCTGGTTGATTGGTTGAATTACAACGGCTTCACCATGGTCACCAAGGCGGCGAAAGAATTCACCGACAGTATGGGCCGGCGCAAGGTGAAAGGCAATATGGATATCGAACTTGCGGTCGATGCTATGGAGCTGGCGCATCGGGTCGACCATATTGTCCTGTTCTCAGGCGACGGCGATTTTCGGCCGCTCATCGAATCACTTCAACGCCAGGGCGTGCGTGTCTCAGTTGTATCGACTATCCGATCACAACCACCGATGGTAGCTGACGAGTTGCGCCGCCAGTGCGACAATTTTATCGAGCTTGAGGATCTGCGCGATGTCATCGGCCGCCCCCCGCGCGAAGATGCGCAGCATCGCCCAATGCGTGAAGACGACGAAGAAAGCTAAAGCAAACCATTCACCGCAGGTGCCGCGCGACTGCGCGCTGTGCCCGCGTCTGGTGGCCTATCGTAACGAGATCGCCGTTGAGCACCCCGCCTGGTTTGGTGGGGCTGTTCCCTCATTCGGGGATCCAAGCGGCCAGTTGATGGTGCTGGGCCTGGCGCCTGGCAAGTCAGGCGCCCATCGCACCGGACGGGCCTTTACCGGCGACGGCTCGGGCGGGCTGCTGTTTCAAATGCTGCACCACCATGGTTTTGCAAACGACGCTTTTGACAATCGCGCCGATGATGGACTGACCTTGCACGATTGCCTGATCACCAATGCGGTGCGATGCGTACCGCCCGCCAACAAACCGACCGCAGCCGAACTGACCACCTGCCGCACATATCTTCAGATGGGCCTGCAAGGGATGACCAACCTGCGTGCTGTGCTCTGTCTGGGGCGCCTCGCGCATGACAGTCTGCTACGTGCGCTGGACCGCCCTCTGGCAGCCCACCGCTTTGCCCATGGCGCACGCCACAGTATCGGGCGGGTGCAGGTATTCGACAGCTACCACTGCTCGCGCTACAACCTGAACACGCGCCGCCTGACGCCAGGGATGTTCAACGCCGTCTTTGCCGATGTCCGGGCATTCTTGGGCCAGAACCCGCCCCCTTCGGCCACTGGTCAACCGCCACAGCCAACTTTATAGTCCGGGCGAAACCACCGCACGAGGGCCCCTATGCCGCCACCGCTGACCCTGTATCTTGCCGCGCCTCGTGGGTTTTGCGCAGGCGTCGATCGGGCGATCAAAATGGTCGAAATGGCGCTGCGGAAATGGGGCGCCCCGGTCTATGTCCGACACGAGATCGTGCATAACAAATACGTCGTCGACGACCTGCGGGCCAAAGGCGCTGTCTTTGTCGAGGAACTGGACGCCTGCCCAGATGATCGCCCGGTCATCTTTTCAGCCCATGGTGTGCCCAAGGCCGTCCCGGCCGAGGCCACGCGCCGCAACATGATCTATGTCGATGCCACCTGCCCCCTGGTCTCGAAAGTGCATATCGAGGCCGAGCGGCATCACACGAATGGCCTGCAGATGGTGATGATCGGCCACGCCGGCCATCCCGAAACCATTGGCACCATGGGCCAACTACCGGCGGGCGAGGTGCTGCTGGTCGAAACCGTCGAAGATGTCGCGGCACTCGCCCCGCGTGACCCAGCACGCCTTGCTTTCGTGACCCAAACCACCCTGTCAGTCGACGATACCGCCGACATCGTCACCGCCCTTCAGGCCCGTTTCCCCGCCATCGTCGGGCCCCATAAAGAGGACATATGCTACGCCACCACCAACCGCCAAGCGGCCGTCAAAGCACTCGCCCCCAAGGCCGATGCGCTGTTGGTGGTAGGCGCGCCAAACTCGTCAAATTCGAAACGTTTGGTCGAGGTGGGCGCGCGCGCAGGCTGCCGCTATGCCCAGCTGATCCAACGCGCCGCCGACATCGACTGGCGCGCGCTTGAGGGGATCCGCAGCCTGGGCATCACCGCCGGTGCCTCGGCCCCGGAAAACCTGGTCGAGGAGGTAATCGACGCGGTCCGCACCCGCTATGACGTCACCATCGAGACGGTCGAAACCGCTGTCGAAAACGTCGAGTTCAAAGTCCCCCGCATCCTGCGCGAGGCGGTCGCGTGAACGCGTATCTTACCTTCGAGAGCATTGTCGAACCAGTGGCGCGCGGCCAACGGACCCAATCACAGATCGACGCGCTTCTCGAACAAGCCTAAAGCAGGACGGGCAACACGATGATATCCATGCAATTTCTTCTCACCGCCTTGGTCGTTGTCATCGCGCCCGGCACTGGGGTCGTCTACACTCTGGCCATTGGGCTGGGCCGTGGGCGCCGCGCCTCCATCGCCGCCGCTTTGGGATGCACTTTTGGCATCGTACCCCACCTGCTGGCCGCCATCTTGGGCCTTGCCGCGCTCTTGCACACCAGCGCGCTGCTGTTTCAAATCGTCAAATTCGCGGGCGTCGCCTACCTGCTTTACCTCGCTTGGTCCGCGCTGTGCACGGGCGGTGCCCTGTCCATCGACGGGCGCCAACAGCAGGAACCTGCCTGGCGCACCGCCCGCCGCGGCGCGCTGATCAATATCCTGAACCCCAAATTGTCGATCTTCTTCCTTGCCCTGCTGCCACCCTTTCTCAGCGGCGATCCCGCCACCGCCACGCCCGAGATGCTGACCCTGGGTGCCGTCTTCATGGCGTTGACTTTCTCGATCTTCGCCCTCTATGGCGTCTTCGCCGCCGCCGCCCGCGACATGCTGCTCTCCTCCGCCCAAGCAATGCGCTGGTTCAACCGTGGCTTTGCCGCTGTCTTCGCGGGTCTTGGCCTGCGCCTTGCCTTGGAGCGCGCATGACCCCCCCACCCCGCTCGGCCACTATTCTGGGGGCCGCGGGCCTTCTGCCCTTCATCGCAGGGGTGCTGGCGATATATGGCCTCATGCCCGGTGTCTCGAACACTGTCACCGGCTATTTGATCCTTCAGGGCTACGGCGTCGCGATCCTGGCGTTCATGGGCGGCTGCCTTTGGGGCTTTGCCGCCCAAGCGGGCCGCACCGGCTGGCGCGCGTTCGCGGTTTCCGTCACCCCAGGTCTCTGGGCGTTCTCGGTCACCTTCTCCCCCGATGCGCTGCTATCGCTGATCATCGGTTTTGTGTTCCTGCTTATCTTGGACCTGATCTTCCGCGGCTGGGGCCTGGGACCGAAATGGTGGCTCACCCTGCGCCTGCCGTTGACCCTTGGCGTATTGATCTGCCTGGGGCTCGGCAAACTGGCGTGAGCACCGATCCAGATACCCTTGCGTTCTATGACCAGAACGCCACAGCTTATGCGGAATTCGCGCAAGAGGGGGCCGAGCATCCGCGCCTCGAAGCCTTCCTCGCCCAACTCGACCCGCAGTCGCGCATTCTCGATTTCGGCTGCGGCACTGCCTGGGCCGCCGCGGCCATCATCGACGCGGGTCACGACGCCGACGCGATGGACGCTAGTACCGGCCTCGCGGCCGAGGCTGCCCAGCGCTACGACATCACCGTTAAAATCGCCGATTTCCGTACCCTGTCCCGCCGGGCGCGCTATGACGCCATCTGGTGTCACTTCGCCCTGCAGCACGCCCCGCGCGCGGACCGGCCGCAAATCTTCGAGCGTATGGCCACAGCACTGAAACCCGGGGGCCTTCTGCACATGGGGGTCCAAAAGGGCCCCCGCGACTGGCGCGACAGCCACGGGCGCCTCTACTGCCCTTTCCGCGACGAAGAGCTGACCGATCTTCTGACCCGCGCGGGCTTTGTGGACCCCGCGTTAGAGTTTGGAACCGGCAAGATGTACGACGGCACGCCCACCCTAAACCTCTATGCCAGCGCCCACACCCGTGGTTGAGGTTGTCGCCCATACCGACGGCGCCTGTTCCGGCAACCCCGGCCCGGGCGGCTGGGGCGTCGTGATCCAAGCCCTGGAAGGCGAAACAGTCGTAAAGGAACGCACCCTGAACGGGGGCGCGGCCAAGACGACCAACAACCGTATGGAACTAACCGCCGCCATTGAAGCCCTTCGGGCAATGGATCGCGCCACAAAAGTCCGCATCGTCACCGACAGCACCTATGTCCGCGACGGCATCACCAAATGGATCCACGGCTGGAAACGCAACGGTTGGAAAACCGCTGCCAAAAAACCGGTCAAAAATGCGGATCTTTGGCAAGACCTCGAAGCCGAAACCGCCCGTCACCAGATCACTTGGGACTGGATCAAAGGCCACGCAGGCCACCCCGAAAACGAGCATGCCGATGCATTGGCCCGCGCGGGCATGGCCCCCTACAAAACACCGGCAAGCTCCTAAAGGACGTGGATCTAACCCACTTCTTCGCGAAAACGCGATACAATCCGCCGGACCTCGGTCACCTGGTCCAACGCTCGACACAAGCACCACGGGCCCCGTTCCCGCGCAAGCGGGAATGGGGGACATAGACTTGGCCCGGAACGGGCCACATTTGGATCAGGCTGGTTGCAAGATCCGGCCCAAGGGGCGCCCACCCAAAATATGCACATGATAGTGCGGCACCTCTTGCACCGCCGCAGGCCCTGCGTTCGAGATCACCCGATACCCGCTGCCGCCCGACCCCGGGGCCGCCCCGGTGTCCCGCGCGATCCGACCCACCGTGCGCGCAAAATCCGCCAGCTCCGCATCAGACGCCTCGGCCGCGAAGTGGTCCGCGTTCACATAGGCACCGCGCGGGATCACCAAGACATGCACCGGCGCCTGGGGCGCGATATCCTCGAAAGCCAGGCAGTGTTCGGTCTCAAGCACCGTCTTGTTCGGGATCTCGCCACGCAAGATCTTGGCAAAGACATTCTGGTTGTCATACGCGTACATCGCCCCTCCCCTTCAGATCAGGCCCTCGGCCATGAACAGCTTTTGCAAATCTACCTTCGGGCGCGGCCCGATATGACCGATCACCTCGGCCGCCGCGACACAGCCCATCCGGCCGCAGGTGCGCAGATCGCGGTCCAGCGCATAGCCATAGAGGAACCCTGCGGCAAACTGATCGCCCGCCCCTGTTGCATCGACGGGCGTCACCATCTTGACCGGCACCTCGGCCCGATGCCCGTCGCGGATCAGCACCACGTTTTGCCCCGAGCGAGTGCAAACCACCATCCCGCAGTCGGTCGCGGCTTGATCTAGTGCGGCATCCAAGTCGTTGGCTTGATACAGCGACATCCACTCAGCCTCGTTGCCGATCACATAATCCATGTGGCCACGCACAAGTCGGCGGAAGTCGTCGCGGTGTCGGTCGACACAAAACGGATCGCTCAGCGCGATCCCCGCGCGCCCGCCACCGTCGTGACAGGCTTGCGCCGCCGCCTGAAACGCGGCCTTACCCTTGTCCTTGTCATAAAGGTAGCCCTCAAGAAACAAGATCTCACTGTCGGCAACCACGTCGCTGGGCACGTCCCGCTCATCCACCTCGGACGAGATCCCCAGGTAGGTATTCATCGACCGCTCCCCATCCGGGGTCACGAAAATCATCGAGCGCGATGTCGGCAGATCACCGTTCGGCACCGGCGCATTCAAGAAGCGGGTCCCATCCGCCTCCATCTCCTCGGCGTAAAATCGGCCCAAAGCGTCGTCGTTCACCCGCCCGATAAACCCGGTCGCCAGGCCCAAATTCCCCAGACCCGCCAGCGTATTGGCCACGGACCCGCCCGGTAGCTGCGCCCGATCCTCCATCGCCGCATACAGTGTCTCGCCCCGCTCGCGCTCGACCAACTGCATGATCCCCTTTTTGATCCCCATCAGATCCAGAAAACTGTCGTCGCCATGGGCGATCACATCGACAACGGCATTGCCGATGCCCACGACTTGAAAGGTCTTGCTCACGCGGTCTTCTCCTCAAAGGGACATAAGTCATTGATAATGCAAACGCCGCAGGCGGGTTTGCGTGCTTTACAGATATAGCGCCCGTGCAGGATCATCCAGTGATGTGCGTGCTGTTGAAACTCAGCCGGCACGTGATCCTCGATCGCGCGCTCGACCGCCACGACATCCTTACCTGGCGCAATCCCGGTCCGGTTGCCAAGTCGAAAGATATGCGTGTCCACCGCTTGGGCGGGATGCTTGAACCACATGTTCATCACCACATTCGCTGTCTTACGGCCCACCCCCGGCAGGCTTTCCAACGCGGCCCGTGACGAGGGCACTTCGCCGTCGAATTCATCGATAAGCTTCTGGCTGAGCTTAATGACATTCTTCGCCTTATTGCGGTAGAGGCCAATCGTTTTGATATGTTCAATCACCCCTGCCTCGCCCAGCGCCAGCATCTTTTCGGGCGTATCGGCCACCCGAAACAACCCGCGCGTCGCCAGGTTCACGCCCTTGTCCGTCGCCTGCGCGCTGAGTGCGACCGCGACCACCAATGTATAGGCATTCACATGCTCCAACTCGCCCTTCGGCTCGGGCTCGTTCTCGCGAAACCGGCTAAAGATCCGGTGAATAACGGGATAGGGAAGTTGCGCAGCCATGGCCCTCCCTTGGCATGGGGCGCACGCATGCGCAAGAACCGGGTGGCTCACGCGCGGTCACCTGTCCTAAAACACATCCAAAGCAATGCGAGAGAACCCATGACACCCGATCCTTACCATCACGGCGTGATCGCCCGCGCCATCGACCACATCGGCGATACGGTCGCCGAGCAACCCACGCTCGAGGAACTGGCGGCGTCCGTTGACATGAGCCCCGCGCATTTCCAGCGCATCTTCAGCCAATGGGTCGGCGTCAGCCCGAAACGCTACCAACAATACCTCACCCTGGACAACGCCAAACGCCTGCTGGCCGAGCGGTTCACCCTGCTCGAAACCGCCGCCGACACCGGCCTGTCAGGCACCAGCCGCTTGCACGACCTGTTTCTGCGGTGGGAAGCGATGACACCCGGCGACTACGCGCGCGGCGGTGCGGGCCTGACCATCCGTTGGGCCTGGACCGACAGTCCCTTCGGCGAGGCACTGGTCATGGCCACCGACCGCGGCATCTGTGGGCTGGCCTTCACCGCCGAAACCGGCCGCGGGGCCGCCATGGCCGATATGCGCGCCCGCTGGCCCAACGCGGCTTATGTCGAGGACCCCAAAGCCGTCAAACCCCAGGCGGCCGCCTTGCTGACTGGCGCGGGCGAGGCACAGTTGCATCTGATCGGCGCGCCCTTCCAGATCAAAGTCTGGGAGGCTTTGTTGCAGATCCCATCGGGCAGCGTCACCACCTATTCCGAGATCGCCGGCGCCATCGGCAAACCCAAAGCCGTCCGCGCCGTCGGCACCGCCGTGGGCCGCAACCCGATCAGCTTCCTGATCCCCTGCCACCGTGCATTGCGCAAATCCGGCGCCCTGGGCGGCTATCACTGGGGTCTCGGCGTCAAACGCGCCATGCTCGCCTGGGAAGCCGCCCGCGCCGAAGCCTGAGGCGGGGGTCGCCGCCTGCGCGCCGGATCAGAGATCTAAAGTTGCGATCCGTCGCAATCGACGGCCGGTCGATGACCCGATTCGACACGGGGATTGCGAGGGTGATTGCACGGCAACTGATTTGTGGGATGACAATAAAACCGCTTGCGCAAATGTTAACTCACGGAACGCGAGAGTTTGTTGTAAACTGAGCCACTGTCCAAAGCCCCAGATTGTTGGGCACCCTCGCAACACAATAGGTTGTCAAAATTCAGCCAAATTGCTGGGTGATCCGGTCAACGCGAAAATTTGGAGGTCTCGTATGCAGTTCGAACTGCCCAGTCCAATGGACACACCGTACCGCCTTTGGCGCCTTCGCCGCCTGATCACACTTGGCGCGCTGTTGCCTATTCTGGCCTTAGGCTTAACAGGCGTGCTTGGATTTGGATGGGTCAGTTCGGTCAGCAGTTTGGTCGTTGCGTCAGCCATTTTACTCGCGATTATAGCTGCACATGTCGTGGTCTTTCCTAATGCACATCAAGAAACATTCACTTTGTCCTTGGTCCTAAGTGTTACGGCGTTGCACCGTAATTGCAGTCGACCCGATCAAGGTCGGACGCCCCGTGCTCGCGTTCGTACAGGTCGAGACGGAAGGTTGGTGCGCGGACGGCGAACTTGTCGACATGACGGACGAACCCGCTGTCGAAGAGGTTCATGCAGTCGCTGGCGATACTTGTGTTATGCTTAAGGTCCGCTGCGAGGACGCGCAGACCCTTACAGATTTCTTGGAGCGCTTGGACGCCATTGCCGGTGTGCGGCGCACGCGCAGTCACATCGTGCTTTCGACCTATTTTGAAAGAGGGCCCCAGGTCGCATTGGGCTGAGACGAACCGGCAGAAGCGCTCTCTAACGATCTAACAGACCTGGCAGAGTCAACGAAATTGCGGGGACGAACGTGATCAGCATAAGCGCGACAAAGATCGCAATGTAAAAGGGCCAGATGGTCCGGACGGCCTTCTCGATCGGCAGCTTTCCCACAGCACAGCCGACAAACAGGCAGGTTCCGACCGGCGGCGTGCAAAGACCAAGACCAAGATTGACCAGAAGGATAATGCCGAACTGAAGCGGGTCGATGCCCAGAGCATTCATCACTGGCAGGAAAATCGGCGTGCAAATCAGGATCAGTGCCGCCATGTCCATGATCATACCAAGCAGCAACAGCACGGCATTGATCAACAACAGAATAAGGATCGGGTTATCTGTCAAACCGGTCAAAAGATCGACGGTCTTGGTCGGAACCCGGAAATACGTGAGCATGTAGGCGAACGCCCCGGCGCAGGCGATCAGTATCATCACCATCGCTGTCGTTCGGACAGAATTGACGACTGCGATCCGAAATTTCTCCCAAGTGATGCTGCGATAGACCAGAAGGGTGACAACGAAGGCATACATCGCGCCGAATGCGCCAGACTCGGTCACTGTGAAAATACCTGACAATACCCCACCAACGATGATGACTGCCGTCAATAGGCCGGGAATGGCGGCGGCGAAGTTTAGTGCGAGTGAAGCCCAGCCCGGAAATTTCTCGGCGCCGTAGCCGCGTTTGACGGCAACCACATAAGCGGTGATGGCCAGACATAGGCACATCAACACGCCCGGCACGACGCCAGCAAGGAAGAGTTTCGAGATCGAGACGGCTCCCCCCGTGGCGAGCGCGAAAATAATCATGTTATGGCTGGGCGGGATAATAATACCGGCAATCGACGACGTTACCGTGACATTGACCGCATAGTCGGTGTCATAGCCCTTGTCCTTCATTACTGGGATAAGGATCGATCCGAGCGCTGAAATGTCGGCGATGGCCGAGCCGGAAATACCGCCGAATAGCATCGACGAAAAGACATTCACAACGCCAAGACCACCCCGCACCGCGCCGACTGCCGATTGGGCAAAGCGCACCAGGCGCATTGCGATCCCACCGTGGAACATCAACTCGCCCGCGAAGATGAAAAACGGGATCGCCATCAGGGAAAAGACATTGATACCAGAGACGATGCGCTGAAAGCCGACAAAGAGTGGCAGCCCCTCATACCAGAACGCCGAAAGTGCCGCGATGCCAAGTGCAAAGGCAACTGGCGTTCCAATGATCACGCAAAGGGCAAAAACCCCCAAAAGTAGCAGAAGTCCCATCTTACCCTTGTTCTATGCTGTCTTTGCGTTTGTCCTGCCCCAAC